>JBPOHN010000035.1:0-118647 GCA_052035525.1 Armatimonadota bacterium
TAATATTGACCTTGCACCATACGCAGGTCCTTACCTTCAATGAGGGATGCACCCCTGAGGCTCCGATGCCTTGACTAAGGCTTCCTGGGGAGGTACAATCAACTACCTATTCTGGAACGCGGAGAACCCCGTGAACGTTGAACTGCTAACCTGCCGAAGACTCACCGTGGGGGTGGTATATCAGCCCTATCAGCTCCAACCAACGGCGGTAAACCGCATATATGCGGACATCACCGAGCGCTATCCGTACCAGACGCTTCAGCATCTGCCGGATGGAGCACGTATGGCTAACCCTACTGGAGACTTCTTCATCCAGACAACGCGCATGCAGGTCAACGAGGCCGTGGACCACTTCGTGGCCTCGAAGGAAAAGGCGGTCGATCTGTTCCGCCTGGCCCAGGCCAAGCTCGGCATTCCGCAGTTCGCAACGATGGGAGTCAAGCTGACCGCGTTTCTGCCGGTGGACGGCCAAAACGCCGCCTCGTTCCTGGAAAATGGCGCATTCAGCTCCATCAAGGACAACCTCGACCTGTTGGGACCCGGCAGGCAAGGAGCGGGCCTGCGTGTCGTGCTGCATCAGGACGGCGTCCACGAGTTGAAGGTCGAGCCGTTTTTCGGTGACTTGAACCAGCTCTACGTGGAACTGGATGTCCAGCATCCCGCCACTTTCAATGACCTGAAGATAGTGGAGCCGCGCATGGACGCCGCCTATGACTACCTCTTCCGAGAGGTGAAGGGTTTCTTGGAGACTCTCGGCTGAGATCGCAAGTCACGGTCGTGGTGCGATAGTCGAGGTTTTTTCGGGCACGACAGGTGAAACCTGACGATGAGGTGGGTATCTACGTGTCTATGAAAACGAAGCTTATCTCTCACATCATCGCTGCATGTTTCCTGCTTTCGGCCGGCGCGGCCGTCGCGCAGAGCAACTGGAGGAATATCTCGTCCCCGCAGTGGGGACTCTCCTACAAGCTGCCTCCGACTGCGACCAGGCAGCCTTACACAGGCCAGCGTTCGTCTGTTCTGTGCGAGCTCTACACGGCAGGCGATTTCGCGTTTCTGATCGAAGTCACCCCTACCCCTGCGGACACGCTTGCGTCAACGGCCATCGAGCAGACGATTCAGGCAGACATGAAGGAAGCCGCCAAGCTAGGCGAGACGAAGCGCTGGGAAGCCACCTCGAAGCAGGGAGACCTTTTCAAGGGCTTTACCGGACCGGTCCAATTCAGCGCGACCGACGCGTCTTGCGCCGCTGTGGTCAAGGTCCTGGGCGGTGATAAGGGCGTAGGTTCAGCCGCGCTTGTGCCGCTCGGAGATGAAACGGGGCCAGTGCTGAGGATCACCGTGATGTCCAAGACCGGCAAGCAGGCAGAGGTCGCGGCGATGGCGAAGACGATATCCTCGATGGTCACCAGGCAGCCCGCGAAGATCACCACCACGTCCGCGCCCAAGCCGCCTGAGGCAGTCCCGACGCCTCCGCCCGCCCCTGCACCTGCACCTGCTCCCAAACCTGAGCCCGCGCCGGCTGTCAAGCCCTGGCCGGAGTTGGTCAGTGGAAAGATAGAGCTTGTGGGCATAGTGGACTCAATTTCAGAGGACGGCAAGACGGTCATGATGACCGTGGACACGATAAGAATGCCGGGGCAGGACCCTGTTGATCTGAGCCCGAAACGCGCCAAGAAAGTGCTCCTCCCGGCGAAGATGAACACGCTGATAAAGGGGCTGCGCATTCGGTTGATCGGACGCAACGACGGCGTCGGGAAGCCGATAACCGCGGATGCGGTAGAGCTGACGCCGGTCGCCCCGGAACCCGAACCAGAGGGGCCACCGGGCCCACCGCCCGTCACGTGATCCGTTCGCTCCGCGTTACCGAGTCCCCGTCACCATCCCAGGGCAAACGCATCTTCAGTCAGATATCCGGCCCAACACGGAATCACGGAAGGACAGTAACCACTGAAGCGAATTGCCGCAGCTCTGAGAGACCATCACCACCACTTCGCCCTTCCAGCAGTAGGACCTGGCAGCCGATTTGCGTGTTTCAGTGATTTCGTGGTTCCGCGTTCGCTCCTAAGCCTTGCTCTGTTGACACTTCCCCGCACGGCGCTTACCATGCTCACTGTCCCACGATCGTGAGGTGTATATGAGAGTGTACGTCGGCGCGACGCGCCAGAATGACGGAAAGACGATAACCTGCCTCGGCCTCATCGCCGGGCTCATGAAGCGGCTGGGCAAGGTGGGTTATATCAAACCCGTCGGCCAGCGATACGTAGAGATAGACGGCGCGAAGGTCGACGAAGATGCCGTGCTCGTTAAGGAAGTCTACCGTCTGGACGGCAATATCGGCGATATGTCGCCGATCGCTATCCCCAGGCATTTCACCGAGAACTACATCGATGCTCCCGACCGGCAACCCCTCGTGGACCAGGTCACCGGCGCTTTCGAGCGTCTTCGGGCGATCAGCAACGTGGTGGTGGTGGAAGGCACAGGGCACGCCGGGGTTGGGTCCGTGTTCGATATGTCGAACGGCGATGTGGCCTCCCTGCTGGGATGCAAGGTGGTGATCATCTCCTCCGGAGGCATCGGCCGGCCCATAGACGAGATCATGCTCAATAAGGCGATGTTCGATGCCACGGGCGTGCAGATCATCGGGGCGATAGTGAACAAGGTCGAGGAAGAGAAGTTCGATAAGATCAAGTCCTACGTCAGCCGCGGTCTGGCGCGGAAGGGGATCGATCTGCTTGGCGTTATGCCTTTCAGGCCGCTGCTCTCCAGCCCGACCATCCAGCAGCTTCTTGACGACATCGACGGTGAGCTGATTTCCGGTCACAGGGGCCTCCTGAACCCGGTCGAGAAGATGGTGATCGGGGCCATGCCCCCACATCAGGCTCTGGACTACCTTACGCGCGGTTCGCTGCTCATTACGCCCGGCACCCGCGACGACCTGATCCTCGCCGCGATGAGTTCCTGCCTGCTGGACAGCTCGCGCACGCCATGCGTCGCGGGTATGATACTCACCGGCGGCACTCCGCCTCAGCCAAGCATACTGGAACTTGTGGCGAAGACCGGGATCCCGGTGATACTCAGCCCTGAGGACACCTATAGCGTCGCAACCAAGATCGCAAAGCTGATAGTGAAGATAAGGCCGACCGACTTCGAGAAGATCCGCGCCGCGGAGGCGATCGTGGAGGAGTTCGTGGACGTAGACAGGATCATCGAAAGGGCGAGCGATTGACGTATCAGGAGTCACTGGCATATCTTGATAGCCTGCTCAAGTTCGGGATCAAGTTCGGCCTCGAACGTATCACGGCGCTTGCCGAGGCGCTCGGCAACCCGCAGAAGGGGCTCCGAGTCATACACGTAGCAGGCACCAACGGCAAGGGCTCTACGTGCACGTTCGCGGCCTCGATTCTGCGCGAAGCCGGTTACCGCACGGGCCTCTACCTGTCCCCTTACGTCTACGACGTGCGCGAGCGTATTCAGATCGATGGCGAGATGATCTCCGAAGACGACTTTGCCGCGCTCGTAACTGAGATTCAGCCCGTCGCGGAGGAGATAGGAAAGACCGATCTGGGGCCGGTGACGGAGTTCGAAGTCAAGACGATGATGGCCTACCTCTACTTCGCGCGGAAGCACGTTGATTTCGCGGTACTGGAAGTGGGGATGGGCGGCCGCTTCGACGCGACGAACATAGTGGAGCCGCTGGTGGCGGTGATAACCAACATCAGCCTGGACCACTGCGAGAGGCTCGGCGACACGGTGGAGCAAATCGCCTTTGAGAAGGCAGGCATCGTCAAGACAGGATCGGTGGTCGTGACCGCGGTAGATGATGAGGCGGCATGGAACACGATTCTGCGGCGCTGCCACGAGGAAGGCACGGAGGTCTGGCGGGTGATGGGCCCGCAGGCGCGAACGCAGGCCTCGGCCGACGTCCAGTTGCGCTACTCGAGCAAAGGCGATTCGTTCTCCCTGAAGGGCGGCGAAATCGAGCTTACAGGCCTCCGGCCGGGCCTCAGAGGCAAGTTCCAACATGTGAATGCCGCTACGGCCGCCGCCGCGATCCTAACCCTTGAGCGCTACGAGGTGCGCGTTACTCCGCAGGCAATTGCGGCGGGGATTGCGAATGCTTACATTCCGGGAAGGCTGCAGGTGCTGCGCAGGAATCCGACTGTGGTGATCGACGGCGCGCACAACCCGGATGCGGCGGCGAAGCTCGCCAGGGCGGTTCCGGAGGAGTTCAAGTATAGTAAGCTGATACTGGTGATCGGGATGATCCAGACTCATCCGCCCGAGGAAGTGCTCGCAAAGCTGGCCCCGCTGGCGGCGAAGGTGATCGCCACGCAATCAACATGGATGAAGGCAGCCCCCGCGGAGACGATAGCGGCTGCGGCGCGAGCGCTTGGCGCAGATGTGGAGACGGTGAACAGCGTACCGGCGGCGGTCGAGAGGGCGCTGGAAATAGCCGGGCCGGATGACCTGGTATTGGTTACCGGTTCGTTCTACACGATCGGAGAAGTGCCCAGCTTCTGATCTCTAGCCTCTAGAGTGACGCCCCCCGAGCTTTCACCCGGGAGGCGGACGACTGCCGGGTACATCTTGGCCCGTTCCGGCAAATCGGGCGCCCTTGGGAGGGGGTTGTACCCGGTAATACCGGCTTCTTTTCGAAGCCGGAACCGCTATTCAGTTGTCAATGTTTGCGGCAAGCAGCCGTAAACATGAGTGCTTATTCCCACATGAGCAAGCAGGCAAACGGATATCTCTGCAAAAAGGTGTGCAATAGCCTGCTGAAGAAGCAGATCTTGTACCTAGACTGCAGAGGTTAGCCAATGACATTACCGATGGATATCCGAGGAATGCCGCTTGAGACGGACGACCGAATCCGCGCCGGATTCATAGGCTGCGGAGGCCACTCGTTCAGGAACATATACCCCACGTTTCAGTTCGCCGGTGTGAACCTGATAGCGACCTGTGATCTGAACGCCCAAAGAGCCGCCGCCTACGCAGCACAGTTCGGCGCGGAGCGCAGCTATACGGACTACCGCGAGATGCTGGAGAAGGAGCGCCTCGACGCGGTCTTCATCGTCACCAACTACGACGCCGACGGCACACCGAGATTCATGCGCCTGGCGCAGGAGTGCATGAGGGCCGGTGTTCACGTCTGGGTCGAGAAACCGCCGTCGGCCAGCGTGCGAGAGGTCGAAGAGACTATCGCGGTCAGCAGAGAGACCGGCAAGTTCACGCTGGTCGGGTTCAAGAAGTGCTTCTTCCCCTCTATTGAGAAGGTGAAGGACATAACCGAAACCGAGGACTTTGGCAAGATCAACACGATCTACCTCAGGTACCCGCAGTATATTCCGTCAGAGGAGGAGAAGCCCGGCTGCTCGAATCCCGCCGTTGTGGGCTTCCTCGACCACCTCGTGCACCCGATGTCCGTGCTCAACTACATCGGAGGCAAGGTCAGCACGCTCTACGTTGACCGCAGCGCCGGCGGCGGAGGGTTCGGCCTGTTCAAGATGATGAGCGGCGCCAGCGCAACCATTCACTTCGCCCACGGCACATCGGGGACTTGTCCTTTGGAGAGGTTGGAGGTTATCGGCAGCGGCGCGTGCGCGGTGGTGGATAACGGCGTCAGGCTGACCTACTACCGCAGGGGCGGACGCGGCCCGGGCGGATACGGCACTGCGACGAACTACATTGGCCCGGACGACCAGGCGCCGATCGTGTGGGAGCCTGAGTTTTCGCTCGGGCAGTTGTATAACAAGGGCCTGTTCATGCTGGGCTACTGGGGCGAGGTAAAGTACTTCGCGGACTGCGTGAAGACCAATACACCCCCGGCCAAGTGCGGCCTCGATGATGCGCTTGAAGTCACAAAGGTGTTCGAGGCCTTCATGAAGCCCGCCGGGCAGGTAGTGACGATCAACTGACTGGACGAAACGTAGCTGGGAGAGAACGATGTACGTATCCGTAAGAGATGGCCATCTGGGTGTTTTCGGAACGATAAGCCTGGGCTTGCGCGCGATGGGGATAAACTCGGTCGAGCTGAACTACAACCGGGACCGTTCGGTCGCATCACTGGACGTGAACCATCCCGGCGCGAAGGAGTCCCTCGCGGACAGGCACCTGATCGATCGGTTCGCGTATAAGTGCAAGGGCCTTGGCATCCGCCCCGCCGCGCTCCTTCTCTCCAACAACTTCTCCGCGGACGACCTGCAGAGCGAGATCGACTGGGTCATATCGGCAGCGAAGGCTGCCGGGCAGGTGGGGATAAAGGCGGTTCGGATCGACTCGGCTATGAGCAGACAGAACGAGTGGCCTCTGGACAAGCGAATCTCGCACTTCGCTGACTGCATGAAGCGGGTGATAGACGCAACGCCCGATATGGACGTGAGCTTCGGCATCGAAAACCACGGCCACAAGGGCAACGAGATGGCGTTTCTGGACGGCGTGATCGAGAGAGTGGGCTCGCCGAGGCTCGGGCTGACGCTGGATACCGGCAACTTCTACTGGTACGGGCTGCCGCTGTCGAAGGTCTACGAGACGATCCAGCATTTCGCTCCGGTGACGAGGCACACCCACATAAAGACGATCAACTACCCCGAGGACCAGCGCGAAGTCCAGCGCCAGACCGGATGGGAATACGGCAGATACTGCAGTCCGCTGCGCGAGGGGGATATCGACTTCGGCAAGGTCCTCAGAATACTTGCGGACGCAGGCTACGCGGGCGATCTGTGCATCGAGAACGAATCCCTCGGCAGGTTCGAGAACTACAAGAAGAAGGCGGTCTTGATAGACGACGCAGCCTACATCAAGGAGAAGATCGCGTCGTTGTAGCCTATGCGGGGACTAAGGCGGCCACGACGGGGCCGGTGGATTACGTGATATTAGTATGCACGTACGCTTATTGCTGACGGTTGGCGCATTTGGGAGGCGGGGTATAGTGTGCAGGCAGCAGTCCTAACGGTTGGATACCAATCGGAATCGCGTGCATCACAGTAGCCGCTGAGGCGAAAAGGCTATGGTTTTGCGAAGAAGGCGGGGGCAAGGATGCCCCGCCTTTTCCGTGTACGGATCGCCGTCTGGAGAGGGTTCCTACAATACGCTGGCTAGTTTGTCGTAACCGAGCCGTCCACTTTCTCCACCGCGATCGGCACGGCCGCCGAGTCCCTGAGGTCAGCATGCTCCATGATGATATCGGCCACGTCTCCCGGATGGGAGGTATGCCTTATCTGGAAGCTGGCCGTCATCAGTTCGTTACCCGTGAACGTGTCAGGACCGGTGATGGTAACCTCCAGAAATTCCGGCATCCCGGCGTTTACGCTGACTTCTGACGAATCAGGGATGCCTCCGCCCGCCTGAACCGAATGGGGATCAAGCAAGAGCTCAGAGCTGTCGTATCCGAGCATGATGCTGCAGTTCGCCGCTGTCGAGAAGTCGTTCAGCTTCACACGCACGGTCACGTAGTCGCCCGCGTTGCCAGAGACGTCCTGCACGAAGACCGATCTGGGGTTGTTCACATTCAAGGTGTGCGATGTGGTATAGACGTTGCGGGTAGTCTCAACGGTGACGGCGACCGGCCCATTGGGCAGATTGAGACTTAGCGTGTCCATCCTCGGGGTCATCGTATTGGCGGGAGTAACCGTCGCGAATATCTTTCCGCCAGCCCTGAAGATAACGCTTTCGGCCATGGCAGGGTTCAGCATGGTACAGGTGATGACCTGATTGCCCTTACACGTGTAACCCGCCGGCGGGTCGGTGATCTTGAGCATCATCGACCCCGTTTCTCCGCCGCATCCGCAGACGAGGGCCAGAAGAAGCGCGGAACACACAACCATTCCCAGAGCGACTAGTAACCTATGAGTACGCAAGCATCGCCTCCAAATCAGCATTCGTGGCTCACTATAGCAGAATACGGCTCACCCTAGCAAGCGGGCTAATTGCTGAGAGTCGATGAGGGCGCTGTCGTCATCCTGAACTTGATTCAGGATCCGTCGCCACACTGTCTGGATGCCGGATCAAGTCCGGCATGACGCATTTCCCACCAACACTGAGCAGTTACCAAGCGGGCACGCTACCTGGCCGGAACCAGCTTCACAGCATCGGCCAGCACATTGCCGTTAGCGTCGTTTGTGAAGGTGATCGAGCCCTTGCTGCCTGCCTGGAACGTATACGGACCGCCGAGGGAAACCCACTGTCCCTTCATCGTCCGCAGATCGACGTGCCTGGTGACCGTCCCGCCGAGATAACTGATGATCACGGGCGCATGGGTTGAATGGTCTTTGACAGGGTCCGGCCCGAAGTAAGCGTAGACCATATAGCGTCCTGTTTTGGGCACCTTCGGGGTGAAAACTGCCCTGGCCTCGCCCTTGCCCTTCCACGCCCAGCGGGTACCGAGGAAGTAACCGCTATCACTGCCGGACGCGTGCTGCCACTGGCCGATGAACCTGGCCCCGTCGTCAGTGTCATCCACGACTATAGCCCCGGCTTCCTCCTTCGGCCGCACCGGCGCCTTCTCGAACACGTTCAAGCCGATCTGCAAATCTGCATTTGCGGGGTTAGCTATGGCCTTCGGCCCGCCCATCCGATTCCCCATCACAACGGCCGACTTGGCCTTGCCTCTGAGCGAAATCTGAGGGCCGTTTCCGTTGAAGTTGCAGGAACTGACGATAAGGTGGCCGCCAAAGGAGGCAATCGCGGGCGTCTTGTCCGCCTTGCGGTTCCAGCCCAGGAAGTTGCATCCCGTGAATGACACGGTGCCCGTGCCGGCAATGCGAGCGATCTCATCGGACGTGCCCCAGTAAGCGCAGTTGTTGAACTGAACTACGCCGGTGTTGGTATCCTTCACGACGACCTCACAGGGCCTCTCTCCGCCGAATGCCACAAACTCGCCGTTAGTAAACAGCAGTCCCGGAGCCTGGCACTGCTCCACTAGCACAGAAGTCACAGCCGCATCCACGCCGCATCCGAGCAGGTTGCCGTTCATCGCCCCGTCCTTGGACTGGGTGAACCGGAAGCCGGTGCCGTAGCCGAAGCAGAACACGTTGAAGACGTATTCCCAGTCGGTGCGCGCGAACACGAACGCTTCAGCATTCTTCGCCTGCCACTCCAGAACGTCGAGCTTCCAGAACGGCCAGAAGTGCACGTTCTCGATGCGCCCCACGTCGTAGCACTTGTCCACCGAGATACCGATCTTCAGCGGCTGGCCGTAGAGGTTTCGGATGTAATGCCGCCCGGATGCGTTGGTCGCAAAATCGACGCCTTTGTATGGGTTCACGATCAGGCAGTCCAGGATCGACATGTTGTCGCCGCCGGCGCCCTGGATGCACCACGGATACGGCACGATCTCGTCCGCCTTCTGGTCAGGATAGTAGATCGTGACCCCTTTGAGGCACGAGTTGATGTTGAGGGTGATGAATGCAGGGCCGTCTTCCGATCCCGCGCCCTCGACCGCCAGCAGAGTGGTTCCCTTCATCTGCGAGAAGGCCGTGGGAATGGTCCAGACGCCCTCAAGTGTCACATTTGGGGGCACCACGAGGTGGGACTTGATCATGTAGTTGCCCGTCGGGGCAAACACCGTCCCGCCCTGCCCTCCAACGGCGTTGAGGGCGGCAGTGAACGCGGCGGTGTCATCAGTAACGCCGTCACCCTTCGCGCCATAGTCCATAACGTTGACACGGGACGGCTGTTGAGCGGCGCACGCCGCGAAACTCACCGTGCACAGAAGGGCCAGAATGAGTGCGAATGTCTTGAGAACCATTGTTGCCTCGCGTTTTTCAGTCGTAATACAGCATCATCGGACCGACGAAGACGGCGCCTTTGGCTTCCGCGCCACCGACATTGTCCAGTAGAAACACCGTGTCCCATCTGATGGGATAGGCCATTCGCCCATCGTTCTTTCCGCCCCAATGGCCCGCTACTTTGCCCGTCATATCAGCTTCCAGGCAGCGCCAATCGCTGAAGTTGAGCGTGCCGAAATCGGGCTGGAAAGTCTGATCGCCTGAATCTATGACTCGCAGCCGCCCAGCCCCGTTGCCGCCATCGCCCTTCACCCAGATCCTCGCCCGGGACGGCTGTTCCACGATCGGCACCGGGATTCCGTGCGTCACGCGCACGAACTTCCAGCCGTTGCCGAAGGAGTAGTCCAGCTTCGCGCATACCTCGGCGGGAGCACCGCCGGGAGCTTTGCAGTAGGTCAGCTTCGCATCAGCCGGCACCTTGGGATCGCCATCGAGCTTCACCGCATATTTCAGAACCACCTCACCTGGCTTTCCATCGGCGAAGGACTCGACCAGCGAATAGCGCTTTGCAGGCATGCTGATGACATTACCGCCATCTGCATCCACCAGCCTGCAGGAGAATGCAAACAACACGGATGGCCGGAGGGTGCACTTGAAGCGAGCGAGCGCCTGCGTCTGGCCCGCGGCGAGCGTGACCGGGACGGTGGTCTTCTCGAACTGGATCCCCTGCGGATTGCCGATGGTCACGCTTCCCTTGAACGGCTCTTTGGCGATGTGCTCCGGCCTGCGAACCTCGACGATGATCTCCCGCCCGGCTGAGGGCAGCACTTCAAGCCTGGGACACTCGGAGGCGTCCACTTCGACCACACGAACAAGCGGCTCCTTGAGGCCGTCGAGCTTCAGCGTTACCGTTACAACCGGCGCCGATTGCCCGGCATACCTGTAGGGAACCGACGCGCCGTCACCAGAGGACTCCAGGGCCCCATTCTCAACGCCTGCGCCGGACACAGTGACGACTCCGCCCTCACTCGCGCTGGAGTTGACCTTGAGCATCAGGCCTTCTTTTGTCACCTCCGCCCTGGCGTCCACGTCCCACGCAGCCTCGGCCGCCCAGCGGGCGCTCTTGCCGAGAGGCTCGATGTACTGCGGGGATTGGGTCAGCTTAAGCGCCAGCTTGCCGTCCTTCACCTGCGCTTTGGTTCGCTCGCCCGAGCGAGAGACGATCTCGACTTCCTCTACGTCCAGCGGCAGGGATATGGTGTGCGGATCGGCCGTCGTCCAGGCTGCCAGGCGGTAGTCGTCGCCCTTCTTGAACAGCGCCAGGTAGTCTTCATCACTGCCGAAGCGGATTCGGTTAGCGTAGGAGTAGCCGTTCAGCTCGGTTGTGAGCGTATTCATTGCGTGGAAGGCAGGTTTGGGGTCCATGTTCTGTCGGACCGTGCCGAATCGGTGCTCGTTTTCGTTCGGATCGGGGCCGTCATCCCGCCAGTCATACCAGATGTTGATACGGCAGCGGTTCATCATGTTTGACAGCGCCTGCCGCGCGATGTAGTCCGCCTGGGTTTCCTCGGAAACGCCCTTGGTGAACGTGGAGTAGCCCCATTCGCCGCTTACAATCTCGTATTGCCGGCCCTTAGGCGCGTATTGGGCGATGAACTGCCGGAGCTTCATGTAGCGGTCCGCGGCATCCTCGGGCTTGCTGCAGCCGTAGGGATGGACCGAGATGACGTCGCAGTTCTCGAGCAGCCCCAGCTTGAACGCCTTCTCCAGGAAGCCCAGATCGACGCCCGACGTGGCGGGAGCAAGGAGAAGGCTGTCAGGGTCGGCTTTCTTCAGCGCGGGATAGACGACTTTGGCGAGCTTGACGTAGTCCTCAACGTTCGGTTGAGGCCGCCAGAAAAAGATGTTGGGCTCGTTCCAGAGTTCCCATACGACGCCTTTGCCCTTGAAGTGCGCCACCCCGGCGGTGACGAACTTCACGAACGCCGCCCTGCCCTCGTCAGTGTGCGGGGCCATGTCGTTATCGTAGAGCGGATTGCCGTAGTCGAGGATGAAGTAGGCGCGGATACCCTTGGTTGCAAGGGAGTCCACAAGCTCATCATACTTGCTGAAGTCGTAAACGCCCTTCTCGCGCTCGATATGCACCCACGAGAAGTCCATGCGAATGAACCGGAATCCTTCCTCGGCGATTTTCGCCACCTGCTCAGCTTCAGTGCCCGTGAAGTGGATGTTCACCCCAAGGCAGTCAGGGACTCTAAGCGCAGGCAGCGCAGAGCCATCCCGAGGCGGCAGCCCGAAAACACCCTGAGCCTGTCGAAGGGCGCTTCCGGCATCTGCCGCATAACTTGCCGTGGATATGAGCACCATCAATATCAACACCCCCAGGAGCCTGGTCATCGCTTCACCTCGTCGTGGTTAGAAGGTTGGAAGGTTCGGAAGGTTGGGAAAGCATCCCACTGAGTTCGTACTTGTACAGCGGGCGGAGCGTTACCTGCTTAGGCGGCTTGCCCGGCAGGCGCCGTTCGCGTTATACTTTCGGTGCAGTTGGAAAGGAGCTGGCCTTGAGACGAATCATCGATCTGACTCATACCATACGTGCCGGCATGCCGGTGTGGCCGGGCGACCCCGGCGTGGAGTTCAAGAAGGTCGCTTTCATACACGACGCGGGTTACAACTGCACGCGGATAGCCATGGGCGCGCATACCGGCACCCATGTAGACAGCCCCCACCACGTGATGCACGACGACCGGGGCGTGGACGCATATCCCGTGGACGCGCTCGTCGGCTGGGCGGAGGTGCTGGATCTGGGCGAGTTGGCGCCAAGGGCCGAGATCAGGTCCGCGGACCTCGACAGATTTGTGGGCCGGGTACCGGAGGGGGCGAGGGTCCTGCTGAGAACCGGCTGGGGCAAACGATGGGGCCAACCCGAGTTCTACACCGAGTTTCCCGGCATCAGCGAAGGAGCAATCGCCTGGCTGCAGGCCCGGAAGGTGAAGCTGCTGGGCATTGAACAGCCCTCCGTGCACACGACACTCGACAAGCAGGTGCATAAAGCGGTGCTGGTAAGCGGCATGGTGCTGCTGGAGACGGTGGGGAACATGCACCAGATCACACAGGACCGCGTCTACCTCGCCGCACTGCCCATGAAGCTCGCCGGCCTCGACGGCGCGCCCTCCCGCGTGGTGGCGATAGAGGGGATAGAGGTCAACGAGTGACGGACAAAGCTGCACTGCGCCAGAAGCTGTATTCGCTGCTTGGCGATCTGCCGCCGCGGGACAGGCCGATATCGGCGGAGGTGGTATCCGAAGAGGATCGCGGCGGATATGTGCTGGAGAAGCTGGTTCTCGATCTGAACGGCATCGAGCCGGTACCGGCCTACTTCATGGAGCCCAAGGGCAACGGGAAGCGCCCGACGATACTGTATCACCACGCGCACGGCGGCGATTACTCGCTTGGCAAAGACGAGTTGATACTCGGCAGGCCTGCTCTGCAGAAGCCGCCATATGCAGAGGCGCTGACGGCACTGGGCTACAACGTGCTGTGCGCCGACACGTGGCTGTTCGGGGAGCGCAGCCTGACAACCAAGAAACGCACGCCCGAGTTGGGGCTCGCGGGCAAGGTTATGCGGCGCGCCCTCAAGTCCATGGGCTACGAGGTGGTTCCGAGGACGGATAGACTGCAGCGCAGCACTGAAGGCACCCTCTTCAAGGAGATGCTCTGGAAAGGCCAGGTGCTGTGGGGCATGATGGTCTACGACTCGATCAGAGCGCTCGATTATCTGTGCTCAAGACCGGATGTTAATGCCTCCCGAATCGGCACGATGGGCCTCTCGATGGGATCGACCATGTCCTGGTGGCTGGCGGCTCTGGATGAGCGGGTCAAGGTGTGCGTCGATCTATGCTGCCTGACGGACTTCGACGCGCTGATCGATACACGCGGGCTGGACCGGCACGGGCTCTACTACTACGTCCCCGGGCTGCTTAGGGAATGGACGACGGGCAAGATCAACGCCCTGATCGCGCCCAGGCCGCACCTGGCGCTGGCCGGAGAGTTCGACCAGCTCACTCCCGCGCACGGGCTGGACAGAGTGGACGCAGAGATGAGGCAGGCCTACTTCGAAGCCGGCGCGCCGGATGCGTGGAGGCTGCTGCGATATCCCGTAGGACATCAGGAAACCGAAGGCATGCGTCAGGAGACGCTTGAGTGGTTCCAACGGTGGCTCTAAGCAGCCGCTACCCCAACGCTACCTTGCAGCCTTGACGCCGCGAACGTGGCTCGGGGCAGCTAATCCTGATCGGCATATGGAGCGCGAAGCACACCCGCTTGAGTATCTCGATTGCATTCCCGTGGTAGTCGGCATTCTCGACTCTGGAGATGGTCGCCTGATTGGAGCCTATCAGCTTTGCAAGATCGGCCTGCGAGAGACCCACACTCTCGCGGAGGTCGTATACGGCCTGGCCGATCTGCATGTTCAACTCCTCCTCGGCCGACATCGCATCCCATCCCGGAATGCTGCCATACCATTTGTCCATCAACTCGACCACGTCGCTGACTCTCTTATTCCTGCTCATAGTAACTGAACCTTTCAGGATCCGACTCAAACAACTGCTTGCGCTGACCCTCAGGTACTTGAGTCGCGCCTTACACTTGGCGAGCGCGCGACCGTCCCTGGCAGCTACCGAACTCTCCAACCACTCCTTGACGGGAACTCGGCCCTCTTCATCCCTGAAGAAGACTATCCTATTACGCGGCATCGGCCACCTTTTTATTATACCACCAAAGACATAAGAATGTACACCGCACTATATGATCCTCACGGGCGTCATGTCCACGTGATCCGCTGAGACGAGGCGGTAGTCGATGCCGTTGATGTCGCCCTGCAGATAGAACCCGGTGTGGATGTGCCCGTAGACGAGGATGTCCACGGCGTAGGCTTGCAATAGACCGGCGAACTCGTTCGGTTCCAGGTCCGCGTTGAACGGCGGGTAGTGCAGCATCACGATCTTCCTGTCCACCGTCTGTGGCATTTCCTTGAGGCCGCGCTCCAGATAGCCAAGCTCTCGCATCATCACCTTCGAGTCGCCCGCGTCGGGGTCCTCGTCCAGTTCTATCCGCCAGCCGCGAGTGCCGGTGATCCCGATGTTGTCGATCACGATGGCGTGACCGTGCATTAGCGTCATGTCTTCGGGTAGCTGCTTCTGAATGCGGGTTGTCGCCTCCCGCCGCCACCAGTAGTCGTGGTTGCCCCTTATAAGGATCTTGCGGCCGGGACGTGCGGAGATGAAATCCAGGTCCTGCCTCGCGTCCTCGAACTTGAGCGCCCAGGAATGGTCGCCGGCAAGCAGCACGGTATCCTCCGGCTGAACCGCGGCGTCCCAGTTCGCGGCGATACGCGCGGCGTGGTCGCGCCAAGCATCGCCGAATATGTCCATTGGTTTCTCGCCGGAAAGCGAAAGATGCAGGTCGGAGATAGCGTAGATCGACATGGCGTTACTATTATACAGGTTTGAAGGTCGTAAGGTTAGAAGGTTGGAAGGCCGGTACGGCACGGCAGGCCACGCGTGTGCGTGGCCTGCCGCTTGTCCAGACTCGCCCCCGAAACAGCTTCTGCACTAGCCACAGAAGTGGACTGCGCCCGTTCGGCGGATTTGCGGGTTGGGCATACTCCGCGCTATTTCTTCTTTCTGGGCTTCCTGACCGGTTTGGGCGATCCCATGTCGAAATCCGCGGACCCGCCCTTGCTCCCCGCCTTCTTGTTGCTCTGCTTAGGCTTCTTAGTATTGCTTTTCTTGTTTGCCATCGCCACAAGCTCCGCGATCATAGTGATGTTTGCTTGTACCCAAGGCGGAACACGGGCAAAACGAGATCGAACTACTCGCCTGCGTCCTTTGTCACACGGAATCAGCCATCCTTCGACGCCGCTCAGGATGCTGATTCCGCAGCTCGGAGTTGCAGGATCGGTCGCCTATTGCTGCTTGTCGAACCTCGCACTCGCGTGTTTGGACCAATCAACCTCGAACGATCCGTCGGCTAGCTGCCTCGGCAAGGCCTTTTCGCCGATGTACGAGGCTTTCCACTTACCTCGGGGCAGGCGGATGATCGATGGCCGCTCCGAACGCACGGAGTTGCTGACCTCGATGGCGTTTCGTGTTGCCCGCAGCGTCAGCACGTTACCGTGGTGGCCGATGCGGTCGATCGCTAGCTCCGGCCAGTCCGAAGGCAGCTTGGGATCGAGCGCGAAGCCGTCCGATAGCGGCCGGAAACCGAGAAAACCGTCCAGCATCACGGTCGGTACCAGCACGCTCTCGGAGAACTCCATGTCGAGCCCCAGTCCGCCTGCAGTGCCTCCGCCCTGCAGAGAGCCCTCGCGCGAGCCGTCATAGTATTTGCGGTAACCGCCCGCAGCCTGCACCTCGTCGAACCAGGCCAGGATCTCCTTCAAGCGCGCCCATGCGTTGTCCGGCCCTAGGACCGCCAGCCGGGCCATGATGTCGTGGTAGGAGAACCCCAGCACAGCACCGCCGTCCTGCACCTGACCGCCCCAGGGAATTGTCTCCGGTCCAGACCACACCCAGAAGTAGAACTCCACGTTGCGTTTGACGGTCGCACGAGGAGCAAAGCGCCAGTGGTAGATGTCCTTGCCCTGCGAAGTATCGCCCTCGACGATGCGGTCGCCGTTGATCCAGCTCATAATCGTTTTCGCGTGCTCGGGAGTGGCGAAGTCGTAGTAAATCGCCTCCAGGTTCAGGAAAGTGAACCCGTAGTCGTGGGTCTTCTCATCGGCGTCGATGCCGGGTATGAACCTGCCCGATTTGGCGTCCCAGAAAAGCTTGTTACTCACGGCTTTCACTTCGGCGGCGTGCTTGGTGAGCATCGCGGGATCGAATGCGGACTCACTGACGGGCACGTTCCACTCCGGGTGCTCGCGGATGGCCTGCTCCACGCGCGCCATGCAGTGCAGAGCGTTGTAGTAGAGCATCGTGGCGTAGAAGTCCTTGTTGCCGAACGGGAGCAGGTCCCAGTAGTTGTCGCCGATGCCGTGGCCGGAGAAAACCTGCCTGTTTCCATCCTTGTCGAACCCGATCCCACTGCGGCCGTCATGCCCGACCCAGGTGTTGTAGACATACTTACGGTTGAGCGTATCGAACTCGGACATCGTGTAGCGCAGCGCGGTACGCATGCGGTTGATGTTGCGCCGCAGGAAGTTGATGTCGCGGGTCCACTCGAAGTAGGTCACGCAGCCGCGGATGAAGCACTGGCCGTTGATGTCGTGGCGGGTGTCGTATTGCGTGAAGAACGCCTGGATGATGACCTCCGCGCCGGGGCTTGCGTTGCCGAAGCCGATGCGCATCTGCGTGATCTCGCCGGTCCACTTAGGGTGTTTGTAGACCGGGACGGCGGTGTGGACGTAGTGGTCGGTCGAATCAACCGGATCGAAGTAGAAGCGGCGGTCCGGGCCGAATGCCGGCTCGGCTTTTGTGGTCCATTCGACATAGGGCTGCGCGCTGCCGAGGCCATTCGCCTTCCACCTGAGCTGCAGGAACGGCGCGTTGAACGTGTCCGTGTTGTGCGGCGGGGCCGTGATATGCGCGTTCGCTGCTGTGAGCTTCAGGTTCCAGCCGTTTTCGTCGATCCCGCCGTCATCTGCGCCTGAAACGGCCCAGCCGTCGGTTGCGCTCAACTCATCCTGCCGCCAGCCGCCGCCGACCGTGTCCTTGAACGAAAAGTGCCACCCGATCCCGCCCGTGCCCTGGTTCCAGAACGGAAACGGCCAGCCGAGCGGGTGCGCGATGGAGGCATGCTGGTGGACCGACACATAGCCGTCCTTGTCGATGATGCGGCTGGAGAGCACATCATCCCAGGCCTTGATCTTGCTGGCTGCCGAGTTGTCCGTCTCGACCGCGGGCGCTACACTGGGCGGCACCAGCCACTGGTCCCACAAGGTCGCCATCGGGCCACTGCGGCCATAGTGCAGCCAGTAGAGCTCCCGGACGGCCTGCATCTGCTTGTCGTACCCGGGGACCTTGAAGCGCGGGAAATCGTTGGGAATATCCATGGGATCAGCTCCTTGAGTTGGCATTGAGATGATGGCGGTCAGCGCAATCGCAGCGATGATAGAGCGCATATTCAGCTCCTATTTCTCGTCCGTGCCGAACAGGTTGTCCTTGATGATTACGTTCTTCTTGGCGTTGTTGACGATCTCTTTGCTCGAGTAGAACTCGTTGCCGGTGATCATCGCCGAGATAACGTTCTCGCCAATCACCATCGGGGCCTTGCCCGCGGTGCCGATGAAGACGCTGTTCGATATTCCGAGCCTGCCGCCGACGACGTTCATGAACTGCTCGGTCTTGGGCGTGGGGTCGATCGCATAGAACGAGCAGTTGTCGAAGGATACGCGCCCGCGGCCGTCGATGCGGATCATCTCTTCGGCCTCGATCTTGCCCGACGCGCCGAAGATGCCGCAGGAACTGAACCTGACGGGGCCGATGTTCTTCTCGCTCACGACTATACGGCCGAAAATTTGCGAGTTGGAGAAGCTGACTCCCGAGTGGCCCTGCGTTTCCTCGACATAGAGCGCGACATCGCAGCAGTCAGCGCCGCTTTGCGTCATCAGGTAGTTGCCGGGACCGGGATCGGAGGCTTTCATGAAGTGAATGCCGGTCTTGTAGAGAATCGCAAAGCAGTTGGAGACGTATTCCCAATCGGACCTGGCGAAGATGAAGGCAGTGCCGTTCTTGAGAACCCACTCGTCCATCTTAGGGGCCTTGCCGCCGAGGACGTGTCCGGTCCAGAACGGCCAGAAATGGATGTTTTCGAGCCGCCCGACGTCGAAGCACACGTCGATGAAGAGGCCCTTATACAGCGGCTGGCCGTAGAGATTGCGGATGAAGTGCCTGCCGGCCACGCGGGTGCCGAAATCGACGCCCTGATAGGGGTTCACGAGGAGGCAGTCGATGATGCTCGTGTTATCTGCTCCGGCGGACGCCACGCACCACGGATATGGCGTCGGCGGGCCGTCGGGTTTCTGATCGGGATAGTAGATGGTCATGCCCTTCAGCACCGAGTTCGCGTGAAGGAGGATGAACGGCGTACCGTCCGGCTTGCCCGCGCCTTCGACCGCAAGCAAGACGCTTCCGGAAAGCCAGGTCTTGTCCTCTGAACCCGCCGCCGCATCCTGAGCTTGTCGAAGGGTCGGCGAATGGCTCTTCACCTTCGTCGGGCACGGCGGAGCCGTCCAGACCCCCTCCAGAGTGACGCAGGCCGGTATGCTGAGGTGGGTCTTGATCATATAGTTGCCCACGGGCACGCGGACGATGCCGCCGCCGTCTGCTCCGGCTTCGTCGAGCGCCTTCTGGAACGCGGCGGTATCGTCGGTGACGCCGTCGCCTTTGGCGCCGTAGTCCCTCACGTTTCTGGCGAAATCACTGGAAGCGCAGGCCGCGAGCGGAAGCAGCGCGACCAGGCAAGCCGCGATGAGTATCTTCGCAAAGCACAATGTCTTATCCCCCTGGACGGTGGTTGGGTTGGTCCTTACGGGTACGGTTCGGCTGCGCGGGAGGAGGTTCCTTCCGCGGCAGGCTATGATATACTAGCCGTGCAATATGACAAGAGAGGTAGCAAAGGTGAAGTCGCTGATGTACGTATCGATTTGTTCGGCAGTGGTCAGCCTGCTCTGCGCGCCCGCGTCGTCGGGCCGGACGATGAAGATAGAGGGCGAAAGTCTTGTGCTTGCGGGGCGGGAGGCCGGAAACCTGATGTTCGCGGATATCGTGCCGGGAAGCATATCCATCAGGAGCACATACGAGCCCGGCAAGGACACGATTGTGTATGAACAGGGCCGTGACTACGTGGTCAACTACGCCCAGGGCACAATCGCCAGATCGCCCGCGTCGCGTATGCCCGATTACTCCAAGAGCATCCTCTACGGCCAGAAGAATTTTGACCACGGCCAGTTCCCCGGCTTCACGAACAACGGGTTTTTCGTGTGGGTGGACTATCAGACGCGGTCGGGATCGCCTCTGACGACCCCGACCGACCAATCCGCACTACTGCGGAAAACGCGCAAGAAGCTCAGCGCCGGCGGCCCGTTCAAGCTCATCGCCTTCGGGGACAGCATAGCCGCTGGAGGAGAGGCGTCAACCGAGGACCTGCGTTTCCAGAACCGCTACGGCGCCTATCTGCAGAAGCGGTTTCCGAAGGCACAGATTACCGTCGAGTGCGGTGCGACGGGCGGTGACACCACGGCAAACGGCCTCGCAAGGCTGGAAGAGAAGGTGCTTACGCGAAAGCCGGACCTGGCACTGGTCGCGTTCGGCATGAACGACCACAACGTGCCGCCGTATGGCGTTTCCCTGGAGTCCTTCGAGGCGAATCTGAAGCAGATGATCGATGCCATACGACAGCGAACCGGGGCTGAGATCATCCTGCTCTCCACATTCCCGCCGAACCCTGAGTGGCGGTTCGGGTCTCACCAGATGGACAAGTATGCGGAGGCGACGAAGCGCGTCGCGAGGGAGAGCAAGTGCGCCTACGCGGACGTCTACTCCGTATGGATGAAGGTGCTCGATCGCAAGGACCCATCCAGCCTGCTGGGCAACAACATCAACCACCCCAACGATTTCGGCCACTGGCTGTATCTCCAGGCGCTGGAAGCAGTGGAATTCTAGAAGGTTCGGCCTGCCTGCCCGGCTAAGCGATATTGTACCGGGCAGGCGTCTTGTGGAGGCATTAGTTGGAAAAGAAGTTGAACGTTGTCGCGGTTATAGCTTCCGTCCTGCTTGCCGGAGGCTATATCTTGAAGCACCTGGGCTGGGGAGCCGGCGTGTACGTGCCGCTGTTCATCCTCGGAGGCGTGGCACTGCTAATCACGGCGGTCGGGGCCGCGATCCTGGGCCGCCGGGAGGGGTTGGAGGAGGCGCGGCAGGCTGCTCAGCCCCCGCCGAGGCCGACACCGGAGGAAGCTATAGCAAGAGCGGCCGAAGAGGGCGCGACCGAGTTGGACCTATCGGCCATGGGTCTGGAGTCGCTCCCGTCCGAGCTCTTTGAACTGACGCAACTGGAGACGCTGGATCTGACCGGCAACGATCTGACCACGCTCCCGCCGGAGATTGGGGAGATCAAGAACCTCAAGGTCCTGGATCTGACCTCGAGTATGTTCAGGACACTGCCGGCTGAGATCACGAAGCTGACCGGGCTGGAGTCTCTGCTGCTGGTGGACAACCAGATGGATTCAGTGGGGCCTGAGATCGGACAGCTCGGCAAGCTCAAGGAACTATCGCTGCATCATACTGAGATCGATGCGCTGCCGGCTGAGATCGGCAACCTTAGCAATCTGGAAGACCTGGACTTGGGCCGGAATATGATCGGTTCGCTCCCGCCGGAGTTGTGGAAGCTATCGAAGGTGACGACTCTGATGTTGGAATCGAACGAGTTTACCGAGCTGCCGGCGGGGATCAGCGGGCTCAAGAGCGTGCAGTTCCTGGGCCTCGGCGAGACGCCGCTCAAAGAGGTCCCGGCGGAGATCGGCCAGCTTGGGAATCTGGAAGAGTTGTACCTCAACGATACTGAGATCACTACGCTGCCGCCGGAGATCGGGCAGATCAAGACGCTGAAGACGTTGTCGCTGACGGGATGCCCGCTCGTGTCGCTGCCGGAGAGCATTAAGGACCTGCCGGACCTGGAGGCGCTGTATCTCGACGCGGAGCAGGTGGAGAAGCTGGAGCCCTGGGTGAAGGAGTTGCCGAGTCTGAGTGTGCGCGACTAGTTGGCGGCGTCACTTAGACGCTGTCGGGCCAGCTTTATGTTGACACAGATGCAGCCACGCGGTATAAACAAAACAGACCCATCAGTGTTTGCATTGGTGTTCGTGTGAAAGGGGAGAACCATAATGCGTGCCACATTGACTCAACTCGCCGCCGCGGCGCTGGCCATTGCCGCCATCTGCGTGTGCTTTGCCGCGCCTGCACTGGCGGAGGATACCACACCTGCGCCCACCGTGACGGTTGACACGGTCAGCCAGCCACCTTCGGACCTGGCGTCGGAAATGCCGACATCGAGTGCTGAGCCGCGCGGCCAGAGGGACGGCCGGCTTGTTCTTGTGCCGGCGTTCAACATGTTCTATCCGAGCGATTCCAAGACCCAGGAGCGGTTCGGCGACTCGTGGCCAAGCATCGGCCTGTCCGTGGCGTGGCGCGAGAGGGGCCTGGACCCCAAGAAGATCGAGCTTCGGCTGGATGGTATGGGATGCTCCGGCGACAAGGTCAAGGCACTCGTCTTCCCGCTCGGGATGGGCGTGAGCCAGAGGCTGAGCTCAAGCGACAACTTCGTGACCTACGCGGGCGTCTCAGCGAACTTGTACATAAGCAAGGTCGTATCCGAGCTTGACGGCGTAAACACGGGCTGGAAGCTCAGGTTCGGCCCGGGCGCGTTCCTCGGAGCGAACATCGGCGAGAGGTTCAACCTCCAGGCCAGTTACTACGTCGTCCCGAGCCTCGGCGGGTTCGGCCTGTCAGGGTTCAACCTCTCCGCGCACGTGCAGTTGTTCTAGCGAATCGTTAGAAGGTTTTGAAGGTTAGAAGGTTGGAAGGTTAGCAAGACACATCCTTCTAACCTTCCGACCTTGCAACATTCAGACGCCCGGCTTGATCTACTTCTCCGGTTTGTCCTCTGGCTTCTTGCCCTCTATCTTGTCCTGCAGCGCCTGAGCCACCTCAAGGACCTCTTTCGGAGGGTTCAGGTCGCGTATCTTGCCGATAAGCTCCAGCGGCTCGTCCTTCTTGCCCTGATCGGCCAGGAACGATGCCAGCGCCATCAGCGCGTCGGGGGCTTTCGGCTGCTTCTCGACGAGCTTCCGATAAGCCTGTTCCGCGTGCGTCATATCGCGGCCGGCCTCATAGGTTGCCCCCAGAGCGAAGTATGCTTCCGCCAGGTCGGGGGACAGCTTCAGGGCCTCGCCTATGGCCTTCACCGCAGATAGATAGTCCTTGTTGCTCTTGTATGCCTTGCCCAGGAGCAGTTGTGCGGCGGCGCTGTTGGGCGACATCTGAGCGGCCTGCTTGGCGTAGGTAAGCGCCTTGCCGAGCGTCTTTTCATCACCGAGGTAGAAATCGGCCAGAGCCGCAATCGGTCGCACGTCGCCGGTGTTCTCCTGCGACGCCTTCAGAAGTTCCGCTTCGGCTTCCGAGTTCCTCTTCAGCGCAACCAGCGCAAGCGCCCGGCTGGTCCGCAGCGCCGGGAGCCTCGGGTTGAGGGCGGACGCCTCATCAAAGGTCTTCAACGCCTCCTCGAACTTGCCGGACGCCAACTGGGCCTGCCCCAGCGCCAGGTGCGACTGCGCGTCCTTTGGGCGCAGCTTCACGAGCTGGGCAGCCGGCTCAAGCGCCCTTGCGGCAAGCTGCTGACCGATCAGGGAGTAGACCCTGACCTGAAGCTGGAAGGCGGCATCTGCGTCCGGGGCCTTCTGAACCGTCGCCGCGGGAGGATCGTAGAGCCCCTTGGTTTCGACTCCGAAATCACCAAGGAAACGAGCGATCTCAGGTGACATCGCGCACCTGCCGTAGACCACGTCCTCCTTGCCGCCGGTAACGCGCAGTTTGTTGATGTACATCCCCACTACCGTGGTCTCACGGGCAAGGATCGATCCGTTAGGGATGGCGGAATCGGGAGTGATCTCGCTGATGAAGGCCCACTTATACCTGCCCATGTCCGTGACGAACACCCTGGCCGCGTTCCATTCACCTACGACGAGCTTGGACCCCTGAGATGTCTTCTCAGCCGTGACGCCGTAGACGGTGGTGGGCCACTTGTTTCCGACAAGCTCGCCGCTTGATAGCTGCCCCATGGTGCCTGTGGCGGCTTTAGCGAATTCGGATATCTGAGCAAGCGGCGCCGCCGGGAGGCCGCTCACCGGCAGCTTGAGCAGGGCTACGTCCAGTTCCTTGTTGCTGGCCTTGACCTCGCACTGATAGGCGAGGCCTGTGTAGGGACTGATGAAGATGGGATACTTCACCGTCTGAGTGGCGTTCGGGCCGATGGTCTCCGTGACGGATCGTGCGGTAGTCACGACCCAACTGCCGTCGCCGACGACGAAGCAGGAACTCATCCAACTGCCCGTATCCGCGAACGCGCGCACGACGCCCGTATAATCGGCGAAGTTGGCGGCGGAAGCGCAGGCGGCGATCATCGTCAGGCATACGAGCGCAAGCAACAGAGTTCTCATCGGCAGGACCTCCACTATATCAACTACATCAGTAAGGCGGCAAATGTTCCCTCAAGCCAGTGTCGGGGGGTACGGAGGCAGTATACCCATCGGGAGTCCGGGGTGTCAAATGCGCACCAGGCAAGACTTGGCATGCAACCACGGATGGGGTACAATCCGAGTGCTATGGTCACCATGGACAGCATACGCGAATTCAGCCGACGGCTGGCGACAGAGTTTCACCCGGAGCGGATTGTCCTGTTCGGGTCTTACGCTTCAGGCACCCCCACGTCCGATTCTGACGTCGATCTACTCGTCGTAATGCCGTTCGAGGGTAAGCCAGTCAACCAGTCCGTAGAGATGAGAGTCCGACTGCGGCCTAAGTTCGCGGTTGACCTGATCGTGCGCACCCCGCAAGCAGTCCAGCAGCGGCTGGAGATGGGTGATCCGTTTATGCGTGACGTGCTTCGTGACGGAAAGGTGCTCTATGAAGCCGAACCGACCTGGGAGCTATCGCGGGTGGACTCGGCATATCTTTCGGACTTCGCGGTGGCTTTTCGCTATCCCGGCGAGGCAGCAGACAAGGAATCCGCACTTGATGCTCACCGCCGCTGCCGTGCATTTCGCTCAGTAGCGCGCACCGCATTCAAGCTACCCCTCTAGCCTCTGCACAAACCACTCCATCGCCTGCCTCGCCTTCTCGATCTTGAGCTCCTTGCGGTCGCGCTTGTGGTGCTTTTCGGTGAGCTCAGGCAGGATGCCGAAGTTGGAGTTCATAGGCTGGAAGTCGTCGATTGGGCAGCTGGCCACATAGTCCACAAGCGCCCCGAGGATCGTTTCCTTCGGCGGCACGACCGGCTCCTCTCCCAGGGCAACCCTCGCGGCGTTGATTCCCGCGAGTATCCCAGACGCGGCGGATTCCATATAGCCCTCAACGCCCGTAAGTTGCCCTGCGAAGAACAGACCTCTGCCTCCCCCCTTGCCAAGGGACGCCAGGCCCTTCCTTCCCCCCTTGCGAAGGGGGGACACAGGGGGGTCTGGACGCAAGTGCAGCGCCGGGGTCAGCAGATTCGGCGAGTCGATGTAGGTGTTGCGATGGACGGCGCCGTAGCGCACGAACTCCGCGTGCTCCAGGCCGGGGATCATTCTGAACACCCGTTCCTGCTCCGACTGCCTGAGCTGAGTCTGAAACCCGACCAACCCGTAAACGCTGCCCTCGGTGTTCTCCTGCCGGAGTTGGACGACCGCATGAGGCCGCCTACCTGTGTGAGGGTCCGTCAATCCGACGGGCTTCATCGTGCCGTGAGCAAGCGTATCCCTGCCGCGCCGGGCGATCTCCTCGACGGGCATACATCCCTCGAAGTAGGCCCTGCCGCATCCTGAGCCTGTCGAAGGGTCGCCGGCAACGCGCTCCTCCTCCAGGTGCAGGTGCGCGATCTTGGCCTCAAGCAGCGCATCGATAAACGCTTCGTACTCCTCGCGGGTCATCGGGCAGTTGATGTAAGCCGCCTCGCCCTTGTCGTAGCGAGACTGCCGGAAGACCTTGCTCTGATCAATGCTGTCGTACTCGACCGAGGGCGCGATCGCGTCGAAGAAGTGCAGGTGCTGCGCGCCAGTCAGGTTCTTGATGCTCTCCTCGAGCGCAGGCGAAGTGAGCGGCCCCGTTGCAATGATGCACGGCACGATCTCCCCTTCATTCGTAACTAGTGATTCGTAACTCGTGACTTCTTCCCTGATCACCTCGATCAACGGATTACCCTCAACGGCTTCGGTGACAAGGTCGGCGAAGCGCTCCCTATCCACGCACAGCGCGTCCCCGCCGGGGACGGCGGCCTTCGCGGCGCAGTCGAGGATGATCGAACCCAGCCGCCTCATCTCCTCCTTCAGCAGCCCGTGCGCCGTGCCGGGCGAGTTGGACTTGAGGGAACTGGAGCATACGAGTTCCGCGAGCTTGCCCGACCTGTGCGCGGGCGTCATCACATTCGGCCGCATCTCATACAGCTTGGCGCGAATCCCGCGCTTTGCTATCTGAAAAGCGGCCTCGCATCCCGCAAGCCCACCGCCGATGATGATCACTTCATCTGCCATATCACGGAGATTATACCAAAGAACTGTCCCCCAACCATAAACCCTCAATCCTCATGCCGTCTTTCGCTCGTGAACAACATTTAACTGAAGTTTCAATCTTTCGATGTACAGAAATGGCCTTCTCGCCGTCTTATAATTATGGGGGACAAATGTCTACGCAACACATCCGGCCCCGGCTTCCGCGCCTCCCGGAGTCTGTTTTCTCAGATAACATATGCTGTGCGCCAGGCGGCCCGCTCCTTTCCAAGAGGCTTGAGGGAGGTCAGAAAACGGGCGCGGGTCAGACTTCGCTGTTCTGCTTCCCGATTGGAACCTTCTGCGATATAATAATCGTCTATACACAAACACCAGATCGGGATCGTGTGACCACACTTTGAAGGAGGGGCTAGATTGGCGGACAACAGGACACCGGTGGACGGGCTTTCGGCGGAGCAGCTGTTCGGATCAGGCAAGGGCCTGACGTATGACGATTTTATCGTGCTACCCGGATACATTGACTTCCAGGCGAGCGAAGTCGACCTTGAGACCTATGTCACGCGCAACATCAAGATCAAACGGCCCCTCGTCAGTTCACCGATGGACACGGTTACCGAATGGAAGATGGCGGCGACGCTGGCGCTGCTGGGCGGTATAGGCATCGTTCACTACAACAATTCCGTCGAGGCCCAGGTCGAACACGTCCGCAAGGTGAAGAGGTTCGAGAACGGGTTCATTATGGACGCCGTCGTGCTGAGCCCCAGGAACACCGTCAAGGATGTTGACGAGATCAAGCAGGAGCACGGGTTTTCGGGCATTCCGATAACCGAGGACGGAACGCTGGGCTCGAAGCTGGTTGGCATTGTTACAAACCGCGATATCGACTTCGAAAAGGACCGCAGCAGACCGCTCTCGGAAGTGATGACCACCGAGCTTGTCACCGCCAAAGAGGGCGTAACCCTCCACGAGGCAAACCAGATCCTCAAGCAGAGCAAGAAGGGCAAGCTGCCCGTGGTCGACGACCAGTTCAGGCTGGTCTCGCTGCTATCCCGGCGCGACCTGCTCAAGAACAAGGAGTTCCCGTATTCATCGAAGAGCGCCGACAAGCAGCTTCTGGTGGGCGCGGCGGTTTCGACTCGCACCGAGGACAGAGAGCGGGTCGAGGCACTGGCGGATGCAGGCGCGGATATTATTCTGATCGACTCCGCGCAGGGCTACTCGGTGTTCCAGATCGAGATGCTCAAGTTCATCAAGGCCAACTTCCCTCATGTGGACGTGATAGCAGGTAACGTGGTCACAGTCGATCAGGCGCGAGCCCTAATAGAGGCCGGCGCCGATGGGCTGCGTGTCGGCATGGGACCCGGTTCGATCTGCATCACCCAGACGATGATGGCAGTCGGCAGGCCGCAGGCAAGCGCGGTCTATCATTGCGCGAACTACGCCAGGCAGTTCGGTGTTCCTGTAGTTGCCGACGGCGGAATTCAGGGAATCGGGCATATCGCCAAGGCGCTTTCGATAGGCGCCGGCGCGGTGATGGCCGGATACCTGCTCGCAGGCACGACCGAAGCCCCGGGTGAATACTTCTACGAAAACGGCATGCGCGTGAAGCGCTACAGAGGCATGGCGAGCGTGGAGGCAATGAGCGCAGGCGGCGGCAAGCGTTACCTGAGCGAGGACAACAAGGTCGTGGTGCCGCAGGGAGTGTCGGGAACCGTCCTCGACCGCGGCTCACTGGTGGATTACGTCCCCTATTTGATGAAGGGGCTGCAGCAGAGCTTCCAGGACATGGGGCACCGCACCGTTCCATCACTGCGCGAGGCGCTTTACTCCGGCGTCATGCGATTCGAGCACAGGACCGCCGCCGCGCAGGCCGAGGGCACAGTCCACAGCCTGCACTCCTACAGCCCGCCCAAGTTCGGGCGGATACAGGTGGATGGATTCTAGGCATTTGCAATTTGCAGTCTGCAATTGACAATCGGGCCGGGAATATCCCGGCCCTTGCTGTATGAAGAGAAGCGAGCATAGAGTGGGAGGCTAGCGTGAGCAACGATATCGAGGTGGCGGTGTATTACTTCCCGGAGTATCACGCGGACGCGCGGAACGATAAGTGGCACGGGAAGGGCTGGACTGAATGGGAGCTTATGAAGGCTGCCCGGCCTCGCTTTGAGGGACATCGACAGCCGAAGGTGCCGGCGTGGGGCTACTTCGATGAGTCCGATCCCCAGTGGGCGGCCAAGGAAATCGATCTTGCCGCAGATTCGGGCATCACCGCGTTCATCTACGACTGGTATTGGTGGGAGGACGGCCCGTTCCTCGAAGACGGCCTCAATAAGGGATTCTTGAACGCGCCGAACCGCGACCGGCTGAAGTTCGCCCTGATGTGGGCGAATCACGACTGGCTGGACATCCATCCGGCGAAGGCCAGTAGCCCTGCGGCTATGCTTGCATCCGGGAAGGTCTCGCGCGAGGCGTTTGACCGGGCGGTGAATCACGTCATTGGCGACTATTTCTCTCAGCCGAACTATTGGACGATCGACGGTCAGCCATACTTCTCCATATACGACATCGGCGCGCTGATAGAGGGGCTTGGCGGGTTCCGTCAGACCCGTGACGCGCTGGCCTCGTTCAGGGAAGAGACGATCGCGGCGGGCTTCCCGGGGCTGCACTTGAACTGCGTGGTGTGGGGGATCAAGGTGCTGCCGGGCGAGGCGGGCGTGGCCGAACCCGAGCGAGTGGTACCGGATCTCGGCTTCACGAGCGTCGGCAGCTACGTGTGGGTCCACTATCACTATCCCGACTGGGATGGCTTCCCGCGAGGCGACTTGCGCAAGGCGGCGGAGCGGAACTACAAGGTCTGGGAAGAGCTGAGTTCTCAGTTCCCGCTGCCGTATCATCCGAACGTGACGATGGGTTGGGACCCGAGCCCTCGCACGATGCAGAGCGACATATTCGAGCCCAGAGGCTACACGTGGACGGCGATCCTCGAGGATGATCCCGTAGTTTTCAGAGAGGCGCTCGAAAAAGCGAAGGCGTTCGTGTCGCGTCCGGAGTGCAAGCAGAAGATCATCACCATCAACGCCTGGAACGAGTGGACCGAGGGCAGCTATCTGCTGCCGGATACGGAACACGGGACGGCTTACACTGATGCGATAAGGGACGTGTTCGGTGTTTATGGTTGAGGCCAGGCGTAGCCCGGCCTCAACCGTTTTGATCTATTCGTCTAGCTGGCCGTGCAGGAGGCCCAGCGGCAGCGGCTGAGGCCGCGCGACCGTGCTCTCCAGCTCGATGTGCTTGCCGGTATCGGACGCATCGTGGAATGCGTGCATGATGTCGAGCACATGGTAGGCCAGGTCGCCGCTTGCTCGGTGGCCTCTGCCCGATCTGAGCGCATACGCCATATCCGCGACGCCGATTCCGCGGCTGTTTTCCGCGTAGCCGTGCGACAGCGCCACGGGGCTCCACTCGCCGGCGCCCTGGCGCCTGATCTTCACCGGTCCGCCGAACCCGTTCGGATCGGGAACGCTGAGGCTGCCGGTTGTGCCGTAGATCTCGATCCTCGGCAGCTCGGCCGCCCAGACATCGAAGCTGGTAATGATGGAAGCGACCGCGCCGTTGGCGAAGTCAACGATTCCCGCAACGTGCGTGGGAACGTCAACGACGACTTTGGTGCCGTATTTCGGCGCGCTGGTGATGGTGCGCTCGGGGAAGGTGATCCGGGTCGAGCCGGTCACACGCTTTGCCGGGCCCATCAGGGCGACAAGCGCGGTCAGATAGTAAGGACCCATATCGAACATAGGACCGCCGCCGACCTTGTAGTAGAACTCAGGATCGGGGTGCCAGCTTTCGTGGCCGTGGCACATCATGAACGCCGTCGCGCCTATCGGTTCGCCGATCCAGCCGTCGTCGATGAGCTTGACGCAGGTCTGGATGCCGGCGCCCATGAACGTATCCGGCGCGCAGCCGACCCGCACACCCTTAGCCTTAGCCGCAGCGAGCATCTTCTTGCCGTCCTCGCGGGTTATGGCGAGCGGCTTCTCGTTGTGGACCGACTTACCGGCCTCGATCGCCGCCATAGCAACCGACGCATGAGCGTTCGGGATCGTGAGGTTCATCACAATCTGGATGTCGGGATCGGCCAGAAGTGCTTCGGGCGAAGGATACGCTTTGCAGCCGTGCTCCTCGGCCTTGGCTTTCGCCCGCTCCGGCAGAAGATCCGCGCAGCCCACGATGTCGAGTATCTCGAACGTCTTGCCTGCCTGGAAGTAGATATTGCTGATGTTACCGCATCCGATGATGCCAACCTTGGTGGGAGTCATTTCTTACCTCGCTGCCCAGATCATTCCGCGTTTCATTATTTCGAGAACCTCGGGAACGTCGAAGTCCGACGCCGAGTGTCCGAGGGAGGAGTAGAACACCTTGCCCGCGCCGTATCTGCGCTTCCAGACCGCCGGCATTATGCAGCCCTTGACCCAGGGCGCTTCATCCGTATGACCGAGGATGGACACAGCCAGGACCTCGTTTGAGGGGTCCACGTGCATATAGTACTGCTCCGAGTGCATCTTGAAGTCATTCAGGCCCTCGATGATCGGATCACCGGTGTAGCTGAGCAGCTTCACTTCGTAGTCGATGATCCCGCCGGGGTGCGCGACCCACTGGCCGCCGACGAGGAACTGGTAGCCGGTGTTGGTGCGAAATGCGTCGCCCGCGCCGCCGTGCCAGCCCGCGAAGCCGACGCCGCTCTTTACGGCCTGCTCCATACCGCTCCACTGTTCGCCGCTGATGTCGGTCATGGTGAAGCAGGGCACGATCAGGTCGTACGACTTCACCTCATCGACGTCCTTGAACGCGTCGAGGGTGTCCTTTACGACAACCTCGAAACCCGCATCCGCAAGCGCGGCAGAAGCCTTTTCGGTGGTTTGTCTTGGCTCATGGCCTTCCCAACCACCCCATGCAAACAAAGCTCGTTTCATTGCTTATCTCCTGCAACTATGGATGTGCTCATTAAACCGCAACTAGGGTAGCACCCGAGGCGGGATAATGCAACGAGACCAGCTCAACTATTCCCAAAAACGCGGAGGTTTGGTATATTAATACGGCCAAAGGAGAAATCTATGGGGCGAGGCAAGAAAGGAAGCAAAGGAGCTTCAAGCAGCAAGCTTAGACGTGAACTGACGGGTGACGCGTTCATAGCGCCGTGGTTGATCGGATTTGCTGCCTTTACTCTGGGGCCGTTTCTGGCGAGCATCTACCTCTCGTTCACCAGATACGATATCATCTCCTCGCCGGTGTGGGTGGGGACCGCGAACTACAAGCACCTGCTGAACCACGATCCGCTGTTCTGGAAAGCGCTCGGTATCACGCTCAAGTACGCGGCGGTGGCGGTTCCGCTGGGGATCTTCACGGGCGTGTGTCTTGCGCTGCTGCTGAACAGCAAGATAGCCGGCATCAGCATCTATCGTACGATCTTCTTCATCCCATCGATTGTGCCGCTTGTTGCTACCTGCGTCGTCTTCATGTGGATTCTGAATCCGCAGATCGGGCTGGTGAATGGGATCCTGAAGCTGTTCGGTGTTGTGGGACCGGCATGGCTGATGGATGCGAAGTGGGCGATTTGGTCGCTAGTGTTCATGTCCGTGTGGGGTGTCGGCGGGAGCATGATCATCTACCTCGCTGGACTCAAAGACATCCCGGCGCATCTGTATGAGGCCGCGATGATCGACGGCGCCAGTGCCTGGCAGCGCACCAGGCACGTCACGCTGCCGATGATGACACCGGTGATCTTCTTCAACCTCGTGATGGGCGTCATTCACGCGTTCCAGTACTTCACGCAGGCCTTCATTATGACGCAGGGCGGCCCGGAGGAGAGCACCACATTCTATGCGCTCTATCTGTTCTACCGCGCGTGGCGGTATCTGGACATGGGCTACGCGAGCGCAATGGCGTGGATACTATTCGTCGTCATCATGGTCTTCACCGGGCTTATCCTCAAGTCCCAAAAGAAGTGGGTGCATTATGGTAGCTGACAGAAACGGCCGGCTAGCTATCATTCTGCTTTTGACGTGCGCGCTCATTGCCGCATCGATCTTCTATATCACGCACAGGCGGCCGGCGGCGCGGCAGGAACGTCCACAGCGCGAGAGAGTCATTATGTGGCACATGTGGACCGCGGAATGGAAGGCGGTGGTTGATCGGATCGTCGAGCGCTTCAATGAGAGCCAGGACAAATATGAAGTGGTTGCGCTGTCGGTGCCGGCATCGGCGGCGGATGCGAAGTTCCTGCTGGCTGTGGCGGGCGGATCGAGTCCGGATATTATGTGCCAGTGGACGCAGGTCATCCCCAGTTGGGCCGAGAAGGGCATACTGCAGCCGCTCGACGAGTTGATGACCCCCGAGGAGTGGGAGGACTTCAAGAAGACCACGTTCCCCTGCGTGAAGAAGATCGGGATCTACAAGGGGAGGCTCTACGGCGTCACGACGGGCATGAACACGTGGGCCTGCTACTACATTCCTCAGGATTTCCGGGATGCAGGCATGGACCCCGACAAGTTCCCAAAGACGCTGGAAGAGCTGGTAGAGGTCGGGTATAAGCTGAACAAGTTCGACGAGAAAGGCAATCTCATCCACATGGGCTTCCTGGCCAAGTGGTGGCTGCTATATGTGAACGGCTTCGGCGGCGGGTTCTACGACTGGAAGAACAACAGGCTGAATCTCGATGACCCCGGCAACCTGCGGGCGCTGGAGTTCCTCACGGAGCAGCGAAAGAAGCTGGGGTTCCACAACGTCGTGCGTTACGAGTCGGGGCTGCAGACCGGTGTAGGCGGCGCGGAGTGGCCCTTTATGACGGGCGCTTACTCGATAGTAGCTGACGGCCAGTGGCGGGTGCAGCAGCTCGCCAAGTTCGCGCCGAAGCTGGAATATCGCACGGCCCCGATTCCTCCTCCCGTGGGCGGACGGCCGAACTACTGCCACTCAAACGGCAACTTCATCCTGATTCCAAAGACCGCGAAGAACGTGAAAGGAGCATGGGCGTTTGCGAAGTTCTGGTCGGGGCTCGACAATCCCGAGCGCGCGGCGGAGTTCGCTACGTGGGGCGGCTGGCTGCCGATCAACAGCAGGGTCGTCAACGCGCCAATCTACCAGAAGTATATCAAGGAGCATCCGCAGTTCAAGACGTTCGTGGACCTGATGGCCAGTGAGAACGTTTCGCCTAGCTCTCCGGTGCCGTTCCAGAACTACCTGGGCGACAGGATAGCACGGGCGGATGATCTGGCGATGAGAGGATCGCTCACGCCGAAGCAAGCGATAGAGGAGCTCAAGAAGGACGTGGCGCAGGAGATCAAGCGCAGGAAGGAACTGCGGTATGACGACTAGATCCACCGGTATGTCGCGCGGGCAGCGGCTCCTGACGCACGCTGTCCTGATACTGCTCTGCATTCCGTTCATCCTGCCGCTGGTGTGGATGGTATCCACATCGCTCAAGGCAGACGATCAGATATATGCCAGGAAGGGGCAGGATACGGTCATTTCGATCAAGTCGCTGATCCCGAGTCCCGTGGAGTTCTCGAATTATCCGGAAGCAATGCAAACGGTGCCGTTCGGGACGTATTTGCGCAACACGCTGATGCTGTGCTTCTTCACGGTGATCGGCGCGGTGTCTTCGAGCGCGATTGTGGCGTATGGCTTTGCGAGGCTGAGGTTCCGAGGCAGGGATGCGCTGTTCTACCTGATGATATCCACGATGGCGCTGCCGGCGCAGGTGACGATGGTGCCGGTGTTCGCGCTGTTCCGGTCGCTGGGTTGGTATGGCACGTTCCTGCCGCTCATTGTGCCGGCATTCTGCGGACACGCGTTCTACATTTTCCTGCTGCGGCAGTTCTTTAGCACACTTCCCGAGGAGCTTTCGGAGGCGGCGCGCATCGACGGGTCCGGCGAGTGGACGATATTCTGGCGGATTATGCTGCCGCTGTGTAAGCCTGCGCTTGCTACGGTCGCGCTGTTCCAGTTCCTGCACACGTGGAACGACTTCTTCGGTCCGCTCATCTACATCAACGACCCGAGCAGGTATACGCTGGCGTATGGCCTGCAGCAGTTCATGTCCAGCTACGGCGGGAAATGGGCTGAGCTGATGGCGGGGGCGTGCATCTTCACGGTACCGATCATCATCCTGTTCTTCTTCGCGCAGAAGACGTTCATCCAGGGGATTGCAACCACGGGGTCGAAGAGCTAGTTTTGCGGATTCTTCGCGCTGCTCAGAATGACGCAGCCAGCAGTGCCCTCGCCTTTTGCAGCGCCTTGCCCCTGTGAGAGATCGCGTTCTTTTCCTCGGCTGTGAGTTCAGCCATGTGCTTGCCGAGTTCGGGGACGTAGAAGACTGGATCGTAGCCGAAGCCGTGGGTTCCTCTGGGCTCGCGGGCGATCAGGCCTTCGACAGAGGCTTCGCAGGTCTTTACCCCCCCTGCCCCCCCCTTCGTAAGGGGGGGGATAGGCTGGGATTCGGCCTTCGTAAGGCGGGGGACTCGTTGCGGTTCCCCGCTTGTAAGGGAGCGGGCTCGCTGGGGTTCGGCGATGGCTATCGCGCAGCGGAAGCGGGCGGTGCGCTTCTCGTCAGGGACATCTCTCATCAGACCGAGGAGTTTCGAGTTGCGCTCCGCATCGGTGGGCGCGAAGCGGCTGGATAACACTCCGGGGGCGCCTTCGAGGGCGTCCACTTCCAGGCCGGAGTCGTCCGCGAGCGTCAGTTCTCCAGTGAATTCGGCGTAGGCAGTCGCTTTCAGGATCGCGTTTTCGATGAAAGTGCTGCCGGTCTCCTCTACGTCGGGTGCCTCGGGGTAATCGGCGAGCGAAACGACCTCATACGGCAGATCGGAAAGCAGAGCCGCGACCTCCCTTGCTTTGCCAGCATTCTTTGTGGCTATGACGAGTCTTTTCATGACCGCATTGCTATTCGGGGTACTGACGTCGGACTATGGCTGCCGTCTTCTTATGCCGACGTAGGAGAGCAAGCACTTCCCGTTGTATATGATGTGAACCGTGCCGAACAACAGAAACGTATAACCCGCCAACTCGTGAAGTCCTTTGGGGAAGAATCCGTGCTTGCCGTGCGGCGGCCGAAATTGCCGGGCACCGTCAGCCTGCGAGACCACCGGCGGTCTACCACGGCGCTGAGGTTCGTGGTGCTTCCGAGCCGTCGTGTAGATCACTGTAACAAGCACTAGCACAAAGCAGATAGAGCAAACGATCGACGTTACTTTTCTCAATGCAGAGCCCTCCCTAGCAAGTCAAAGAGCTGCGCATACGCGCGATCACCGCTAGTACTAGACGTGGATACACAACCGCGGTTACTTCCTGACGCTAGCTTGGCCGTTATAGCGCCAATCTACAGCACGTCCGCAAGCGTCGTCCTGACGGTGGTCATCAAGTCGTTGATACCCTTCGTAGCCAGATCGAGCAGATTGTTGAAGCGGTTGCGGGTGAAGGGCGCGCCCTCGGCCGTCGTCTGTATCTCGACTATGCGGCCGGTGGCGGTCATTATGACGTTCATATCCACCTGTGCGCTGGAGTCTTCCTTGTAGTTGAGATCAAGGAGTTCCTCGCCCATCACGACGCCGACGCTGATCGCGGCTATGAGGTCGGTAAACGGCATCTTCTTCGCCAGCCCGTCCTTCTTGAGCTGCGCGCAAGCGTCTACGAATGCGACGAATGCTCCAGTTATGGACGCCGTGCGAGTGCCGCCGTCGGCCTGCAGCACATCGCAGTCCAGCCAGATCGTGCGCTCGCCGAAGCCATTGAGGTCGGTGATGGAGCGAATCGCCCGTCCAACCAGCCTTTGTATCTCCTGACTCCTGCCGTTGACGCGGCCTGTGGAGGAGTCTCTCTGGGTGCGCGTCTCGCAGGACCGGGGCAGCATTCCATATTCGGCGGTCACCCAACCCTGTCCCGAACCCTTGAGAAACGGCGGGACCTTGTCTTCGATCGAGGCCGTGCAGATGACTTTCGTATCGCCCATCTCAATCAGGCAGCTTCCCTCGGGGTACTTGATGAAGTCTCGGGTTATCTTGACCGGGCGAAGTTGGTCATTCGCGCGACCGTCCAATCGGATCATTCAGATACTCTCCAATCCGCAGAGCCTGCAGCCCTCAGCTATCAGCTCTGAGCTTACTTGGCTGACGAGCGATGAGCGCGACCTGTTCCCACTCCATGTGTTCTACGGACTCTATTCGCCGCCCCAGAAAAGCGCTCCCGAGGGTGGCGAAGCCCTCGGTGTCGCCGCTGGCATAGAACTCGTGGTTACTGTCAGGCCCCTCGCTGGCCAGCCCATGTTCTACAAGAGAGTTCCCAAGAACACGCACGGTTTCCTCCGCGGGATCTACTATGGCAACTCCGGCGCCCGCGGCAGCCGCGATCTGCTTTCTGAGGAATGGGTAGTGGGTGCAGCCGAGGACGAGCGTGCGGCAGCCTTCGGAGAGGAGCGGAGCAACGTAGGTGCAGGCCGCGGCTTCGGCCTCTTCGCTTTCAGCCTGACCCGATTCCACGAGCGGCACGAACTTCGGACATGCCTGCCCGAATACCGGCACGGCGGGATCAAGCTGCGCAACGCTCTTCTCGTAGGCGCCGCTCTTGATCGTTCCAGTTGTTGCAAGCACACCGATGGGCGCACCGTTGCAGGCGTCAACCGCGGCGCGCGCGCCGGGGCCGATAACGCCGAGGATGGGCACATTCGGGTATGCACGGCGGGAAATATCGAGCGCGACGGCGCTGGACATATTGCATGCCATTACTATTGCCTTCGCGCCTTTGGAGATCAGGAACCCGACGATTGCGAGGGCAAACTCCTGGATCTGCTCCAGAGGTCGCTCGCCGTAAGGGACATGTGCCGAGTCCGCGAAGTAGACGATCCTCTCATTGGGCAGCTTTTCGAGGATGTGCCTGGCGACGCTGAGTCCACCAAGACCGGAATCGAACACACCTATAGGAGACGTCAATTCAAACTACCGGGTCGAAGCATGGCTGAATCGGCAGCGACGGGATCTGCAAGACCAAAATGTCCACCCAATGATTCGACCTTCTTTCCTTCCACCAGAATCTGCACTCTACGTACTTTCCCATCACTGTTAGAAACGAGTGTGTGGACGATGGAGTTTACAGTCGCTGCTTCTTGTTCTGAACCACCCGAGAAATTTTCCGTGAATTCCTGGCTCAGGTTTACCGTCGCTATCCCGCGCTTCACTTCCACCGGAGATACCAGTTTGGTGCCCTCGGGTATGAGCTGGGCAGAGAGACCTTCCTGCTTGTTCGTAGCCAGCAGCGCATCCATGGCCGCGTCCAGCACGCTTCCCTCGCTGGTGGTAGTCACGGGGGTCTTGCCCAGATGGAAGCCCCGGCTGTCTTTCTTGATCAGATAGAGGTAGACAGTGCGCTGAGTCATCACGGCGGGCCTTGGGGTGACGCTGACACGAGGTTTCTCCCTGGGAGGCGTGATGTTCCATTGGAAACTGCTTATCCCGTAGTAGGCGGCAAAGGCAGCCGCCACGACCACAAACGTCCCCAACGCATAGAGACCAATACCCGCTGACTTCCTCTTTTTCCTAGCCATTAGCCATCCTCGGTTGGAATTAGTCGATCGATCCGCCTTCTATATAGGCCTTGAGCCCGGCCACTACGCCAGCCGCGAGCTTCTCGCGGTAGGCTGCGTTCAGAAGCCTGGCCCGGTCGGAAGCATTGTTTATGTAGCCGCATTCTAGCAATATGCCCGGGATGCCGGAGCCTCGCAAATCGCGCAGGACCTTTAGCCCGGAGGAGTAGAGCGAGCTATCGCTGCGAGCCTTCCTGTCACACATTCCCGTGTATTTGCAGACTCCGTCGTGGATAAGGTACGCGAGCGTCTTGGGGCTCGGCTCCTGCATATGGTAGTAAGTCTCGATACCCGTGGCGCTCCCCGGCACCACGTTGGAGTTGCAATGAAGCGAAATGAAGAAGTCGGCCCCGCGGTCAATGGCCGCGCGCGAGCGGTCGGCGAGTCCCATGTCGATGTCGGTATCGCGTGACAGCACCGGCCTGGCGCCGTGCTTCGCAAGAGCCGCCGCGAGGGCCTTTGCCAACTGCATATTGATGGTCTTCTCCATCGCTCCACCCGCGCAGGCGCCTTTCTGCTTGCCTCCGTGGCCGGGGTCGATCACGATCAGTTTGCCTTCCAGCGTTCCGCCGGATTTCTGCAGGGGCCGCACCCGGACTATGACGCAGTCATCGGCGATGTCTACTGCGTAGTCGGCGGGCCTGGCCAGATCGAGCGTCACTTTCACTCCGGTGGCAGTATTGGTGAGCTGGGGTGTGACCAGGGAATGTGACCCCGTGATGGCGCAGGTGTCACCGATTCTGGCGCTCTTGACGCCGACCACGATCCTCGGCGGCACAACGCTGTAGTCCCTTGATATGGCTGCTCTGGCAGTGGTGCCGATCACAATGTCAACCGTTTGATCGTCGATGCGCTGCACCGCAAGTTTGGTCACGGTGATGGACGGAGGCGCGCCGGGGGCTGCCGGCGTCACGGGGATCAGATCGTCGGCGATTCTCAGCAGGACCTGAGCGGAGGCGTCCGAGGTCACCAACCCGTAACCTGTCTGCTTGTTCAGGTCCAGAACCACACGGCTGACCATAGGCTCCAACTGGCCCAACCTGGCCCGCTGGACCGCGGGAGTCCCGATGTAGACCTCTCTTGCTTCGCCTGTCAGCTTCGTCCCGAGGACATCGACTATCACCCTGCCGTCATAGTGCTTTGCCGATGCGTGCACCGGGAAGGAGCAGTTGACCTTGAGCGTGTCGTTGTCGAACTCGACCGACTCCAGGTGGGCGAGCAGCGTGAGAGTGCGGGTTCGCGAGTCATAGCTGTAATCGCCGCCGATTATCTCGATGAGTCTCTCGACCGAAAGCATCGGCTTGCCGTCGATATTGACCACTCCAACAACGCCTGATTGCCCCGAGGCGGCGGTGATGGTGGCCCTGTCGCCATCGAACTCGCTTGCAGCGCCAAGGCGAGCAAGTATGCTCAACGGCGCCAGTACCTGGGTGCCGTCATACAGCGGAGACGGAGCGAGAGGGACCTCGCTTTTTCCGATCATTATGCGAACCGGAACGGTCTCGGCGTGGGCACACGAGGCGAGGAAAGAGAGGCAGATGAAGAGAGCTATATACCAGGAAAAGCGCATCCTGCGACTCCAACTCAACGATAGGTGAATTCTACCAGTCCGAAATGTCAAACGCAAACAAGCAAACGTCGGGGACAAAGCGGCCGGATGCAGAAGAGACATCCGGCCGCGTATGCTATGCAGACTAAGGCAGCTACTTGGTCAGTTTTTCGAACTTGTGCAGGCCATCGACCATGTGACACGTGGCGCACGTCGCGTCGGCGGGAGCGTCAGGCGCGTGAGCCTTGATGCTCTTGACGGTCGCGGTATGGCATGCCATACACTGTGTGTCGGCGGGTTGTGTGAGCTGAGGAACGGCCTTGCTCTTATCGCCGTGCGGATCATGGCACGTGGTACACTTCATGCCGCCCTGGGCGTGCGTGCTTGTGATGAAGTCATTGTACTGGCGGTTCTGGCTGGCTGTGCCCGGATCTTTCAACTTGACGTGAGCGGCTATATCATCCCCCGGCAGGAACGTGGTAGGGAAAGCGTATTTGCCGGTCGGATCGGTGCCGACTGCATGACACTGACCGCAGACCATGTTCAGTTTCCCGGCGTCGAATGCTCTGAGGACCTTGATGTCAGCAGCATCCATGCTGTCCGCATGGTCTCCACCGGGGCCGTGGCAGGCCTCGCAGCCCACGCCAAGCTCCGTCCACTTCTTGCCTTCGGGCTTGAAGTTGGTAACGTGGCAGCCGACGCACTTGGTCGCGCCATCGACTGGCTCGATCTTGGTCCATTTCTGGTCCGTCACGCTCCACTGGCCGGGCAGGACCTTCAGGTCTTTGTCGAGGTAGTTCTGGTACGACTTTCCCCGGCCCATCACGTACTTGATGTCCTGCTTCTTGATGGGGGATTTGGCGTCGAACTTGGCAACGATGGCATTGGGCTTCTTTGTTGCGTCAACCATGGCAAGGCGGTGGGCTGTCTTCTCCCAACCCGCGAACAGGGCCGCATGCGTGCTCTTGTGACACGTCGCACATTCCGCGCTGCCTATATACTTGGCATCCTTTTTGCTGACCGCGGCAAACGCAGTGCCTAACGCCGCGGCAACGATCAGGCCTACTATGATCATCCTGCGGTAACCGAACTTGCTCAAGTCAGTACCCCCTGAAAGTATCACTTCTTGTATTATAGACGTTGCTTCTTTCTACCTCTGCCCCACCAGCCGTTTTTACCGGCGGCACACAGGGTATCTGAGTAGCAAGATGAACGACCTGTTTGCCTCACAAGAGCGCGACCTCTACATCGAAGCCCTGGATGCGCTGTGCGACTCCGGGGTGCCTTTCATGGTCGGGGGCGCCTTTGCCGTCCACCACTACACCGGGTGGTGGCGCAACACCCACGATATCGACGTCTACGTCGTGCAAGACGACGTCAAGGCCGCGGCGGAAGCGCTGCACTGCGTCGGTTTCGTGGACATCGGCGAGCAAGCATTCGGAGACCGGGAGTGGATATACCATTCGGGCAGGAATGAACTGGTTTTTGACGTTATCTGGCGCTTTGCCAATCTTGCCAATTACATCACACCCGATTGGTTCGAGCGCGCTTCAATTGGTGAGTTCATGGGGCTGCGGCTGCGTTTCCTGCCGCTGGAGGAGCTCATCTGGATCAAGGTTTTCGTTATCAACCGTCATCGCTGCGATTGGCCGGACGTCATGCGGCTGATACAAGCTCAGTGCCAGAAGCTCGATTGGCCAAGGCTTCTCGATCTAATCGGGGAGCACTGGCTGCTGCTGGCCGGGCTTATCGACGTGTTCGATTGGCAGCACCCCGACCAGATGGACTGCATTCCCGACTCGGTCAGAGACGAGGTCGCCGCGAGGCGTCAAGACTACAGGATCAACCATCCAACCGACGTCAGCAGAGAACACCTGCTGGACCCGTGGTTACATCAAAGGGCGGATCGATATGCGATTCGGAGCGATGAATAACCCTATGGTCGATGTTCTGGAGGAGATCGCCTCTTTCCGGGACCTTGGCTTCGATTTCATCGACCTGACGTTGGAGCCGGAGCAGACGTACTCGGCTAATCTGAAGGCGGACGTGATAGCAAGCGCCCTGGAACGGGCGGGAATGTTCGCGGTGGGTCACAGCGCATGGTTCCTGCCGATCGCGTCCCCTTTCCCCGAATTCCGCGAACTGGCGATTCGGGAGTTGAAACGGTGCCTTAGAATACTGCGGGACATAGGCGCAAAGAAGATGAACGTCCACCCTCACAGGAATGTGCCACTGCACAGTGAAGAGTGGATTATCGCGCAGAACATGGATGCAATCGCCCGCCTGTCAGACTACGCTCAGGAGATGGGGATGACGATCCTCGTCGAAAACATGCCTGGCTACAGCCGGGTGTCTCAGATGAAGCCCCTGCTGGAGATCGTGCCCGGCACGCAGATGCTCATCGACGTCGGTCATGCGAATCTTGACACTCCCTACCATCGCGCAGAGGAACTGCTGGCGAACTTCGGCCACCGGTTGGGTCACGTGCACGTCTCAGACAACCGGGGCGGACATGACGACCTTCACCTGCCGCTGGGAGTCGGCAACATCGATTGGCTTCAAGTCACGCGCGCGATCAAGAACACCGGCTACGATGAGACTATCACCGTGGAAGTGTTCGGCGACGACGATGACTACCTCAGGCTGAGCCTGAACAAGATCAAGTATCTGTGGGAGCACACGGAGGCAGGAGAGTAGCGGCAAGGGTGGCGCCAGCCGCAAGAATCAGGCAACGCTGAGAGCGGTGAGCAGATCGCCGAGGTTTGTGGCCATGAACTCGACCGCGCTGACGGCGCGGCGGTAGTCCATTCTGGTGGGGCCGAGGATACCTATTGTGCCTGCGGGCTTGCCGGCAATCCTGTAACGAGTGCCTACGAAGCTGCAATCGCGCATTTCCTCGATCGGGTTCTCCTCGCCGATGATGACCGAGACCTCAGGGCCCAGATACACCGACGAGAACAGCTTGTAGAGGGCGCTGCGCTCCTCGAGGACCGAGAGAACCGCCTCAAGCCGGCGGGCGTCCCGGAACTCCGGCTGTTGCACGATATAGCCCGTGCCCTCGGTGGTTACGTCGGCCTGATCGGCTGCCTCGAACTCGCGCCTGAGGCACTCTATCACCTTGCCGAGCAGTTCCTTCAAGTCGGCACGGTCATCTTCCGAAGTGCTCAACGAGACGACGGATTCAACCGTCTGGCCGTCCAGTAACGACATCAGGTAGTTGGTCGCGGTGAGAGGGTCGAGCTTCTGTGACTCGGACGAAAGCTCCACGAACTCATGGAACACCTGCCCGTTGTCGAGCACCAGCAAAGCAAGGAGCTTCCCCTGCCCTACACGCGCGATGCTGGCGTGGCTGACCTTGACGTCGCGTACCACCGGGTGCGTCGCTACGGATGCATAACGGGCGAGGTCGGACAGAATGCGGCAGGTCTGCTCCAGGATCACGTCCATCTCCGTCCGCCTTGGAGACAGCTTGCTCTTCACCGTCTCAGCTTCATTGCGCGCGAGCCGCGTCGGCTGCATAAGGCGGTCAACGTAGAACCGGTAGCCGCGATCCGAGGGGACTCTTCCGGCGGAAGTGTGCGGCTGGCGGAGGTAACCGAGCTCCGCAAGCTCTGCCATTTCATTGCGAATCGTGGCGGACTTCACACCGAGGGAGTAGTGGGCCATAAGCGTATGGGAACCGACCGGCTCAGCGGTTCGCACGTAGTCGGTCACTACTGCTTTGAGTATGACTTGCTTGCGGTCATCGATGGGAGTAATCGGGTCGCGTTTCACTTCCATAGCTGCTACGAAGCCGGGATTGTATTGCTTATCTGGATATTAGCATTCGATTGGCGGAGTGTCAAGGCGTGCCGGCCAGGGCGAACGCGTGAAGGGTGAACGCGGAACCACGGAATCGGTGAAACACCGAAATCGGAGGCCAGGTCCTCCTGCTGGAAGGAAGGGGAGCATTGTGACTTGCCCCCTTGCGAAGGGGGACTGAGGGGGATGGCTCGGGACCAACGGTGCTGCCGAGAGCAGACTTGGAGGAAGCGGTGTGCAGTTTCTGGCTTGCATACGGGCGGGTAAAGCAGTTCTAGACGCTTTGAGGAGTGAGCAAGACATGGCTATCAACCACCTTACATACGATCAGCTAAGCCACACCTGCAATCCCGACGACCTGGGTTTCGAGACTACCGCCGATCTCTCGCCGCTGGACGTGACCCTGGGACAGGAACGGGCCGTCAGCGCCCTCGACTTCGGTCTGGACATCGAGGCGCCCGGCTTCAACCTCTACGTCGCAGGCAGGTCCGGCACCGGAAGGAACTCCAGCGTGCTGCAGCACACGTCCACAAAGGCAAAGGGCGAAAAGCGGCCTGACGACTGGTGCTACGTATACAACTTCAACGATCCCTACCGCCCGCGAACAATCCGGCTGTCATCCGGCAAGGGGCCGGAGTTCGCCGCCGATATGGACGAGTTCATCAAGAGCGCTCGCACGGAGATGCCACGCGCGTTCGAGAGCGAGAACTACGAGAAACGAAAGAACGAAATCCTGGAGACGATCCAGCACAGACGAGAGGGTATGCTCGCCGAACTGCAGCGAGACGCCGCCGATCTTGGGTTTTCCATCGAGGCGACGCCGGTTGGCATTGCGTCCGTGCCTCTCACTCCCGACGGCCGGCCGTATACGCGAGATGAGTATGACGCCCTGTCCGATGAGATCAAGAACGACATAAAACAGCGGGGACAGAGGCTGCAGGAAAGCACCAACCAGTTCGTCTCGCGCTCCAGAGCGCTGGAGAAGGAGGCACAGGAGAAGCTGCGCGATCTGGACAAAGAGATCGCCCTCTTCGCCGTTGGTCACCTTCTGGAGGATCTGCGTGAGAAGTACCAGCGCTGCGAGGGGTTCGGGAACTGCGATGACATCCTGGACTACCTCAACTGCGTTGAGAAGGATATGGTCGAGCACCTTGATGATTTCCGAACGCCGGACAGGCACCAGCAGGGGATTCCTCCTGTTATGGCCGAGATGGTGGAACCGGCATTCGACAGGTATCGCGTCAACGTCTTCGTCACCCACAAAGACCGAGACGGCGCGCCGGTCGTGCAGGAGAACAACCCGACTTACATGAACCTGCTGGGCAAGATAGACTTCAAGGCGCGCTTCGGCTTCATGACCACCGACCACAATATGCTCAAGCCGGGGGCCATTCATCGCGCGAACGGCGGGTATCTGATCGTCCAGGCGCTGGACGTGCTTCTGAGTCCATTCTCCTGGGACGGTCTGAAACGGGTGATGCGGGCCAGGGAAGCGGCGCCGGAGAACCTTGCCGACCAGTACGGTCTGGTGGCCGTGTCCACGATCAGGCCTCAGGCAATACCTCTGGACGTGAAGGTGATCATGGTCGGCAGCCCGTTCCTCTACTATCTGCTGTACTATCTGGACGAGGACTTCCGGAAGCTCTTCAAGGTCCGGGCCGATTTCGACATCGAGATGGCGCGGGACGAGAAGCACACCGCCCAATACGCCGCGTTGGTGTCGCTCAAGTGCAAGGAACTCGGCCTGAAACCATTCACCAAGGAAGCCGTGGCTAAGGTGATCGACTACGGCTCCAGGATCATAGAGGACAAGAACAGGCTGTCAGCGCGGTTTCTTGATATCTCCGATATGGTGATCGAGTCGGCCCACTGGGCAGACCGCGCAGGCAGTGATACCGTCAGGCTGGAGCACGTCGTCCAGGCGCTGGAGCACAAAGAGTATCGTTCTCGAATGATAGAAGACAAGGTCCAGGCGCTGATCGAAGAGGGCGTCATAATGATCGACACCACGGGCGGCGTTGTCGGGCAGGCCAATGCGCTTTCGGTCTATGACCTCGGCGACAGGTCCTTTGGCAGGCCATCCAGGGTGACCGCCCGAGTCGCTGTGGGACGCGGAAAGCTGATAGATATCCAGCGCGAGAGCGAGATGGGGGGCCGAATCCACAGCAAGGGCGTGATGATCCTCACTGGCTACCTGGACGGCAAGTATGCAACGGACAAGCCAATAGCGATGGTGGCTACCCTGGCGTTCGAGCAGTTGTATGAGGAAATCGAAGGGGATTCCGCTTCCAGTACCGAGCTTTACGTGCTGTTGTCCGCTCTATCCGCCCTGCCGATCAATCAGGAGATAGCGATCACGGGCTCCGTCAACCAGTTCGGCCAGATTCAGCCAGTTGGCGGCATCAATGCCAAGATAGAGGGGTTCTACGAGGTGTGCAAAGCCAGGGGGCTGACCGGAAATCAGGGAGTAGCGATACCATCCGCGAACGTCCGGCACCTTATGCTCAAGCCCGAGGTCGCCGACGCGGTCAGAGACGGAAAGTTCCACGTGTGGGCGCTCGATACCGTTGACGATGGCGTGGAACTGCTGATGGGTGCTCCGGCGGGCGAACGGCAGGAGGATGGGACGTATCCCGAAGGCACGGTGCACTACCTTGTGGACAGGAGGCTCCGCCAGCTTGCCGACGCCGCCAAGGAGTTCGCCGTACCACCGCCTCTGCCGGCCGGCACCGATCGGACCGAGCCGGCCGCAAGGATATAGGGCAAGGCGGGGTCGAACCGCGAGCCGATTACCAGTAGAAGGTGACGTTCTCCTTCGAGGTGAGTACCTTCATCTGACCCCACCACTTCCACTTCGCGTGTCCGTCATTGTAGATGTAATTCGCGCCCACAGGCACGGCTCTTGGCGGATGGCTGTTGAAGTGGTGCGGCTTGCCGTCCGTAGTTGTCACGGCGATATCGGATAGCAGCAGCGAGTAGGGATACTGGCCCGAATTGACGGCAATCTCCTTACGCGTAAGGCCGTAGCCCAGGTAGTTGCCCCAGTAGCTGTAACCGGCCCAGTAGGTGTAGGCGGAGCTTCCAGCAACCCAGTAGGGAGGGCTCTTGAAGAAGAGATTGCTGGGGCAGAAAAACACTTTGACATTCTTCACGTAGGGGTTGAGGGCCCGCAGGCCCAGGTTCAATGGCTGGGTCGTTCCCCACGGAGGCCTTATGTCCCAATCCCCCCAGGGCCAGTTTTCTAGACGAGCGGGAGGATAGAAACCGTTGTTCAGATCAGCGTAGGCATGAGCCGCAAGGCCTAGCTGCTTCAGGTTGCTCAGGCACTTTGAACGTCTGGCATTCTCCTTGGCCTGCATAAACGTCGGGAACAATATCGCGGCCAGAATCGCGATGATCGCGATCACCACCAGGAGCTCGATAAGAGTAAAGCCAAAACGTCGTCTGAGTATCATAGCTGCATCCCCCCACGACCGGCCAGTACTCGGTAGAGTGGTCCCTGATGTTACAATACCCAACCGAGCAGCCGTTGTCAAGGGCTGGCAGGAGTTTGCGGCGCATGTGGGAAACTCTCTATTCAGTATGAAAGGCGTATACGATTGTGAGATTATCGAGCAGCGCGAGGTGTCGCCTGGTGTGTATCGCACACTGCTGACGGGTGGGGAGATCGCGCGGGAGTCCGTGGCGGGCCAGTTCGTGAACCTGCAGGTATCGCCGACGACTGATCCACTCCTGCGCAGACCGTTTTCCGTCCACGCGGTCTACCCGGAGAGGGGCGTCTACTCGCTGCTTTATGTTGTTGTGGGGCGCGGGACGCAGCTACTTCGGCAGATTCCAGCGGGAGAGAAGGTGAGCGTGGTAGGGCCGCTGGGACGAGGTTTTGGCCTCGGAGACTCCCCCGATGATGAGCACATTGTGGTAGCCGGCGGATGCGGGGCCGCTCCACTGCACTTCCTCTGCGATGCGCTCTGCGACAAGTGGGGCTGCGAGAAGGTGACGGTCCTCGCGGGCGGCAGGAGCAAGAATGCGGTCCTCTGCGAAGCTGAGTTCCGGGAGCACGGAGTAGAAGTGGGCGTCGCTACAGACGATGCCAGCTACGGCTACGCCGGATTCGTAACCCAACTGCTGGAGGAGCAATTACGAAGTACGAATTGCGAATTACAGAGAATTCGTGTCTACTCCTGCGGGCCGCATGCCATGATGCGCGAAGTCGCCCGGATCTGTCACGAGGCCGGAGTCGCAAGCTGCCAGGTATCGCTCGAGAACAACATGGCCTGCGGCCTTGGCGTGTGCGTCGGCTGCGTTCAGAAGATCAGGGGAGCCGAGAGCTCGAAGTCGAAAGTCGAAAGTCACCAATGCACGTGCGCAGGTGGTCCCGACAATGATCAATGCGTAACAATCAATCATGAAACTGAGGCGTGGCACTACGAACGGGTGTGCACGGATGGGCCGGTTTTTGATGCGGAGGATGTGATATGGGAGTAAAGCTGAAAACCCAGATCGGCCGCATCAAGATGAAGAACCCGGTGACGGTCGCTTCGGGAACGTTCGGGTTCGGCCAGGAGATGGCGGAGTTCTACGACCTCTCCCGTTTGGGCGCGATCACCGTCAAGGGCACTTCTTTGAAGCCTTGGAAGGGCAACCCGTATCCGCGCACAGTCGAGACGCCTTCGGGAATGCTGAACGCAATCGGCCTGCAGAACGACGGCGTGGATTCGCTCATCAACGAGAAGATGCCGTTCTTGCGCCGGTTCGACGTGCCGGTGATAGTGAACATCGTGGGGCACTCGGTCGAGGAATACGCGGAGCTTGCGAAGCGGCTGGATAAGGTCGAGGGCATCGCCGGGCTGGAGATCAACATTTCCTGCCCGAACGTGAAGGAGGGCTGCCTCGTCTTCGGAGGCACGCCTCAGGGCACCTCAGAAGTCGTCAGCGCGGTGCGCGCTAATACGGGTCTCACCCTCATCACGAAGCTCTCTCCCAACGTAGGCGACTTGCTGCCCATCGCCCGCGCCGCGATAGACGCCGGCACGGATGCTCTTTCGCTCATCAACACGCTGCTCGGGACCGCTATCGACCCGTGGACGCGCAAGTTCAAGCTCGCTAACGTCACCGGAGGGCTATCCGGCCCGGCGATCAAGCCGGTCGCGCTGAAGATGGTGCTGGATGTCGCCCGCGCGGTTGACGTGCCGATAATCGGCATGGGCGGGATTGTGAACGCGATGGATGCGGTGGAGTTCCTACTCGCCGGAGCCGACGCCGTAGCCGTAGGCACCGGCAACTTCGTGAACCCAAAGGCAGCCGTCGAGATAGTGGACGGCATCGAAAGCTACCTAACCAAGATGGGCATCGGCGATGTGAAGGAGATAGTGGGAACGATTAGCTAGGGCGCGTTGGCCCGCGGAGGATGAATTGAGCAAAGAGAAGATCATTCTGCCCCTGGATGTAGATTCGACTGAGAAAGCCGTGGAGCTGACGCGTCTGCTCAAGGACGAAGTAGGCGCGTTCAAGGTGGGGTTGGAGTTGGTGAACTCCGCCGGCCTCGATGTGTTCCACGCGATCAGGGAGGCCGGGGCAAGAAAGATCTTCTACGATTGCAAGTTTCACGATATCCCGAACACTGTCGCTGGAGCATCGCGTGGAGCCGCCAGACTCGGCGTGTGGATGTTCAACGTGCACTGCTCGGGCGGGTTCGCTATGATGAAGGCTGCCAAGGAAGCTGCCGTCGAGACGTCTGCGAAGTCGGGGATTCCGCAGCCGCTCGTCATCGGCGTCACGGTGCTGACGAGCATCGATCAGGCGACACTTAACGACGACCTGCGCGTGGAGGGCAGCGTGGCCGATCAGGTGGTGCACTTCGCAACGCTGGCGAAAGAGGCCGGGCTAGATGGCGTGGTCGCCTCTCCGCACGAGATCGAGCTGATCCGCGCCGCCTGTGGCTCTGATTTCGTCATCGTCACACCTGGCGTCCGCCCCGCTGGAGCCGATATCGCTGACCAGAAGCGCGTCATGACACCATCCGAGGCGGTTGCCAAAGGCTCCAGCTACCTCGTTATCGGGCGGCCAATCATTGCCGCCGCCGACCCCAAAGCGGCCGCGCAAGCCATCGCCAAAGAGATCGGCTAGCATCTGCCCGACTGCACAAAATGGGAACTACATAGGGTAGCAAACTCGTCTGAAATATATCCTACAGCAACCACTGTAGAGCCTCTACTGCTAGATACACCGCGGAACGGACTAAAAAGGGAGGAATACCACCCTAGTACATATGTGGTATAATTGCGATATGAGTGTCCAACTGAACTATAATATGTCCGACGAGAGAAGCAAACTCAGGGAAGTCTTTCCTCGATACAGGAACATCAGGCCCACCGGGGTCACCATCGTCGGTTCACTGCTTGTCATCGCATCCGCCCTGGCGGTCTTCAGTGTTTTTATGGCCCTTAATGTACCGCTTATGCGCTACGGCATCGAGCAGAACTACCGGTCGTTCGGGTCCTACATCTTCTTTGCGCTGGTCGGCGCGGGGCTGGTATTCCCGGCAGGGGTGGCGATGCTGAGGCAGGCGACCTGGGGAAGGCTGATGTATCTCGTTGCCGGGCCGATCTACCTTGCCGCTTTCGTCACGATCAACGGGATCCGTGAGACCGTGGCGCTGCCGGTGCTCAGCTACATCGTTTTCGCCGTCGTGCTGAACTGCAAAGACTGCGTGGAGTATTTCACAGGTTGGGTCCCGCGCGATTGGTGCCCCTACACGACAGACCGCGACGTCGAGAACTGGTAACGGTCCTCAGTCATCACTTCAACCCCCTCACCCAGCAAGGCACTGCCGATAGAGCATCCGAGCCCACTCGTCGGTCACTTCGACGGGGTTCGTCTGCCGGTGGCTACCGTAGCGGTTCATAGCGGCGATCACCTCGTCCTCGTCTGAGGCCGTCAGCCCGTATGATGAGAGGCTGGTGGAGACGCCGCCTGCGTGGCAGAACTCGATGAGACGCGCGGCAACATCATCGACACCCATCGCGCGCCTGACCTCGTCGTAAGCAGCGGGATGCTCGCGCTCGTTGAGCCGCATGGAGTGCGGCAGCAGCACGGCGATTGCTTCCGAGTGCCGCAGCTTACCGACAATGCAGACCGCGGGCGCAAGCGAATGCGAAGCCCCTAGACCGTTCTGCATCGCCAGCCCCGCAAGGCAGCTTCCCATCAGGCACGCCAGACGCGCATCCAGGTCCTGCATATGGACCTGGCAAACCGGCAGCCCCTCCGCAAGCTGCTCTATCGCCCCCAGCGCCATATGCCGCGTGTAGGAATCCGCCTTCAGCGAAACGGCGCTTTCGATAGAATGCGAGAACGCGTCCATCGCTGTCAGCGTAGTGAAACGCTTGTCTAGCGACACCGTCAGTTCCGGATCAAGGATCGCTGCAGCAGGGGTCATATACGGATGCGATATGCTGCGCTTGATGCCGAGGCGCTCGTTCGTCAACACCGAGACTCGCGTCGCCTCGGAGCCGGTACCCGCCGTAGTAGGCGCCGCCATGTGCGGAAGCGGAGGGTTTACGATCTCACGCCGCTTGAGCTGATATGCTTCGGTAACGCCATCGTTCGTGGCCAGCACAGCCGCCGCCTTGGCGGTATCCAGCACGCTGCCTCCGCCGATCGATATCACAAGATCGGACTTGTGCTGTCGCAGGAAGGCGGCCAGCTCGTCCACGCGCTCCACCGTTGGCTCCTCGGTCACCGGATCGGAGATGACCACGGACAGCCCGCGCTTGCGCAGGTCCTCATACAGATCGGCAACGCGTTTCGACTGCCGCAGATGCGCGCCCGTCACTATCGCCGCGCGTCTGCCCAGACGGGGCGCTTCCTCCGCTATCCTGGCGAAAGCGCCTGCTCCGCAGTGGATGATCGATGGACTTGTGATATCGAACGCCATGCGGTTATTATACCATCCAGACAGGAAGGCACGCAGTGAGGGTAGAAGCATCTGGTGACAGAACGGCTATGGAGGGACTGATGGCAAGCATACCTTACGATAGGAAAGACCTCTTCGCAAAGGGCAAGCAGCGAAGCTACACCGGCGATGCTCTGAAGGAGATCGCGTTTCCGCTCGGTGGAATCGGCACCGGAACCGTTTCTCTCGGCGGCAGAGGCCAGCTCCGCGACTGGGAGATCTTCAACCGCCCGGCCAAGGGCCACATAATGCCGTACACGTTCCCCTCGATCTATCTAAAGCCCGAGGGCGGTGAGCCGATGGCGCGGGTTCTGGAAACGCAACTGAAGCCGCATTTCATCGAGGGCGGAGGAATGTCCCCGCATCGCGTATGCGGCCTGCCCAGGCTGAAGGACGCGACGTTCTACGGCGAGTATCCCTTCGCCCACATCGAGTTCAAGGACCCCAAGCTGCCGGTGAAGGTGGAAATGACCGCTTTCAACCCGATGATCCCGCTGAACGAAAAGGACTCCTCCATACCGACCGCGGTTTTGCGTTACAAGGTTACGAACCCCAGCCGCAAGAAGGCCGATGGGACTATCTGCTGGTCGCTGCACAATCCGGTTGGGGACTTCGAGGGCAGGCACAGCGAGTGGATCGACGAGCCAACCTTCCGGGGCGTCAAGTTCACCAACCCCAGCTTCCCGCCGGACACGATTCGCACCGGGTCGATGGCGCTCGTGACCACTCACAAGGACGTCACCTGCATAAAGGCCTGGCCGGTTGCCGGATGGTGGGATGCCGCGCAGGCTTTCTGGGATGATTTCAAGTCCGATGGCAAGTTCGACGCCGCCGAGCCCGAGAAACCCTCCGATATCGCCAGCCTCGGCCTGCGGTTCTCTCTCGCGCCTGGCGAATCGGTCGAATTGCCCTTCATCATCACCTGGTACTTCCCGAACCGCGACAACTACTGGAACGGGGAAGAAGAGGTCAAGGGCGCGCGGCTGCGCAATCGCTACGCCGGATGGTGGGATGATGCCTGGGAGGTCGCGGGCTACGTCGTGAAGAACCTGGACCGGCTGGAGAAGGAGTCCCGGCTCTTCTCCGATGCGCTCTACTCCAGCACTCTGCCGGCCGTCGCGCTGGATGCTGCAGGCGCGAACATGTCGATCATGCGCACCAATACCGGGCTGTTCCTCGACGATGACCGCTTCTACGCCTTTGAGGGCTGCAGCGACGGCGGCGGATGCTGCCCGATGAACTGCACGCACGTCTGGAACTACGAGCAGGCCCTGGCCCACCTCTACCCTCGCCTGGAGCGGACCATGCGCCTTACCGACTTCATGGCCAACGTTGAAGATGACGGCAAGATGGCGTTCCGCACCCTCGTCCCGATCGGCAAGCATCTGTGGAAGTTCCACGCCGCCGCTGACGGGCAGATGGGCTGCATCCTCAAGTACTACCGGGAATACCTCATGAGCGGCGATATGGAGTTCCTGAAGGGAATCTACCCCGCCGCCAAGCGCTGTCTGAGCTTCGTCTGGCTCACCTGGGACAAGGACGAAGACGGCGTGATGGAAACGATCCAGCACAACACCTACGATATCGAGTTCCTCGGCGCTAACACGATGATGGGCACGCTCTACCTTGGCGCGCTCAAAGCGATGGAAAAGATATCCGAAATCCTTGGGGAAACCCAATACGCAGCCAAGTGCCGGGAGATCTACGAAAAGGGCTCCAGGAACCAGTCAAAGAAGCTCTTCAACGGCGAGTTCTTCATCCAGGACGTAGATGTCGAGAATGCTCCGCGCTACCAGTTCGGCCCCGGCTGTCTCTCCGATCAGCTCCTGGGGCAGTGGTTCTGCGAGGTGGTCGATCTCGGCTACGTCCTGCCCGAGGACCAGGTCAAATCGGCCCTGAAGTCGATCTTCAAGTACAACTGGAAATCCGACCTCAGCGACCACGACAGCGTGCAGCGAACCTACGCGCTTAATGACGAGGCCGGGCTGCTGCTCTGCTCCTGGCCGAACGGAGGCCGCCCGAAGTATCCATTCACCTATGCGGACGAGGTCTGGACCGGCATCGAGTATCAGGTCGCCGCTCACCTTATCTATGAAGATATGCTCGACGAGGGCCTTGCGATAGTGAAGGGTGTCCGCGACCGCCACGACGGCATCGCGCGCAACCCGTGGAATGAGTTCGAGTGCGGGCACCACTACGCCCGCGCGATGGCGAGCTGGTCGCTCGTTCTGGCGCTCTCCGGCTTCCATTACAGCGCCCACGATCGGTTTATCGCGTTCGCGCCCAAAGTGGACGCAGACGACTTCAAGTGCTTCTACTCGACGGGCTCCGGCTGGGGAACGTATTCGCAGAAGATCACAGGCGACAGCCTCAGCGCGAAGATCGGCGTGGACTGGGGCGAGATCGACATCCAGCAAATCCGCCTTGCACTACCCAGGGGTATGAAGGCCGCCATAGCGACTCCATCAGGAGCGGCCAAAGGCTTCGGCGCCACCGTCCGCACCGAGGGCAGCGTCGCCTACGTCGCCTTTACCGAGCCCGTCAAGATTGATGTGGGGAAGGCGTTGGAGGTAGAGCTGGGATAAATGCGAAAAGGCGGGCAGCTACTCACGCCACTGCCCGCCTGCATAACTGGCCTAAGCTTGAGCTACGCCGTCCGCCTGCGTCTCAGCAGGAGGCCCAGCAGCCCTGCGCCGAGCACGGACATGGTCCCGGGCTCCGGGACGCTGGCCACTATATACGGGCCGAGACCGCTCTCGGCAGCATAGATGGAGCCGGAGGTGTCGCGCGATGCAGACACAACGAATGTCGAGTACGCACGCCCCGCAGCCAAGTCGGCCTGCACGCAGGACAGCACATCGAAGGACATGGGTCCCGCCGGGGTGTCGCCGTTATTGCTGTCGTAAATCCAGAACCCGCCCGGTAGGCTCCCGCTAGCCACCGGCCCCAAATCGTCCGCGACAACATCTCCGGTCGTGACTCGCGAACCGGTATCAAGCCATCCTATTGTGGCTGATCCGTAGAAGTACCAAGTCGAAAATCCGAGCGTATTCACCACCAGAGTCGCGCTGCGAACGTCTTTGCCCGCCAACGGAGCAATCGGGATCTCGATTATGGGTACGATGTAGTCGTTTTACCAAGAAACCGGTAATTCCACCAGGGCGCTACGCGCGTCCCGCCAATCATTGCCGAGCGACTACCTCCCACGCGCCGACCTCCCTTTGTTGCGGATAAGCATCAATATCGCAGCACGTAGACGGAGGGGCACACTGCTGAGCGACGCTCTGTTGCAAGCAGACGCATATCGCGCGGTCCTGCAGCTAAGACTTCCGGCTGGGGCGGTGTGATGTGCGCCCCCGGCGCGGGTTTGCCGGCCGGGGGCAGGAACTCGCGGAAGCTATCAGGGGTAGACGTTGATCTGCGTCAACACCGTTACCAACTGCGGCGGAACCGCCAGCGGATCCCAGATGCCCAGGGCAGTAACGTGTTGACCTGCGCCCAGACCGTGGTTCGGGCAGTGAACCCTCACCGGATCCCTCGTTCCGTCGCTGAGATCGAAATTGTCGGTATCGACCGGCGTGACCGTTCCGAAGATCTTGAAGACATACTTCGTTCTGCAAGCCGCCACAAGATCGGAAAGCAAGCTGTTCGAGGTGACGGCAAATGCGCGCGCGGTAGTGTAGCTGGTGCTGGACGTGGTGCTGTTGCCTGCAGCATCGGCGGCTGTCACCTCCACCGTATGCACTCCCAACTCGCTGTCCGCTGTTACGGTGCCGGTCCAGACCTCATCATCGCCTTGGGTGAACATGATTCCAGGCGATGAGACGTTCGAAATGCCCACGTTGTCCAATGCGACAACGGCTATCTCTATCGGGAAGCCGGCGGCAGTCATGCCCGGCGTGGCAGTAATCGACTCGATCACCGGCGGCGTCGTGTCGGTGGTCAGCGCACTTGCCATGTTGCTCCTGGCCGATTCGTTTCCGGCGGCATCGTAGGCCGACACCTCATAGATGTACAACGTGCCCGAACTCAGCCCCGTATCCTGGAAGCTGTTGGTCGACGTGGAGTTCAGGAACGATCCGTCACGGTATATGTTGTACCCGGTGACTCCCACGTCGTCGGTCGAGGCTTCCCAGCTCAGGTTTATCTGGCTGCTGCTCACCGCGGTAGCAAACAACCCGCCAGGCACGCTTGGGGCAGTGTAGTCGTAGACGCTCTTATACAGGAACCGTACCGCATCGGCAACGAGCGTCTTACCTGCTACTGCCGTCCCGCTGTTCAGGATCACGTAGCCGCCAGTTCCGGACTTGAACGGCTTGTTCGAGGCTATCAAGTTCCACGAGCCACCATTGATCGTCTGGTTGACCGGCGTTACCACCGATCCGCCGTCATACACGACCGTATACTTGGCGTCGGTCGGCCGGTCAGCCCCTATTGTCCAACAGGCAAATACGTCATAGTAGCCCGCCACTTCAATGCTCGGCGTCCATTTTGCCGATTTCGTATCCGTGAGCGTAGATGGCGTCCACGCGTAGTCTGACCCATAGCCGGAGCCCGTGACTACCGTCCAGGCGCCTACCTTCTCCGCCAGATTCTCGTCAATGACATACTGCGTCGTGAAGCCCGTCGTCACGCTAACAGCGTTGCTCTTTTCGGACTCGTTACCAAAGGCATCGACCGCCGAGACCTGGTAGGAATAGAGGGTCTTCGGCATCAGTCCCATGTCCAGATAGCTTGTGGACGCCGTGGTTGCCACATATTCGTCGTCGCGGTATATCTTGTACCCGGTGACACCAAAATTGTCGGTCGAGGCGCTCCAGGTGAGGCTGACCCTATTCGTACCCACGGGCGCTCCGGAGAGATTGGCGGGAACCGTCGGCGGCTGGGTGTCGGAGCCGGGTTCAGCCACCATGATGCTCTTGCTGATCGTCGGTCCAAACCAGGTGACCGATTCCCGCACCATTCGCCAGTCCGTGACATATACGCCGGGAGTCGTGGGCGCTGTCAGGGTGATATCGAAAGTGACAGTCTGCGTCGCCTCGATATCTCCCGCTACGGTGAACCTCGTCTGGGTAGTGAACGGATCCGAGTCACCAACCGCTCCAAGCCTGAACTGATGGTTCTCGTTCCACAGCACGCCCGTATTGCGCAGCGTGATGTGCGCGGTGTACTCCTGACCGGGAGCGAGCACGGTCGGGAAATCGGTGCTTACCACGGTGTAGGAGTAGAAGTCATACGAAGGATTCACGCCGAAGTAATCGCAGATGCCCTTATACACGGCCCACATCGCGCCGCTGCGGAAGAATGGGTCCTGCAAGTACAGACCGTCCCTGTCGCACGAGTCGTGGAATGCAAGCTCGATCAGGATCGCCGGCCGGTCAGGTACCCTGGTCTCGGCAAAGCCTCCGGCAGCATTCTTGATGCCGCGGTTTTGCCAGGTCGGGTCAGCGTACTTGTTCCTGATAAAATCCATCAGGCCGTTCTGCACCTTGTTTGCGAGGTTCTGGCTGATCGCTCCCCACGGGGCGTGCTCTCCAACGTCATCGTAGAACGTCTCCGTTCCATTAGGACAGCTCATCCCGAGACAGTCGCCGCTCAGGGCATTCGTGTGGAAGGAAACGTGGATGTCCGTATTGTCGTAGTCTGCGGCCAGCGGCCTGGACCGGATGTTGTCATTGACCTCACTGGAACCGCTGCCGAGGGTGCAACTCCCGGTGCTCGGCGCATAGACCGAACACGGATAACCGATTTCCTTGAGCCAGTATGACGCCGACATCTGCCACCACGGCGTGCCGGTAGGATAATTGCCGTAGTCCTTGTCCAGGCACCTGTAGACTTTCGTGATGGCGCCATCCTGGACCAGGAACGTGTTCAGGTATCTCGTGATCTCGTTGTTGTGCAGGTCTTCGCGCAGCAGGGGAAGGCATGTATCCGGGCGCTCCCAGGACCAGCCGGTGCCGTTCCAGAACAGACCGTGCCCCGGCGATAGCGATATCTTGCGGCCCGCCAGTCCGGCGGAAGTGGCGATCGGCCCTCTGTCGGCGTTCGCCTCGGGTCCAGGCTCGATTACCGGAAGCGGCGGAAGGAAACTGTAGAGCGGCATCCCGCTCGTTGTGATCTTTATGGTGCCAGGCAGAGAGAACTGCCAGAGCGTCTTCCGGACCTGCTCGGAGATCGACTGCAGACGCGCCTCGTCGAGCCCGCCGGCCAGAATAGCCTGTGAAAAGTCCACGATCACTTCTTCTGGTTCAACGGTCACTGATGCCACTTGAGTGCCCGCGGGAATCGCGGACGTGTATCCCGGCGGAGGTGAAGCAAGCGCGGCGATCACTTCGCTCAGTCCGTTGGCCTCAGGAACATTCACGACTGTCGGGCCGCCATTGGGGCCGTAGTAGCAAACCAGCCCGGCGAAAACCGGCAGGGCGGAAAGGAACAGCAGAATCGTCAGAGGAAAAAGAAGTCTGAGAGCACGCGAGCAAACCATAGTAACCCCCCTCGTTCCCAGTGTTCACGGCGGCGGTTGAGTCACTGCCTACCAGCCTGAATGTAGCATGCGAATATCCAGTAGTCAAGACAATTTTCTCCGCTCACCGTCGAATCGTTACTGGACTTACCTGATGATCGGCGAAGTATCCATCTTGTGCGAATCTCCTGCCGGGTGCGCTGGTCACGCTGTCGCCGCCCGTGGTAGACTAGAGAACAGCGGGTGCTCTTTCCAATGCCTTATTACCGGCGCAACGTCTACATATTGTCCGTCACGGTGTTCCTTGCCTCGCTTAGCTGGCAGCAGGTAATGCCATTCCTGTCCGACTACCTAAAGGAGTTGGGCGCGGCTCCGGGCAAGCAGCTCTTCTTCTGGACGAGCATCGTTTTCGCTGTGCAGTCCCTCGCGGCGATTATCATGCAGCCCTTGTGGGGCAAGATGGGAGACACCCACGGCCGCAAACCGATGATCATCCGCGCCGGCCTCTGCCTCGCGGGCGTTTACTACGCAATGGCATTATGCCACACCCCGTTCCAACTCGCCATCTGCAGGTTCTTGAACGGCGCCTTGACCGGGTTCATCCCCGGCTCCTTCGCTCTGATCGCAACGAACACCCCCGAGGATGAGGCCCCCAAGTCCATGGCCACCGTGCAGGCAGTCTCCAACGTAGGCCTTATCATCGGCCCGATAGTGGGCACCATACTGGCGAGTCTGCTCAACTATCGCGGTTCCATGGTCGTGTCAGGCACCGCTGTGTTGCTATCGACCTTAGTGGTATGGTGGCTCGTTCAGGAGCCGAACAAGGTTGCGCTCGTTGAGAAGACCAGCTTGATCGAGGACTTTGGCATAGCGTTCCGATCCAGAGTCCAGATGGCGGTGCTGTTTGCCGTGATGCTCTCTTGGGCGTATGGCACTGCGATCACCCCATATCTGATCGGCCATCTGAAATCGCTCGGCGGCGAAGTCCCGCGCTGGCTCGCAACAACGCTCTCCAGCCTGCACATGGACCTCTCCGGCGCGATCTTTTCCCTGCCTGCGTTGGCCTTCGTGATCTCTGCAAGGGCCTGGACGGCTGTGGGCGCGAGGCGAGGCTACAACTGGACGATCGTGCTGGGTCTGGCCGGCGGAGGCATCGGTGCTCTGATCCTCTTCTTCGTCCACGACATCTGGCTTTTTGGCGCGATCTACTTCCTTACCGGCCTATCTATGTCCACCCTTGGCCCATCCATCGCCGCTGTCACCTGCACGAAGGTCGATGAGTCTTTCAGGGGCCGGGCCTACGGCATTCAGCAGTCCGTCGGGACACTTGGCTCCCTGATGTCTCCGCTTATCGCAGGCGCGGTCGGCAGCGCGTGGGGACGGCCGGCGATATTCATCTTCGTCGGCACGATGTTCCTGAGTGGCTCGTTCATCTTCCGTGGCCTCAGCCGCAACTGGAAGTCGGAAGCGCCCGCGACTTTACCTGAAGAGCCGCTATAGGCTATAGTAATGAACACAGACGCCGCCTGTCCGCTGACGGGGCGGGACAGCGCGCGGTTCGGTAAGGAGAAGCACCCAATGACTACCAACGCAGACGCTATCACGGTACAGGATCGTGTTCGCAAGGCAGTACGCGAAGCGAGGATCTTCGACATACACACGCACCTCTACTCCAAGGGCTTCGGCGGTCTGCTCTTGCGCGGCATTGACGAGCTTCTTACCTACCACTACCTCGTCGCCGAAACAGTGCGGTGGGGCGTGATCGGAGCCGATGCGTTCTACGCGCTCCCCAAACGCGAGCAGGCTGATCTGGTGTGGAAGACGCTCTTCCTCGATCACTCGCCCGTCAGCGAGGCCTGCCGTGGAGTGCTTACGGTTCTGGAGCGGTTTGGTCTGGGCGTGGCGTCGCGGGACCTCGCCTCATACCGTGAGTTCTTCGAGTCTATGTCTGTCGATGAGCATACGGATCGCGTGTTCGAGTTGGCCGGCGTTGATTCGGTTGTGATGACCAACGGCCCATTCGACGACCAGGAACACTCGCTGTGGCTGAAAGGCGTCGATCGGGACCCGAGGTTCAAGGCGGCTCTGAGGGTGGACCCGCTGCTCAATAACTGGGAGCAGACGAACGAGACTCTGCGCTGCTGGGGCTATGATGTCAGCGATTACCTGGATCACAAAGCCACCTCCGAGGTCAGGCGCTTCCTCCACGAGTGGATCGACCGAACGCAGGCCCTGTATCTGGCCGTCTCTCTCTCGCCCGATTTCCAATTCCCTGACAGCAGTTTCCGCACGATATTGACTTCCGAATGCCTGCTTCCGGTGGCTGAGGAAAGGGGTGTGCCATTCGCGCTGATGATAGGGGTCAAGCGGCAGGTGAATCCGGCGCTCAGGCTGGCCGGAGATTCAGTCGGCAAAGCGGATATCACATCAGTGGAGCATCTCTGCGCGAACTACCCTAACAACAAGTTCATGGTGACCATGCTGTCACGCGAAAACCAGCACGAGCTGGCCGTAGCCGCCCGGAAGTTCCCAAATCTGATGGTCTTCGGGTGCTGGTGGTTCCTGAATACACCCACTCTGATAGAGGAAATCACGCGCATGAGGCTGGATCTGCTGGGACCGGGCATGATCCCGCAGCACTCCGACTGCCGCGTGCTCGATCAGCTTCTCTACAAGTGGGAGCACTCCAGGGAACTCATCGGCGAAGCTCTGGCGAGGCAATACGCCAACCTGGCGGCAACAGGATGGAACGTGACCGATGAGGAGATCCGCCGCGACGTCGAGGGCCTGTTCGGCGGCAACTTCACGGATTTCCTGAGGCGATAGCGATGCCCGTTCGGTGCTATGATGACCTTGTAAGCCGGATGCAGAGGATCGCGCGCTCGCCCACCGTCGAGCTTGAGCAGATAGGCGAGTTCGAGGCCAACTCGCGCACATATCCGATGTATCTGATGCGGATGGGTAATCCGGCGCCGGACAAGGTGTCAGTGCTGATCAACGCGGGCATCCACGGCGATGAGCCCGCCGGCGTGGAGGCTGCTCTCAGGTTCCTGGAGACGAACTCGGACAACAGGGACCTGCTGTCCCGCTTCAGCTTTGTCGTCTTCCCCTGCAACAACCCCACCGGCTGGGAACTCGACACAAGGGAGAACTGGGCGGGAATCGACCTCAACCGCGAGTTCAACACCCGAAAACCGCCCCCGGAGGCCGCCATCATATCGGACGCTCTCCAGGGCAGATGCTTCGACGTCGTCTTCGAAATGCACGAGGATGTGGACTCGCCGGGGCTGTATCTTTACGAGATCGCAGAGGATTCATCGCGCTTTATCGGGCACGAGATCATATCCGCCGCCGCCGCGCTCGATTGCCCGATCAATCGTGAGGAATGCATCGAGGGAATGAGCGCCAGAGGCGGCCTGATCCGCCGGAAAGCCGTCCGATTCCGCAAGACGCGCCTGCCTCTGGCCATCTTTGTCTATCGCACTTGTGGAGGGCACGTCATCACGCTGGAGCCGCCTGCTTCCAGGCTTTCGTTCGAGAAGCGCGTGGAGATACAGCTTACTGCGCTCCGGATACTGCTCGACTCCGCCGCCACAAACCGAAGAACATCGCAAAGTTGAGCGCGGCCAGAACGAAGCAAATCCACGAAGCGTTCCGCAACCCCACGAGGTCCGCAGCCTGGCCTATAAGAGGCGGCAAGAATGCAGCTCCCACGCCTCCCGCCGCGACCACAACCGCCAGCACCGCACCAGACTGCATCGGGTGCGCCGCTCCCGCGCGGCTTACAATCGTCGGCCACACCGGCCCGAGAGTGTAGCCGAGCAGTATCACCGCCGCGAGTCCGAGTCCGGGGCTCCTGCTGAGCAGCAGAATGGCCTCGAAGATGGCTGCGGCCCCCATGCACCACGTGATCAGAGCATAGTCGGAGACGTGCCTCGACAGCCAGACCGCGGTAACCCTTCCCAGTCCGATACTCGCCCAGAAGATCGCAACAGTTGCGGCTGCCAGAGGCCCCGCGGATTTCAGGTCCTGCTTGAAGTAAACTGCCAGCCAGCTCTCCTGGCCGGTCTCAGCGCCTACATACAGCAGAATGCCAAGGGCTAGCAGAAGCACAAGCCTGTCCTGCAGAAGTGTCTTCCAATCGCCGTCGTGCGCGTGCGCAAGCGGTGTCTCCTCACTTCGGGCTAGTGATACAAGACAGATAACCGCGGCCACCGCGCAGGCGCTTGCTGTCCCGATGAACGCCCATCGCCAGTCGTAACCGGCGGCAAGAAGGCTTGTTGTGGTCACCGGGCCCGCGACAGCGCCGGCCGCAAAGAAGAACTGGGCAACGTTCATCATCGCCGTTCGTCTGGACCCGCCGAAGATGTCCGCTATCAATGCCATGGCGATCGCTTCGGAGAAACCGCCTCCGGCTCCCATGACAAACGCCGAGGCAAGGGCGTGGTAGTATAAGGACGCGCGCCCGAACATGGCGCATCCTATCGCCATCAACACGCATCCTGCCGCCAGTACAGGCAGTTTTCCGCGCCTGTCTGCGTATCGTCCGCCTATCAGCACGCAGGTGAAGAACCCGATCATCCATACGGGGTAGATCAGGCCGAAGTCCGCCTTGGAGTTGTGGCAGAGCTGTGTCAGGATCTCATTCGCCGCGGCGGGGATTATCGTGACGGTGATAGCAAAGGAGAACAGGCTCGAAAACGCGGACGCAGCCGCAAGCCGTCGAAACCTGGGGGATGTTGTGAGCGGCGCCTCAGTCACTGTCGATGGTCGCTCGCAGTTGTTCGATCAGCACCGGCAAGTCATCGAGGTCCGCCCTGGTCCGATCGCTGGCGAATGCGATAGCTATCTGGGCGGAATCAAGCATGTGGCGGAGCCGGATCAGATCGGCGTCAGGCAGCATACTGCACCTCTGCCTCGGCCACGACCTGATCCCGGAAACACCTACCCCGGTCGTTAGCTGTCCTCAAATCGACCTTTCGACCGATGCCCCCCGATAACTCAATCTCCATACCGGCCATCCGGAGTAGCCCAACCGGGTGGCCGGGCTCGAACTCGACCAGCACGTCCACATCAGAGTCATCCCTAAAATCATCGCGCAGCACTGAACCAAAGAACGCCAGCTTACGGATGTGGTTCCGGCGAGAGAAATTCGCGATCTGCTGCCTGTCAACTCTGATCATAGCACTCCTTACCATTCACCTCAGAACGGTTCGATACATCCGAGCTCCTTTCCTCTAGCCGGATGTGCTATCTCACCGCATAGACATCCACACCGCAGGATATGTAAAGCTCACCATTCGGCCCGACAGCCACGTTGTGCACGTTTTCGGGCGCCTCCACAACAACCGAAGTCTCACCGGTGCGCATATCCAGCCGCACGACCGACTTTCCGCTGCCGTATACTACCGAACCGTCGCCCGGCACTGCTACGGAGCGTCCACCAACCTTGGCGGCGCCATCGAGGTCCTTGACGAACCCTCGAACCTTGCTATCGAACAACATCGGCTTACCGCCGACCGCCAGGAAAACCCGCCTGGACTGCTGATCGTAGGCCAGCACTCGCACGCCGGCATAGCCCTCGAACTCGTGTTGAAACACCGTGTCCTTCGTCTTCGGATCGACTATCCCAAAGCGCGCCCACTCGCCCTTCTTGTGGGGTAGACCGTTTCCAGACAGGCTGGTACCGACAAAGATGGCATCATCGGCGCGAAGCACCCCCGTAACCGCCTGCTCCCCGAGCGGGTTCTCGATCAGCTCCGTGTCCCCGGTCTTCGGGTCCGTTATGGACACCGCGCCGCCATACGTGCCGTATTGAGCCAGCCATCCCGCATACAGCTTGCCGTCCGGGCCCACCGAAACCCCCGCCTCAGGCCGGATATACTTGCTCCCGACCTTCTTGATCACAACCGGGTTCCTCTTTCCCACCTGGTCCCACGGCTGCGCGGGATCATACCGCACGATGTCGCCGCCGGCATACGCAACTGCGTAGACCTTGCCATCTACAAACGCTACATCATACACTTCCCCGCCGGAATCGCTCACGGCGCCGGTGTTCACTGCCTTCCGGGTTTTCGGGTTCATGTGCCACAGCGTCTGCCCGAATGTCGGTCCGCCCCACAGGGTGCCATCCGGTCCCACCCGCAGGAAATGCGTGTCCCGCGGCCCGGACTCCGCGGGTATAGGCCTTAGCTTGATCTCCTTGTCGCCCGGCCTGATAACGAAGTAGTCCTGACCTCGCAGGCCGAGCAGATCGCCATTCGACGCCGCCCCGCGCAATCCTCCGCGCAATAGGTCCAGGTCGCATGCAACCTTGATCTCCTTATCGCCCTTCGTGTAGCTGTAGACCGTCTCACCCTGGCGCATATACACGGTGTCGGGCGTCGTCAGACTGATGTCAAACAACCACGCGCCCTTGTCCGGCGGCGGAGTGGGCCAGGGAATCGGCTTGACTTCCGTCAGTTCCTTGCCCTCGAACACCTGCCTTCCCGCAATGAAGTAACCATTCCACACAGCTCCCCGCACGCCGCCGCTCACCGCGGGCGGGGCTGGGCGAAACTTCTTCGTCGCGGGATCATACAGCAGCGTGGTCGGCTTTTCGGTATTGAAGAAGCAGAGGATATCCCCGGACGGGGTCGGAGAAACGTAGCGGAGGTAGAGGTTCGGAGGGGCCGGCGCGCCGCAGTCCTCGACCTCGTATGTCGTCAGATCGAGTGCCCCCAGCTTCCCACCGGGATACGTGCCCCCGTAGATCCTCCCATCAGAGCCCATCGCCATGGTCCAGATGTAGGTCTCCCCCGGGAAGTCCGCCACCTTCACGAACTCCATCTTCTTCAGATCGAATATCATGAAGACGCCATCGTAGAACGTGCTGACGACGAGCCTGTCACCAGGTATCTCATTGAGGCCCCACGCGCCCGCGCCTGCAGGAGCACGATACACCTTCGCGGTGTCGTTCTGATAGTCTACGAAAATCAGTTCCGCGCCCGAGTTCTCGTTCATATTCGATAGCACGAGCATCTCCCGGCCCGTCGCTCTGTCTTTGACCATCAGGCACGCCAGGACGTTCTTGGCGCGACATGGCTGCCCCAGCAGCTCCAGCCTGGCGGCATCAGCGCCTCCATTTACACCTGCGATGGCAAGTCCGGCAATCAGCATGGCTAGCAGCTTCCCCCACATCTTTGTGTACCCCCACTTATCGTAGCGCTATGGTAACTGAAATCCTGGTTGGCGTAAAGGCCTGGTGTTCGGCATACTCCGTGCGCGCAGTTGTGGAAATGGGCATAAGGAGTCATGCCGGACCGCCAGGTGGGAGATGACCAGAGATGATCGTGGGGATACCGAAGGAGATCAAAGAGCGTGAATACCGCGTCTCGGTAGTGCCTGCCATAGTAGCGTCGCTTGTCAAAGAAGGCCATAGGGTCATAGTCGAGACTGGAGCAGGGCGCGGGAGCGGAATAGAGAATGACGACTACAAGCATGCCGGCGCGGAGATCGTCTGCTCGGCCGAAGAGGTCTTCGGCGAGGCGGACATGATCGTCAAGGTCAAGGAGCCGCTTCCCCCGGAGTATTCGCTGATCCGCGAAGGTCAGGTCGTCTTCACCTACTTCCACTTCGCCGCCAGCGAGGAACTGACTCGCGCGATGGTCGCAGCCAAGTCCATTTGCATCGCCTACGAGACGATAGAGGAAAATGATGGCTCCTTGCCGCTGCTCATTCCTATGAGCGAGGTCGCGGGCCGGATGGCGATCCAAGAGGGCGCTAAGTATCTGGAGCGCCCGATGGAAGGCAGGGGAATCCTTCTTGGCGGCGTCCCTGGAGTTGACCCCGGCAACGTGGCAATCCTCGGAGGAGGGGTTTCCGGCGCAAGTGCTGCCCGCGTGGCTGCGGGACTCGGCGCGCAGGTCGTGGTACTCGATATCAACCTTGACAGGCTGCGCTACCTCTCGGACGTGATGCCCGCCAACGTCACCACCCTCATGTCCAACAGCTACAACGTCCGCGCCGCTCTCAGGAACGCCGATCTCGTCGTTGGAGCCGTCCTTCGCCCCGGAGCGAAGACACCCGTGCTGGTGACTCGTGATATGCTCAAGCTGATGAAGCCGCGAGCGGTTGTCGTAGATGTCGCGGTCGATCAGGGCGGCTGCTTCGAGACGACCCGGCCGACCACGCACTCCAAGCCCGTCTATATGGAGGAAGGCATCGTCCACTACTGCGTCACCAATATGCCCGGCGCGGTTGCGGGAACCTCCACCTATGCGCTCACAAACGCTACGGGCACATACGTCCTTCAGCTCGCCAACAAAGGATGGCAGCAGGCCCTGCGTGAGAGCGCTCCGCTGCGCAGAGGACTGAACGTAGCGTATGGCAAGGTGACGCTTGAGTCCATAGCGGAGCAGTTTGGCTACGAGTTCACAGAGGCCAGCTCCGTCATAGCCTAGCAGGCGGAACGCAAGGTCCGAATAACCTCCCCCGGCCCCTCCTTCGTAAGGAGGGGAGAACCGAGATTTCCCTTAAGTAAGAGGAGACAATCTTAGCTCCCGCCTTGCGAAGGGGGATGAAGGGGGGTTCCCGCAAGCTGCCATTACGTTCCCCGTGGAAGCTCCTCCATAGGTAATGGCCATTCATCGTTGGACGTATTACACTTGGATCACATTCCGCGCGGGTGGATTCGGCTGCGCAGCTTCGGATCGATTCGAGGGCGGAGGCCTGGCAACCAATCTCTAAGAATTTCTGCTGATCTGACCCAGGTCAAAAAACTGTGCGTTTCGATAAGGTAGACTCTGGTTATAGAGATTTAACAACCTCATCAATAGGAGACAGGATCAATGAGTATGTTCTGCTATCAGTGTGAGCAAACCGCCAAGGGGACCGGATGCACCATTCAAGGCGTCTGCGGCAAGGACGCAACGACGGCAGCGATGCAGGATCTGCTGCTATTCGCCGCGGAGGGCATCTCTCAGTATGCCCATCGGGCCGCACAGCTCGGCTCACGCGACCGTGATGTTGATGTGTTCGTCGTTGAGGCGCTTTTCACCACGGTAACCAACGTCGATTTCGACCCGGCGAGGCTGCAGGAACTGCTGCTTGACGGGGCCGATATGCGCGACAGGGCCAAGATGCTCTACGAGGCCGCTTGTGTCAAGGCCGGCAAGACCCCGGAGGCGCTGACGGGCCCGGCTCTCTGGAACCCTGAAAGCAGCATCGAAGGGCTGGCCGCGCAGGGCGCGGAAGTCACCATCCTGAACCGCAAGGCGGCGCTCGGCGACACGATTGCCGGTCTGCAGGATCTGGTGACCTACGGCCTCAAGGGCGCCGCGGCTTACGCTGATCACGCGCACATACTCGGCAAGGACAGTGACGAAGTCTACGCCACATTCCATGAGGGCCTCGACTTCCTCACGAAACCGAACCCGACTGTCGATGAGCTTCTCGGCTGGGCGCTGAAGGTCGGCGAGCTGAACATGAAGGTAATGGAGCTTCTGGATGCCGCCAACACTGGCGCGTATGGCCATCCGGTGCCGACTCAGGTGCGTGTCGAGCCCGTCAAGGGCAAGGCGATCGTCGTCTCGGGCCACGATCTGCTCGACCTCGAGGAGCTTCTGAAGCAGACGGAGGGCAAGGGGATCAACGTCTACACCCACGGCGAGATGCTTCCGGCGCACGGCTATCCCGAGCTTAAGAAGTATAAGCACCTCGTAGGCAACTATGGCGGCGCTTGGCAGGACCAGGTCAAGGAGTTCGACGCATTCCCTGGCGCTATCCTGATGACCACCAACTGCATCCAGAGGCCGCGCGAGAGCTACAAGGGCCGCATATTCACCACGGGCCTCGTTGCGATGCCGGGCGTGGAGCACGTCAGCCGCAAGGACTTCTCGCCGGTGATCCAGGCCGCTCTTGCCGCCGATGGCTTCGCCGAGGACGGCGCGGACAAGACGATCACGGTCGGGTTCGGACACGAGACCGTCATGGGCGTCGCGGGTGCAGTCATCGATGCGGTCAAGACCGGCGCTATCAAGCACTTCTTCCTGATCGGTGGATGCGACGGCGCGAAGCCGGGCCGCAACTACTACACCGAGTTCGCTCAGAAGGTGCCCGAGGACTGCGTGATCTTGACGCTCGCGTGCGGGAAGTATCGGTTCAACAAGCTCGATTTCGGCACCATCGGCGGAATCCCGAGGCTGCTCGACATCGGCCAGTGCAACGATGCCTATTCCGCGATCCAGATAGCGGTTGCGCTTGCGAAGGCGTTCGGGGTCGGCGTGAACGACCTGCCGCTGTCGCTGGTCCTGAGTTGGTATGAGCAGAAGGCGGTTGCGATTCTATTGACGCTGCTCTACCTGGGCATCAAGAACATCCGCCTCGGCCCGAGCCTGCCGGTGTTCATTACTCCGGACGTGCTCAATGTGCTTGTGGAGAAGTTCGAGATCAAGCCGATCACAACTCCGGACGAGGATCTGAAGGCGATCCTCGGCGAGCCCGTCGCGGCCTAGCTAACAAACGTAGATCGTCCGAGGTCTGTAACCCCGGACGCGGTTCCAGGGGTCTGTGGCCCCTCCCTCCCATCACCAGGCGCGGTCTTTACGAAGACCGCGCCTTTCTCATCATAGCTTGGTCGGGTGTGGGAGCGTTTGACGCCGCTCGGCGCTGCGTACAACCACCCTATGAGGAAGTATGACGAACCGGGGTTGGTGGAGGCGGTGATAGAGATCCCTGCCGGCGCGCGCAATAAGTATGAGTACGATGCCGAGCGCCGGGTCTTCCGGCTCGACCGCGTCCTTTACTCCTCCGTGCACTATCCGACCGACTACGGCTTCATCCCGAACACGCTCGCGGAGGACGGCGATCATCTGGACATACTGGTGATCGTCGGGGAGCCCACATTCCCCGGCTGCCACGTGCCCGCGAGGCCGATCGGGGTGCTGGATATGATGGACGTGAACGGCGAGGACCAGAAGATTCTGGCGGTGCCGGTTGGCGACCCGCGGTTCGCTGAGGTGCGGGATATCGACGACCTATCGCCGCACTGGCTGCGCGAGATCGAGAACTTCTTTGCGACCTACAAGACCCTGGAGGACGTCGCAACCACCATGCGCGGGTGGGACCACCGGGACCGCGCGCTCCAGATCATATCAGAATGCACCGCCCGCTGCGCCGCAGCGACCGCGTGCCCCAAGACCTAACATCTCCCGTTCCCACACCTGTTATAATAGAGCCGCTGCAGCAGCCAGCACGGGAGAGACTACAGTGCGCGTGACCGCGGAATTCGTGAAGAGCGTTGCGAAAATGGACCAGTTGCCCAGGGAGCGCCTGCCGGAGATCGCGCTCGTCGGGCGGTCGAACGTCGGCAAATCGTCGCTCATCAACACCCTCACCGGCAACTCGCGTCTCGCACACACGTCGAACAAGCCCGGCCGGACGCAGACGCTGAACTACTACCTGATCAAGCCAGAGGGCGGCAGACCCTTCTACCTTGTGGATATGCCGGGCTACGGCTACGCGGCGATCAACAAGGTCGTCCGGGGCGAGTGGGAGGAACTGATCGGCCGCTATGCGACTTCGCGCGAGCAGCTATGCGGGATCATCCAGCTAATCGACCTCCGCCACCCGCCGCAGCCGCTCGACCACGACGTATCACAGTGGCTCCAGGCTCACGACCAGAACGTGCTCGTTGTCGGCACCAAGGCTGATAAGATCGCCAAGACCAAAGTCCCCGAAGCGATGCTGCAGGTGGCCGAGAAGCTCAACATCGACTCCCGCGACACGCTCGCCTTTTCCGCCCAAACCGGCTTCAATAAGGACAAGGTGTGGGGTTGGATTCTCGAGGCAACAGGCAACAGGGGATAGCTCTCCCCCCGAGGCGCAGTGGGTTTGGGGGAAGTCGTTACGGATCCCTCCGACCCCACCCCAGCCCTCCCCTTCGTAAGGGGAGGGAGCACTACCGCACCGCAGTCTCACGACCCCTGGGACCGGCAGCCCAGCTTCCCAGCAACCGCACAGCATTCCCGCCGGTGATTGCCTCGATTTCCGCCTCAGTAAATGGTAATGCACGGATGGCGGCGAGTTCTGCTGATTGGTCCGTCCAGGGCGAGTCTGTGGCGAACAGCACGCGCTCGGGGCCGTGCGCCTTGATCAGCGCGGTGATCGCCTCGGGACCGAGATCGGCCATGGAATAGGACGTGTCAAAGTAGACTTCCCGACCGACGAGGTAGCGCTCAACGCCCTCCCAGCACCTGTAACCGCCCATGTGCGCGGCGATGACTGTGAGATCGGGGACGGCATCGAGCACCCTCGCGAGCCTGTCTGGAGGGCAGTGCACCGGCGGCGGGAGCCCGATATCGATCCCTGCGTGGAACAGCACGATCAGGCCCGCATCCGCAAGAGCTCTGTAGATCGGAACGAGACCCGGGTCATCGACGAAGAATTCCTGGTAATCGGGGTGGAACTTCACGCCCTTGATGCCATCGGCGGCGATTCGATCGATCTCTTCCCGCCAGTCCTCCTGCGCGGGATGGATCGAGCCGAAACTAATGAGGTCTGAGCTGCCCGCGTTGATCTCAGCCGCCCAACGATTGATGCTGCGGGCCTGCGAGGGCTTGGTGGCGATAGGCATAACAACCGATCTGTCGATTCCAGCCTTTCGCATCGAGTCCTGCAGTTGTGCGCACGTTCCATCCAGAACCGGCGGCACCCCGCAGTTCGCTTCCAGCACCTCCATAGCGCGCCCGGCAATCGCGTCGGGGAAACAGTGGGTATGTATGTCGATGACCATGGCCAGTTAACCCTCCGGGTGTATTGTAGAACTATGGGCATGGAAGTTCAAGAGTGGAGGGTGGAGAGTCCAGAGGCAGAAGGTCTTGCTCTTGAACTCGCCACTCTCAGACAATAAGCTGTTTTTCGTTTGACACCCCCGCTCACGGTGTGCTAATATCACTCTCCGTACCGCCATCCCCGCTGAAATCCCTCGCTTGGGACTCTGTCGGGCCAATTTGGCGGTGAGACATGAAGGGTACTGGCCAGCCTCTGTCCTGGCCTGTCCGAGGCGGTATACCGAACGCCACGGACAAGACTGCAGAATCGGTAAGGATAGGATCATATATGGCGAAATCGCTGATAATAGTTGAGTCGCCCGCGAAGACGAGAACGCTGAAGAGCTTCCTCGGTGCGGGTTACGATATAGAAGCAAGCATGGGTCACGTGCGCGACTTGCCCAAGAGCAAGCTCGGCGTAGAGATCGAAAAGGGCTTCCAGCCGCAGTACGTCACCATCCCTGAGCGGCGGGATGTGATCAAGAAACTCAAGGACGCGGCGAAGAAGGCAGAAGTCGTGTATCTCGCCTCGGACCCTGACCGCGAGGGCGAGGCCATAGCGTGGCACCTGCGTGAGACGCTCGGGCTTGAGAATGCGCGCCGCATCCAGTTCAACGAAATCACCGCCACCGCCGTGAGGGAAGCGCTCGAGAACGCCCACGACATCAACAGCGACCTCGTGAACGCCCAGCAGGCGCGCAGGGTGCTCGACAGGCTCGTGGGCTACATGCTCAGCCCGCTCCTCTGGCGCAAAGTCAAGAAGAACCTGAGCGCCGGCAGGGTGCAGTCCGTTGCCGTGAGGCTCATCTGCGACCGCGAGCGCGAGATCAGCGCTTTCGTGCCGGTCGAGTACTGGTCGATCGTCGCAACACTCACGCCCCTGGAGAAAGAGCACCTCTTTGAGGCGAGACTCCTCTCCTGCGCTGGCACGAAATGTGAGATTCACAACGAGGAAGAGGCAAACGACTTTCTGAAGCGGCTAGAGGGCGCCACCTACACCGTCGCCTCCGTCAAGAAGAGCGAGAAGCGCCGCAACCCGGCCCCGCCGTTCATCACTTCTACCCTGCAGCAAGAGGCCTCCCGCAAGCTCGGGTTCGACGCGCGCCGCACGATGACGGTCGCGCAGCAGCTCTACGAAGGCCTTGATCTAGGCCCGGATGGGCACGTCGGTCTCATCACCTATATGCGAACAGACTCCACCCGCGTTGCCAGAGAGGCGCAGGACGAGGCAAGGGAATACATCACCCGCCAATACGGCGCGTCATACGTGCCCGAGACCCCGCGGCAGGTATCCAAGAAGGGCGCGCAGGACGCTCACGAAGCGATCCGCCCGACCTCCGTGAACCGCCACCCGGACGCGGTCAAGGAGTACCTCTCAAGCGATCAGTATCGCCTCTACCGCCTCATCTGGCAGCGGTTTGTCGCCAGCCAGATGATGCCGGCCGTGTTCGACGTGGTGAGCGTGGACATCAGCGCCGCCGACATGATCTTCCGCGCGACCGGCTCGACGGTCAAGTTGCAGGGCTTTATGAAGGTCTACACGGAGGGCAAGGACGACGCCAGGGTGGTCGCTGACGAGGAGCTTCCGCCGCTGCCGGAGTTGACGCAGGGGCAGGCCCTCGATCTTCGCAAGCTCGTTCCAGATCAGCACTTCACCGAGCCGCCGCCCCGGTATACGGAAGCCACGCTGGTACGGGCGCTCGAGGAGAAGGGCATCGGCAGGCCGTCCACCTACGCGACGATCATATCCACCATCCAGGACCGCAAGTATGTGGAGCTAATAGAAAAGAGGTTCCACCCAACCGAACTCGGTTTCGTGGTTACGGATCAGCTCGTGAAGCACTTCCCGGACATTATGGACATCGCCTTCACCGCGGGCGTCGAGACTAAGCTCGATACCGTCGAGGAAGGCCGGCTCGACTGGGTCAAGCTGCTCAGCGACTTCTACGAGCCGTTCGAGCGCGACTTGAAAGCCGCACAGGAGAACATGGAGCGGGTCAAGATCCAGCCCAAGGAAAGCGGTGAGGTCTGCCCGAACTGCGGCAAGCCGATGCTGATCCGCGAGGGCCGCTTCGGCGAGTTCCTGGGCTGCTCCGGCTATCCCGAGTGCAAGACCACTGCTCCGCTCACCAAACCGCTGGACGTCAAGTGCCCGATCTGCGGCGAGGGTGACGTCGTGGAGAAAAAATCCCGCAAGGGCAAGGTCTTCTACGGCTGCAACCGCTACCCGGACTGCTCGTTTGTTAGCTGGGACAAGCCCACCAACAAGCACTGCCCCAAGTGCAACAGCCTTCTTGGCGAGCGCCGTTTCAGAGGCCGCATGATCGGCTGGCGCTGCACGAATCCCGACTGCGATTTTGTGCAGAGCAGAGGCAAGCAAGCCGAGGGCGAAGAGCAGGAAGCGGCAGCGGTGGCGGAAGAGCAGGAATAGGCCAATGGCGGATTCTGCCGGAGAGGCATTTGCCGACACGCTAGGCCGCATTGCTCAGTCGCTCTTGAGCGGCGATCCCACGCGCGCAGAGCCTGGTACGCAGCATCCAAAGCCGCATAGTGGCTCCTGCTAAGCGGCAACCGATTCCCCTTAGGACCCAAGCAGCGGTCTTCATTCGCGACAAGTCCACCTGCCGCTACTGTGGGAGACGGGCTATCTTCACGCCTGTGATGCGTCTCATCTCCCTGATCCTACCGGACGACTTCCCTTACCACCGTAACGGCAAGATGTCCGAGTGTCACATAGCGTTCTGGCGAGATACGGCAAGCTGCGATCACGTAGTGCCCGTTGCACCGGGAATGCACGTCCGAAGTGGACAACCTTGTCACTACCTGCTATACGTGCAACTCGATAGAGCAGAATTTGCTCATTGAGGAACGCGGGTGGAACCTTCGCCCGATTCCCGATTCAGACTGGGATGGACTCATCTCCTGTTACCGCGAGTTGATGGAACTCGCGCCTGGGGGAACCGGGCCAGCCTTCCGCAACTGGGAACGCGCGCTCATTCAAGCAGGAGCAAAGCTCACCTGATCAGAATGATCGGAAGCCGCTTTCACTCGCCGCGGAGGACTCTTTCCAGTTCCGCAACTTATTCTCCGAACGCCTTCCGTCCCTCTTGCGTGATCTTGTAGGTGGTGCGGGTCTTTTTGCCTACGAATGACCTCTCCGACTTCACATAGCCCCTGCCGGCGAGGATGCCGGTGTGGATCGAGATGTTGCCGTCTGTGAGGCCGAGCGTCTTCTTGAGCGTGAGGAAGTCGGCCTCTCCTCGCGCTGCCAGGTGCGCCATGATAGCAAGCCGCGTCTTCTGGTGGATCGCGTCGTCGATTCCCTGTGCCATGGCTACCGCTTCCAGGCGATCAAGAGCCCGAAGAGCATCTGGTAGACGCCAAACGAGAGGCCGGCAGCCAGGTAGAACGCGTAGGGCCAGTCGCGCAGAAAGACCACTACTACCGCGCCCGTCAGCAGTTGGACGACGCCATAGTACGTGACTTCCCTGGTGGAAAACATCCCGGCGGACCACAGTGCGGAGCCGTAGCCCAGCGACCATATTGCAGATAAGCTATCTCGCAGGCCTGCGTGCGGCCCCGCATATGACAGAACCAGCGCCACGAACACGCCCGGCAGTATGGCTCGAACCGCCTGATAGGTAGCCGGATTCCAAATGCTCTGGCCACTCGCTCGTGCCATTCGCTGGGCGAAGAACAGGTCTTCGGCTATCAGAACCAGAGTGGCTATCGGATGGACTCCCCGCATGCGCATGCAATCAGAGCCGGGATTATCACTGCATTCCATGTCGTGCCGTCCTTTGGTTTACTTTATATCACAAAGTGCTTTACTGTGTATGCGACCAGGCTCCCGGCTTTGTTCCCCAAGGTGAAAAAGCTCTGCTGTGACTCCGGAGATACGGCTAACGAAGTGGCGAACAAGGGAGGAAACGGGACGGAGCGCAGTTCGGTGTGATTCGTATGCTAGCGGGCGTCGAGCAGTTCCTTGAGCTTCTTCATCGCCTTGTGCTGCAGTCTGGAAACGTGCATCTGCGAGATGTTGAGCCGCTTGGCGACTTGAGTTTGCGAGAGGTCCTTGAAGAAACGGTAGTAGATGATCGCCTTCTCGCGCGGCTCCAGCGAGTCTATCGCCTGCCTTAGGTCGCCGTAGGAATCGATCTTCTGCAGGGACTCGTCTTCCTCACCGAGGAACTCAGCGAGAGTCAATGGAGCCGACTCGCCTTGCGCCTGCATCGGAGCGTCAAGCGCGACGGTTTCATATGCATTCCCGAGTTCGATGGCCTCGAGGGTCTCTTCCTCGCTCGCTCCGATCTTCTCGGCCACTTCTGCTATAGTGGGAGACCGCCCCATCGCCGCACCGATCTGCTCCGCTGCTTTGGCGGCGGCGATGTTCAGTTCCTGCAGTCTGCGAGGCACTTTCAGACTCCAGCCCTTGTCCCGGAAGTGCCGCCTGATCTCGCCCAGTATCGTGGGGGTCGCATACGTCGAGAACTGCAGTCCCCTGTCGGGATCGAACCTGTCTACGGCATTGATCAGCCCTATCATGCCCACCTGCGCCAGATCCTCCAGGGGAATCCCCCGGTTGGCGAACTTGCCCGCTAGATAATGCACCAGGTTCTGGTGGCGTAGAATTAGCTTGTCTCTGATGGAGGGGTCATGAGATCGCGCGTATTCCCTGAAGAGCTCAGCGGTTTCCTCCGGTGTCGCGTCGGTATTGCCCTGTCTCTTCGTCGACGACTCCTTCAAAATCACTACTATGCCTCATCGCTGCCTGCCGGGTCGCGCCTGCAGGACGGCGTATATGTTGTTGCAGAGTGACCGTGGCATTCGGTGCCCGGTCATTCCCGCCTGTTGGGAGTAGATGTATTGCCCAAACCACCCTGTTCCGAAACAGCCGGAGGGCCGCGGTCATTACTGCCGCCGACTCCGCTATGCGAATATGTACCCATTTCCGCCGCGTCATTCTCCTCGCGGGCGGTAAGTATTGGTGGAGCGGGCTTTCGTTCGTGGGGAAAGGATGGTGACTGCAGTACTGCGCAGGACACACAACAAACGGGCGGGGCCTACATGACCCCGCCCGGAGCGCTTTCTCGGTCGCTACCTGGCCAGCCGTCTCCGCAGGCCGAAGAAACCCAACAGACCCGGCGCAAGGACCATCAGGCCGGAGGGCTCGGGAACGGGAGCCGTGCCGCTGCCGCAGTTGATGTCGTCGTAGCAGAAGCCCGGGCCGATGCTTGCGCTTTCAGAACCAAGCAGCATAACGGCCGGTTGGTATACACTCACAGTCTGCGCCTGAGCCGCGAGCTGTCCGCCGATGTAGAAGCTGATATTGCCGGCTCTGTCGCCATACATCGCCATGGTGTGCCATGCGTTCGTCACACGGGCGATCGAGGTCGGCTGCCAGCTCAAAGCGCCGTTGTCGTAGATGCCTGTGGAGTAGTAGTCCGCGCTGGAGAGGCTGTATACGCCGAGGCTTAGCTACCGCAAGGAGCCTGGCCCGGTGATCTTCGGTACCCGCATCCGCAGATACCCGTTGCTGGCACCGCTGTCAAAGAAGTTCCACGTCACATACCAATTCGGGTCCGGGCCATACGACACTTGGTGGACATATTGGGTCTTGCCCGCGGGGGTATACATCGACCAGTACCCGCCTGGAGTGGTATTGTAGTTGTTGGTCCGCAATGGCGGGTCGGGACTTCCGACGGTAAACCATCCGTCGACACCCGACTCGAAGTCTTCACTGAATAGAACCGTTGCCTGCGCGGAAGCGGTAGAAAAAAGCACAACCGTCAGCGCCAGAATTGGAACTCGCCACATCGTCTGGTGGACCTCCTGTGCTTTGTTTCGCGAGCTTGTCTTTGCACAAAGCATTCCAAACGAGCATATGCAGCGACACTTTGACGCTGTATTCACGAAGACTTCATGGACGTTCTTTCCCTGAGCGTGCGCTATGAAAAAAGCCCGCTGCCGTTGTGGCAGCGGGCTTACAACTAGCTTATGCTGTTCCGGAGGTTAGTCTCCGCTAACTTGCAAGAATCTAACTGCGTCGGCAACGACGATGCTACCCGTCGCGCCTGTGCCGTTACCCAGCTTCACGTAGCCGGCAGTGCCCGCGGCAAAGTGCCTGTTGCTCTGAATCAGCACCCACTGCCCGCCGCTGACCTGCTGGTTGACGGGAGTTGTCGCGCTTCCACCGTCCCACTGCGTGAAGAACGGGGAATTGGTGGCTCGGTTGGAGCCTACCGGATACCAGACGTAGACGTTGTAGTTGCCCGGATACACGATGGTCGGTCTCCAGGTTGCCGTCTTGCCTTCGGTAACGGCGGTGCTGGCCCAGTGGTAGTCCGCTCCGTACTTGTCCGCCGACGAGCTGGACACGCTCCAGACCCCTGTGATGGTAGCCGCCGGGTTGTCGATGACTATGTCCGCGAACGCTGGAGTCGTGGCGTTAGCCGCCGTGCTCTTCGCGGACTCGTTGTTCCTGGCATCGATCGCCGACACCTGATAGGAGTAGGCGGTACTCGGCGATCTGCCGGTATCCGTCCAGGTAAGACCAGTAACCGTGGTCACGTAGGCGCCGCCGCGATAGATCTTGTAGCCCGTCACTCCGACGTTATCGGTCGAAGCCGACCAGGCAAGATTGACGCGGGTTGGCGTCACCGCGGTAGCGCTTAGGCCGGTAGGCACACTCGGGGCTGTTCCGTCCCAGGTAGTACCATTGGCCGCGGCGCTCTGAGCGGACTCGTTGCCCATCGCGTCATACGCGGTCACCGTGTAGCTGTAGGTCGTGAGCTGCGTGAGACCGGTGTCCGTGAAGGACGTCGTCGCGCTCGTGCCAACAGCCACGCCGTCGCGGAATATGCGGTAGCCGGTAACCCCCACGTTATCCGTGGAAGCAGTCCAGGTCACGTTAACGCTGGTCGCCGATGCCCCGGCAGCCGCAACATTCGTCGGCACGGTCGGAGCGGTAAGGTCCGTGGATACCAGCACTACTCGCACCGCATCGGCCATGACGCTCAGCGAAGTCTCGCCGGTGCCGTTGCCCAGCTTGACGTAACCGGACGTTCCAGCCGCGAACTTCTTGTTCGTGACCAGAGTCACCCACTGGCCGCCGCCGGTCTGCTGATTGACGTTGACCGTCTGCTGGCCGCCGTCGTAGACGACCGTGAACGGAGCCCTGGTCGATCTGTTCGAGCCCTGCGGATACCAGACGTAGACCGTGTAGTATCCGGCTATGTCGATCTTAGGCGTGAACGTCGCCGACTTGGTCTCAGTCGCCGCGGTCGTGCAGTAGTTGTAGTCAGCGCCATACTTGTCAGGCGCGGAGGTTCCCGTGAACCAGACTTCCACGAAGCTCGCAGACGGGTTGTCTACGACAATGTCCGTGTTCGGTTCGGTTGTCGCCTCGGCCGGATTGCTCAAGCCGGACTCGTTGGACGCCGCATCATACGCCGACACCTCATAGATGTAGGTGGTGTACGACTCGCAGTTGAGATCAGCGTAACTCGGTGTCGCGCTGGTAGCGATTTGCTCACCATTGCGGAAGATCTTGTAGCCAAGGACGCCGACGTTGTCCGTCGACGCATTCCAGGCCAGGTTTATCCGGCTGGTAGAGACGGGTGTCGCGGTCAGGCCGGTAGGAGTTGACGGAGGAACCGTGTCCGGCGTAGTGACGTTGATAGCCGTGCACTTGGCGGACTCGTTCGACCGCGCGTCGTAGGCGCTCACCTGGTAGCTGTAGGTCTGCCCGGCAGAGCAGGTCGTGTCCGAATACGACGTATTCGTGCTGGTACCGATCTGCACGCCGCCGCGGAAGATCTTGTAGCCCGTTACGCCTACGTTGTCCGTAGACGCGGTCCAGGTCAGATTCACCTGAGTGGGCGAAACCGCCTCACCTGCGAGGTTGGTCGGCACGCTGGGAGGTGTCGCATCCCAGGTGGTTGCCGTGGCGGGGTCGCTCTGATCGGAGGTGTTGTTCCCCGCATCGTACGCCGCTACCGTGTACGTGTAGGTAGTGTACGACTGGCAGGTCGTATCCGAGTACGAAGTGGTCGCACTGGTACCGATCTGAACGCCGCCGCGGAAGATCTTGTAGCCCGTTACGCCGACGTTGTCGGTCGACGCGGTCCAGGTCAGGTTTATCGTGGTGCCGGAGACGGCGGTCGCCGTCAGATTGGTCGGTACGCTGGGAGCCTCGGAGTCGGCGGTCGGAGTGGTAACCTGGATCGCGCTGCACTGCGCCGAGTTGTTGCCCACGGAGTCGTACGCGCTGACTCTATAGGAGTAGGTTGTCCCAGCCGCGCAGGACGTGTCCGAATAGGACGGGGCAATGCTCGTGCCTATCTGAACACCGTTGCGGAAGATCTTGTACCCGTTCACGGTCGTGTTGTCCGTGGACGCGTTCCAGGTCAGGTTGACCGCGGTCTCTGATGCCGCAGTACCGGCAAGCCCGGTCGGCACGCTCGGCGCGGAGGTATCGGCGCCAAAGTGCTCGCTCTTGATGTAGTCGATGATCCACCGGTTGCCGTGGTTGGTCTGGTCAAAGTCCAATCGCAACTGCGTGATGTGGCCGGCAGGCCAGTGCGGATTCTGACCGACGGGCAGATAGACGTCAACCCACTGGTCCTTGCCGTTGAAGGTCACATGGGTGGATTTCGCCTCATTCCACACACCATCGGTGTCCTTGATCCAGTAGACGGCCATATCGTGAGCAGTGGTCGATCCGTTCTGCGGGAACACCCTCACGTGCAGCCAGTCGTTCACGCCGCCGATGTAGTTGAACGGGAAGCCACTGCCGGAGATGGCGGGGCTATAGATGAAACCGTCGTTGCCGGTCTGGTCGGTGACGAGGATGCCAGGCCAGCCCGTGCTGTATTGCCAGGGAGCCGTCTGCGAATGGCCTGCATACCAGCCCATCACGTCCCCGGCGTTGTCGAAGTGCCACCAGAGAGCGTTCTGCAGCACGACGTGGTTGATGATGAACCGCGTGCTGTGATTGACCTGGTCGAAGTCCAGCCGCAACTGGTTGACCGTCTGTCCCCACCACTTGTTGCTGTCCACGAAGAGGTTGACGGTTGCCCAGGCGTTCTGCGCAGTGTAGTTGACTATTGGGGAAGCCTTGTTCGCCGCGAACGAGTTCTCGGCGTTGGTCTTCCAGTGGAGCTGCATGTCGTGCGCGGCCGAGGTGCCGCTCTGAGGATAGACATCCACGTTCAGGACCTGCGGAGCCCATGCGCCCGTAAAGTTGGTTGCGGGGCTGTAGATCCAGCAGTCGTTGCCGGTCTGGTCGAAGTAGATCGATCCGTTCCAGCTACTGGGTCCCGTGTAGGCGATACCCGAGGCGCTGTTGCCGCTGGTCCAACCCTCGGCGCTGCTGCCGAAGAGATAAGGTGGGTTGGTCCAGGTAGTGCCGTTGACGACGGAGATCATGTAGTTCCAGTCCCATCCAGGACCCGGATCCCAATGGTCGCCGCCACAGACGCAGTTGTTGACATCGTTGTGCCCGCAGATACCAGGAGGGCAGCTCCTGTGCTGCTTCACGATTCCCCAGCTATCGCAGATGTCCCTGCAGAGCAGACCGACCGCGTTGTAGAGGGAAACCGGGTGGCTCGCGGAGCCGGCGTAGCCTTCGTTTTCGATACCGATGGCGCGCGAGTTGACGCATCCTGCATGCCACGCCCGGTGCCATTCGTCAACGCACTGCCAGACGCCGCCGGCCTCCGAGGTCACGTAGTGGGCGGAGACATCGGCGTTGCAGTTGCGGAACCACGAAAGACATCCAGCCGCGGTTCCCTCGATCGTGTGGATGACGATGGTGTCCTTTGACGTCGAGGTTGCCGTGTAGTTGCAGCTTGCCGCAGGATACCAGGTTGCAGGCGGATACTGCGCCGACAGCGGCGAATAATCTGCAGTGAATCTGGTATCCCAGGGCCGCGCCAGTGTGCCGGCGTCACCCACCTTGCGAGCGGAGACAGGCTGGAGCTTCGCTATGTCTGTTGATCCAATGTCCTGAGGGGGAAACTCGAAGCGCTCACCAGCGCAGTTGACATAGTCGAGTCCTGCCGCCAACTTCTCGTAGATCTCCATCGCAAACATGCGGCTGTATTCCTCGTCGAGTCCTGCGTACTTGATCACGACGGGAAGCCAGGCTTCAAGGCCTTTTGATCGGTCGATCTCCAGGTCCTTGGCATACTTGTCCAACACCGCGGCGGCTGCCATGATGTTGCTGGTGGGATCGACTTTGATTTTCTGCTTGGCAGCTTTCATGATCCCGGCGCCTTCACCAAGCGAATCGCTCTTCCACATGTTGTTGTCGCGAAGCGCCATAACTCCGTAGCCACCTTCGATGGTGGGAGCATCCCCACGGTTCTCGAATCGGCTTCCGAAGTAGCCCAGAGCAAGAAGCAGCGGCAGCGGCACGTCGTGCTTTTCGGCGGCGCGCTTGAAGTCAGGCATCAGGTCCTTACTCCAGGGCTCGGTCTTGCCAAAGCCATAGGCGTGCCGGTTCGCCAGCACAGCCCTCGGGTCGGCAAGCTGGGCAAAGGCCGAACAGGCTACCAGTAGGATGAACCCTACCAGCAGCAAAATCACAATCCTTGGTCTAGCCATGTTCTATTCTCCCTTCCCGTGGCCCATGCGGGCCACTTCCCCCAGATGGCGTATAGGCGTTACGCCACCGGTCAGTGTGCATCGCGGGTATCCGTCCTCTCAGGGCAGTCCTGCCCGACCTCCTAATGTGGAACGCAGACTGATGTTGCAGACGTTCACCTTCCTCTCCTGCGTGTCGTGTCTCCGGCATAGGCAGAGGAATTGGCTTACCCTATGCGGAGCCCGTCAGCCCCATCCCTGGGGCACTGTCAGCTCGCTTGCATAGTATTCTGATTTATCAAGCTTGTCAATAGGCCGGCCAACCTTTCTTTTGCCGCGCACATTAGACATCTGCGCAACTTTTGAAATGAATATGAATGCGCTGCGAGGGGTCCGTGCTGTCAACTGCCGGTGGCTCTGTTCAGGACGAACGCATCTATCCTCCGGCGGAGGCCCATTCAACACGGAGACGACGGAAGGGATTGCCTGCAGCCGGAGCGGATGCTATCCTAGACCTATGGCAAAGAAATGGCGGTCCGAGGCAGAAAGGCATGCCTTCTTCCTCTCCAAGAAGGTAGACAAGGCAGTTCGGGACCACAACATGATCGAGCCGGGTGATCGGGTGTTGGTGGGAGTCTCGGGAGGCAAGGACAGCATGTCGCTCCTGCGGCTGCTCGCCTACCGGCAGGAGATCGCAGAAGTGAAGTATGAGCTTGTGGCCGCTCACGTCCGGGGCGATGCGCGCGGAAGCGGGATCGAGCCGCCTGAGTCGTTCGTGAAGTGGATGGACGGCGAGGGCGTACCCTGCTCTGTTCACGACCTCATCATGCCTGAGGGCGAGCCACTGCCGATGGACTGCGAGCGCTGCGGTCGCAACCGGCGAAGGACGCTGTTCGAGATCGCTGAACAGCAGGGCTGCAACAAGGTAGCGCTGGGGCACCACCTCGAAGACTTCTCGCACACAGCGCTGCTCAATCTGTTCTACTCGGGCAGGCTGGAGACCATAGCGTTCCGGCGAAACTACTTCGGCGGGAAGCTGTCAGTGATCCGCCCGCTTGCGTATCTGCGAGAGCACGAACTGGTGCGGTTTGCCAAGGCGTGCGAGTTTCCCATCGTGCCGACCGAGTGTCCACTTGCTCCGACCTCGAAACGAAAGGCCGCAAGCGAGTTCATGCGGCAGATCACAAGGGAGTTCCGGTCGGCGAACCACAACATCATCAAAGCAGCCTGCCAAGGCGACTTCGACTCCGGCGAGGAGGAATAGCACCCGCTAGAGGCAGAACGCCGAAAGCACCGGGAAGCATCTATGGTTTGGGGGCTTTGGGTCTCGCGGAGAAGATCATCCTAATCCATGTGCCCTCGCCATAGCTGACCTCCAAAGTGCGGTTGGAAGGGCTTCCGCCGTGCCATATGTTGAACTGGCCCAACATCCCGGTTCCAGGATCAACAATGCCAATGATCGCCTTCTCGCTGCGATCCATAACGCCGTCATCGTTGGCATCGTCCCAATGGAAGTAGGCCGCCGTTGCGATATGGCCGCGCATCGTTATCACGACGGCCGAGCCCTTTACAAGTTCGTCGTAGAGGTATTTCCAGGTCGGCGTGTTGTAGTCGACCCAATCGGGGGCGGGTCTGGCAGGATATCCCTATGCCTCGGAGTCCATGGCCGAATAGACCGTCTTGCCCGGCGCCACTGACTCTATGTAACGCGCGATGCCTGTCGCCAGGAACTGGTGGTTGGTAGTGTGCATGGTGCGGATCATTATGAACTTGTCTTCGCTGAGTTTCAGGGCCACGGCAATGGCGTTATCGAGCGAGTTGAGCATGTTGTTTCCATCCAGGTCATTCGCCTGCCAGGGCACAAGTGAATCGCCGTAGATGGAATGATGTTTGTTTTGCAGGTAGACATGCGTTTGCGGCTGCGGTTGGGCCGCAGGCGAAGCTACCAATATCTGGAACCGCGTGCTGGTCGAGATAGCCGTAGAAGTGGGCTTCCCTGTCTGCATCATAGCTCTTGCTCCAGCACGCGCGCCGGTCAGGCAAAACAAAGCAAACAGTAACAGCCCCAAGAAAAGCTTACTCATGCGATGCCACCTCATAGCATGATATTGCGCCCGGTCGCCATTGTCCTGCGCGAATTTTGCCGTGCAGGTGACAATCCTGAGGACTATGAGGCCCAAGAAGAAGAGCAGAATGCGTTGCAGCGAGGCGGGTTAGCTCGACTTCAGTATCAGATCGTCGAATGATTCGGTTATCGTCTGGCCGGGCGGCACCGTGAGGAAGTCTTCGGTGTCCCAATCACCGTGCGCAAGGCGGGTGATGAAGGAGATATCGCCCTCAAGCTCGCGATACTCCCACCCGCGGTCGCGGGCCAGGTCCTGCGTGAACTGGCGATAGCGCTCGATGTCTCCGATGCCCATGTTGATGAACGCTGCCCGGGTGTAGTTCACAGTCCACTGCTTTTCCTGATCAATAAGGAACTTAGCGTTTTCCTCGCCGTATTTCTCGACGTATTCCTGGTAGCGCTGGGCATAGTGCTGGTCGTGGATGTCGATGAAGCCCTGCTCCATATCGCCCTCTTTGCGCTCGATCCAGCCGGGGCTGTAGTAATACGTGCCGGGGTTGGCGCCGAACTCGGTGGTGTAGCGTGCGCGAGAACCCAGGAAAGCCGTAATGCAGTCGTGCATGCGGGGTATGACTATGGGAACCGACCGGGCTTTGATGCCCGCCGTCCCCCGGCTGCAGAGGCCGTAGCCGAGGATGATGGCATCGTAGTCCTTTCCTTCACAGGCATCCACCGCGTCCTGTATAGCCGCGCGGAGATCATCGGGTGTATTGTGCAGGCCGAAGGGCATCAGTTGCGCGTCGACCACGTGAGGGCTTAAGGCCGCGGATGCGTAGAACTCGCGGGCAAGAGCTTCGCAGGAGATGAGCTTGATCTTCATATTAGCATTGTATGCTGGATGAGGTTGGGGGTCAACGCGAGAACCCGGTTCGTGAAGGAACCTTAAGCGCGGGTGCAGAAGTCACTCTCTAGCGTCCGTGTGAGCACGGCGCTAAATGCAGGAGGACTACAAGGTCAAATGGACTATTTTCTGACTGAAGAGCAGATATTTATGCGGGACGTCGCCAAGGAGCTGGCTGAGAAGAAGATCAAACCGGTCAGCGCGCACTACGATGAGGCCAACGAGTTCCCGTGGCCGATAGTGAAGGACATGGCCGATGCCGACATATTCCGCGTGTTCATAGACGAGAAATACGGCGGGATGGCAGGCGACAGCCCCATCATGAACATGTGCGTCGTGACTGAAGAGCTATCGAAGGTGGACGGCGGTATCTCGCTTGCATTTGCTGCTACGGGACTGGGCACATTCCCGATCCTGGTTTCGGGCTCCGAGGAGCAGAAGGAGCGCTGGCTGCCGAGGATCGCTGACGGAACCATCGCCGCCTTCGGTCTGACCGAGGCTAACGCGGGATCGAACGTTGCTGGGCTGCAGACCCGCGCGGTGGAGGATGGCGACAGCTACATCATCAACGGCACCAAGCAGTGGATCACCAATGGCGGCGAGGCCGACATCTACACCGTGTTTGCAGTGACCGATCCTGATAGAGGCCCAAGAGGTCTCTCCTGCTTCGTGGTCGAGAAGGGCACGGAGGGCTTCACGTTCGGCAAGAAGGAAGACAAGATGGGCATTCGCGCCTCGGCGACCCGTGAACTTATCTTCCAGGACTGCCGCGTGCCGAAGGAGAACATGATCGGCCGCAGAGGCACCGGGTTCTTTACCGCGATGAAGACTTTCGACCAGTCGAGGCCGGGCGTTGCCGCTCAGGCGGTTGGAATCGCGGCCGGCGCGCTGGCGCTGGCTATCGACTACTCCCGCGAGCGCAAGCAGTTCGATCAGCCGATTTCGGCGTTCCAGGGCCTGCGGTTCTTGCTCGCCGATATGGCTATGAAGGTCGAGAGCGCCAGAGCGCTGGTCTACAGCGTGGCGAGGTGGATCGACTCGCAGCCCAACGAAAAGGTGACTGCCTACTCGGCCATGGCAAAGTGCTGGGCATCCGACGTGGCAATGGAAGTCACCACCAACGCGGTGCAGGTCTTCGGCGGCTACGGCTACATGAGAGAATACCCGGTCGAGAAGATGATGCGCGACGCCAAGATCACCCAGATCTACGAAGGCACCAACCAAATCCAGCGCGACGAGATCGGCAGGGGCCTGATCGCGGAGGCCGCGAGGAAGAAGGAGTAGCTTTCGCTGGTTTGATGGTATGATGGTTTGATGGTTGCGGGGTGCGGGGCGATGCTTCGCACCCTCTTAGTATGATAGAGTGGTATAAGGTGCGGGATCTGATCAAGGAACTCGAGGAAGATGGCTGGAGAATGGTGGGTCGGCAGGCACAGCTGAGAGGCAAGAAATGAAGGGATACACAGTCATCTACGAGCACACCGAGAACAACTGGGCTGCCTACTCACCCGATGTGCCTGGCTGCATGGCTACCGGCAAGACCCGGGAGGAAGTCGAGGCGAACTACAGGGAGGCGCTAGCCTTCCACCTCGAAGGTCTGAAGTCGGAAGGCCTCCCTATTCCCGAACCCACCACCGAAGCCGGGCGAGTTTCCATTGCGGCATAGACTTGCCGCCTCCGCATTCTCCGCGACCCTTCGACAAGCTCAGGGTGCTCCGAATGCTTCGCCCCTACAAGCCCAACAGCAGCTATGCCATCCTCATCCGCATCTGCCACACACCGCCGGTCACCTGCTCCCTCGCTCGCAGCAGAACCCGGTATAGGCGGTTACCCCACGCACCGGCAAGGCGGCCGTCGGTGATCTCGATGGGCTCTACTTCGGCTGTCAGGCTGGTGGTATCGTATTCGATGCTGATGCCGTTGCCTTCGGCGTCTCTGATGACAATGTCGCCGTCGATGGTGGGCTCGTGCGCGGCCATCAGGCTGAGGACAACATCGGAAGTAGGTTCCCGAATGGCAAAGTCATCTATGACCTCAACGAAGGCTTTCTTGGCTGAATTCTGCCCGCGATGCAGCCGAAACGTCCGCTGCCACTTCTCGATTTGCGCTTCCTCGGGGTATGCCCCCGCTATGTTCAGGGACAGCTCGGCGAGATGCTCATCGGCGTGATATGATACGTCTCTCGCCTTGAACTGCCCGCCGGGGCTTTGCATGATGCCGTTCACGGTCGGGAGGTTGTGATAGGCGGACTGCATTGTCCACAGACTGTAACGGTTAGGACCGAACGTCTCGCGGGTGTAGGCCCCCACCCCGGCGTCTATGAGCATCGGCTGCCCGTCAGCGTAGATGATGAAACTGCCGATGTCGTTGTGGTTGTGGCTCTCCGAGTTATGCCCGCCCTTGGCTGCGAGGTACAGGCCCCTGTCGCTGCCTGCGCGCTCTCGGGCGATCATTACCTGAATCCCCTCCATCCACGAGTCACGGATGTAAGGCGCTTCGGATTCTGCGCTCGATAGCTCCTGCCACTCGAATATCTCAGGCAGGGCGCGGTGGAAGCTAGCTCGCCAGTTGGCTGAAGTGAGGTAGTTGGACCGGGCGTGCGCGAATGCGCCGAGGGCAAGCATGTCAGGGTCTCCTATGCGCTTACCGTAGCGATACACCATGCGCCCGTCCGGCGCGACACGCGCGTTGGCATCCGCGAAGTTGACGAAGTAGTCTCCGCTGATATGCACGCGCGCGATGTAGCGGCCGATCTCACCGATCAACGGATCATCATAGGCGCTCAGGTCTCCGCTGCTCGCGCCGAAAAGCAGTTCCAAGCAATCGAACAGCGCCCCGCCCGCTACGTTCCAGTAACCCGGCCCCTCGTCGCAGCCGCCGTCGGGAGTGTAGCCGCTCAGCCAGTTGTCGAGGATCTTGAGCGAGTGCTCGACCGCATCGACTCTGCGCCTGGCATCCGGCTCCAACAGCAGCATGGAGGCAAGACAATTCGAGGTGCACCACGGGTTCCAATTGTTGACAGGTCGACCGTGGAAGCCCATCCAATGCATCTCCGCGGTTATGAACCGGTCCAGCACGCGAGTCTCTACCTCCTGCCGTATACGCGCGGTGATGACTGGGCTTACGGCATCCAGGCTGCTGCCAACGAGATAATGGACCCAGCTTAGGTGAGCTGCGGTTTCCGCCGCGAAGAGATCGACGTTCACATCCGACGCCGTGGGAAGCGGCTCCCTGGATGCCTGTCCGTTGTGCGCGGGAACGACCCAACTCGTTTCCTCGCATATCGCCCAGATGCCATTGATGATCTGGTCCAGGAACCGGCCTTTGTTCTCCACGCACTCACCAAGGACGAGGCTGCCGATCACAACGCGCCTCGGGAAGTAGATGCCTTCATAGCGGCTGCGGTTGCCGTCCCTGGCGAAGTCCATATAACGCGCGGCCGTAAGCGCCGGCCAGTCGAAGTCCAGATACTGCTCAGCGCGTTCGATGATTCGCTTCGCGACGTCCGGCGGCAGCGAGGCCCATTGCTCGCGGTCGGCAATGCGCGGATAGGGGCAATACTGGTCGAATGGAAGCAAATGTTGTTCGATTAATGTGCGCGGGAAGCGTTCGGCAAGCATGAGTCCCTTCCTCTTCTCGGTTGGCTACATTGCACTTCGACACGTCAGTACCGGAAGCCTGCCGTGCCTTCGGATTGTTGCGATGCTTCGACAAGCTCAAGGTGCTCTGAGTGTCTGAGTCGTGACCCTGATTGTGAACACAAGAGTTCGCTCGGAAGTCGTGTTTGCCATTGATTCCGGTGTCGGGCTGAGCTACAATAAGGGCAGGCTGATGAGCGCTAACTTCGTCCACCTGCACACCCACACGGAATATAGCCTTCTCGACGGCGCATGTCGCATAAAGGACCTCGTGAAAAGGGCCGTTGAATGCGACATGCCCTCGCTCGCCATCACGGACCACGGGGTCATGTATGGCAACATAACGTTCTACTCGGAGGCGAAATCAGCAGGCATCAAGCCGATTCTCGGCTGCGAGGTCTACGTGGCGACGGAGTCGCGCCTGCGCAAGGATCCGAGGCTCGATAAGGACCAGTATCACCTGGTCCTGCTCGCCAAGAACGAAGCAGGATACAAGAACCTGATCAAGCTCGTCAGCAGGGCATTCTCCGAGGGGTTCTACTACAAACCGCGCGTGGACAAGGAGCTTCTGGCGGAGTACAGTGGCGACTTGATCGCCATGACCGCGTGCCTCGGCGGAGAGATCCCTACCCTGCTTATGAAAGGCGAGCAGGCGCATGCAGAGCGGGCCCTGGGCGAGTATACGGACATATTCGGAGCCGAAAACGTCTACCTGGAATTGCAGGAGAACGGCCTTCCTGAACAGGCGCCGGTGAACGAGGCAATGGTCGCGCTCTCTAGGCAGACAGGGCTGAAACTGGTCGCCTCCAACGATATCCACTACCTGAGTGCCAGAGATGCAGAGTCCCACGACGTGCTGCTCTGCATCCAGACCAACTCAACACTGGACGCGCCGGGCCGCTTCAAGTTCGGGACGCAGGAGTTCTATTTCAAGACGCCGGAGCAGATGACGCGGCTGTTCTCCAACGTGCCGGAGGCGCTGGCGAACACGCTGGAGATAGCGGACCGCTGCAACGTCGAGTTCGACTTCAGCCGCTCGCTCCTACCCGATCCCGGCGTGCCCGAGGGCATTGCACCCGGCGACTACATGTATCAGCAGGCCTGGGAAGGCCTAAAGCAGCGCCTCGGACACGAGCCGCCTGAGGAATACAGGCAGCAGTTTGAGTATGAGTGCAAGACGATCAACGAATGCGGCTTTCCGCTGTATATGCTGATTGTTCGTGATTTCACGGATTTCGCCCGCGCCCGAGGGATGTATGTCGGCGCGAGAGGGTCCGCCGCGGCCAGCCTCGTGGGTTACGGCCTGGGCATCACGGACGTGGATCCGATCGAATACGGGCTTGCGTTCGAGCGCTTCCTGAACCCCGAGCGCGTGGAGATGCCCGACGTCGATCTCGATATTCAGGACGACCGGCGTGAGGAACTGATCCAATACGTTTGCGAGAAGTACGGCCGGGACCGCGTGGGGCAGATCGCCACTTTCGGAAGCATGAAGGCCCGTGCAGCCGTGCGCGACTGCGGGCGCGTGCTGGGGATGGACCTGCCGGAGGTGGATAGGATCTGCAAGATGATCCCCACGATGCCGATCGGGATCACGATAGATGAAGCGCTTGAAGGCAATCCCGACCTCAAAGCCGCCTATCAGGGCAGCCGCGATGTGAAACGGCTCATCGACACCGCGAAGACGCTGGAAGGGCTCAACAGGAGCGTGGGCGTGCATGCCGCGGGCGTGCTGATCTCCGATGACCCGCTGACGGACCACGTGCCGGTGCAACACGGCGGCAAAGGCGAGTTTGTCGCGCAGATGGCCAAGAAGGACATCGAGAAGGTCGGGCTTCTCAAGATGGACTTCCTGGGTCTCGCCAACCTCACGATCCTCGCCAACTCCATCCAGAACGTGAAACGGCATCGGGGCATCGATGTTGACATAATGCGGATTCCTCTCGATGACCAGAAGGTCTTCGACATGCTCGGCAGGGGTGACACGAACGGCGTGTTCCAGCTCGAAGGCGCGGGAATGCGGCGGAACGTGATCGAGCTGAAACCCAACTCCGTGCGGGAACTCGCGGCTATGGTGGCGCTCTACAGGCCCGGGCCGATGGCGTTCATCCCGAAGTTCGTGCGCTCAAAGTTCGGCCAGGAGCCGATCAAGTACCTGCACCCGTCTTTGGAGCCCATCCTCAAGGAGACGTATGGCGTCATCTGCTATCAGGAGCAGGTGATGCGCATCGCGCAGACCATCGGCGGCTTTACGATGGGCCAGGCGGACGTGCTCAGGAAGGCGATGTCCAAGAAAGACAAGGACATCCTGATGAAGCAGCTCGACCGGTTCCTCGAGGGGGCCAAGAAGACCGGAGTGCCGGAGAAAGTCGCCAGGGAGATATTCGAGCAGATCGAGCCGTTTGCGGGTTACGCGTTCAACAAGGCGCACGCCGTCTGTTACGCGTTTCTGGCGTATCGCACCGCGTATATGAAGGCCAACTACCCGGTCGAATACTACGCGGCGCTGCTTTCGGCGAACATGGACGATAAGGACAAGCTCGCAGTCTACATCGACGACTGCCGGAGGCTTGATATCGAGGTGCTTCCGCCGGACGTGAACGCGAGCGGCGTGGACTTCGAGGTCGAGGGAGAGGCGATTCGGTTCGGCCTTGGAGCGATCAAGGGCTGCGGCAGGGCAGTGATAGAAGGCATGGTCGCGGCGCGGGAGGCTGGCGGTCGGTTCAGAGACATTTTCGACTTCTGCGAGCGTGTGCAGGACCAGACGCAGCTAAACAAGAGCGCGGTCGAGTGCCTCATCAAGGTCGGCGCCTTCTCATCGATCAACCCGAACCGCGCGCAGTTATTGGAGATGATGCCGGACGCGATGGCATCCGCCGCCGCCAAGCTGCGGTCTCAGAAGGCCGGGCAAGTGGACTTGTTTGGCGACGATGCGGCGGCGAGCGCCGGCAGTCTGAACCTCAGCAAGTATGACCACATCGGCGATTTCTCGCAGGATGAAGTGCTGATGATGGAAAAGGAGCTGGTCGGGCTGTATCTGTCCGGGCACCCTCTAGAGAACGTCCGGGAACTGCTGGCCAAACACTGCACCGCCACGTCCTCCGACTTCCGGGAACTGGAACACGACCAGGAGTGTACGATAGGCGGGATCATCGCCGACGTCCACATCCGGATGACCCGACGCGGCGACAAAATGGCCACGATCCGGCTCGAAGACCTCTACGGGACGATTCCGGTAACGTTCTTCCCTCAGGCGCTCAAGACATGCGTGGACCAACTTGTGAAGGACAGGGTCGTGCTGGTAAAGGGCAGAGCAAGCCACCGGGAACGCCTTGTTGCCGACGATGGGGACACGACCGTCGAGGTGGAGATTCGCGGCGAATCTGTCAGCCCGGTCCGCACGGGCAACGGGATGGCGAACGGCAATGGCAGGACCAACGGAAACGGCTCCCGAGTCGTACACATCAAGATCAACGGCGCATGCGACGTCAACCTCGATCTGATCAAGGCGCTATTGGAAGCCAACGCGGGGCAGAGCGTGGTATACATTTGGATGGAGCATGACGGCGTGCGCCAGAAGGTGCTGGCCCCCTATAGGGTGGACGCGTCCCCTCGCTTCGTGAAGGAGATCGAGCGAATGCTCGGCAAGGGCGCTATCAAGGTAACGTAGACCCGCCTCAGGCCGGCTCCAGGGAGGACAGGGTTGTCCGAAGACTCGTTCGAACCGCACGTGTTGTCCGGAAGAGCGGCGCTCGGGGGATACCTGGACATTGTCCACAGCCTCTATCTGGAAGATCGGCTGGATGTGGCGCTTCAGGCGGCGCACGATGCGTTCAAGAGCACGGGTTGGCCTGCAGGCGGCTGGACTGAGTTCTACAATAGGCTTGTCTGCGAAGCCGACGCACGTGCTGCCTCCAATACGGTCAGGCTGGACGATACACTCTCCGTCGAGGTCCCTCGGGAAGCCGGAGATGTCGTCTGCGACCGAGTCGCGACCGCGGCTGTAGAAGCTCGAACTCGGGTGGCTGGCCTACTGGAAGTCGAGTTCACGCATCCCTGTCTGGTTACCGTGCTGTTGTCCGATGCCCCCCTGCAGTTCATATCCTCTCCTTACGGCTACGCGGTCCAGAAGAACAGCCTGAGCAAAATCTGCGTCCCCTGGGACAATGCGCTGGACAGCGAGAGGCTCCTAGCCACTCTGGTTCACGAATTCACACACGTCGCGAGTTCCGAGATCGCAGATGGGGAAGATATACCTAGTTGGCTTGGCGAGGGTCTCGCTTTGTACGTCTGCGGCGACGCGTCCCACCAGACCTGCGCCGAACTCATCAAATCAAACAGCGAGTACCGGCTTCTGCTATCCGTTGATGGTATCGAGTTCGGCCTAAACTCGCTGGAGTTGCGCAAGGATGATCCTGCGCTGGTTGGCGCCGCCTATGATTTCGCAGGCAGCCTGGTTTTCTGGTGGATCGAGAAAGCAGGGATGGCGGGAGTCCGCCGTGCGGTCGAGCTGATCGGAGGCGGTTGGAATCCCACACTAGCCGCTTACATTAGCACGAGAACCTGGATGTGGGCGATGGTGAGACAGTGGAAAAAGCATCTGCTCAGCATAGCAAGAGAGCTGTAGAGGCAGGCAAGGGTTGACAGGCACCCGTGTCCGGTGGTATATAGCAGTTAGGCTACGCAGATAGATCGGGTTCTATACTGATCCAACGGGAGGGGACGCCAAGTGAATCGCAGAGACTCCGGGTTTACGCTGATAGAGCTTCTTGTGGTGATAGCAATCATCGCCATTCTCGCTGCTATCTTGTTTCCCATTTTCCTCTCGGCCAAGCAGCGTGCTCACGCACAGAGGTGCCTGAACAGCATGGGCCAGATAGGCAAGGCGATAATGATGTATGCCGACGACAACCACGGCTATACTCCCTATGGCTATAACCCCTCTAACTGGGCCATCTGGAACCAAGGTACGTGGCGCGAACGCATAGTCCCCTATGTAAGGAGCATCAATGTCATTGTGGGATGTCCGGTGAAGAACGATCAGGAGGTCAATGCTTCATGGATGGCAGTTCACTGGCCCCCCACGAACATCCCTCCCGCCGGCAGATACCCTTCCGACTACCACTTGCGGCAGCACTATGGAATGAACGTATGGCTGGTGTGCCCCGGTCCATTGGATGGAGTTAGCACGTTCGGCTACCGCTCGCTGAGTTCCATTGAAGCGAGTTCCAAGACCATACTGGTCACGGAGAACAAGGACGGCGACTGGTCGGGCGAACCGTGGAGCACCGGCCTCAGCGAAGGCCAGTTCTACCCCTATCACGGGACCAAGGAAACCAAAGGCGGCAACTTCATCTGGTGCGATGGTCACGCCTCCTTCCTGCCCATTTCTAAGACCGAGCTGAAGGTGAGCAACATCAACTACTACTACTGGAGAGCACGGAAGGTGCCGTGGTAGTCGGTTCCAGCCACTAGTAGGCAGAGGGTGAAGACGATACAACCTCCCCCGGCCCCTCCTTCGCAAGGAGGGGAGCGCTGCGATGTTCCCTCCGGCAAGAGAGTGAGAACCTCGATCCCCGTTGCGAAAGGGGGATGAACGGGGTTCGCTCCCGTAGGCTGCTATCGGAAACTGCCTCTTAAGTATGCCACCCTGCACACTTTGGGTAAGAATTGTCTGAGGGTGTAGGATACTGGAGGCAAACGGATGCGTGGGGTCAGGCTGGGTAAGATTCTCGGGTTCGAGATCAGCATCGACTGGTCTTGGGTCGTAGTGTTCTTCCTCGTAGTTTTCGCCTTCGCCAACAGCCCGTTGCGCAATCAGGTCAGCCCGACAACAAACTGGCTGATCGCGGTTGCGGCCACTGTGCTGTTGTTTGCGTCCGTGGTTGCCCATGAACTGAGCCACAGCTTGATGGCAAGGCGCTACGGCATAGAGGTCAAAGGGATAACTCTGTTCATCTTTGGCGGCGTGTCGCAGACCGCGGACGAACCCAAATCGGCAGCGGCTGAGTTCTGGATGGCGATCGTAGGCCCGCTCACCAGCTTCCTAATCGGTGGAATCTTCCTTGCTCTATCTGTGTCCGCAGCGACATTCGGGTGGCCGGCGGCCGCAAGCTTCCTGGTGCTGTCGCTGGCACGCATCAACATCATCCTGGGCGTGTTCAACCTGCTTCCAGGCTTTCCGCTCGACGGCGGCCGTGTGCTCAGGTCGGTCATCTGGGGCGCAACCGGAGACCTGGAGAAATCCACCCGTTACGCCTCCTATTCGGGGCAGTTTTTCGGCTACCTGCTGATCGGATTCGGCGCCTTGCAGATGCTGGACAGCGTGCTCGGTGGAGTGTGGTTGATCTTCATCGGCTGGTTCCTGGCCGGAGCCGCGCGAAGCAGCTATCAGCAATTGGTTGTGCGCGAGGCTCTATCCGGCGTCCCGGTAGATAAGGTGATGACCACCGACGTGCCCTGCATAGACTACAATACCTCGATCCGCTCGTTTGTGGACGACCAACTCCTCAAGCATGACTATGCGTGCTACCCCGTGATGAGGGGTGACGAGGTGATTGGCGTGGTGGGGACGGAGGAAGTGCGCAAGGTGCCGTCACGGATGTGGGACCTGACTCCGGTGGGCGAGGTGGCTCACAGGGTGGACAGCGCATACAAGATCCAGGCCGGCGAAGATATGTGGGAGGCAATGACGAAGCTTGCTTCGGAAGACGTCTGCCGGCTGCTCGTGATGGAGGACGATCGCCTCAAAGGTACGGTTGGCAGGGAGGCGATTTACCGGCTGGTTCGGACGAAACTGTCCGGTGCGGGCTAGGCTAGTTGGAGACCAGCACCACCTGGCGGCTCAGGATGGTTGTCCTCGTTCCGTTGACGCGCTCTATGTGTATTTCGTGGAGGCCGTTGGAGGCTTTGGTTGTGTCCCACTTCCACCTGCAGGGGTCCGTGCTGCACATGAAGCCGAGGTTGCCATCGAGGTAGAAGCTGATAAACCCTCCAGGTCCTGCTTCCTGCCCTTTCGGAGGCTCTAGCTGAGTGACTCCCCTCACGGTCCTGACGTCCTTCACCCGCTTGGAGTAGTCGGCAACTTCCCGCGCGAGGTCGCTGGCAAGCAGCGATGCATCGAACTCCGGGAAGAGGAGTCGAACGGCGGTAACGCCCTCGGTCACCGCGCGAGGAGTGCCCCTGGCGGAGAAGTAGCTTCTGAGGTAAGGCGCGGTGAACGAATCATCAGCCCTGCCTATTATCTGCGGCACCGGCTCCCACGGCCCATCATCGATCCTGACCTCCGCGCGGAATGAGTTCTGCGGACGGCCCTGGTAGCGACTGAGGTTGATGCTGCCACAGAACAGCGGGGGTGTGCCCTCCATACGCGGGCGCGTGCGATCTTCCGGGCCGATCACCATGACCTGCGGGCTTTCCTCGCCCTGGTCCTTGGCGTGAAAGTAGGGCTGGATCATGAAGCCGCCGCGGGTCTCGGTTGGCCCGCCTTCGACGGTCATTGGCAGGCAAGTAGGCGCGGTGGATATGGTCAAGACGCCTCCGTGGCTGGTGTTAACCGCGCCTACGCCGGTGAACGTGGTGCCATCGTATCGACCGGTACCCTTCACGGGCCGCACTACCGAGGTTATCTGCTCGGTGGACCCATCGGGGTATGTCACGACAACCTTGCCCGAGGGCTTGTTCTCGAAGGTGATCTCCGAGATGGGCTTGTCCGGCCGCGTGACGGTGATGACGAAGACTTCACCTTCCAGCGGCGTATAGTCCTCCGGCAGAGGAAGCAGCGTGCCCTTGCGCTCGACGAAAACGGCGTTACCTACGTAAGGAGACTGATTGCGGAAGATGGAGCGGCCGGAATAGATATCCGTGTAGATGCCCGCAGAGCGGGGCCGATGGCCTCCGAAACCACTCGGGGTACGCGCGAACTCCGCCGGGGCAATGCTGAAGAGCATCGACTTCTGCGCCTTTCCGACGCCTAGCGTATATTGGCCGCTCTTGATCCTGATGCCGTGGACGGCCGTGGCGGCGACGGCTCCGTGAGGGATGTAGGAAGCGGCGGCGAACCCAGCAATACGGGCATTGGCCGGGCTCTTGACTCGCCCTACCGCGCTCCATGTGGCGCCTTTATCCAGGCTCACCTGCACAAGTCCTTTTGCCTCGTTTCGGATGCGGATCCGGCACGCTTCCTCACCCGCGAAGGCGGGCGACACTGCCGCAAGCAAAAGAAGAAGAATGCAGATGACTCTGGTTGCCACGGAGATATTATACGACACCACCGCCCCGGGCGTTTCCTACATTGTAAGGGCGAAGCATATGCAGAAATACCCATCAGCATCGCCGTGTGCAAATGCTTCGCCCCTACAGACCGCGCGATTCCGCAGTTCCGTGTTTGCTCTTGATGCCCTCGACTGGCACAGCTACTTTGAAGCCTTGCGCAGCAGCCCGCGGGCCTTGCGTATCTGTCGTTTCACTTCGGACAGGGCGGTGCCGCCGGTGGCGGACCTGGCTGCGACGCTCGCCTCGACCGTGAGCATTGATGCGATGTCGTCAGGCACTTCAGGAGCAAACCGCTTGATCTCCTCCAGAGACAGATCGAACAACTCCTTCTTGTTCTCGATGCAGTAGGCGACGAGCGAGCCCACCTGCTCGTGAGCTGTGCGGAACGGGACGCCCTGCCGGACGAGGGCGTCGGCAAGATCGGTGGCGGTGGAGAATGCCTCACCTGCGGCCTTGTGCATCCGCTGCTTGTCAAACCTCGCCGTCGAGAGCATGAGCGCGAAGACCTTGAGCGACGACTCCACCGTATCGACGGCGTCGAAGAGCTGCTCCTTATCCTCCTGCAGGTCCCGGTTGTAGGCGAGCGGAAGACCCTTCTGAAGCGTCAGGATCGACATTAGCGCGCCGATCACCCGAGAACTTTTGCCGCGCACCAACTCCGCAACATCCGGGTTCTTCTTCTGCGGCATGATCGATGAGCCCGTAGTAACGGAATCATCGAGTTCAACGAACCCGAACTCGGAGGTGTTCCAGATGATGAACTCCTCGGAGAAGCGCGAGAGGTGGGTCATCAGGATCGCGCAGGCTGAGAGGAATTCAGAGGCCCAATCCCGATCGCTTACGGCGTCGATGCTGTTATCCGCGACGGAATCAAAGCCGAGAGCCTTCGCAACGAACTGCCTGTCGATAGGAAAGGTTGTCCCGGCGAGCGCGCCGGCGCCCAGCGGCAGTACGTTGAGCCTCACGCAGCTGTCCACGAACCTGCCCCTGTCCCGCTCAAGCATCCAGAACCACGACATCAGGTAGTGCCCCAGCAGAACGGGCTGCGCATGCTGGAGATGGGTGAAGCCGGGGAGGATCGTCTTCGCGTTAGCTTCAGCCTGATCGACTATGGCTTCCTGTAACTGCGAAATGCCGGCGTGGATCTGCCCGATGGCGTCCCTGATGTAGAGCTTGACATCGGTTGCCACTTGATCGTTGCGGCTCCGGGCGGTGTGAAGCTTGCGCGCGGGCTCGCCGATCCGCTCGTAGAGGAGCTTCTCGACGTTCATGTGTATGTCTTCAGCCGAGGGATCGAACTCGATTTTCCCCGCCTGGAAGTCGTCGAGTATGCTGCCCAGGCCCTTGATGATCCTCTGCGAGTCCTTCAGTGGAATGATCCCGCACTTGCCGAGCATAGCGGCGTGCGCGCTCGACTGCACGATGTCCTGCGCGATCAGCCGGCAGTCGAAGGATATCGACTCCGTAAAGTCTTCAACGACCTTATCCGTTTCCTTAGCGAACCTACCGCCCCAGAGTTTTCTTGTCAACTGCTAGACTCCTATCTGATCAAGTCTTGCGAGAACGGCTTGCCTCCATTATCAGTCTCGCAAAGCCTCCCTCGGCCTTTGCCGGCTATCTCGATCGCGTTCAACGCCTCGTCTTTGCTGATCGGGTCATCGATTCCCGGACACCGCGATGAGATCGCGTACGGCGTCAGTTCTTCCGCTTCGCTGAGCGTGTCACGCCAGTCCTCATCGCTACACAACTCAAGCAATCAAGCGATGTTGTGCGTATAGGGAAAATCAATGTCGCGGTAGACGAGGTAGGCCTTGAGGCACTTCTCGGCACATCGCTGTGCCCATCGGCCGTTCCCCGCGCCTGTGATCCAAACAGGACAATCCGTTCGGGATGGAAGCGAGACACTAGCCTTTCTACTGTCTCACGTACGGTTGCTTGATCCAGCATGATTGCACATCCACTTAAGTGGTATCTGGTACTTGTACGTGGGGTTCGATTCCGCCTTCTCTAGCGCCTGGTTTGGCCCTCGGTGGACTCGCTGCCACGGAGTCTGCTCAGGGGGACATATTCACCATTCTGGAAGCGGGACACGTTACCGTTGAGGCGGTCGATACGCGTTACCCCGGCCTCGCTGTAGTTGTACTCGTAACGCAGAGGGCCGGGCCAGACAAAGAGAAATACGAGCGCAAGGATCACCGTCACCAGCCCGATTCCGCCCGCGGCATTGCCGTGAGCACGAGTGTCCGTCATTCCACACCTCCTGATATCTCAATAGGAGATTCACCGGGCAGGCACACAAATCCTACCCCGGAGGAAGCGGCGTTATCGGAGGGCCGGCATCGCGCATGGCCTGCTGCATCTGGCGTCTGGATGCCCGCATACCCGACTCGAAGTACGCTACTGCCGCGCGGCCAATGCCAAGCGTCCAGATATAGGCGAACCCGGCTCCCGCTGCCTGGCCGAAGCCGGGGATTCCCAACTTGAGGAGCGCAAGGAACGTCTGCCTGCCGAGCCATCCGCCGCCTACAGTCGCCAGCATTGCTCTTGCCGTAGTCGCATCCAGCCCGTAACCGTAGACATTGGCAATAGCGCGGACCATGACGACCTGAATCGGCGTGATGGTCCAGATGTCGGCAAAGGGGATAGGCATTGGGGCAATGGCGCCCGCCGCGATTGCGCTTATCTGGCGCACCTCAGCAGCTTTCTTCCGCTTGCCCTCCAGGTCGAGGCCGCTGAAATCGTCCGTAAGGTATCCGTGCATATCCTGCGCGTGCTTCTGAAGATGCTTTGTAAGATTCCATGGTAGAAACATATCAAGCCTCGGATCGTTCCTCTTGCATACCACCACATGCAAGACGGAACCGTGGTCTCCTATTACCACGGTTCCGCAAAGAGCACGACTCTCAACCCTCAACCATCAACTCTCAACTGTCCTTCACCGTATGATACATTCTCGCCTGCATGCCGTGGACTTTGACCATACCGACGGCTTCGCTCTGGTCGAAGGTCCTGGAGTCGAAGCTCGCAAGGTCCTCGTTGTAGAGCGCGTATTTGCTAGACCGGCCGATCAACTGCGCGCTGCCCTTGAAGAGCCGCATCGTGACGGTGCCCGTGACGCGAGGCTGGATGGCGTTGATGAACGCTTCGAGGTCGTCCTTGAACGGGTCATACCATAAGCCGGCGTAGGCAAGCTCGCCCCACTTCTGATCGACTGAGACCTTGAACGCGCGCTCTGCCGCGGTGCAGACCAGGGCTTCGAGCGCCTGGTGCGCCGGGATCAGCAGCTTGGCTGCAGGGCATTCGTAGTTCTCGCGGACCTTGAGACCGATCAGGCGGTCCTCCATAATGTCCACGCGTCCGATGCCGTTTTCGCCCGCGAGTCTATGCGCCTTAAGAATAAGATCCAGCGGCTTCATCCGCACGCCGTCGATTGCGACGGGGACGCCGTTCTCGAACTCGATGGTGACCTCGGTCGGGGTGTCAGGAGCGTCCTTCGGGCTCTTGGTCCAGTGGAATATCTCCTCCGGCGGGGCGTAGTTCGGCTCCTCCAGGTGCCCGCCCTCGATCGACCGGCCCCAGAGGTTCTCGTCGATAGACCAGATCTTCTCTTTGCTCTGGCCGATCGGGATGCCCTTCTTCTCGGCATATTCGATCTCCCACGTGCGAGTCATTGTGTGCTCCCGCATCGGGGCGATGATCGGAGTGTCCGGCATGAACGTCCGCATCACGAACTCGAATCGGAACTGATCGTTGCCCTTGCCGGTGCAGCCATGGCAGAATGCGTCAACTCCGCCGAGCTTCTTGGCGATCTCGACCGCCTTCAGGGCTATCAGCGGCCTGGCGATGGAGGTGCTGATCGGGTAGCCCTGGTAGTCGCCGTTGGCTTTGATCGACGGGAAGATGAAATCGGTAACGAACTCCTCCCGGGCGTCGATGGAATAATGCTCGGTACCGAGCAGCTTAGCCTTGTCCTCGGCCTGCTTCAGTTCCCCTTCGGGAAGCCCGACGTCAACGGTCACGGTCACGACCTTGTCGAAACCATAATCTTCGCGCATCATCGGAATACACACGGAGGTATCAAGGCCTCCGGAGTAGACTAGTAGAACGGTTTTGGGCATTTCGTTTCCTCCGGTTATCTTTGGAACCGCTGAAGCGCTGAGTGACAGATGAGGCGCTGAACGTTCAGCGCCTTCACAGGATTCAGCGTCTCAGCGATTTTAGCTGGCTAGCAAGACCATGACCGCCTTCTGCGCATGCAGCCTGTTCTCCGCCTCGTCGAAGACCACGGACTGCGGGGAGTCGATGACCTCATCGGTGACCTCGGAGCCTCTGTGCGCGGGGAGGCAGTGCATGAAGATCGCGTCCGGTTTGGCGTGTTTCATTAGAGCGGCGTTGACCTGGAACGGGGCGAAAACCTTCTCGCGCTCGGCCGCCTCGTCCTCCATTCCCATGCTCGCCCAGACGTCGGTGACGACTATGTCGGCGCCCCTGGCGGCTGTAACGGGGTCATAGACGGTCTCTATTACGGCTCCGGTCGATTCCGCATCCTTCTTCGCCTGAGCAACGACCTCGGGGACTGCATCATAACCTTCCGGGCAGCCGAGGGTGAAGTTCATACCCACCTTCGCCGCCAGCAGCATCAGGGACTGCGACACGTTGTTGCCGTCGCCCAGGAAGGCCATCTTGAGCCCGTCGAAATGGCCCTTGTGCTCCAGGATCGTCTGAAAATCGGCAAGCGCCTGGCACGGATGCTCCAAGTCACACAGGCCATTGATGACCGGAATGCTGGCGTACTGCGCAAGTTCCGCGACGGTCGAGTGTGAGAACACCCGCGCCATGATGATATCCACAAACCGCTCCAGAGTGCGGGCGGCGTCGGCGATAGTCTCCCGCTTCCCGAGCTGAATATCGGCCGGCTGCAGGTAGATCCCCTGCCCGCCGAGTTGGAATATGCCGGTCTCGAACGAGACCCGGGTCCGTAGCGACGGTTTTTCGAATATCATAGCGAGGGTCTTGCCCTTGAGGATCTTCCGCTGGTCCGCCGCCGGTGTGACACCGGTCTTGAGCTTAGTGGCCATATCGAATATGGCATCCAACTCGTCTTTGCTCAAATCGGCTATTCTGAGCAGGTCCTTGCCCCGCAGGCTGGCTGCAGCGGACAATTGCTGCGTATCAGAGCTATTGGCTCTCTGCATCTGCATAACGACTTCCTTTGCTCTGCCGAGACTGACTCCAAGCGCACTCAGCACCTGGCTGGCCGCCCCATCTGTTTCGCCAATCAGGCCCAGCAGCAGGTGTTCGGTATCGATGTACTCGCTGTTGAGGTTGTTGGCCTCGTCGTTGGTTAGGTCGATAACCCGCTTCGCGTGCGGAGTAAGCTGCATATCGCGGTTCACCATGCTGTTGCCTCGAACGACGTGCTTCAGGGCTTCCTCACGGACCCGCGCCGGAGAGACATTCATAAGCCTGAGAGCTTCCGCAGCCCTGGTATCGTTCTCCCGCACAAGGCCGAGAAGTATGTGCTGGGTATCGACCCGATGGTCTCCAACCCTGCCTGCCTCTTCCTGCGCAAAAAAGATCACTCTTCTCGCTCTTTCAGTAAACCGCTGCCACATAGCGTCTATCCTTTCGATTCACCCGGCGCTGCGTCATACCGGGCTTGATCCGGCATCCGTTCTGGATCCTGAATCAAGTTCAGGATGACGAGGGCTGCAGACATGACATGGTATAGACCTCCCGAACGCCCGTCAAGTTCAATCAAGCGCAGGATTTGCCCGCGCACGGCCGTAAGCTAGGGGTAGACTGGACGAAGAGGCGTACAGATGAAACCAAATGATGTTTGGTCGCTAGTGACAACCGATTTCGATGAAAGACTGCCGAGGCGGACAGCGGTGATCGTGAAGCACGATGACTGGGACCTTCCGTTTGCCTATCCTGCCGCGTTCGGGCAGATCGGCTGGCTGCTGGACTCGCGAAAGTCGACCGGCTATCAGCAGAACCCTGTCGCGTCCATTTCCTTCGCCGAATACTCCTGCGCTGCAAAGCCGAAGCCGAACCTCGAACAGAACACCTTCTATTTCGGCAGGATGAGCCACGCCCCATCCTGCGTAACGCGACAGATCGTGTTCTCTAATATGGGACTCACCGCCAACGAGACGTTCTGCCAGGCGGAAGGAGGCGGCTTTGTCTGGACGCTCGACTGCACCTGCCTGAACAACCCCAATCACCCCTTCGAGCGCGGTCTCCTGACGGTACTAACGATAAGCGACCCCAACTGCCAGGTCCGATTGTCGGACGGTATGGCGGAGATCGAGTTTCAGGGGGAGGGATCCGAACGGGCGCATCTCTACGTAGCTTCAGACCACCGGAAAGCCGTCGCGTACTCCTCAATAGATGCCCTGCTTGCCGAAGCTACCTCCGGGGCAATCGGAGACGGCCAAGGCAAAGGCCGTTACATCGTGTTTGAGCACGATATGGCCCTCGGAGGCGGCGACACGCGGAGCATCCGGTTCGGCATCAGCTTCACGTCGGCGGAGCAAGTACGAAACGCGCTCGCACAGGTATCGCCCGAGGCGCGTATCGGCGACAGGTGGAACAAGTGGTTCTCGACGCTCCCGGCACTCCGATCCGACGATGAGAACGAGCAGCGCGCCTACTACAAGTGCTGGTGGGTCACGCGCGAGAACTACTACGAGCACCCCAGGTGGGGCAGGACCATGATCGAGGCACTGCCCGTATACAGGGGCTACTGGCAGTGGGCGCTGCCCGCGCACGAAACCGCGAGCGACATGAACCCGGAACTGGGCTCGCGCTGGATCAAGGACCTGATCGATATGTTCCTTGAATATCAGCGCGAAGATGGCTATGTCACGCACGCGATCTATCTAGACGAGAAAACTCCCGGCGAACGTTGGGCTAGGGGCAATATCATCCAGACGCCGCACATCCCGTGGGTCGCGCTGAGGTACTACAACAAGACGGGCGATATCGAGAGCCTCCGCGTGTGGTATCTCGCGCTCCGGAAGTACTACGACTACCTCTGCGACTCCAGGGATGGGCAGTTCAGGAGCCTGCACCTCTGGGGGATCATCACTTCGTTCGACACGGGCCTCGATACGACTTCCGCCTTTGAGAAAGTGACCTACGGCGAGGATGGCGCCCGCGAGCGGTTCTGCTATCCCGCCATATTTGCCGCCGAGAGAGCGCGCTACGAGCTGGCGATGGCAAAGATGTCGGCGCTGCTCGGAACGGGCGAGCAATCGTTCTGGGAGGAGCAGGCAGAACTGACCGTGCAAGCGATGAACGAGCACCTCTGGGATGAGCGCAAGCACTGGTACGGCGTGATCCACGAAGATGGAACACTGGATACCCGCGTGGGAGTAGATGGTCTGTTCCCGCTGGCGTATGGGCTGGTAGACGCGGAAAGAGCGCAGGCCGCGCGTGACAACTTCCGCAAGCTGATCGGCAACTACGGGATCCGCACCGTAGCCGCGGACGAGCCCGGCTTCCGAGCGGACAACTACTGGCGCGGGCCGGTCTGGCCTAAGGCGATATCGATGGGCGTCGCCGCCGCCGTCAACTACTATCCGTACCTGGTAGATGACATCCGCCGGGGCGCAATCAGCTTCGCACTCAGACACCCGAGCATCTGGGAGTGCATGAACGCCGACACCGGAGAGATCGCCAGAGGCGATGGCGGAATGATGGCTACCCCGGTGGTTTGCTCGAACGTTGGGTCAACAGAGCTTCTGGGCGGACTCCTCCTGCTGCGCGGCGAGCCGATGCTCGACTTCTGAGCATTTGCAAACGGGGCCGCAACACGCTAAAATAGACCGGTCAGGTGCTTCGGCGAGACCGCGCCGGAGCATCGCCGCATTATGGGGATCTGGCAATTCGCAATTCCTAATCCAACATTCAGCATTCAAATGAAGGGTGAATCGCATTGAAGATATGCTGCTGCATTAAGCAAGTCCCCGGCACCACCGAGGTAAAGATCAACCCGGAGACTAATACCCTCGTCCGCGAGGGCGTTGAGACCCAGATCAACCCGTTCGATCTTTACGCGCTCGAGGAGGCCGTCCGGACCAAGGAGAGAATGACCGAGGCTGACGGCCCGTCCACGGTTACCGTCATAAGCATGGGCCCGCCGCAGGCGGAGGATGCCCTGCGTGAGGCAATCGCTCTCGGCGCCGATGAGGCGATCCTGCTCTCCGACCGCGCGTTCGCGGGGAGCGATACGTGGTGCACGTCTTACGTTCTCGCTATGGCTATCCGGAAGATCGAGCCCGACCTCGTTTTCTGCGGAATGCAGGCAATCGACGGCGACACCGGCCAGGTCGGCCCCGGAATCGCGGTTCACAACGATATGGCACAGGCGGCTTACGTGGCCGAGGTCAAGGAGATCGACGCGAAGAAGCTTGTAGCGAAGCGGCTGATCGAAGAAGGCTACGAGACGGTCGAGTTGAAGCTGCCCGCGCTCCTCACCGTCGTGAAGGAGATCAACGAGCCACGGACCCCTTCTCTGCGCGGGAAGATGGCGGCGAAGAAGGCCGAGATCATCAAGTGGGGCGCGGCTGACCTCGGAACGCCGGACGATAAGGTCGGCCTGCTCGGCTCTCCAACTCAGGTTGTTAAGATCATGACCCCGCCGTGCAGAGAAGGCGGCGAAAAGTACGAGGGCGAGGCCCCCGAGCTTGTCGATAAGCTGTTCGACACGCTGAAGTGCCTGGAGGTGGTGTAATGTCCATATCTGTTGATGCGTCCAAGTGCAACGGCTGCACCCTGTGCGTAAAGTCCTGCGGGACCAACGCGATAGAGGTCAAGGACAAGCTCGCCACCATCACGATTGAGAACTGCACGATGTGCGGGGCGTGCGTCAGCGCCTGCCGGTTCAAGGCGATATCCATAGACATCGAGAAGCAGCCGCAGGAAGACCTCGACAAGTATAAGGGCGTGTGGGTTTTCGGCGAGCAGCGCGAGGGCAAGGTTGCTCCGGTCGTGCTGGAGCTTATTAACGTCGGCCGCGACCTCGCGAAGGCGCGCAATACTGATCTTTCGGTCGTGATTCTGGGCGATCAGCTCACGGATGCGGTTAACGAGCTTGCGTCCTATCCGGTTGACAAGATCTACGTCTACGAGGCGCCCGAACTTGCGGTCTACGACGCGGAGCGCTACTGCCGCGTGCTCACGGACGTGATGCGCGAGCACAAGCCGGAAATCGTGCTTGCCGGCGCGACTACGACCGGCCGCAGCTTCATGTCCGGTGTTGCGATCCAGCTCTATACCGGTCTGACCGCGGACTGCACGGGGCTTGAGATCGGCGAGGACGGTCTGCTTCATCAGACGCGACCTGCCTACGGCGGCAACATTATGGCGACGATCCTCTGCCCTTACACCCGCCCGCAGATGGCGACCGTGCGGCACAAGGTCTTCCCGACCAGCGCCAAGCGGTGCGAGGGCGAGGCCCAGATCATCAATCTGAACCCGAAGCCGACGCTGTTCTCGTCTCGCAGCAAGTTCATCGAGTTCGTCGAGACCGTGGGCGAAAAGGTGAACCTTGTGGACGCCGATATCATCGTGAGCGGCGGCCGGGGGCTCGGCGATGCTGACGGCTTTGCGGTCATCCGAGAGCTTGCCGACGAACTCGGCGCCGCGGTAGGCTCCAGCCGAGCGGCAGTGGACGCTGGTTGGATTCCGTATACCCACCAGGTCGGCCAGACCGGCAAGACCGTGTGCCCGAAGATCTACATCGCCTGCGGAATCTCAGGCGCGGTGCAGCATCAGGTCGGCATGAAGAGCTCCGACGTGATCATTGCGATCAACAAGGACCCGAACGCGCCGATCTTCGACATAGCCACCTACGGCTTCGTAGGCGATCTCTTCGAAGTAGTCCCCGCGCTAACAAAGAAGATCAGAGCCATGCGCGGTGCGCCGGAGGCGTGCGTGATCTAGTCTGATGGTTTGATGGTGTGATAGTCTGATGGTTGAGGCCGGAGCCGAGAGGTTCCGGCCGTTTTGTTGCTTTTGCCGTTGACAATGATACTATATGTGGTATCATAGTTCTGATTCTTTTCAATGCGTAAGGGGACATAATGGAAAACGCGAGCAAGTGGCTTGACGCCACGCCTGCCGACGAGTCGGCCGGCGTCGTTGAGCGTCTCCTCAAGCATCATTTTGGCAGCGACGCAGTGAAAAGAAGCGCTGGAGGTTCTCACCAATTCCGTATCAAGCACCCGGCACTGGCCGATCTACCCGGATTCGGGCTGGGCGGATACCTGAGCATCCCGATCAGCGGTGGGCAACGCGTCAAAGGCTACTATCTAAGGCGCATAGCACAAGCAATCAAGAGGACGGAAGAAGCTGAATAGTCCGGAATAGGGGACGCGCTATGGAAAAGACGCTGGAGTACTATCTGTCGTTGGATTATCCTGTCGAGATCAACAAGATAACAGATGATCTGGGCGGCGGCTATGTCGCCACCATTCCCGAGCTTGGTTCACAGGCATTCGTGGGCGATGGTGACACTCCGCAGGAAGCCTACGATAACCTGATGGCGGCAAAGGCCGAGCTTTTCGAAGAGTATCTCAGAGAAGGATTGCCTATACCTGAGCCCGCTGAGGAGTCAGATGGCGAGGACTACAGCGGCAAGCTTGTGCTTCGCATGCCTCGCGAACTGCACGCACGGCTTGCCCGCGTGGCAAAAGAGAACGATTCCAGCCTGAACCAGTTCATCGTGTACGCTCTTAGCAACTACGCAGGCAGAGCTGATGCGCTGGCCGAGTCGCGCCGGAAGCGCCGGATCGCCTGATGCTCGGTAGGAATCCGCCATCTAAGGCCGGAGCCGCGTGGCTCCGGCCTTCGCCGATGATTGGGAGACGCGATGCTGACTAGACGGCGGAAACGACTGCTCTGGCTTGTGCTTGGGACGCTGACTCTGCTCACGATGACAGGCGCGGGGCTGGTCCGTCACTACTTCGGCGATCTGCGAGTGAGCCCGGGCACGCGCGCCGACAGCCCTGCCGAGATGGCGCGCTGGCCCTGGCCTGCAGCGAAGATCACAACCCCCCATCCCGGCGTGACACACTACACTGGCAAATCTTCGTCAGATGGCACCGTATTGCATCTCCTCGACTTCGACTTCGGCAAGAACCCTCACCTCCGCCTCGAGCTCTACGATCAGGACGAAGATGACGCCGTCCCATTCGACAACAAGGCGAAGTTCAAACACAGAGGCGTCGGGCAGGTAACCCGGCATCTGAACAGAGTCGGCAGAGGCAAGGTAGTAGCCGCCTGGAACGGCCTCTTCTTTCAGTATACGGGCGATGCGGGAAGCCATGTGGCTCCCGTGGTGCTGAACGGCAGGGCGCTCTACAATGTAGGGACGGTTCGGTGGTCGGTAGGCGTGAAATACGAGGACGGCCGACCCGATTTCAAGGTGATGCGGCTGCCGGACTTCGCTACGCTCGCTTCCGAATATGATTTCGCGGCAGAAGGCGCGTCTTGTCTTGTTTGTGAGGGACAGCCGCTGCGTCTGCAGCCGTTTCCAAAGCCCGGAGAAGGCCCTCTCCCCAAATCCATCCCTCCGGGGCCGGGCGAAGCGGGTTTCGTCAGACAGGTGGACCATATCCGAACATCACGCACCTCGATGGCGTGGTCAGAGGACAATCGGCACTTCTACGTCCTGATCGTGAAGGAACCCGACGCGGAAGCTCCGAGTATCTCTGCTTTGAGGCACGGTATTCCCCTGATGGGAGGATGGACTGTCGCGGACATACAGCGATTCTGGCGGCGGTTTGGGGCATGGTGAGCAGTGAATGTCGATGGTGGAGACGTTACGCAGATGGCACTGCTGCGACCGGACGGACGCTACCACCTGGTGCCGCCTCGCTGGGGCGCCGGCGGCATGGGTTTCACGCTCCCATCCGACTGCTCCGGTGCGCCCGGCGGAGGCTCGATGATGTACTTCTTCATCCGCGACACGTCGGCGATTTGAGTATATAAGGCCCCGCTCGATCTCGCGGTTCTTTGCGAATGAACATCCCTGCGGTACTGCGTAGAGCCCATCGGCTTCAGTGTCATAGGGCATCCGCATAGCGACTGGATTATGCCACGGCGCGTGACTCTCTTCGCACCTTCTACAACCTCCGCGCCCTCCGCGGCTCCAACCCCTGGGTATCCTAACAATGGAATCATCACGGATTTGAAGGGCGGTGGCACTATGGCGGATATAGTGTTCAAGGATCCCGACGTTGAGGTGGACCTCCTGGCTGAATACGAACAGCTCTTCCGGACACTGTTCGATCACTCCAGCGAGGCCATCTTCGTCTCAGAACCCGACATCAACGGCAGAATCATCGAGGCCAACCAGGCGGCGGCCGACATGCACGGATACTCGATCGACGAGTTCATCAAGCTCCGGACCAGCGCCCTGCATCCCATTGGCGACCTAGACAAGGCCCGTGAGAGCCTGAACCGGATGCTCGGCGGTGAGTGGATCGAGAAAGAAGGCGAGCACCTCAGAAAAGACGGGACCTGGTTCCCTGTCAAATATCGGGCCGGGGTCGCCTACTACCTCCGGCGCAGGGTTATCATCTCGTTTGTGCGCGACATATCCGAGGAGAAACAGACGGAGGAAAAGCTGCAGAAGTGCGAGGGCCAGTTGGCGGCACAGATCTGAGCGCAGGAGAATGGATAAGAGAGGCCGAAGTAGCGCTCCGGCCTCTTTTCGCGTGATCCAGTTTACTTCTTGAGGCAGAGCAGCATCCCCTGCCCCGCGGCCAGCCAGCAGTCCTCGCCGACCCAAGGATTAGTGGCGCCCGTATAAGCGCTCACCCGCATTATCTGGCCTGCCTCCTTGAACTCCACAACGAGCCACGTCGAGTTGCGGAGGTCCTTGTTCACGACCATCACATAAGGCTCGCCGTTCGGACCCTGGAACTCACCGACAAGCAGATTAGTGAGGCCCTGGACGTTCTTCAGCCACTTGCTGGTTGCTATCCCGGAGCATCCTTCCGGCACCTCCGGGTGGTGGAACACGTTGACGCTCTTGAGCGTGACATACACCGGCCCGAGCTTGTGGATCTGCATGTTCACGTTGCGCAGCATGTCCCAGGTCGGCGTTTTCTCACCGAACTGATCGATCGGCGCAAGCCTGTAGTTGCCGATGTGTGGCGAAAAATAGGTGAAGTAGCTGATGCCTCTCGCGCCGTAAGCCAGCGTCGTATACGCCTGGAAGCGAAATCCCGCGGGAGTGGGCTCGGCGTAGTTGAAGTGGGCGTTGGAAAGCACGATATTCCAGAACGGCAGGTTGTGTTTCAGGGCTGCTTTTCGCATCGCTTCGAGATTCTGGAAATAGCCGCCCCGCAGCGACCCGTCATCCATCAGCGCATAGTGATCGTAACTCAGGAATTTCGGCTTCACGTTCCTGACGAACGACTCGAGATACTCCTCGTAGGTCGGCGTGCCCAATTGCCCGGTGGTGGCGTAGTTGGGCAGCAAGTTGATGTAGGCCAACGCATCAGGATCGGCCTTGGCAAACGCCGCCGCCCACCTGCCGAGGCCCGGGAACGCGCCGGCGCTCGGCTCGTCTCGCAGATAGTAACCAAAGACGGCTTTGTGGTCGCCCACGCGCTTCACCAACGCCTCAACACGCTTATCGATCTCGGCCTGATCCAATTGCGCTTCAGCGTCGCCGACCTGCACGCTCCCGTCTATGACCAGACACCGCAGGCCGGCCTGTGTCACCGCATCCAGACCCTCGGGTCTGACAAACCCGGCGAGGTTGAACCCGCACGCCCGTATCTCCTTGAGCACGTCAACATCGCCTGGCGTCTCGCCCCACGGCAGTATCGTGAACTCCGATGGCTCCATCATTTTGACCTCCGTTGCCGCGGTCACGGTCACCGAAAGACCCGCTACCAGCGCAACTACCAGAATCAGCAACAGCATACACTGCGTCATGCGACCAACATCCTCCTCAATAACACTCACACCATGGGATTTCGCAACAGCATCCGCTGAATCCTTTGGTAATGCGCCGGGCTCTCTGTGCAACGTCAGCCGCTGCCGGGCACGTCATCGCATTCCAACCACTTGACCATCCTCACCACGTTGCCGGAGCCGGTGGAGCTGAACTCGACCACGTCCATGGCTTCGCGCATCAGGTAGATGCCCATTCCGTGGTCCTTCAGCTTCCTGGGGTCAGGATCAGGGGTATCATCCGGATTGAAGGAGGGGCCTTCGTCCTGAATCTCCACAACGAACGCCGCGGAGCAGGTCATGCACCGCACCTCTATCCTGCTCACGCCCTTCTTCGGCGACCCGTGCCTGTAAGCGTTCGTCAAGGCTTCGCCGACGGCGATCTTGATGTCACACAACACATCCCCTCCCGCCCCTGCGGATTCGGCGGCAGCAGTGATCCTGTCCCGAAGCACCGCTATCAGCGCCGGATTGCTCGCCGCCACGTGCTCGCAAGTCTTCCACACGGGCGAGCCCAGGCAGACTCCGGAGCGTTCAGCGAAAGGGGCTGGCTCCAGTTCCGGCAGGCCCAATGCCGTCGCCAAGCCGCTCAGCCTGATGATGCGTTCCACACACTCAGTCACCTTAGTGAGACGTAAGCGGATCCCCACCTCTTCGCACATCATCTGCCCGGCAAGCAGCGCGCGCAAACCGCTGCTGTCTATCATATCGACACCCCCGAGTTCCACAACGATCTCATCCGTGGATCGCCCGACTAGATACCTGATCGCCGCAACCACCTCGTGGGCACATTCGTAGCACAGGTCGCGCTCGATCCTGAGCGTCAATGTCTCTGCCCTAGTGTCATTACGCAGTTCGGGCAGGGATACTATGCTGTTCCCCAACCAATCCACCTCCGGCCGCCTTCCTCGCAGCCGCCGTCTCAAACGACACCGCTAGAAGCGCTATATCATCCTTCCTGTGTGAGTCGAAGTCCCGGTCGAGCGCCTCTGAAATCAGGCTCACGATCCGGGAGCCGCTCGTTTCTCCCGCGTCAAATACCATCCTGTGCAACCCCTCTATTTCGAGTCTCAGCCCCTCTCTCACGGCATCCGTAACCCCGTCGGTGTAGAGCAGCAGCACATCCTCGGGGCTCACCGTAAGTCTCTCCAGTTCATAATCACAAGATCGCCCGCAGCCGAGCGGAACGCCCGTACTGGAGAGGCGGGTGTGCATCTGCCCGTTCTCCGTGATAAGCAAGGCGGGCGGATGGCCTGCACTGGCGTAGGATATCGTTCGGGCGACCGGGTCGATCACCGCAAGAAACGCGGTCACGAAGAAGCTCTGCTGGAAGCAATACCCTATCGCGTCGTTAAGCTCGCCCAGCACTCTTGCGGGTTCGTCCGGGTGCGCGTAGACAAGCGCCTTCAGCATATACTTGCAGGCCGCGAGGTGAATGGCGGCCGCAAGCCCTTTGCCGGACACGTCGCCTATCACAACCGCTACGTTGCCGTTCGGCAGGGGCGTAACGTCATAGAAATCGCCTCCCACGCTCGCCTCGTCCAGGGCCGGTATGTAGCGACCCGAAAACGCCAGGCCTCTGCAGTGTTCGGGCGCCTGCGATACCAGACTCCTTTGCAGCGCCTCCGCGATAGAGGCCTCCATTGTATACAGCTTGGCGTTCTGAACGACTATCGCGGCATGCAGCGCGATGGAGGTAAGAAGCTGCTTCTCCTTGTCGGTGAACTCGCGCGGCTGGAAGCAATAGAGGCTGATTACGCCGGTTGTCTCATCCCCCACCATCAACGGGGCCGCGAGTATTCCTCCCAGCCGGTCCGGAGCACACAACGTCCGAGTCATCTCGTCATCGCTGTTCGCGCCGTCGTAGCAGCTTACGCATTCCTTCCGGGCGAACGCCATACCGGTTGTGGACTGCCCGGGCTTGAGCCGTGCATGATGAAGGTGTTCCCGGCGCTCGCCGCTGCAGAAGCAGGACCTCATTACCAGATCGCCGCTGCGATCAGGAAGGAAGATCACGCACTCGTCCGCTCCGGTCACTGTCGCGGTGGCTTTCGCCAAAGCCTCCAGCGCCTCCTCCAAGTTGAGTGAGGTCGAAATGGCTTCCGTTACGTGCATCACCGCCGAGACGTGATCGACCCAGCCTTCGAGCGCTTCCGAATACTTCTCCGTCCGTCCGTATGCCTCGGCATTGGCAATCGCCGACGCGGCGTGAATCGCAAACGCGCCCAGCACGTCGGCCCGCAGGCTACCGAGTTGAAGATCGTTCCGGCACAAGCCGTTCGCAAAGCGCGCCACGACCGCTCCGAGCGTCCCAGTATTGGTTGTCAGCGGAGTCGCCACCAGCAGCGCCTCCACCTGGCTTTGCTTATCGCCTTCCGTCTCGGAGATAACAAGATACTCGCCGGAATCCGACGAGTGCGCCGCCAGCCTCTTCCAGTCCGCTCGCCGCCGTTCGCCGCACCTGCCGATCACGCGGACCCCGCCTTCTATCCTGTCCTTCCTGTACACAACGGCATCGGTGGCGCCAAGATGTCCGCAAACCGCCCGGGCGATTGCCTTGGCGCATTCGCTTATATCCAGTGAGGCGGAGGCAACTCTGGCGGCTTCCACCATTCCCGCTAGCATCTCGGCTTGCTCCTTTTGCGTTGCCTCGTGCCTCAGGAGGCTATCGCCGAGCGCGTTGAACGAGTCCGCCAGTGATTGCAGTTCGCTGCTGTTTCCAACACTGATCCTCCGCCTGTAGTCGCCGACCGCCATGGATCTGGCCGCGCGAGACAATCGACTGATCGAGTGAGCGGTCCGGTTTGCCGCCGCGTATGCTGCCAGCAGGGCGGTGACACCGATGCAGGCGGAGATGATGAGAGTGGCCTTGTCCCGCGCCAGTTCCGCGTCCGCCGCCTCGGATAGATCAGCCATCACCTGGTCGAGTTCCACCGGGGTATCCGGCCGGCTCAGGAGCGCCTCGTACTTCTGGCGAACGGCGGCTGCCGTTCTTGCGTCAAATATAGCGTCTGTGGCCTGAACGGCGGCGAATGCCACAATCGCTAATATGAATAGCAGAGCGAACTTGGACCGTATGCTCTTTAGCTGGGCGGGCAAACCGGCTCCTCCTTTCGCCAGTCTGTCAACATCAGTGCGGGCGATTTCAGATGAGCTTTTACCCATTGTGAGGCCAGCTCAACCATACCCGGCCAATCTTTTTTCGCAGATGCTGCATTCCTGCACGCGAATATCGTCTTCGCAGGGACAGCTCCGAGAGCTTGTCGGACGGAGTTGTCCGACGGTCGGAAAAGCGGCACAGCCCGAGGCGCGAGCGGCCAACCGGAAGTGCCTGCTCGCTTTGTGCCGTTCCCGGAGCGTGGTATAATGTATCGAGGCGCGATCAACAGGCGCCGGAGGGTAAAGTTTGAACCGGTATCTTAGAAGCGTAATTGCTGTTGTGTTCATAGTTATGGTAGTGATGCTCCTCACCCGGAGCACGCCAATGAACGTGATGGGGAAGAGCCCGCAGCGAGTCACGGCTTCGGAGGCTCAGGAGATGATCGTGGCGGGGAAGGTCGCCAGCGGCAGCCTGACGGGTGACGATTTCTCGTTCACGACCAAGAAAGGCGTCAAGTATCAGGCAACCATAGCTCCGCCGGGCGATCAGACGGAGTTCATCAAGCTGCTGAACACCCACCGTGTCAAGTACTCGTTTGAGAAGTCTCCGTTCTCGGGACCGCTGGTCAGCATGCTGATCTCGATCGTCCTTCCGCTCGGGTTCCTCGTGGTGCTGTGGATGCTCTTCATGAGACAAGCCCAGGCCGGCAACAACCAGGCCATGAGCTTCGGGCGAAGCAGGGCGAAACGGCTCAATGAGAACGTTCCCAAGGTCACGTTCGATGACGTAGCAGGGGTCGATGAGGCCAAGCAGGAGCTTCAGGAAGTCGTGGAGTTTCTGAGGAACTCCAAGAAGTTCGTGGCTCTTGGCGCGAAGATCCCCAAGGGCGTGCTGCTGCTGGGACCTCCCGGCTGCGGCAAGACGCTGCTCGCCAGGGCGATCGCGGGTGAAGCGGGAGTACCGTTCTTCCACATCAGTGGGTCGGATTTCGTCGAGATGTTCGTCGGCGTTGGCGCATCGAGGGTCAGAGACCTGTTCGACACCGCGAAGGCCAATAGGCCCAGCTTGATCTTCATCGACGAGATCGATGCGGTCGGAAGACAGCGCGGGGCAGGACTTGGCGGCGGGCACGACGAGCGCGAGCAGACCCTGAACCAGCTCCTGGTCGAGATGGACGGGTTCGACCCGAATTCGGGCGTCATTCTCATCGCGGCCACCAACAGGCCGGACGTTCTTGACCCCGCGATTCTCAGGCCGGGTCGTTTCGACAGGCGCGTGGTCGTGGACAATCCGGACGCGCACGGCCGCGAGGCGATACTCAACGTGCACCTGCGCGGGAAACCGCTCGCGGACGATGTGAACGTGGAATCGCTGGCCCGAAGGACTCCGGGATTCTCGGGTGCTGACCTTGCCAACCTCGTAAACGAGGCCGCGCTGCTCGCGGCACGGCGAGATCAGACCAAGATATTCATGGGCGACTTCGAGGACTCGATCGACCGCGTAATCGCGGGTCCGGAGCGCAAGAGCCGCATCATCAGCGAAAAAGAGAAGGAAATGGTGGCCTACCATGAGGTCGGCCACGCGATAGTCGGGGAACTGCTGCCGAACTGCGACCCCGTGCACAAAGTGTCGATCCTGCCGCGCGGTATGGCGCTGGGTTATACCATGCATCTGCCGACGCAGGACAAGTATCTCACCACCAAGAGCGAGCTTCTGGACCGGGTTGCCGGCCTGCTCGGCGGCCGGGTGGCGGAGCAGATGGTGTTCAACGAGATATCGACCGGTGCGGGCAACGACCTGGAGCGCGCTACCGAACTGGTGCGGGCAATGGTCTGCGAGTATGGCATGAGCGAGGCCATCGGGCCGCTTACGGTAGGCAAGCGTCACGGCAACCCGTTCCTGGGACGCGACATGATGGAGGACCGGAACTACTCCGAGCAGATTGCGGAAGCGATCGACAGGGAGATCCGGGCGGTTATGGACGCGGGCTACGATCGTGCCAAGGCTATCCTGAGCGAGAATCGGGACAAGATGGACACTATCGTAAAGGTGCTGCTCGAGAAGGAGACTCTGGAGCGCGAGGAGTTCGAGGCGTTGATGGAAGGCGCGTCGCTCGAGAGTCTGACTTCCGCCACAGAGCCGGAGACCCCGGCGGCGCAGCCAGCCGAAGTCACCGCCGACGCGAAGCCGGAGCCTCAGGCGGAAAAGAAGCCGCGGCTCGAACCTGGAGTGGCGTAGACAGTCAAGGGACATAATGGACACGGGATCGGGATACGGCCACCATGGTGACGAGAGAGACGCGAGGATAATCAGGCGTCTCTACAGCATTGTGGGTCCCGGTCCCGCAGCTATGTACAGGGACGCAGTCGAGCTACTGCAGGCAAGCCAGAACATTGAGTGCAAACCAAACCTCATCGGCCATCTGTTTCGGGAGATAGAGTTCTATCCTTGATATTTGCCTCCCGGTAGCTTACGGGTTTGATCTGCCTGACGATAAGACCGATAAGGCAGGACACATCCGCAAAGTGGAGGCTGTACTGCGAGCACTCAAGATTGCGGACTCTGATCCCATTGCCGTTCAATGGTTGGACGTGGCAGGACGGAACGCAGAGATCTCACTACACAAGTTGGCTCACAGACGCAACCTTCCGAGACCTAGCTGGTTAGCAACTTCCTGCGTCGGGAGGGACTCGCGCGTTCGTCGGATGGTCGAGAGGAGGCAACAGAGACGATCACAGTAAACATATCTGAAGCAAGAAGGCGATGGGGTGCTCTTCTGGACAGAGCAGCCAGAGGTGACAGAATCGTGTTTACCCGGCACGGCCTGCCTATCGCCACACTGTCGCCCGTCGGAACCGCGGACTCTAGCAGATAGATCAGAACCTGACCGCCAGCGCCGCGATGAATACTGCCATCTGCGCGAGGAGAATCAGGGCGCCGCTCAGCACCCTTGATACGATAATGCCCCTACGCGAGACGGGCGAGGAGTGAAATCCGGCAATAAGCCCCCTCGCCGAATCCATCGCCCACTGGCTGTAGATCACGACGCACAGGAGCAGCGCGCACACGAGAGGAGTAAGCTGCGCGGCGAGAAGAATCTGCTTGCTGCCGGGTAACACAAGCCGGAGCAGGACCATCAGCACCGGGATGGCCACAAGCACGATCCTCAGCCCCTTGTTCCTGAGAATCCGCTTCGTATTCATAACCGCCAGCCTGAATGCTACCACCGATCCGTGCCCTTCCCAATCACTTTAGCGCGACCCGCAAGAGCGCTTGTTCGCTTCCCCAGTTCATAGTTCCTAATTGCCAACTCACAACTGCTTCCCCGTCCCGGCCGCCACGCTCGATCCGCCTCTGGCAAGCACATCCAGCGCGTCCTCCAGAGTCGGCCGCTTCAGGTAGACGCAGCTCATATCGTTCCCGAACTCGGATAGCAACTCCCCAACAACCCTTTCCCCGTTCGCCACCCGAAACGACAGGAACCCGTCCTCCTCCTGAATCACCACGGACAGCCGCTCCTGGATTCTGTGACGGGTCATCGGGTTGCTCATATCCCCCAGCACGACCACGTCCTCTCCCGCCAGCCTCCGGAAGTCCTCGGGCCGGCCCAAAAACGCGATCCTTCCGCGCGAGATCACCGCTATCTTCTGGCACACCTCCGCGATCTTCCCCGAGCCGGTCAGAACGAGAAACGACCTATCGGAACTGCGCTTGAGGTTGAGCAAGTGGTCCCAGAGCGACTCGAACACCGCAGGATCGAGCGAATCGAGCAGCGAATCGATCACCACAAGCGGCGCATCCGACAGCAATCCGCGAGCGATCTCCATCCGCGCCAGTTCACCGGAACTCAGCGTCCCCGCCCTCGCCGATCGCAAGTCGGAAAGCTTCAGGCGCTCCATCGTAAACGGGACTTCCTTCACCCGACGCCGGGCAGGCATTCCCCAGGCCAGGGCGAACATGTCGAGGTTTTCGTACACTGTGAGATCGGGCGCATACGCTGGATTGCTGAGGGCAACCGCCACCTTGAACGGCGGCGCGCCATCCGGATCGCCGGTCACCAGCGTTCCCGAGGTAGGCTCCTGCAGACCCGCAAGCACAGAGGCAAGCATCGTCTTGCCGGAACCCGACCGCCCCAGAATGCCCATTATCTCCCCTGAATCGACCTCAAGGGACACATCCCACAACGCCCAGGTCCCACCCACGTGCTTCGACAGGTTCCTTATAGCAAGCAGAGCCATAGACATAGTATAGTTAGGGAACAGGCATTAGGCAATAGACGCTTGCCGCGCGACGTTACATCCATACGCACACGGCCGATTCCGACACGGCGTCACCTGGCATTGTTGCCTGTTCCCGCAAAAAGTGGGATACTATTGAATCCCCCGCAGCGGGTTCGAGGAGGTTCACTTTGGAAAACAGCGGCAGAGGACAATTCCGGCTATCGCGCAACGTGCGCACGGTCGCGTCCGAGATTTACGTCATTTGGGACAACGAGACACGCGTAGGCCAGGTTCACCTGCACTACGCTCACGACACGATCCACGCCGCCGTGCTACTCGAGGTGGACCTGACGGTTAAGGAAGAAGAGGATCTCCTCGAGACAATCGATGAGGATATCGTCTCTTCCTATCTGCCCAGCTTCGAGCGCGAGGACCTGCTGATAACGCTCTACCGCGCGGAGGAGCTGAGTTCGTTCAGCTACTCCTCTCAGGATATGGACCCGCTCGGGCCTGACGACGACGACTGAAGCGATCCTGGATTTAGATTTTGGATTGCAGATTGTAGATTGCGGAATTGCAGATTGGCGGTAAGGTTGCTTGCGTCTGGGGGTGCACATTCGTATCGGCGGTGGATTGGTCAAGGCGCTCGACCGGGCGCAAAGGCTGGAGTGCGAGGCGGTCCAGTTGTTCTCCGGCAACCCTAACGCCTGGGCGCGGACGCCGCTCGATCCCGACGCCGCCGCTCTGTTCACTGCCCGGGCCGCCGATCTCAACATCCATCCGATCGTCCTCCACACGCCCTACCTCGTGAACCTTGCCTCACCCGACGACGATATCTGGGGCAAGAGCGCGGTTGTGCTCGCCGACGCCGTCAAGCGCGCGCCGCTGATATCCGCCGGCTACATCGTCACCCACATCGGCAGTCACAAGGGCGCTGGCTACGAGGCGGGACTCGAAAGGATCGAAAAGGCTGTCAGGTATGCTCTCAAAGCGGGTATCAGCACGCAAGACCGGAGCGATCCGAGCATCCTGAGCTTGTCGAAGGACGAGGGGCGATCCGGGCGCAGCGTATGCGATGAAGGTCCGGTAATCGCCCTGGAGATGGGCTCAGGCTCAGGAAACAGCATCGGCAGCCGGTTCGAGCAGATGGAGGACATCCTCTCGCGCCTGACCGATGTCAGCGACCGCGTCGGCATCTGCATCGACACGGCGCATCTATGGGGTGCGGGCTACGACATCTCGACCGAGCAGGGAGTGAACTCGATGTTCGATCTGCTGAAGCGGCACGTCGGCTTCGAGAGGCTCAAAGTCGTCCACCTGAACGACACGCAGATGCCGCTGGATTCCCGCCGGGACAGGCACTACCACATCGGCCAGGGCCACATAGGCCGCGAAGGCTTCCGCGCGATACTGAACTACCCCGGCACCGCCGACCTCCCCGGCATAATAGAAACCCCCGCCGAGGATGACCTGACGCCGGATTCAGAGAATCTGGCGGTGCTGCGGAGCCTGCGGAGTTGACACCGAACCGCCGACGACACACACAACCCCCGGTGGTTCGGGGCATATGCCGGTGGCGGTTACACGTCATGCTGAACTTGATTCAGCATCTGCTATGCACACCCGGAGTGGACCCTGAAACGAGTTCAGGGTGACGGCCTCTTCCGTCCGCCGCCGACATACACAACCCC
>JBPOHN010000134.1:0-2241 GCA_052035525.1 Armatimonadota bacterium
TGCGGACCGTCAACGCCGATTCACGCGCGCAGGATTCATAGTCGATGGAAGCCTGTAATAGTCTACTGCAAGCCTCCATTCACCTCGACTGAATGGACGAGCGACCTCTACAATGGCGACGGTCCTGAAAAGGACGGGCATAAGTGGCAGCAGTCGTTGGACGAAGCCTTGCATTTCGTGGAATCGTACTCAATCGCTGGCGACCTTGTTGTAGATCCATTCGTGGGCAGCGGCACGAACGCGGTGGCGTGTCTGAGGCTGGGCAGATCCTTCATCGGATGCGATATCGACCCAACCGCGATAGAGACGGCCATTGGGCGCATAGAGCAGGAGGAGGACACAACTGAAGGTCACTGCTGACAGTCATAGACTGCAATCATGCAGGGCTTACCGCACTCGTCGGCTTTAAGCCGTTTTTCATTCACCCCGTCGGTGTCGTAGTCGAATACCTGAACTACGACACCCTCGGGGACGCCCTCGACCCACTGCACCATCCCTCCGTAGACTCCAACCCTGATCGTCTTCGTCACATTCATCACGCCAGCCCTCCATACTTCCAGTCTTGGCACTCCTGGTAGTACTGGCACATCTTCTCATTGCAGAACCCGGTGCGCGGGAACGGATCGGCGGTGCCCGACTCTATGTCCTTCATCTGTGAGACGGTGGACTGCAGATGCCGCACATAGGCGTCTACTTCGTCCTGAGTCCGGCGCATCTTCACGATCTGGACTGCTGGCTTCACGTTCGCCCTCAGCCCGATGTGGAACTCGAAGTCCACATCCCTCCCCGAGAGCATCGCGTACGCCGTAGCCTGCTTGTTCTCGGTGACTTCGGAACCCGACCATCTTCGGCTGGCAACCTTGAAGTCGATCATCGTGCCGTCGGAGAGCTGAACGTCGATGATCCCGGCAAACACGCGATCGCAGTTTGGGATCGGCATAACGTACTCGTGCTCGGTCAGAACCGGCTCCATCTTGTCCACCACGTATTCCTCGTAGTAGTGGCGCAGAAGCCTGGCAACAGGATCGCGATAGGAATCGAATCCGAGTCCCGGCGCAGAGTCGATCTCGCCCCGAGCGACCGCATCATCGAATGTGCTGGTGAAATGCAGCACGACATCATTGGCAGGCAGGTCTATGCCGGTGACGCGCTTCTCCTCGAAGTTGAGCGCCAGTGCCTTGTGATAGCACTGCCCGAGGAGCATCTGGACGGTGGGCTTCTTGGCGATGCCCTTTACGTACTTGAGATACCAAGAGAGCTGGCATCGGTCGAACATGTTGACCTGGGAATAGCTGATGTGTCTGCCGATGTCGGCAAATGGTCGGCTAGGCTTGTCCTGCCGCTCTTTGATGGGAGTGGATGCGGTTGCTGTATTCATCGTGATACCTCCGGTTATAGTGTGTCTATCAGGAACTGTGGAAGATGGATGGGTCATAGGCTCGCAGTCGATGGGAATGTCGCACAACACGTAATCGCCAAATAACGCGCTTGACAAGCAGACATTCAGAGGATAAACTGCTTGAGAGCCCCAGCAGTTTCAGGACTTGCTGGGGCTTTTCTTGTCAACACTTGATCAGGCTCCGATAGAGAGCCATCGGGAGGATGAGGAGATGAACAAGGGTTTGTTGGCTGTGGTGATCCTGCTGCTTGTATCTACGAGTAGCACGGCTCAGAGTAGCATAATTGAGCTCAGGAGTGGACAGGGCAGTATCGGAGAGACTGATCCGAACGTCACTATTGAGGGCAGAGAGATCTATCTTCCTGCGTTCGACACAACGTACCCCGCCTCCAGAATACCCCGGCAGCAGGCATATATAGGGAGGAAACCAGTCGCCAGTTGGGCGGAGCCGATCGGCGGGACCAACTGGATCGGTCCAGGTCCGTACTACGACCCCTACATCTATAACCCTCTATGTGCCCCCGGTACCTCCTTGTATGAGATCGGCTTTGTGCTGCCTGCGAACTTCACGGAGGCGAGCATCTCAATCGACGTGATGACCGATGATACCGGATGCCTAGTCTGTCTTAACGATGAGGCTGTAGCCACAGACCCCACGTACTGCGTCACCTTCTGGGAAGTGACGACGATCACCGTTGATGATCAACAGCTGTTTCAACCTGGACCAAACAAGCTTCAGTTCTTTGTGACAAACGATGCCGGTCATGGATTCACAGGATTGGACTTCTCCGCAATAGTTACGTACGCGGTTCCCGAGCCCTCGTCCATCCTCGCACTGCTAG
>JBPOHN010000128.1:0-3077 GCA_052035525.1 Armatimonadota bacterium
ACGGAAAGCAGCCCGATTCGGGGACGCTCTATCGAAAGCGCTTTCTCCGCGTAGACTCCGCCCATCACCGCGAACTGCTTCAGGTTTTCAACGCTGCAGTCCACAACCGCGCCGGCGTCAAGCAGAACCGTGGCTCCGCTTGCGCTGGGCATCACGGTTGCTATGGCGGGTCTGTCTATGCCTGAAATCCTTCCGAGGCGCAACGTGGCAACCGCCATCGCCGCGGCGGTGTTCCCCACGCTGACCATAGCGTCGGCCTTGCCCTCTTTGACCAGCGATGCGGCCACAACTACCGAGGCGTCCCGCTTGGTTCTGACTGCGGACGCGTGCTCGTCCATGCCGATTGCTTCCGCGGCATGTCGGATGCTGACGCTGGAGGACCTGGCGAATTCGGACGAGAGATGAGGCGTTATCTTTGCCTCATCTCCCACAAGGATTACGTTCACACCGTAGAGCTTGCTGCCCTGAGCTGCCCCCTTCACTATCTCCGCAGGGGCATAATCACCGCCCATGGCATCGACGGCTATGATCATCCGTGAATCACCTCAGCACCGTCGGCAAGCGGCACTATTCCTGGCCCTTTTTCTGCTTCTCCTTAACCGCGACAACCAGGCGGCCGTTGTAGTAACCACAGGAGGGGCAAACGTGGTGCGAAAGCTTGGGCTCATGACAGCGAGAGCATTCAGAGATCCCCGGCATCGTCAGCTTGTAGTGAGTTCTGCGCAGCCGCGTCCTCTGATTGGAATGTCGTCTTTTCGGTAAAGGCATCGGTATCTCCTGGTTCCAAGTTCAAAGCTGAAAGTTGAAAGATGCGCCGCCGACCTTTGATGTCGTGCACAGCCAACTCTGAACTTTCAGCTTTCTAGCTTTCTGACTCGTCGTCTTCGACCAGCGAACGCAGCGCCGCGAATGGCGATTTTTCCTCATCCGGCGGGCACCCGCATGGTCCTTCGTTCAGATTCGCGCCGCAGCGAGAGCAGAGGCCCTTGCAGCCTTCCTCGCACAACGGCTTTATCGGTACGTTTACGAGTATGGATTGCCTGAGGTACTCCTCCAGATCGAAGATATTATCCACGAACAGAGGTTCCTTCTCCTCCTCTGGCAGTTCCTCTACATCTTCCTGCTGCTGCTCCGTCGCCCACGGGGCGCCCTCAAGCGGCAGCTCTTCCTCAATAGGCATCTCAACGGACATTCGGTAGGCTCGCAGGCACCTGGCGCAATCGAGCTCTACACTAGTCCTGAACTCGCCCCGGACATCGATAGTCTTGCCGGTGTTGGCGAAAGTGACGCTGCCTGTGACCGGCTCCACGCACTTGAGCCCACTCTGGGCATCCTCTAACGGCGCTTCGTTGATTTCGTATTTGATCCGCTTGCCTAGGTTGGCAGCGATCTCGCTCAGGTCCAATTTCATGTTAGTCCCCCTGCCTACGGGGATCATCTTGTGCCGACAAAGCGCCGCCGCGGCAAAAAGCCCCTCTATGTTACCACAAATGTAGCGGGTTCGTAAAAGGTGGGCCACCGGCTTAAGCTTCAGCCAGGCTTACACGCCGTGTAGGGGCGAAGCATTCGCATACGGGCCGGTCGGATGCTGGCAATCTGACTGCGAATGCTTCGCCCCTACAAATAATGCTGCGCGCCAGGCGCTATTTCCCTACGACCTCAGCCGTCTCCCGGGCGATCATCAGTTCCTCATTCGTCGGAACCAGCAGGATTCGCACCCGGCTGCCCTGCTTGCTGATGTCGGCCGGGCCTCTCAGGCTTGCGTTCTTCTCCTCATCGAGCGATATGCCCAGGAAGCCCATGTTCTCGCATATCCGCTTGCGGATGTTGCCGTCGTTTTCGCCAATGCCGCCGGTCAGGACGATGGCATCAAGGCCGCCCATCGCCGCCGAGTAAGCGCCGATGTACTTCCTGATCCGATAGCAGAACATCCTGATGGCTAGCTCAGCCCGCTTGTTGCATTCCCTTGCCGCGTTCTGAACGTCGCGCATGTCGCTGGAGATTCCCGTAACGCCCAGCAGCCCGCTCTTTTTGTTGATGATGTCGTCGATCTCCTCGGCCTTCGCGTGCAGTTCTTTCGCCAGAAACACGAGGATAGCAGGATCGACATCACCGCCGCGCGTGCCCATAACAAGCCCTTCCGCGGGGGTCATGCCCATGCTTGTGTCCACGACCTTACCGCCCTGCACGGCTGCCATACTGCACCCGTTTCCGAGGTGACAGGTGACGATCTTGGTCGAGTCCGGATCGAGCCCCGCCTCCTTCAGCATCTTCTGCGCCTGCAGCGTCACGTACTTGTGCGAAGTCCCGTGGAAGCCGTAGCGCCTGACGCCGTATTTCTCGTAGTAGACATAGGGCAGGGCGTATGTATATGCGTAATCGGGGATCGTCGCGTGAAACGCCGTATCGAACACAGCCACCTGCGGCACTGCCGGCATCTTGCGAACGCAAGCCCGAATCCCCTTGAGGTTCGGCGGATTGTGAAGCGGCGCCAGCTGGCTCAGCTTCTCGATCTCCTCGATCACCGCGTCATCCACGAGTGTCGGCTGCACGAACTTCTCGCCGCCATGCACAACACGATGGCCGACTGCGGATATCTCTTCCACGCTTGCGACAGCGCCGCACTTCGGGTCTGTGAGCAGCTGGAAAACGTGCTCCATAGCCTTGTCATGGTCCGCCATTTCGACATCCACTTCACTACTGCCGCAAGAGGACTCGTGCTTGATCTTGCCGCCGCCGCCGACAACGCCTATGCGCTCCGCCAGACCCTTGGCAAGCACTTCCTCTGTCTCGGAGTCGAACAACTGATACTTGAGGGACGAACTCCCGCTGTTAAGAACTAGAATCTTCAATTTGACACCTTGCTTGAAATTATGAGTTATGAATTATGAGTTATGAATTGGGAATCGAGCTCTCGCAGGTCGGAATTCATAATTCAACATTCATAATTCAGCATTATTGTATGGCCTGCACCGCGGTAATCGCGGCAACATTCACGATATCTTCTACGTCGCATCCGCGCGAAAGGTCATTCACCGGCTTGCGCAGCCCTTGCAGCACCGGCCCGTAAGCCTCTG
>JBPOHN010000056.1:0-21543 GCA_052035525.1 Armatimonadota bacterium
ACCCCGCAGCACTGCTGAGGTCCATCAGCGACCTGACCTCGGAGCTATACGACACGTTGCTTGAGTGACATCTCTCGTGAGGCATCGTTAAGCACTACGGTAACATTCTTAGATGAGGCATCACGGATGCATTGACCGCAGCGAAGGAAACAGACGGACTGAAGGCGTAGTGATATTATTGTGCGTCTGCGCAATCTCAGAAAGGCAAGAGAGAAACAATGGCAACTAAGATGGTGATGCCTCTCCTCGGCCAGACGATGGAAGAGGGGACGATTATCAAGTGGTTCAAGAACGAGGGTGACACGATCACCAAGGGTGAACCGCTTCTGGAAGTAATGACGGACAAGGTCAATATGGAAGTCGAAGCGCCGGAGTCGGGCGTACTTCGCAAGATATTGGCCAACGTCGATGATGTAGTACCGGTCCAGGACCCGATAGCGATCATAGGCTCAGCGGATGAATCTATTGACGCGCTTCTTACTGAAGGCCCGTCCGGGCCCGCTCCCGTGGCGGCCGATATTCCGCCCGTGACTCCGAGCGCAGCGCCGCCTGCGGCGCCTGCTCCAGCCCCTGAGGCGCCTCAGGTTGAGGCACCCGCTCCTCCGCCTGCACAGCCTGCTGTCAGCGGCGAGAGGGTGTTTGCTTCCCCAGCGGCCAAGCGCGTTGCCGCGGAGCGAGGCATTGACATATCCCTCCTGGCGGGTAGGGGAACCGGCCCGAACCGACGGGTAACCGAGAAGGATGTTCTCGCCTATGCCGCTTCAGTGCGCGCGACTCCTCTTGCGGGCAAAGTCGCGGCGGATATGGGCGTCCCGATCACCCAGGTATCCGGCACCGGAGTGGGCGGCAGAATTACTCGTGAGGACGTTGAGAGAGGTGTTGCAGCGGCTCCCGCCGGCATAGGGCGCACGATACCGTTCTCCGGCTTGAGGAAGATGGTTGCGCAGAGTGTGCAATCTACCTGGGAATCGGTGGTACCGGTCACGCTGGTGACGGAAGTCGATATGACGGAGTGCGTCCGGTTGCGCGAGCAGCTTCTGCCGGAGATCGAGCGAAGTGCCGGAGTCAGGATATCCTATACGGATATCATCGTTAAGGCTGCCGCGAAGGCGATCCTCGACAAGCCCATAGTCAACGCTTCGCTGCAAGGTGACAAGATCGTCATTTCGGATGCGATCAACATAGGGCTTGCAACAGCGGTGGAGAACGGGCTGCTGGTGCCAGTCGTGAAGAACGTACAGGCGAAGTCGCTTGTAGAGATATCCAGAGAAATCAAGGGGCTCGCCGAGAGGGCCCGAACGGGCAAGGCTACGGCCGAAGACCTCAGCCGCGGCACGTTCACCATCACTAACCTGGGAGCTTACGGGATCGACTCGTTCACGCCGATCATCACTCCCGGTCAGAGTGCGATACTCGCCGTCTGTCGGATTGTCGAAAAGCCCGTGGTGGTCAATAACGAGATCGCCATAAGGTCGATGATGAACCTCTGTCTCACATTCGATCACCGGGTCATGGACGGCGCTCCGGCAGCCGAATACCTCGCAAGGCTGAGAGAAGTCCTTCAGTCCCCTGCTGTCATACTGCTCTAGATCTGTTCTATATACCGCGGCGGGCGATCTGCGCTGCTCCTAGCTGCTGAGGTGTCCGCCGCGGAAAGGAAGTGCCCCGCACTTCGCAAGAGGAGGCTATCAGGATATGCAGAGAGTCGCTGTCATAGGCGCGGGGAAGATAGGCCGTACCCACGCTGAAGCATATGCTGCCATTTCAAATGCCGAGCTTGTGGCAATTTGCGATTCACGTGTGGATGCCGCACAGGAACTCGCCGATGAGCTCTGCGTGGCGGCCGTCACAGATGCAGGTAAGCTTCTGAAGGAATATGAGATAGACGCCGTTAGCATCTGCACCCCCACTCCGACTCATCTGGAAATGATCAAAGCGGCGGCGGCTGCAGGGAAGCATATTGCCTGCGAAAAGCCGCTGGCACGCACGATCAGCCAGGCGATGGAGGCAGACCGCATTTGCGAAGAGGCGGGCGTGACGCTGTTTGTCGCTCACGTTGTGAGGTGGTTCCCCGAGTACAGCAGACTCAAAGCTCTTGTAGACAGCGGTGCGATAGGTGAAACCGTGGAAGTGCGCGCGAGCCGCCAGAGCAGGACTCCTTTCAGGCCGGACAACTGGCTGACGAACGTGCAGAACAGCGGCGGGGCCGTTTTGGACCTGATGATCCACGAGTTTGACTGGCTCCGATCGGTCTACGGCGATGTTCGGAAGGTGTATGCGCGCGGGCTCTACAATGCCGGAATACCTGAGACGGACTACGCGCTGGTGACGCTGCGGTTCGACAGCGGCGTTATCGCGCACGTTGAGGGAAGCTGGCAGAGGCCCAACGGTTTCGCTATGTGTATGGAGATCGCGGGCACTGAGGGGCTGCTGGAATACCGCAGCGACCTCTCATCGGCGCTCGTGATCGAGACAAAGGGCAAAGATGGCCAGCCAGGGCACACAACACGCGAGAACTGCGAATTTGTGAACCCCTATCAGCTTGAGCTTCAGCACTTCGTTGATTGCCTGGAGAACGGTACGTCACCCTTGGTGACAGGTAAGGATGGTGTCGAGGCCGTACGCATAGCCGAAGCTGCATTGAGATCGATAACAACCGGCGACCCGGTGACATTGGCATAGGAGGACTGCGATGAAGACCGTTAAGATTGGAATGATGAGTTTCGCCCACATGCACGCATTCAGCTATGCCAACTGCCTCAAGCAGCTAGAGGAAGTGGAGTTCGTTGGTATCGCGGACGACGATAGCGCTCGGGCCAAAAAGGTGGGGAAGGATCTGGGCGTCAAGGCGTTCCCGACCTACGATGCGCTGCTGGAGACCGATGTGGAGGGGATCATTGTGTGCAGTGAGAATGTCCACCATCGGCGTCATGTAGTCGTCGCAGCGCAGCACGGAAAGCACGTGATGTGCGAGAAGCCTCTTGCCACCACCAATGAAGACGCCGAAGCGATGATCGAGGTATGCAGGCGCGCGGCAGTGAAGCTGCAGACGGCCTTTCCGTGCCGGTTCCATCCTGCCTTCACGCAGCTCAAGAAGGCCGTGCAAGACGGAGTTCTGGGAAAGATCCTTGCCGTCAAGGGAACGAATCAGGGACAGTGCCCGTTCGGTTGGTTCGTGGACAAGAAGCTATCGGGCGGTGGCGCGGTTATCGACCACACTGTCCACGTGGCTGATTTGCTGCGGGCGATGACCGGAGCTGAACCGGTGAGGGTGTATGCCGAGATCGGAAACCGTATGTTCGGCAAGGACTTCGACGACACCGGAATCCTGACCATCGACTTCTCCAACGGCATGTTCGCCACGCTGGACGCGAGCTGGTCCAGACCTAAGAGCTTCCCAACCTGGGGTAACGTCAAGATGGACGTAACGGGTGATGCCGGCGTCGCAAGCATGGACATGTTCGGCCAGAACATAACGGCGTTCTATGACAAGACGATGTCCTGCAGGTATGAGAACTTCGGCGAAAACGCCGATCTGGCTCTGGTGGCCTCGTTCGCAAGGGCGGTCGGCGAAGACCTACCCGTTGAAGTCACCGGAGAGGACGGCGCTAGGGCCCTTGCGGTAGCGCTCGCCGCGTATCAGTCGGCTAAGACTGGGAAACCGGTCGAGCTTTCCTAAGCTTCGTGAGAGGATGGCGGGGTTGGAGACGCTGGCAAGGCTTGTGTTCATGTTCAGTGTTGTGCTCTGCGCCGTTGGCGCGGTGGCTGCTCCAATGCTGCGTCAGACCGATCTGTTCGTCAGTGGCCAGGGTGGATACCACACATATCGCATCCCGGCGATAGTCCCCGTTGGCGAGAACACGCTTCTCGCGTTTTGCGAAGGTCGAAAGAACAGCGCTTCCGATACCGGAGATATCGACATTCTTCTTCGCCGGAGCCTCGATCGGGGCAAGACGTGGCAGGACGTCCAGCTTGTTGTCTCGGATGGCACCGATACCTGCGGCAATCCCTGCCCGATTGTGGATCAATCGACCGGAGTCGTTTGGCTGCTCTTCTGCAAGAACCTCGGAGTCGGCTTCCAGGACACCGACTATATGGCGCAAAGAACGGCCTGGGTCACCCACAGCAAGGATCAAGGCATCACCTGGGCGGAGCCGATCGAGATTACCGCGGACGTGAAGAGACCAACCTGGACATGGTATGCGACCGGTCCGGGGCACGGGATCCAGTTGAAGAGTGGTAGGTTGCTTGCGGCGTGCGATCATGTAGATAAGAGAGGCAGCTCGAAGTCGGGACACTCACATGTGGTCTACAGTGACGATCACGGCGCAAGCTGGAAGATCGGCGGGATCGTGCAAGCGGGAACCAACGAATGTACGGCCCTTGAGATGTCCGACGGCAAGGTCTACATCAACTGCCGCAATGCGCGTACGAGCGCTGAGCCACCGCTTGCCCGGGTGTGCGCGTGGAGCAAGGACGGGGGGCTCACGTTCGGGAAGGCCTTTGCGGACAGTGTTCTCATAGAGCCTGTATGCCAAGCTGCTGTGCTGCGGCTTCCAGGAGAGGGGGACCGCGTGATCTTCAGCAACCCCGCAAGCGGCAGGCGCGAGAAGATGACTGTCAGGCTGAGTATCGATGGATGCAAGACCTGGGTGGCATCAAGGGTCCTGAACGAGGGCCATTCTGCCTACTCCGACCTAGCGGCAACTCAGGATGGCAGCATCTGGTGCTTCTACGAGCGCGGCGAGCAGAACCCGTATCAGAGGCTGACGCTTGCGCAGTTCAACCTGGAGTGGATTAGGGCTGCCGGGTCGGCTGATTCTGATTGACAGCCCGCTCCAAGATGTCTAGAATATATTGGCTTTGAGCAGCTCGGCGGCTACACGTCGAGCTATTTTGCTGTTTTCGATGGGCACTGCGACCAGTGCGTGCCTTTGAGGACAATACTGAGGAGGAACCCTACCAAATGGCAGTAAAAGTCGGAATCAATGGATTCGGAAGAATCGGTCGCCTTTCTCTGCGCGCTATGCTGCAGAAGTACCCGAACGACATCGAGGTCGTGGCAATCAACGACCTGTTCGATTCGAAGACCAACGCTCACCTCTTCAAGTACGACACCAACTACGGCGTGTGGCCGGGTGAAGTGAAGGCCGAAGAGGGCGCGATCTCGATCGACGGTAAGAAGATCAAGGTCTTCGCCGAGAGAGACCCGGCTGCTATCCCCTGGCAGACGCTCGGAGTTCAGGTAGTGGTGGAGGCAACGGGTATCTTCACAGACGCCGAGAAGGCCAAGGCTCACATGCACGACACTGTGAAGAAGGTCATCATCTCTGCTCCCGCGAAGAACGAGGACATCACCATAGTCATGGGCGTCAACGATGATCAGTATGACCCCGCGAAGCACAATATCGTGTCCAACGCGAGCTGCACGACCAACTGCCTTGCTCCGTTCGCGAAGGTTCTCCAGGACAACTTCGGCATCGAGGCCGGTTTCATGACTACGGTGCACGCTTACACGAACGACCAGAAGACCGCGGACCAGGCTCACAAGGACCTCCGCAGGGCTCGCGCCGCCGCCGCCAACATCATCCCGACCACGACCGGCGCTGCGAAGGCCATCGCTCTGGTCATTCCGGAGCTTAAGGGCAAGATGCACGGCTACGCTCTGCGCGTGCCTACCACCACGGTCTCGTGTGTGGACCTGAGCGTCAACCTCTCCAAGGCCACAACGGTGGAAGAGATCAACGCGGCGATGAAGAAGGCTGCTGAGGGACCGATGAAGGGCATTCTCGGCTACACCGAGGATCCGGTTGTCTCCTCGGACCTGAAGGGCGACAGCAACAGCTCGATCTTCGATGGCCTCTGCACAATGATGCTGGGCGACAAGTTTGCGAAGGTCGTTTCGTGGTATGACAACGAGTGGGCTTACTCCGAGAGAGTAGGGGACCTCATCGACTTCATGGTTAAGAAAGGTCTGTAGAAGATGAACAAGAAGACCGTCAAAGATGTCGACGTTCGCGGGAAGCGCGTTCTGGTCCGAGTGGACTTCAACGTCCCGCTTGATGCCAATCGCAACATTACCGATGACCGCCGTATCGTGGCGGCTCTTCCGACCATCAACTACCTGATAGATAACGGCGCCAAGGTGATTCTTATGAGTCACCTTGGCCGCCCCAAGTCGGATGACTCGGGCAAGGCGGACGAAGCTTCCGTCAAGAAGTACAACCTGGATCCTGTTGCGCAGCGCCTTTCCGATCTGCTGGGGAAGACTGTCACGAAGACCGACGACTGCATCGGCGACGAAGTAAGGGCCACCGCTATGGGACTCAAGGAAGGCGACGTCATGCTCCTCGAGAACGTCCGGTTTTACGCGGCCGAGGAGAAGAACGATCCGAAGTTCGCCGAGCAGCTTGCAAGCCTTGGTGAGGTATATGTGAATGATGCATTCGGCACTGCTCACAGGGCACATGCCTCTACCGAGGGCGTGACCAAGTACCTGCCTGGCGTCGCGGGCTTCCTGATCGAGAAGGAGTTGGCGTATCTGGGCAACGCGATTGCTAATCCCGAGAGGCCGTTTGTCGCTGTGCTCGGCGGTGTCAAGGTTTCCGGCAAGATCGACGTCATAGACAAGCTGCTGGAGAAGGTGGACGTGCTGATCATTGGTGGGGCGATGACCTATACGTTCCTTGCCTCGCAGGGCCTGAGCGTCGGCAACTCGATGGTCGAGGAATCAGGAGTTCCACTCGCGAAACAGGCGCTGCAAAAGGCCAAGGACAAAGGCGTCGAACTGCTTCTGCCGGTGGATGCCGTCGAGGCGAAGCTATCGGCGGATTTCGACATTCCCTCGGGAGTGCCGGCTGATGTGGACATTCAGGTCGCACCGAGCAACGCGATGCTCGAAGGCTACAGAGGCCTGGACATCGGCCCCGAAACCATCAAGCTCTTCAGCGAGAAGATCAAGACTGCCAAGACCGTGGTATGGAACGGCCCGATGGGCGTTTTTGAGGATCCCAGGTTCGCGAAGGGCACGCTTGCCATCGCCCAGGCAATGGCGGAGTCCGATGGGGTTACTATCGTCGGAGGCGGTGATTCCGCTGCCGCAGTTGAGCAGATGGGCTATGCTGATAAGATGAGCCACGTGTCCACAGGCGGCGGGGCTTCGCTCGAATTCCTCGAGGGCAAGGAACTGCCGGGAGTGGTAGCGCTGCAGGACAAGTAGCGGCAAACTCGAATACTGATAGGTCAACTACGGTGGCGGTTGCTTTGCGGCCGTCACCGGTTGTGCGTATAGGAGCAATCATGAGCAGAAAACCATTCATAGCCGGAAACTGGAAGATGAACAAGACCATCGCTGAGGGCGTAGCGCTTGCGACTGAACTAAAGGGTATGGTCTCGGGAGTGAACAACGTAGACATCGCGGTTTGTCCGACGTTTGTGGCGCTTGCCAAGGTCGGCGAAGCGATCAAGGGCAGCAACATCATGCTCGGCGCGCAGAACACGTTCTGGAAGGAGTCCGGCGCTTGGACTAGCCAGATCTCTCCGCAGATGCTCGTGGACGCCGGGTGCCAGTGCGTCATTATCGGGCACTCGGAAACACGCGGCCGATTCGGAACGGTGGACGATGAACTCGCCGCAGTGCTGGACTACTTCGGGGAAAAGGACGCGACGGTCAATATGAAGGCCAAGTTTGCGTTCGCAGCCGGCCTAGTCCCGATCATCGCATGCGGCGAGCTGCTCTCCGAGCGAGAGGCCGGTAAGACCGATGAAGTGATCACCGCTCAGATGAAAACGGACCTGGCTGGATTCAGCAATGAGCAGGCGATGAAGATGGTGATCGCATACGAGCCGGTTTGGGCAATCGGCACCGGACAGGTGTGCGAATCGGACGAGGCGGACAGAGTATGCGGCGTTATCCGGGGCATCGTGAAGGAGATGTACGGAGCCGACGTAGCCGATACGGTGCGGATTCAGTACGGCGGCAGCGTGAACGACAAGAACGCGGCTGAGCTGCTCAGCAAGCCGAACATCGACGGCGCGCTTGTAGGTGGAGCTTCGCTCAAGGCCGATGCATTCGCTACCATCGTGAAAGCCGCGGCCGCCTAGTCAGACCCACAATGGAAATCACGCAAAGGGCGCTCCAGAGCGCCCTTTTTCTGTTTCTGGACCAATCAGGGTCTTGACGGGCGGGCCTCAAAGCTTCTAAAATACGCTAGCACTCGACTAACGCGACTGCTAATCATCAGTTAGTTATTCTTTCGGGAGGTGCATATATGCTCAAACCTTTGGGAGACAGGATCATTGCCAAGGCTCTTTCGGCGGAGTCCGTGACCCCGGGTGGAATCGTCCTGCCGGATTCGGCCAAGGAGAAGCCGCTTGAGGGTGAAGTGATCGCCGTGGGCCCGGGCGCGCAACTGGACTCGGGTAAGGTGAGGCCGATGGATGTGAAGGTCGGGGACAAGATCATCTACGGCAAGTATGCGGGGACCGAAGTAAAGGTCGGCGCAGAGGAGTACATCATCCTGCGCCAGGAAGACGTTCTTGCAATCCTCGACAAGTAGGAAAGGAACGGCACAATGGCAGCTAAGGAGATAAGATTCGACGAAGAAGCCCGCCGCGCTATGGAGCGAGGCGTCAACGCCCTGGCTGATACCGTCGGCACTACGCTTGGTCCACGCGGGCGCAACTCCGTGATTCAGAAGAAGTACGGCAGCCCGATGGTGATCAACGACGGCGTGACGATCGCTAAGGAGATCGAGGTCGAGGACAGGTTTGAGAACGTCGGGGCTCAGCTCGTGCGCGAAGTGGCGTCCAAGACCAATGACGTTGCTGGCGATGGCACCACGACCGCGACGGTCCTTGCACAGGCGATAGTCCGCGAAGGCCTCATGAACGTGGCCGCGGGCGCCAACCCGATGGCGCTGAAGAGGGGCATCGAGAAGGCGGTGGAGACGGCTGTTGCTGAAATCCGCAAGATGAGCACGCCCGTGGGCGAGCATGCTGATATGGCGCAGGTCGCCACGATCTCCGCGAATGACCCAGAGATTGGCGAGCTTGTAGCCAATGCGATGGACAAGGTCGGCAAGGACGGCGTTATCACGGTAGAGGAATCCAAGGGGACCGAGACAACGCTCAAATGGGTCGAGGGCTTGCAGTTCGACAAGGGATACATCTCGCCGTACATGGCCACGGACATGGAGCGCATGGAAGCGGTCTACGATGATCCTCTCATTCTTCTTTACGAGAAGAAGATCTCCGCCATTGCTGACATCGTTCCGCTGCTCGAAAAGGTCATGCAGCTTGGCCGCCCGTTGGTCATCGTTGCCGAGGACCTTGAGGGCGAAGCGCTGGCGATGGTGGTTGTGAACAAGCTCCGAGGCGCGTTGAACGTGGTGGCGGTGAAGGCACCGGGGTTCGGAGATCGCCGCAAGGCAATGATGCAGGACATAGCGATTGTGACCGGCGGAACGTTCATAACCGAGGACCTCGGACTCAGACTTGAGAATGTGGGCGTCGATATGCTGGGCTCCGCGAAGAAGGTCGTTGTGATCAAGGACAACACCACGATCGTCGAAGGGCTCGGCAGCACAGAGGCCGTGCAGGGACGCATCGCGCAGATCAAGCGCGAGATCGAGACCACCGATTCCAACTATGACCGCGAGAAGCTCCAGGAACGCCTGGCTAAGCTTTCCGGTGGAGTGGCCGTGATTCAGGTCGGGGCGCCGACTGAAACCGCCCTCAAAGAGCGCAAAGCGCGCATAGAGGACGCGATGCACGCGACAAGGGCCGCAGTCGAGGAAGGTATCGTTCCCGGCGGAGGGGTCGCGCTGATCAGGGCTATCCCGGCGGTGCTGAAGACGAAGCTCGAAGGTGACGAAGCGGTCGGCGCAAAGATCGTGGCAAAAGCTCTGGAGGCTCCGACCCGCAAGATCGCTGAGAATGCAGGCGCTGAAGGCTCCGTGGTCGTCGGCAGAGTTCGGGAGATGAAGGAGAAGGAGGGCTTCAACGCCGTAACGGGCGAATACGTCGATATGGTTGCGGCAGGGATCATAGACCCCACGAAGGTGACGCGTTCGGCATTGGAGAACGCCGCGAGCATTGCCTCGATGATGCTCACCACTGAAGCCGTCGTCACGGAGAAACCCGAAAAGACGCCGCCTGCTCCCGCTGGCCCTCCTGGCGGGATGATGTAGCGCGCTTGCCGTTTCGGGAAGATCGACATCAGGGGGCCGGGAATCATCCCGGCCCCAGACGATTTGGTGACAAGCATTCGTTGACACGATACATTTCCCCTTGGTAATATGTATTTTGCCAACGCCCGCAGCACTGTACGGAGGCTCCCGTGACCCAGAACCAACCCGCCAATGTCGAGGAACTCGTTCTTATTCTCGATTTCGGCGGCCAGTACACCCAGCTCATCGCTAGACGCGTAAGAGAATGCCACGTCTACAGCGAGATCCTACCTTTCGACACGCCCGTTAGCGAGATCAGAGCTCGTGCGCCCAGAGCCATTATCCTCTCGGGCGGTCCTGCCAGCGTCTACGAGCCCAAAGCTCCGAAGTGTGATCCCGAGATTTTCTCCCTGGGGATTCCCGTGCTGGGGATTTGCTATGGGACCCAGCTGATGGCTTTCGAGCTTGGCGGCCAGGTTACTCCTGGCGATCACAGAGAATACGGTCGTGCTGAGCTCGAAGTCCTGGACTCGTCGGATATCCTGCCTGACAAGAAGACCATGGAGTGTTGGATGAGCCATGGTGATCTAATCGAGTCTGCTCCGCCCGGTTTTCGCGTGACTGCAAAGACTCCCAGCACCCCGGTTGCCGCAATGGCGGATACCAAGAGACGGCTTTTCGGGGTGCAGTTCCACCCGGAAGTAGTGCATACGCCTGATGGAATGGAGGTTCTCAGAAGTTTCCTCTACGATCAGGCAGGCCTGGAGGGCCTCTGGAATATGGCTTCGTTCGTCGAGACGTCTGTTCAAGCTATCAGGGAGCAGGTTGGATCCGACAAGGTTATTTGCGGCGTCAGCGGGGGCATCGACTCCAGTTGTGTGGCTGCTCTGGTTCACAAGGCGATCGGGGACCAACTGACCTGCATCTTCGTCAACCACGGGCTCCTGCGTATGGACGAGGCGGAGAAGGTGCGGCAGACGTTCGCCGGCCACTTCAAGATGAAGCTTGTCTACGTGGACGCGGAGGAGCGGTTCCTCAAACGGCTGGCCGGCGTTACCGATCCTGAGGAGAAGCGCAAGATCATCGGCGAGGAGTTTGTGCGTGTCTTTGAGGAGCACGCCTCGCAGATAGAGGGTGCAAAGTATCTTGCTCAGGGAACGCTGTATCCCGACGTTATCGAGAGCGGCACGGCGCAGGCAGCCGTGATCAAGTCCCACCATAACGTTGGCGGATTGCCCGAAGACATGAATCTGAAGGTCCTCGAACCGCTGAGGTACCTCTTCAAGGATGAGGTCCGCAAGGTAGCGGCCGAGCTAGGTCTGCCTGAAGACATGGTATGGCGGCAGCCGTTCCCGGGGCCAGGGCTGGCCATTCGCATCATTGGCGAGGTCACCAAGGCGCGTCTGGAAACGCTCAGGCAAGCGGATGATGTTGTCGTGGATGAGATCAAACGCGCAGGGCTGTATAGAGAAGTGTGGCAGGCCCTTGCCGTGCTCGCGCCAATACGAAGCGTGGGCGTCATGGGCGATCAACGCACATACGCTGACACCGTGGTGGTACGGGCTGTGACAAGCAAGGATGCGATGACCGCGGACTGGGCCAGATTGCCGTATGAGGTACTGGAGAGAATCAGCAACAGAATCATAAACGAGGTCCCCGGCGTAAATCGCGTCGTCTACGATATCAGTTCCAAGCCGCCTGCGACCATCGAATGGGAGTAGACAACTTGTCGTCTGACGAGCAGATAGAGGTACTGCTGAGCGAAGATCAGCTCTCCGCCCGGGTCAGGGAACTCGGAGAGCAGATCTCAAGGGACTACGCAGGGAAGCCTCTGTTTGTGGTCGGGATCCTGAAGGGATCGGCCGTCTTTCTGGCTGATCTGATAAGGGCTATCGACATCCCTCTCGATTACGACTTCGTGGCCATCTCCAGCTATGGCGCCGATACCCGGTCCTCAGGCGTGGTACGGCTGCTTAAGGACCTTGATGCAAGCATAGAAGGCCGTGACGTGCTGATCGTGGAGGACATCGTGGACACGGGCTGGACGCTTCGGCTGAGCTACATTGCTGAAAACCTGAAGGCCAGACACGCCGCCAGTGTCAGGGTCTGTACGCTGCTGGATAAGCCGTCCCGACGCGAGGTCGATGTGGGTATCGACTACTGCGGATTTGTTATCGACGATGTTTTCGTGGTCGGATACGGCCTGGACTACAACGGTCGGTATCGAAACCTGAGGTATGTGGGCGTAGTCAGACCGTCGGAAAGCTAGTTTGCATGAGTTTATTTGTTTAAGGGCTAGACAGATAGTGGTATACGGGCTATAATATAAAGAACGCAGACGAATCCTCATTCGATTTGTGCTAAAGACTTCCGCAGGTATCATCATTCAAGCAGTCCCCAGAGAACCGGCATGGCTGTGGCTGCCTGTGTCCGATTGCCTGTGTCAAGCCTCAAACCAGCAGCATTCATTTCCCATTCAAGGTGTTATTGCCTAAGAGGTGAATAGATGGAGTCACTGGAGCTTTCAGAGCTAGAGAAGAAAAGTATCGAAGAGCTCGAAGAAATCGCAAAATCCATGGGTATTGAGGACGGCTATTCGAAACGTCAGGAACTCATAGTCCAGATTCTGAAGTCGGTAGCCGAAAGCACGGGCCTGATTTTTGATCAGGGCGTGCTTGAGATCCTCCCCGATGGTTGGGGCTTTCTTCGGCACTCGAACTTCGCGCCGGCAGCAAGCGATGTCTATGTATCGCAGTCGCAGATCAAGCGCTTCGGCTTGCGGACCGGCGACAAGATCTCGGGACAGGTACGCCCGCCGAAGGACTCGGAGAAGTACTACAGCTTGCTTCGAGTGCAAGCCGTCAATGAACAGAATCCTGACAGCGCCAGGACTCGGAAGAATTTTGACGACCTCACTCCCATATATCCCAACGAGCAGTTGATTCTGGAAACCGGGCCGGAAAACGTATCCGCCCGTTTCATAGACCTGATAGCACCTATCGGGAAAGGCCAGAGAGGTCTCATCGTTGCTCCGCCGAAGGCGGGAAAGACGACGCTGCTCAAGACCATAGCCAATGCCATAACCCACAACTATCCGGATATTCTGCTGATAGTACTGCTGATCGACGAGCGTCCCGAGGAAGTCACTGATATCCGCCGGTCTGTTGATGGCATGGTAGTCAGTTCCACCTTTGATGAACTGCCAGAAAACCATATGCGAGTAGCGGATATGACCCTGGAATTGAGTAAGCGACTGGTGGAATCGGGTAAGGACGTTGTCGTGCTGCTCGATAGCATCACCAGGCTATCCAGAGCGTCGAACCTGACGGTTAACCCCAGCGGCAGGACGCTCTCGGGTGGTCTTGATCCCAGCGCTCTCTACCGGCCGAAGAGGTTCATCGGGGCAGCGAGAAACATCGAGGAGGGTGGAAGCCTGACCGTCATCGGCACTGCCCTCGTGGAAACCGGCAGCCGGATGGATGACGCGATCTTTGAGGAGTTCAAGGCCACGGGTAACATGGAATTAGTGCTGGACCGCTCTCTCGCCGAGCGTCGCATATTCCCGGCGATTGACATCAAGCGCTCCGGCACAAGACACGACGAGCTGCTGTATTCGGATGAGGAACTCAAGCGAATTTGGCATCTGCGGCGAGTTCTGTCAGCTCCCGAGATTGGTGATGCAACGGAACTGCTGATTTCGAGGATCAAGGCTACCAAATCGAACAAGGAGTTCCTGCAGATAGTCGATAAGACTATGAAAAACGACGTAGACTAGCCGTCTCTCTACGGGATGCCTAGGAATGACGGTCCACCCGCCGTGGGTAGTTAGGATTAAGCGAAAGGAAACAGCTTTGCTGGAGGATTTCAACTTCGACGATGAAGACCGGCTGGACAGCTCGTTCTTTCGGCCTTCCGAGGAGGGTGGGGAAGAGCGCCGTCCACTAGATGACCAGGATATGGATGAGAAAGAAGTCCAGGTCATCGGCGTCTACGAACATCGCGAAGAGGGCAGTGCACAGCCGCCGTCGGCCTTCGTCCTGGTCAGGGATGCCCTGGACCGTTCAGTCCTGATCTTCATCGGCAAGTTCGAGGCCATGTCCATTTGGCTGGCACTCGAAGGTACGTCAGCCGATCGGCCGCTCACGCACGACCTGCTGAATAACGTGATCACCAGGATGGGCGGAACAATTGAGCGGGTCCTGATCGACGATCTTTGGAACAACACCTACTACGCCAAGGTTTCCGTGTCACACAACGGAGGCACACTGGAGATCGACGCGCGGCCTAGCGATGGAATCGCCCTCGCGCTACGAGCGAAAGCAAAGATATATATGGCCGAATCCGTTCTTCAGAGAGCGGCCGTTAGGGAAGAATAGGCCTGGCATATTCTAGCAATCTTTGCGGGGTTCCCTCCGGGGAACCCCGCTTTGGGATTACCGCCAGCAGAGCAGGGGAGGGAGTATGGCAGCAAAAATAGGTTTCATCGGTTTGGGAACAATGGGGCGGCCTATGGCGCTGAACCTCATCAAGGCCGGCTTCACGGTGCGGGTCTTCAACAGAACTCCTGCGAAGATGGAGCCCTTGATCACAGCGGGCGCGGAGCGCGCCGCGTCTTGCGCCGATGCTGCGGCGGGATCCGACGTGGTCATCACAATGCTAGCGGATTCAGAAGACGTGCGTGAGGTTGTCCTTGCACCCAACGGAGCGCTCAGCGGGTGCGCAGAGAGCACTGCTATCATCGATATGAGCACAATATCCCCGGCCGTTGCGATAGAGATCGCTGAGCAGTGCCAGGCGCGCGGCGTCGAGTTCCTGGACGCCCCTGTAACTGGTGGCGAGAGCGGTGCCATTGCAGGGACTCTCTCAATAATGGTTGGTGGCAGCGAGAGCGTGTTAGATTCGGTGCGTGACGTTTTGGGCGCTATGGGTTCGAAGATCACGTATATGGGCCCGAGTGGCGCCGGCCAGGCTGCAAAGGCCTGTAATCAGGTCATCTGCGGGCTCACCATACTCGCTGTGAGCGAGGGACTTGCACTGGGTGAGGCCGCGGGGCTGGACCCGAACCGTCTACTGGAAGCCATCAGCGGCGGCTCGGCAGGATCGTGGATGCTGAGCAACCTGGGTCCAAAGATGACGGCTGGCGACTGGGCGCCCGGGTTCAGGATCGCGCTGCAGAGAAAGGACCTGCGGCTGGCGCTTGAGCTGGCGGAAAAGTCAGGCATCACGCTGCAAGGCACGATGCTGGCCAAGCAGATCTTCGATACGGCGGGTGCCTCGAGCTTGGACGACGAGGGCACTCAGGCGCTCATCAAGGCAGTGAGAGACAAGAGAGATCGTTAGCAGGCAGAGGATATGGCCTCGACCTCTTCCTCATAAGGAGAGGAGAACCTGGATTTCGCCCCTTGCGAAAGAGGGCAGACTCTTCCGTAAGTGCTACGCGGCTTCCGCGTCGAAGCGGGCGGGTGGGATTTCCTGCTCGCGGAGCTGTTTCTCGAGGACGTCTACAATGTGCGGTTCGTAGAGAGTCCCCGATCCCCTCTTGAGCTCAGCGATAGCTTCTGCAGGCGTCACAGACTTCCTGTGGGCTCGTTCCGTGGTCAGCGCTTCGTATGTGTCCGCAACCGCGATGATCCGCGCGAGGTACGGTATTGCAGGTCCTCGTAGACCATCCGGATAGCCGCTTCCGTCAAGGCGCTCGTGGTGATGGCGGATGATGGTGCTCACGTAAGCCAGCTCGTTGATGGTCCCGACGATCTTTGCTCCCAGCACGGGATGCTCGCGCATAGCCTGCCACTCCGACTCCGTCAGCGCAGATTCCTTGTTTAGCGCGCTGTCGGGTAGGCCGAGTTTCCCAATATCGTGCAGTTTGGCGGCCAGTTCCAGCGCATAACGCTCTTCGTCGGAGATGCCGAGCATGTCACTCAAGGACATCGCAAGTTCCGTGACCCTGTGACTGTGGCCCGCGGTGTGGTGGTCCTTTGCATCTACCGCCGATACCAGGGCTTCGATCGCCTGCAGCATAACGCCGGTGCTCTTTTGCATGAGTCTTTGCAGTTCGAGCCGCTTTCTTTCGAGATTACGCTCGATCAGCACGGGGAAACTCGCGGGATTGTAGGGCTTCATCACGATGTCCGATGCGCCCCTGCGAAGTGCGTCGCGGCTCTCGGCGGCTGGCAGCCCGTCGGCGATCAGTATGATCGGCATATGCACGTGCAAACTGGCAAGAGATGCAAGGTGGTGTGTATCGCGCTCCGGAAGCACGTTGGATGTCACGACAGCAATGTCAAACGGGCGTGACCTCAGTAACTCCACGGCCTCCTCGAGAGTGCCGACAGACATTACGTCGCAGGAATCCGGCATGGACGCAACAACCTCGGTTGCACAGCTCTCATCAGTGGTTTCGACCACCAGGATCGATGCGGCCTGAGAACTGCCTGGGCAATCTGACGAGGCGGAAACAGATGCTGGAGTTGCTGTTCCCCAACCGTAGACGCGGTTTCTTCCGATGGCTTTTGCATGGTAAAGAGCTCTGTCCGCCAGCTCGATGAGTTCGCCGGGGTCGCTGGTATCCAGAGGGAATTCGGCAACTCCCATGCTCACAGTGACGGAGCCCTTGTGGAACGTGTGCTGAGCGATCTCTTTCCTGATGCGCTCTGCCGCTGTGCACGCCGACTCTTTGTCTGCTCCACTGAAGAGAAGTGCAAACTCCTCTCCGCCATAGCGGGCAGCGAAATCGCCTTGCCGCATCTCGGACGCCATGATCCTGGCGACATCCCTCAGGACCGAGTCACCTTCAGGATGGCCGTGCGCGTCATTGTATGCCTTGAAGTGATCGACATCAACCATGACCAGACTCAGAGGCCGGCCTTGCTTTGCCAGCGACTTCCTGCAGAACTGCTTGAGTGTCTGCCGGAAAGTGCGGTGGTTTGGCAGGCCCGTCAAGCCATCGACTGTCGCTTGGTGCGAAAGCTCCTGGTTCCTTCCATAGAGGCCGTCCAACAGGTTCTGCGACTGCTCCAGACTGGCAGCATAAGAAAGGGCAGTAGCGGCATGCGCCTTGAGCACTTCGAGAAGCAACACAGTCTCCTCGGGTCTGGGTAGGGGATCAGTGTAGAACGCGACAATAGCGCCGCAGATGCTTGAATGTGACCGAATAGGGCAGGCCGCAACCGCCTCGACCCCGGCGCTCAGCAGCTCAGGCGATCTACGGTGCGTGGCATCGGGCCAGGTAGGATCGCATATCCAGGTATCCTTCACGTTACGGTCGGTCATCTGGTGCTCGTATAGCGAGAGGAACGCGGTCTTCATCTGCTCTGAAACACCCGGGCTGGATTCGCATTCTATGCTGCCGAGGCAGGGGTCGATCGTGAATAGAGCAATGAGGTCGGTCCCCAGGGCGTGGCGTCCGGCCTCCACGATTGCAGCCTTCGTTCTGGCGAGATCGGCGCTGGCCCCCAGTTCGGTAATGACCTCGGTGGCGGACGTCATTGCCCGGATTCTGGAGATGCTGGGAACGGCGCCATCGGGGTAGCCATATCTGTGGCGAGCGCAGAGGTAGATGTGGCACAACATCAGAACGCTCGTAATGCAGGCGGCGGTTCGGGCAAAGTGGCTCATTTCCGCGCCGGCGCAGGGCAGGAAAACCACCGCTATGGGTACAAGAGCAAGGTACGGCGACAACCCTGCTTTCGCTTGGCCAGAACTGATGTGTGGGGTTTTCACAATACTGTTATTGGCATCGTCCCAACAGCACTTGAGGTGAGGCGGGTGACAATTCGGGTAACAGGTGATGTCATAGAGTCCCTCCGGTCCGCCGGGGCGCTGCAGGAAGCGCTTCTCGCGGAGCAGATCGCCGGAGGCAGCGTCCGATGTCATATCTGCCAGCGGGAATGCTTGATCCGCCAGGGCGGGGTAGGGTATTGCCACACCAAGATCAACTACGAAGGCACCCTCTACTGCACGATCTACGGCGTCGTCTCGTCAGCCGCAGCCGACCCCATCGAAAAGAAACCCGTCTTCCACTACAAGCCGGGCAGTTCGTGTTACTCCGTGGGAACGCTGGGGTGCAACTTCAGGTGCGTATTCTGCCAGAACTGGGAAATCGCTTACGCTGATGCGGTGGAGTCCGCGTCGGGAGTCTGCAGGACCGGCGTTACGCCAGAACGACTCGTAGCACAGGCGAAGGCACAGGATTGCCAGGGTGTGGCGTGGACGTACAACGAACCCGGCATTTGGCTCAATTATACGCTCGAATGCGCAAAGCTGTGCAAAGCGCACTCGCTGTATACAGTCTATGTCACCAATGGATATGCTACAGAAGCGCACTTGGACACAATTGGGCCATATCTTGACGTGTACAGGGTCGACCTGAAGAGCATGGACGATCGATTCTATTGGGAACTTGCGAACGTGCGGCACGTCCAGCCCATCCTCGATGTGGCCGTTCGTGCCAGGAGCAAGTGGGGAATGCACGTGGAGTGCGTTACGAACGTGATTCCGGGCTGGAATGACAGCGAGGACAACCTGCGCAAGACCGCGGCATGGATTGCTGATAACCTCGGCCCCGAAACGCCCTGGCACGTGACACGGTTTTTCCCGTACGGTAAGCTCTCCAACGTGCCGCCAACGCCTCCTGAGACGCTGTACGGCGCCCAGAAGATCGGAAAGGACTGCGGCCTCAAGTTCGTCTACATCGGCAACATGGTAAGCCAGACCGGTGAAAACACGTATTGCCCGAAGTGTGGCAATCTCGCTGTTGAAAGATCGAGGTACGCAACCAGGATAGCCGGGCTCAACGATCAGGGTCGCTGCAGTGTGGATGACGCCGATCTTAACATCCGCCTGTGATCCTACTAACACCGGCCCATGTTACGCACACCCACCGAGCAGGAGAGGGGCGTCAGGCAACATCTGCTTAGGCGGGTTAACATAACTGCTATTATCGTGCGCGCCTGTTCCCCATGAACAAGAGCGGCACTGCCCAACTCCCTGCAGCGCCGCCCGTTATCCTCAAGTAGATGCGCAATAGCGCGATATGTCTCATCCAGCAGCGGATCTGCGCAGATGATCCACCGCGGCGTCCAGCTTCTTAACCGTCTGCCGGGCTCTCTCGAATACTATGTTAACGTCTTCGACTACCGGTTCCGCCTGCCTGGCAAGATAAACACCAACCGCGGTTGCCACCGCAGCGACACCTACGGTTGCTCCAAGTAGAATTGCCACAGTCTTCCTGTTGCTCACAGTCCGTATCTCCTTAGGTCCGCGGTGCTAAATGTTGATCTCGTACCTCTTGTCTCCGCCCGGACCGCCTTCCATGGAATCGAAGATCCTCTTGACGAACGACAGCAGTTCCATCGGGTTGAACGGTTTGGTCAGGTAGCAGTCGACACCCGACTGCCAGCCTTTGAAGACGTCCGCATCCTGGGCCTTCGCGGTTAACATAATAACCGGAATCTCCCTCGTTGCCGGATTGCGCCGCAGGTTCTGGAGTACCTCGAACCCGTCCATATAAGGCATCATTACGTCCAGCACAACCAGGTCCGGATTCTCTTCGGCAACCTTCTGCAGGGCCTCTTTGCCATCATTGGCTGTAACAACCGCATACCCGGCTCGCTCAAGGTTCACCTGGACCAGTCTAACAATGTGCTTTTCGTCGTCAACGGCAAGAATCTTCTTCGGCACGCCGGAACCTCCATTGCGTAGATCACTCTCAATTCAGTATAACACGAGGGTAAGGCTCAGTCAATTCACGGCGCACATCACAGTTGTCGGACGGGCCGGCCAGAATCTGCAGAGCAGGTCCCCTACCCTGTCTCTATTCTTTCCCAAGTGGAGCGATTTCGCTCTCGACATGCCTGGGATAAGTATCTCCACTTGCAGGAAGCTGCCGCATCACGCTGTGACGCCGGCCATAGACGAAGTAGATGACAAGCCCCAAGGCCAGCCACACGAACAACCGCAGCCAGTTCTCGTTTGGCAGGGAGAACATCAGAAGCAGACAGAACAGAATGCCCAGAATCGGTATCGCCGGCACCAGTGGGCAGCGGAACGGGCGCTTTGCCTCCGGGTGAGTCTTTCGCATGATGAGCACGGCTACGCAGACGATTATGAACGCCAGTAGGGTGCCTATGTTCACCAGTTCCGCAAGAACCCGCAAAGGGATAAGGGCCGCCATAATCGCAACAACTGCTCCGGTGAGTATAGTAGACTTGTAAGGCGTGCGGAAACGCTCGTGAACTGCGCCGAAGAAGCTCTTCGGCACCAAACCGTCACGTGCCATTGCAAGCAGAACCCGCGGTTGACTCAACATCAGAACGAGAAGCACGGACGTAATCCCGGCCACCGCGCCGATAGATATTAGGAACTGCGCCCAGGGCAATCCAACCTGCGCGAAAGCTTTGGACAGCGGCGCCTCTACGCTGATCTTGTCGAATGGCACCATACCGGTGATTATCGCAGTGACCCCGATATACAGTATCGTGCATATCATCAGAGAGGCAATGATGCCGATCGGCACATCCCGCTGCGGATTGCGCGCTTCCTCAGCATGCGTGGAGACAGAGTCAAAGCCGATATAGGCGAAGAAGACCATCGCTGCGCCCGCGAACATGCCCAGAGGAACTCCTCCCGGTCCGACTTGTCCAATCGACCAGGTGCCAAAGAACTTCGCGCCCAGCCAGCCATATGGCGCGAATCCCTGATGAGCGCCCGAGCCTGCGTGGAACCAGTTGGCCGAGTCTACGAAGAACACGCCCGCAGCGATCACGAACAGAACGATTCCCACCTTAACAACCACCATAGCAGAGTTGAACGTGGCGCTCTCGCGAATGCCGATCACCAGCACTGTGGTCACCAGCATCGTGATAATAACGGCGGGAAGATCGATATAGGAGCCGGTGAAGAAGAAGCTGCCTATCGCAGGGTCGAAATCGAAGGGCGCGTTTCCCAGAAGGTGGTGCACTTTGAGGCCGAAGATGCTGATGAAGTCCTGGAAGTACTTGGACCATCCGTGCGCCACAGTGGCTGATGCGACTGTGTACTCAAGCACCAGGTCCCACCCAATGATCCAGGCAAACAACTCGCCCAACGTCGCATAGGCATATGGACTGTACCCCATCCAGCGGACACTCAGTTAATAGTATAATCTGAGTGAGGTATACGATGGGACGACGGAAGTACAGCGACGAGTTCAAGGATGAGGCGGGGTGACTGGCGCAGCGGAGCGGAGTGTCGATGAGCCAGACTGCTAGAGAGCTTGGCATAAACGCCGAGATGCTTCGCAACTGGGTGAGGCAGTTTGGAGCGAGGCCCGATGGGGCAAGGGCGATGAGCCCTGCGGAGCACTCTGAGATGATTCGACTGCGCCGTGAGTTGA
>JBPOHN010000111.1:0-10617 GCA_052035525.1 Armatimonadota bacterium
TGCGAAATCATAGAAACCGGCAACGATAGCTGGAGGATAAAGACCAGAAACACTACCCAAAAATGACCCAAAGAGGTGGGTCAATATTCGACGCCGATGGTGGGTCAGTTTTCAGTGCCGGTTGACATCCGTCTTGCACGCTGCTTCTTCAAGACCGATATGAGTTGATGATAGCTCAGTGGGGGCGGCTTCTCGATGCGCTTGTCGATCAGTGCTTGAACTACTGCCTCACCCGCTGCATCGAGTATCGCTGCTTTACACCAGTTGCGATACTCAGCCTCATTGCCTTGTTCTCGATGCTTGTTGGCGATGGCGAGGATGACGGCCAGCTCAAGGATGGGCGGGAGACGAAGACCCTTGGGACGATAGCGTGCCCTTTCGTAGGCGTTCCATGTCTCGACACAGTGTTCAGCCGACCAGGGCCAGACAATGTCGCGGACCAGGTGTACCGCCATCATCGGCATGCAGCATTGGTTGAACACATCGCCATTGTGGCAGTAGTCTTCCCAATCAGGCCTTCTCTCGCTTTCGCCGACACGGGAGTTGAACAGGTAATACAATGCCAACATTGATGCCTGTTGCGCTCGCTCCGCTTGGCCGAGAACTTGCTCGTACTTGGCCATGAGATTCTGAATGCCTGTGATGGGCTGCCCAGTCAGGAAAAAGGTCTCGAGCTGCTCTAGGAAGCCAGAAAGCTTGACGTCAGCGTCGGTCGGTCGGAAGCCTCTGTGCCTCGCTATCCAATACTGCGGTGCAAGTTGTATGCTGACCAGCCCTGGCAACTCCCTACGCCAGTCAATGTCTTCTCTCTCAGTGCGTGGCTGTGCGTCTATGAAGCCTGCAATCGTCTTGCGCGTGATCCTTGCCAATCCGGCGAACGTTAGCAGTGGGTTGTTTCGCCAATGGCAGAAGTCGCCATCTGCCAAGCCGGGCGTGCGTATGCAGTCATGGATTGGCTGGAGTTGGTGGACAAATCTGGACCTGGTGTCGTACGCATTGAGCAGAGCCCTGCGAAGCTCTGATCGACGCACCGCCCTGTGCACATGGGCTGCTTCTTCCGTGAAGAAACGTTCGTCCACGTGCGCGAATACAAAATCAGCGAACCGCTTCCTCAGCTTCACTCGGTTACCGGCCAACAGGACCTTCCTAATGTCCTGCGCAGTGTTGGGGTCGATGTCAGAGAGCAGTGCGTCCAGCCTATCCCGGTCTCCTTCCGGGTAATCGTCCCATTCGGTAGAGTCGCCGACGTGGTTTTGGCAAGTGACTCAAGCGAGTATACCAGCAAGGTGTACGGGAGATCGACATTATGTCCGAGCGTAGTGAGTGCATGGGCGAAGTATGAAAGACTCCGCACTAAGGATTTGTAGGATTCCCGAGGGAGGTCTATCACCTTGTGCACCAGGTCAACGAAACCCATCGTTTCCTCTGCAGTCCCCCAGAGCTGACTGTCGAATACTCTTGGGATGAATCTTGCTGGGTGAGATGGGTCGAGACGATTCTCTGGTCGCTGGCGGCAGTTTGCCGCGACCAAACCCCTGTCTTCACTGAAGAAGGCGTTCAATCCAAAGGCGCACAGGAGTCTGAACTGCTCACAGATCTCTGCATCGCCCGTGCGGACTAGGAGAGCGGTACCGGTCCGGTCCTCTCTTTCCAACTGGTTTCGATAGCTGATGACGTATGATGAGATCGGTGTCGCTGTGTCGACAGGTTCAAGAGTGGCCACGCAGGTTGTGATTGGCGCAACCCAAGAGAAGTTGCTGTAGGCAATTCCCCGTCCGTCGAACACGTTCCTATCGTCGCTCTTGAAGAACTTCCCAGAGATAATCTGCAGCATTTCGACGGCCTCCCGCAGGGGCTTCTCCTTCTTCTTCTCAGTCTTGCAGAGCGGGGTCGTCACCGCTCATTGGTCTGTGTTCTCCGGAACGAGTGGTTCTATGTAGCTGATAAGCTCGGGGATGGATACTTGGATGACGTACCACAGCTCGTCCAGGTCCACGTTGTCGTAAGTGTGGATGAGCACGTTCCGCATGCCTGCAATCTTACGCCATGGAATGTCTGGATGGCTTTCCTTGAAGCTGCCCGACAGGCGCTTGGCTGCCTCACCGATGATCTCGACCTGCCGTGTGACTGCAGCCTGAGTCTTGGCATCATCCATGAACTGCAACTCGTTCATTCCACGGACGAAATCGAGCGCCAATCCTGCAGCGGTGAGGATATCTACCAATGAAACATCGTCACGATGCATAGACGACCTGTGCTGAGCCGAGGATTTCCTTGCGGCGGAGGTAGTTGCGGCTTCTTTCGACCGAGCGGCGCGTGAGGAGGTCTACACTCCTCCCGAACAGCTCCATCAGCTCATCGCGCATCTGCACGTGGTCAAGAAGCGTCCAGCGCACGTCAGGCGCGAAGGATATGAGGACATCAACATCGCTCTGCGGCCCAAAATCGTCACGAAGCACCGAGCCAAACAAGGCAAGTTCGGTGATGCTCCACCTTTGACAGAATTCACGCAGCTTATCAGAGTCAAATCGCAGCTTCGGGCTCATGGTCTGTCTCCGATGCTATTATACCACGCCGCCTGCCACCTTCTCCTTCTTCTTACGTGGCTTGCAGAGCGGGGCGGGGACTTCTTTCAATAGCGGGGCGAGGAACTGGCCGGTGTAGCTGCCTTCTACTTTGGCTACCTGTTCGGGGGTGCCGGTGGCGCGGTTATTGGGTTGCATATCGCCTCATTCCGGCGGCGTCGAAATGCTGGTCAAAGCCGATATAATCTGTGATGCCCTCGTGCTTCATAACAATGAAGCTGATTGCGTCAACCAGGCTCAGCCTGGATTTCCCCAGTCGATGCAGCTGGCTGACGCCTTCGGCGTGCGTCTCCGCAGTTATCCAGACGATGTGGAACTGCTGTGCCTCTTCGAGAAACGTGAGCGCGATCTTGAGACCCAGGCGGTTCTGTAAGAGTGCGGCGGATTCAACCAGAACATAGCTGTGGGTCATGATCTGCTCCCCCGCGTCTTTTGCGACGGCTATCATGCGGTTGGCATCGTGGTGCATCGCGTCGTCACTATCGGCCAGAGCGAATATGCCGGATGTATCGAGAAAGATCACTTGAAGTCCTCGGTCAGGGCTTCATCGTGGCGAATCGAGATATCCGAGCGGCCAGACTTGCCTGAGCCTATGAATGTGAGACGCATATCCCTAACGGAGTGCGCAGGTTCTGTCAGCCCCAACCCTTTCCTCAGAGCCTCGCGCGCCACGGCAGAGATCGACTTGCGCTCAGTATAAGCGCGGAGGCGCAGCGCATGGTAAGTGTCGTCATCAAGCTGCAGTTGTGTGCGTGTCATAGTCGTGCTCCTGAGAAGGCATCACTTACATTATACCGCAATGTAATCATGATGTCATGCTTCTCCTACACCCTCACCTTCTCCTTCTTCTTCCGCGCAGGCTTGCAGAGCGGGGCGGGGACTTCCTCCAATAGCGGGGCGAGGAATTGGCCGGTGTAGCTGCCTTCTACCTTGGCTACCTGTTCGGGGGTGCCGGTGGCTACTATCTGGCCGCCTTTGTCGCCGCCTTCGGGGCCGAGGTCTATTATGTAGTCGGCGGTCTTGATCACGTCCATGTTGTGCTCGATCACAAGGACCGTGTTGCCGTTGTCCACGAGCTTGCCGAGCACTTCCAGGAGCTTCTTGATGTCGTGGAAGTGCAGCCCAGTGGTAGGCTCATCGAGGATGTAGAGCGTCTTGCCGGTGCCTCGTTTGGCTAGCTCGCTGGAGAGCTTCACGCGCTGGGCTTCCCCTCCGGAAAGCGTCGTCGCCGGCTGGCCGAGGTGGATGTAGTCGAGCCCTACGTCGTGGATAGTCGCCAGCCGCCTCTGGATGCGCGGGATGTGCTTGAAGAACTCCAGCGCCTGGCTCACGGTCATGTCCAGCACGTCAGCGATGCTCTTGCCCTTATACTTCACTTCCAGCGTCTCGCGGTTGTAGCGCGCACCCTTGCAGACCTCGCACGGCACGTAGACATCCGGCAGGAACTGCATCTCGATCCTGATGATTCCATCGCCCTTGCAGGCCTCGCACCTTCCGCCCTTGACGTTGAAGCTGAATCTTCCTGGCTGGTAGCCTCGCATTCGCGCCTCAGGAGTCTGGCTGAAGAGGTCGCGGATCATATCGAAGACGCCCGTATAGGTGGCCGGGTTCGAGCGCGGAGTGCGGCCTATCGGCGACTGGTCGATGTCGATCACCTTATCGATGTGCTCCAATCCGCTGATGTCGTCGTGCCGGCCCCAGACGCGGTGCGTGCCATGGAGCTGATACATCAGGCGCGGAAGAAGCGTTTCCTCGATAAGCGTGCTCTTGCCGGAGCCGGATACGCCTGTGACGCAGACGAAGACGCCCATCGGGATCTTCACGTCGAGTCCCTTGAGGTTATGCTGCCTGGCGCCTTTGAGGGTAATCCAGTTGCCGTTGGGCTTGCGGCGGCGCTTCGGGACCGGGATCGTCAACTCGCGGGAGAGATACTTCCCGGTGATGGAATCGGTCGCCTGGCAGATGTCGTCAAGCGTGCCCTCGGCTACGATCTCGCCGCCGTGCTCGCCAGCGCCGGGGCCGATATCTATGATGTGGTCGGCGACATGCATCGTTTCCTCGTCGTGCTCGACTACGATGATCGTGTTGCCGATGTCGCGGAGCTTCAGCAGAGTGTTGATCAGGCGCTTGTTGTCGCGCTGGTGGAGGCCGATGGAGGGTTCGTCCAGTATGTACAGCACGCCCATCAGTCCGCTGCCGATCTGGGTCGCGAGGCGGATGCGCTGGGCCTCTCCTCCTGCAAGCGTGGCGGCGGCGCGGTCGAGGGTGAGGTAGTCCAGCCCCACGTCCAGCAGGAACTTGAGGCGAGCTCGGATTTCCTTGATGACCTGTTCAGCGATGATGGTTTCTCGGCGGGTGAGCGGAAGCGTCTCGAACCAGTCGGAGCAGTCCTGCACGGACTTGCTCGATACCTCGGATATGTCCAGGCCGCCAATGGTGACCGCGAGGCTCTCGGGCTTCAATCGCTTGCCCTTGCAGGCGCTGCAGGGGATATCGGACATGTACTGCTCGACTTCCGCCTTGACCATATCGGAGCTTGTTTCGCGGTAGCGGCGCTCGAGGAGGTTCAGGATTCCCTCGAACCAGGTCCTGTAGGTGCGTCCGCTGCCCCGGAACCGGCTCTTGTAGGTGATGGTGATCTCTTCATCCGACCCATAGAGGAGGGCATCAAGCTGCTTGTCGGTTAGGTTCTTGATCGGCGTCGTCATCGCAAAGCCCATCTGATCGCCGACGCCCTTGACCAGCGCCATCACCCAGTCGTTGGTGCCGCGCGCGAACGGAGCCAGCGCACCCTTTGCGATCGACTTGTCCTTGTCCGGGATGATCAGGTCGGGGTTCAGCCGCTTGTGGAAGCCGAGGCCGTGGCACTCCGGGCACGCGCCGTATGGGCTGTTGAATGAGAAGCTGCGCGGCGCAATCTCCTCCATGCCGATCCCGCACTCGGAGCAGGCGAAGTTCTCAGAAAACAAGAGGTCGGAAGCCTGAGATCCCTGGTCGGAATCGGTGGGCTCGACGATGTTGACACCGACCGTGCCCGCGCCCTTGCGGAGTGCGGTTTCGACCGAGTCATTCACGCGCTTCTCGATGCCGGGCTTGACAATGAGGCGGTCGATTACGACCTCGATCGTGTGAATCTTGTAGCGGTCCATCTCGATATCGTCCGTGACCTCGTGGACCTCGCCATCGACACGAACGCGGACAAAGCCTTCCTTGCGCACGTCCTCGATGAGCTTGCGATACTGGCCCTTCTTGCCGCGGACGAGAGGCGCGAGGATCTGGATGCGCGTGCCCTCCGGCAGCGCCATAATCGCGTCTACCATCTGCTCCACGGTTTGCTGCGATATCTCCCGGCCGCACTGCGGGCAGTGTGGGTGGCCGATTCGCGCGAAGAGGAGCCTCAGGTAGTCGTAGATCTCCGTAACGGTGCCGACGGTTGAGCGCGGGTTGCGGGTGGTGGACTTCTGATCGATCGAGACCGCGGGCGAGAGTCCGGTGATGTCGTCAACGTCGGGCTTGTCCATCTGCCCGAGGAACTGCCTCGCGTAGGAGCTTAGGGATTCGACGTAGCGGCGCTGGCCCTCGGCGTAGATCGTATCGAACGCCAGCGAGGACTTGCCCGAGCCTGACAGGCCGGTGATGACAACCATCCTGTCGCGCGGGATTTCGACGGTGATGTTCTTGAGGTTGTGCTGGCGTGCGCCGGTGACGACGATCTTATCGAGACCCATCTGTAAGCTCCTTCCGCACCTATTGTACTACGCGGGAGGGGCGGGGTTCAACCGATTGAGCGCACAAATGTTCGGGGAGAAAGAAACGCGGAAGCACGGAAGGGAAGGGGAAATGCGAAAGGGAAACACGGGAAAGTCGAAGAAGAGAGGGCGAGAGGTTCCCTCGCCCATAGCGTCGGCTAATCTCTTGCGTTCCTGGCCTCGTTCTCCGCGGTCTTTGGCTTCGATCTCGTAAGGCAAAACAGCCCGAGCGCGGTGAAGATCGCGTGGAAGGCGAGTGGCGGCAGGAGTCCGGGTAGGGTGGTGTAGCCCTTTGTGTGGGAGAAGACCGCTCCCATTACGTAGGTTATTCACCCGAGGCCGGAGAGAAGCAGGATTATGCCGAGAACCTTCATCGTGTCACGCTCCTATCGCCTTGAGGATCATCCACAGCGAGAGTACAGCGGTCGCGCCGTGGAACGCGTAGCCAAACATGGCCTGCTTGCTAAGGGCCGGGTACTTGCGGCGGAAGACCTCCGCCATCACGGAGAATATTCATATAGCCGAGAGAATCCAGACGCTGATCCCGCCTATCCACCACCACATGGAAGTCACCTCCAGTATTACACAGATATTGTAGCACCAAAATGGTTGAGGGTTGAGGGTCTATAGTTGAGCGAAGGGGTAGTTTTGACAGGCAGCTTGTTAATGTGTATCATCTGAGTGACCACTGCGGGTCTTCGCTCTTAACTCTCGACACTCAACTCAACTCTCAACTCCACGGAGGTTTTATTGAAAGCTGGAATAGCCACCATTGCTTTACGCAACTACGACGTGTTCAGCGCTCTGGACCTGGCGCGGGATGCCGGGTTCGCGGGCGTCGAGATATGGGGCAAGCCTCCTCATACGCCGGAGGGCGTGGATGAGGAGCATACGCGCCGGGTGAGGGATCGCGCCAGGGCGAACGGGCTTGCGATACCGATCTTCGGCTCGTATGCGAACCCGGCCTGGCCGGAGTTCGAGCAGAAGTCGGCTGATTCCATCCAGATTGCAAAGCTGCTGGGCGCGAGGATAGTCCGGGTCTGGGCCGGAAATAAGGAACCTCATCAGGCGGACGATGAGCTGTGGCAGCACGTTGCGGGGTGCTTTCACGAGTATGCTTTGCGCGCGGCGGACGAGGGCCTGACTCTGGCGATGGAGATGCACGCCGATACGCTTTGTCTCACCCCGGAGGGCGCGATGCGGCTGATCGAGATGGCGAACGCCAGCAACCTGAAGCTGAACTATCAGGTCGGCGATTTCGCAAACCCGGACGTCGAGCACGATCTGTCTGTTTGCGGAGACCACGTCGTGATGGTCCACGCGCAGAACTTCAGGCCGTCGTGCTGCGACCCGGCGAAGCTCAACAGATCGCTCGTTGAACGTGGGAACGTGGACTACGACAAGGTGTGTTCGATACTCGCTCAGCATGGTTTCGATGGTTACGTCGAGGTCGAGTTCCTCAAGGGCGAAAACGACGGCGAGGACGCGCTGATCGACTCGCTCAAGAAGGACGCGGCGTATCTGAAGATGATCACGGAGAAGTATACTACGGCGTGAGAGTGCTGCCGCTGATCATCCTGATGACTGCCTCCGCCGCCAACGCTACGATCTGTCCGAAAGGGCCTGAGCCTACGAAGGTGGTGTATGTTGTCGATGCCACTGAGTGCCCGCTCGAAGCGCTTCTTCTTTGCCAGGGAGGCTACATCCGATGGCAGGCCGGGTTTAATGAGCGTGATGGCGCTCAGTCGGACCCACAAACGTCCGTGATCAAGAAGGCAATCGAAAGCATGGGGCCGGACTACGTGTTTGTTACTCCCACCCAGCTTGCCGATCTGTACAAGCAAAGCCGCTAGCGCTGTTTTGCTACCAGTGCTTTGCTGACGTCTGCTGTGCCCGAAAGCGCGATGTGGCCTTTCTTGATCTCCACTTTGGTCAGTTTGCCCTGCATCCCCATCTTCTTTGTGTCCATCACGGGGTTGACGCTTTTCTGAATGCGTCCGCGGACGAAGCCGGGCACACGGATCCCTACTGCAGAGGCGTTGCTCAGGATGATGTTGAGTCTCGTGCCGTTCTCTATCTGCAGCTTCCCCTCGATCTTGACCGGTGTCTTGATTGCCATTACGCGCGGTTTCGCCCTGAGAACCAGCCTGCCGTCGGGTAACGAGACTTCGGAATCCGACATATCCGAGCGCGACTTTCGGAGATAGTCCTGGAGATGGCGCTCGGACAGGGATGCGGTGAAGGTGGTCCTGTCGATGCCGGTGATCGTCTGATCGCGCTTGAAGTGAACACCGCTCAGGTTGACCACAAGCGAATCAACGACTATCCCGTTCTCGAGTCTGACGTCTTTGCCCTTGATGTAGACTCGCTTGATGCGGCCGCGCATGAAGTCGATGAATCCGCCCGTCACATCTACGGAGTACGATCGCGCGGGACCGAGCAGTTCGGGAGCTTTGGCTGCCACGGATTGCTCGATTTTCGAGCGGATCAGTGCCGCTGGCGACAGGATGATGAGCAGAACGAGAAGCGGGACAACTGGGATTGGAGCATGCATCAATGATAGTCTCGTCTCTAAGCCAGGCTGGTTGGAACTAATCGCCTGCTTGTGGCGTCTCACACGTAAATGACGATGCGATACGACGGTCATGGCCGCAATGGAGCGGATATTGCCAACATCGTGTCGTCAAGAATGGCAGTGTACCCTAGAGTGCTGCGGCTGTCAAGGTTGATGTGCTGCCTGTTATGGGTACAGTTCGTGAATAGGCAACAGAATACCGATGACATGATGGAAACGTGCACAATTTCTCCGGTGAGCGTGTGCCAGCTATTGACACGACCGATTTAGCGCAGGTATACTGCCATTGGGGGGCAGCCCATCAATAATGAACGCATTCGGAGAGGTGCGTCCGTCAGCCAGGGTCCGCTTGCCTGGCTGTATAATATTCCAAAGAAGGGATGGGGTCAAGTTGATGGGGACACGGAAGAAAGGTTTCACACTGATCGAGCTATTGGTCGTCATAGCGATCATCGCTATCCTCGCGGCCATACTATTCCCTGTATTCGCTCGCGTTAAGGCTGCTGCGCAAAAGTCCACGTGCCAGAACAACCTGAAGCAGATAGGCCAAGGCGCGCTGATGTACGAAAGCGACTACAACAGCTACATTATGCCAGGGGTTGTCGGTGAAGCTCCATATCACTTGTGGAGTCCGCAGATCACCATGAAACACACGTGGCCGGCGCTTGTGGACAGGTACGTCAAGATGGTAAACCGCAACAGCGATACCTTTGACCTACGCGGCATTTATACCTGTCCGTCGCGCATATACTCACAGCACAAGACGGGCTCCCGTGCGGGCAAGGAGATCAGCGGGGACATTCGCCGCTGCTATGGTTACAACCAGTGGTATCTGGGCGGTTTCGTCGGCAGCACCGCTTCGGGTTACTGGAAATATCATAAGGCGTCTGAGATCGCCAAGGCGTCCAAGACCGTACGGCTCATTGAGATGTGGAATTTCGATGATGGCAGCGTCAACAGCGCAATGGCTGGTCTTTATACCAAGGGCCGTGGCACTATGTATGCCTATCCGCCAACCAACGCCAGCTATACCGTGCCCTGGTACTGCTGGCCGCCCGGCTGGCATGGAGGGCTGAGCGGCGTGTGTTGGGCGGACGGGCATGTTACGATGGAGTCGACATATCCTCCTACCCCTCCGCCTATGGAGCATCCGACTGGGAACGCGCCGTACTATGGCGTGATGAGCAAGACACTGAACGGCATTAGCGATCCGTTTTTCCGCATAGCGAATCCTAAGCCGTAAGGCAGGAGTCCCATTCTTGCGTGATCCGAAAGGCCGCTCACTAGCTGGGCGGCCTTTCTTGGCTGCTCTGGGTCGACGGCGTCAGGTGTCTGAGCTTTGGCACTTGTGCAGTGGCTTGAGCTTGAGGGGAGGCATCTGGCCGCAGCGCTCGCAGACGAAGTGAGTGGCCGTTGTGCCGGCCGAGTCTTTGGCGAGGCGTGCGTAGCCGGGCGAGATCCGTTCTAGAACGTCGAAATCCTCATCGGTGATGATATAGCAGTGGTTATCGCACAGAACAATCCGCTTCACGATCTCTAGTGTAGGGGTGTCAGGCGGAAAAGTCAAAGCGAAATCCCACAGCGGGTGCATCCCTCATTGAAGGTAAGGACCTGCGTATGGTGCAAGGTCAATATTAGGATTGGTCAGCAGCGATGCGCGCAGGCTAAGCATAGCCTCTGCGCCTTCTTGAGACCAGCGCATCCCCGA
>JBPOHN010000122.1:0-14731 GCA_052035525.1 Armatimonadota bacterium
CATTCATAGCAATCATGGCCACTAACAGCAGAAACGATCTCATACGTATCCTCCGTGCAGTATGTGGCCAGGACTGCGTTAGTTTTGCTTTCGAGAAGCAGCGCTCTCGGCTGCGCTGCGCTCGAAATGACGGGGTCAGCCTATCTCAACGATCTTTCCGGTGGTGACGCTTTCGTGCACGGCGACGGCGATCTTGGTCACTTCCAGGCCGTCCTCGCCGCTGGGGTATTTGCCGGCGAGGCTTTCGATGGTCGCGCCCTGCTTGATCGCCTGCACGTTGTAGGCGAAGTCCTCTATGGATTCGATTCCATAGCCTTTATAGATCACGCGGCCCTGTTTGTCTCGTGTTTCACGCATAAAGTTGTTGTTCCAGGTGCGCATACCCTCGTCGTTTACGCAGGAGCGCGAGCCTCTATACTGGCTGTCGATTTCCCACACGCCTTTGGTGCCCACGAGGCGGATTTCCTGATTGACTATCGCCTCGAATGACTTCGGCAGAATCCAGCTCGTATCGAACGTGAAGACGGCGCCGTTCTCGAACTCGACGGTCGCGTTTATCGCGTCCCAGGTGTCCACTCCATATTCATCGCGCAGCAGGCCCTTGTGGCCTCTGGCGAAGACCGACTTGCCGTTGGACTTGATCACCCACCGCACGAGATCGTAGAAGTGCACGCCCAGGAACCATCCGGGGCTGGATGATGGCGCCCAGCGCTTCAGCCACTCGCTCGGGACTTCGATGCGGTCCTCCATACAGACGGCGCCGTACAGCACTTCGCCATATTCGCCGGAGGAGACACGTCTTTCGAGCGCTATGTGGTCGGGGTCGTAGCGTTTGTGGAAATCCACCTGCAGCAGCACGTTGGCCTTCCTCGCCGCATCGATCATCGCCTGGCAGCCTTCCACCGTCACGTCTAGTGGCTTCTCGACGAGCACGTGCTTGCCGGCATTTGCGGCTGCGATGCAGATCGGCCTGTGAAGGTGATCGGGCGTCACGACCGTGACGGCATCGATGCGCGGGTCCGCGAGCATCTCATTGTAGTCGCGGTAGACTCTGCAGCCATAGGTTTCCTCGACCCACTTCGCCCGCTCCTCCTTGACTTCCGCAACCGCCGCGAGCTCCGCTACGCCGAGATATGAGAGCTGCCTGAATGCGTTGAGATGATTGACGCCGAAAATACCTGCTCCGACGACTCCGACCCTGACCGACATTGATCCATCTACCTCCGGTTGAGCTTACCCCGGCATTGTAGCTCTTATCGGGCAGCCGGTGCAAGGGAGGAACACCGTCGGCAGGATGTTCGTCAACAAAAGTGGTGGCCGCCTGCAAGCTCTTCCAGGGGGTAATCGCGAGCTTGGCCACGCGTCAGTTGTAATTGACTTGGGGTTAGCGTGTGGTATAATGCAGTTGGCCGTGGTGGTTGAAGACTCGCCGCCTTGTCAATCACGTGTCCATCCTACGCGCCGGAGCTTTAAGCCCGGCGATTTTCACATGAGGTATTAATGAAGACCATCCACAGGATAGTGATAGGCGCGCTGGTCGTGCTGTTTTTCACCGCCGGCTACGCCACGAGGACTGCGTGCACATTCCGCGCGCGCGAACTCGCTATCAAGCGTGACGCTACCGTCGAGGGCACCAGGATTGCTTCGGCGCGAATCGCGGACATGGCCGACGTGGATATTCGCCCCCTCCAGACGCTCTACGACGTTCTCAGGCACCTCCGCGAGCACTACGTGGAGCAGCTCACTGTGGAAAACGAAGGCAAGATGACGTATGAGGGACTGCGGGCTATGCTGGCGTCGTTAGCCGACCCCAACACGCGTTTCATCGAGCCGGAGCAGCGGAAGGTGGCGCTGGATGCACAGGAAGGCAAGTTTCACGGCATCGGCGCCATTCTCAGCGTGAAGCAGACGTGGCGGGCGAGCAAGGACAAGGCCAAGGAGCCGTTGAGCGAAGAACGCCTCGTTGTAGCCACGGTCCTGCCGGATAGCCCCGCGGCCAAGGCGGGGCTCAAACTGGGCGATGAGATCATCGCCATCAACGGCAAGAGCGTGCTTCCCTACAACCCATATCAACGGGTGAATGAGCTTCTGAAGCAGGACAAATACAAGAACATGGAGCGAGCCCAACTCCGGAAGTTTCTGGAGGCGGAGCAGAAGCGCATCGAAGGAGGCATCAGCGTGACGGAGGCTCAGGAGCTTCTCGGAAGCAAATCCGAGAAACCTTTCGAGCTAACTCTTGCGGCCAAGCCCGGGGGCAAAGAGACAAAGGTCAGCGTGACGCCTGCCGATCTCACCCTGGAGCCTGTCGGCGCACCGCGTTTCCTGGCCGATGGTACGGCGTATCTTAAGGTGAATCACTTCGGCGCTGCCACCGCCGCGAAGTTCGCTGAGGCAGCTAGCGAGATAAAATCAAGATCGGCCACCGGCCTCATACTCGACCTGCGTAGCGCCACGGGCGGCGATATCACGTCCGCTGCCCGCATAGCCGGCTGGCTGGCGCCCAACAGAACGCTTGCCGTGCTTCTGCGGTCTCGGGGCAGGAAGAACACGATATCTCCGTTGGCCGAGAGATACGGCGAAGCGCATACCTGGGGTAGACCGGTAGTGGTCCTTGTGGACGGATCGACTACGCGAGCGCCTGAAGTGCTCGCGGCAGGACTACGGGAAAACGGCACAGCGAAGCTAGTAGGTGAGCAGACCTACGGCGCGTTCTATGACACGACTATGGTCGATCTTGCTGATGGATCCGCGATAGTGATGGCGACAGGCAAGTACGTCACGCCGAAGGGAGTCGACTACAACGGCAAAGGAGTGCCGGTGGATGTGAAGGCAAGCGCGGAGGCCCAGCAGATGAAGGAAGCAGCCAGATTGTTGAGTATGGCGGGAGGCAAGGGCTAGTATTATGAGAAAGGCTCTCAGTGTTGCCATTACTGCTCTCCTCCTGGTGTCCGGCTTTATGGCAGGCTTCTACATAACCGATGCCAAGGCCAACGGGTTCAACGCCGCCCGTTGGAAGGCCAGCCTGGAGCTGTTTCCACAACGGATAGAATCCCTCTCGGGAGAATCGCCTGATCCCAACACACGAACCCTGCCGCTGATCGAGACCTACTCGGCCGTCATGGAGCGGCTGAAGAGCGACTACTACGGCAGGAAGGCCGTGAACGAGAAGGAGCTAACCTACGACTGCATCCGCGGCACTCTTCACGCCCTTGGCGACCCGTTCACCCGCTTCATGGACCCTGAGTCCTACAAGAAGATGGCGGAGGAGAACAAGGGCGATTTCACCGGCATCGGCGCTCAACTCGATACCAACAAGAACGGCGAGGTCTACGTCAAGGAACCGCTGCCCGATACTCCCGCGATGAAGGCAGGCGTGAAGGCGAACGACGTGATAATCGCCGTCGATAACAAGCCGATCAAGCACCTGGACATCGAGGAGGTCGTGAAACTGATCCGCGGCCCTACGAACACGAAAGTGAAACTCACCCTGTCCCGACCTGGCGCAAAGAAGCTCATCGAGAAGGTTATTGTGCGACAGCTTGTCCACTACCGGATGGTCATCCACAGGATGGCCGATGAGAAGGCAAAGATCGGCTATGTGAGGCTCTACCAGTTCAACGAGCAGAGCGACGAGCAGCTCGACCTGGCACTCACCGCACTGGAGAAGCAGCAGATACGGGGGCTTGTCCTGGATCTAAGAGGAAATCCCGGAGGGCTGCTGAACGTCGCTGTTGCCGTCGGAAGCCGGTTCCTGGAGAACGGCCCGGTGGTGATCATTCAGGAGCGCGGCGGCCAGAAGGCGATGCTCAATGTTGACAGGAATAAGCACAACCACAAACGCTACCCCCTGGCTGTGCTGGTGGACAAGCAGAGCGCCAGCGCTTCGGAGATCGTATCCGGCGCCATTAAGGACGACAAGACCGGCACCCTTGTGGGTGTCACTACGTTCGGCAAGGGACGGGTGCAGACGATCCTGCCGCTGCAGGACGGCTCCGCGGTAGCCATCACGACCGCCAAGTATCTCACCCCGGATGGCACCGACATACACAAGAGGGGCATCGAGCCCGATCTCAAGGTGGAGGCGGCTGAGAACTTGGACCCGACGGACCCGTCAACGGACAATCAACTTGCGGCGGCGGTTGACGTGGTTAAGGTCAAGCTCGGCATTCTGCCGAAGAGCGCACTCCAGAAGTGGGAGCGCCCTCAGACGGCGGCTGCTAGGTCGGACTTGACCAAGGCCGAAGCCGCGTCTCCGGTGGTGCCGAAAGATACGCAGATCAAGGGGGCAATCCGGAAGCCTGCCGCGCCGAAGAAGGTCGCTCCAAAGAAGTAGGCTGCAAGAGGTTCGACATGGATAGTCGAGGATCCAGGGTCAGGTGGATTGTCGGCGCAGTTGCGGTAGCGCTAACCCTTCTGCTTGCTTCGTGTTCGGCGCCTCCTCCCGCCAGGAAGGTCGCCAGGCCCGCCTCTCAAGTCGTGCGCAACCCCAACACGGAAGTCGAGCGCTCTCGCCGCGTGGCTGAACCCGCCCCGCCCCCCAAACCCGAGGTAGAGGCAACTGAGACTACCCCGCCCAAGCCGGAGTCTACGGGCACCGCCCCGGCGCGAGGGGCCAGCCGAAGGAAGCGTCTCGCAGGGTATCCCGGCGAGGTGGCGCACACGGCCAGCGAGACAAAGATCGCCCTCACATTCGATTGCGGCGCAAGCGCGGCTCCAACGCCAGGCATTCTGGCCACGCTCAGCGACGCCGGGCTTCGAGTCACCTTCTTTCTGACCGGCAGATGGGCCGAGCAGAACCCGGAGCTGGTGAAACAGATCGCTGCTGCCGGACACGAAATCGGCAACCACTCATATTCCCACAAGGACTTCCGAAAGCTCAGTGACGAGGCCATAATAGAGCAGCTGCGGCGGACGGAAGACATCGTAAGGGGATTGACCGGCAGGAGCACCAAGCCGCTGTTCAGACCTCCGTATGGCGGACGGGACAAACGCGTGTTGAGTATTGTGGGTGAGGAGGGCTACCGGTCGATCTACTGGTCGCTGGACAGTTGGGACGCGTTCAAGAAGGGCATCACCGGCGCGGAGATCGAGAAGCGCGTGCTGGACCGGATTCAGGGCGGGGATATTGTGCTCCTGCATTGCGGCAGCGCCGCGACCGCCGCGATCCTGCCTGACCTCATCGAGAAGCTGCAGAAGCGCGGCTACGAGATCGTCAAGGTGTCAGACCTGCTGCCGGGCGAATAGCGCTCGCGGAGCGGGCGCCTAGTTGCCAGGGATGACAGTGTAGTCGTCTGATGAATTGACGAAGAGGCTGTGTGCGTAGAAATCCGTCGGGTCCGGCCAATGATCGGGATTGACGAAGTCGACTCCAATCACGCCCGTGGCTGCAACATAGTCACCAACATGGATGCCGCCCGTTCCTTTTCCCGGCAGATATGCTCTGACTCCGGCGTTGCCGCTGCCGTCAAGTATGCCGCCGCCATCGTCTATGTAGGCTACCACATCACCCGGGGAACCCTCGGAAGAAACCCAGGTGACGCGCCCGTACATACGAACGCGCAGTCCTATGGTGCATAGGTTGGAATTGTTGCTGAACAGCGGTGGCTGGTTCACTGCCCTTGTGCCGAGCATCTTCTGGTTGAGCGCAAGAGCCTTCGGCAGCGCATAGCCCTGAGGGAGGCCGCTTATAGGGTCCACAGGGCCGCGGTCTACGGTCCATACCTCAGCCAACAAGCCCGCTTCCTTGTTGTACTCGCCTAGTGCGCCGGTCACAGTCAGCTTATCGCCGGCAGCAGGAAGGTCGCCGGCGGTGTAAGGGAACAGCACTGCTATACCGGAAGAACGATTGTCCTCCTGCACGTATACCTTCGAGTACTGCTTGCCGTCGCACCAAACAGGGAAAGCTCCGTAGGTAACGATCTTGCCGTCAAGCACCGCGCCCAGGCTCCACTGGGATGACTTGAGCGCGCCGACGCTGATGGGGCTGGGCGGGTAGAAGCTGACGCCATCAACCGCGGTAACGTGCCACTCAAGGGACATCTGCTGTCTGAACTCGACGAATACTGTAGCGACACCGCCCGAGCCGGCCACAAGAGTCCCTGAAGCAATATGCCACTGGTTATCGTTAGTGTTCGAGAACATGCTCCACCATGTGATGTTGGGGCTGCTTGCGTCCGTGCCGCCGGTCGGATCGACGCCGATCCGCACCCTGTTGTAGCCATCCTCTCCGCCAACCCTGTGCGTGATGAAGCGAACGGAGAGCACATAGTACTGCCCTGGAGTGACGCTAACGCGTTGGAACACGCCGCCGTTCTTGTAGCTCCAGTAAGCTTGCGCGCCAAGGAAGTACGCGCCATTATATGCGCGTATGCCGGCATTCCACTTGTCGATACCATCGTGCGGATAAGGCCCGATCAGCCCGTCAATGGCGCGAGCGGCCGGCACGCCTGACTCGATAGTATACTGCACCCACGGATACAAGGTGTGCTGGCCGTACTCGTCCGTGTCTTCGAATCCGCCGTTCATTAGTGTTGTGCTGACGGGCGGCAGCGTGAAGAACTTCCCGCTGGTTGAGACACTCGTATAGGGCGACGATCCGCGGCTGGTGGCAATGAAGTGGTATTCCTTGCCTACCTCCAGCTCAAGCACGATCGAGTGCTCATAGCCCATCGGCGCCTCTTCGGTCACTATCTGATGGACACCGTTAGTCGGCCAGTATTCGACCTGCGCGTCAGTGGGCACGTCGGTCATCCACGAGATGTAGGCGACCGAGTTGTCCTGGCTGAGGCTGAGGTTGAAGTCGATGAGCTGGATCGGTGTGTTGAAGGTGTCGTCTTCCGATTGGCAGCTATAGTCACCGGAAGTGCTGGTTACGCGATAATGATAGCGGCTGGAACGGGTCAGGCCGGTTATCGTCACTGAATGGAACGTCGTCATGTCGTTGCTGCTGACACTCCGCCCGTAGGAGCCGGTGGAGCCGTAGTCTACCCGTGAAGTGGAGGGCACATCGGTGGTCCAGGTGACAATAATCGACGTTTCCGGGGCTACCGGATTCGGGGAGGTGTTCGGGCCGTATGTGATGTTCACCGGTTCACCGAAACGAACATTGTCCCACAGCGTGGAGAAGATGTAACTGCTGTTGGGCTGGTAAGCCTCGATGAACAGCGTATAGAGGCCTTCTCCGGGCACGATCACCTGTCGAGTCTGCCAATCGCTTGACCAGGGGAATGTCACCCAGCTGGTCACGTCCTGCCTGTCCATCGTGTAGTCCGGAGCAAGCCCCATTCGGACGAGTCCGCCTCCGTCTTCAGGCACACCTAGGGGGGTTTCGCTGTAGTTTCTGGCATCGACACTGATGAATGTCGGGCCGCCGCTCCAGTAGAATGCCTGACACACACCGCCGTTGCCGTTTGTCTGTGAGGACTGGATGCCGCAGACGTAGTTGCCTTCCGGCGGTTCGCCGGGGTTCAGGAGATCGAACGTGCAAGGAGATGGGCCGATGCATCCGGCCGTGGGCTCAACCCCGAAGGTGCCGGCACCAGGCACGTAGGAGTAGGCAGTCCAGCCATACGTATCAGGTTCAAAACCGGGATTGTAGATTGTCTGGGCCGTGACGCCAGACGTCAGAAGAAACAGGCCACACCAGAACCATATGATAAAGCTTGTTCGACGCCCCATTCGCAAACGTCCTTTTTGCTGCAGCAGTCGCAGACGCCAATGCCGGCATGTCACCGGAGCATCAGAGAGAAAATGAGCCAACACCACCCGCAGAACGCATCAGTTCCACATCAGGGCAGCGGAGGACAGATCACTAAAAGGTGACAACGTTCCTGCCGCTAGACACGCGCACAAGCGGCCTGATATCGTCGCCTACCATCAGGGTGCTGGAGATGCCGGTGACCACCGCAAACTCACCTTCTTCGGGGACGTCTACGGGGATAGCGCCCGCCACCATATCAGCATAGCTAACCCTGACGCCAAGGACAGGGCTGTTATCGGGGGCAGGTCTACTCGTGCTCCCGTCATAGAGGTTCGACCCGTCGTTTATATAGAAGAACCTCTCAGTGGTATTGACGTATGTGACGATGCCCCAGGTCTTGATCAACAGACCGATATTGTTCGGCCCGGTGCCCCCGACCACGCCGAACGTGTATTGGTTCAGATCCGTGCCGCCAAGGCTGCGGTTCGACATAGCCAGCGGCTCTACACTCTCGGCCATGACCGCGGATGACAGCAGGCAGATAAGAACTATAGCGCCATAGACACAAAGCTTCATTTTCCACCTCAGCGGAGCAAGCAAGCCAATAAGCCGGGGAAGCCCCCATGGCGGCGAGTCACTCCTACTAGCTATATACCTCATCATTCCCTATTTGGCAAGAGGACGATAAGAGGTCTGATCTCAACTACGGCGTAAGGATCTCGGCATCAGCCAGGTATCTTTCGCCATTCTGGGAATCCAGCCTGCCCCTGACACGAACGAGAGTCCCTTCCTCCACGGGCGTGGCGCACTCCACTCGTATTGCGTTGACCCGATCATTGTCCTGAATGTAGAAATAGCCGTCGAAAACGGCCGTAACACAGCAGGCAGAGGACAGCTCGATCAGGGTGCCCGAGTCCTGCTGCTTCAGGTCCTTTATGGTCTCGACTATCTCCGTCTCGGCGGAGCCCGCTATCGAAACCCAGTTCGTCAGCCGCTCATCGGCGGAAGATTCCCCGCCGGGAGATGCCATACACCACCCCATCCACAGGCTTCCTGTCCCGGCATTATTCTCGTACGCGACATTGCCGACCGAGTCCGCCGCCACGAAGCGAGTCTTTCCCTCCGAGTTTTGGTACTGCGTCATTGCGCCGCTTGGCAGAGCAATCCTTACCAGATTCCCACCGCACTGGCTGTTCGCTATCTCCAACCCGACCCAGAGGTTCGTCGCTGTGGCCGGGCCATCGCCATCAGGATCGCGTGCGTCGCAACTCACGCCTCTCGTGTAGTAGCTGGCGCGGCGGACGCCGACAACGATCTCGCCCAGCCCGCACGCGAAGAGGTTGTCCTTGGCCCAGGTACCGTCTGGCTGACGGACGAAGCGCGTAACGCCAGGGTTCGGATTCTCCGGATCAGAGGATGTGCCGCCAGTCGCCACATAACAGGCTGTACCACCAGGCTCGAAGGATATTCCGTGCGTCGCAACACTCGTTCCGCGCACTCCCGGATCCATGACGGTTGCCCACTCGTCGTTCAGGAACGCGGAATACCGGACAGTGGTTCCTTTCGTCTCGTAGATCTCCAGACCGGTGGCAGTAGCAAGCCCATCCAACCACACAATACCCGCCGGATCAGTTCGCAAAACATACTCCGGAAGCCGATTTCCTTTGTAATCGTATATAGAGACACCGGCCATCGCCACTCCGACGGTGCTGTTGGAAACGTAGATATTGCCGAGCCTATCCACGCCGATGCCGCACGGGAAAATGGCGTTTGACCCCTTGGCGCCCAGCAGCAGGTTGTTGCTGGGCGGGTCCAGACATTCCCAATTCTTGGGCGTACCGTCGGCATAGTAGGCCTCAAGAAAGGCACTAGTGCCATAGGTCTTGCTCACGTAGATCGTGCCATAGCCGGGGCTCTCCGGGAAGCGATCGATCGCCAGACCATAGACGGAGGCAAGGGTTCGCTTGTCGTTGAACATCGATACCAGGGTACCGGGTTCCCCCGAACCCTCACTCGTGGCGCGAATCCTGGCCCGATATGTCCCGCCGGGAAGCGCTGCGCCTCCGTTGTCCCAGGTATGTGAATGCAGCCCCGCTGATTCATCCTCGAAAGGGCCGAGCGTAGCGACCGTTGCGCCGTCGGCGTTGCAGATCTCGATAGTCACATCACCTGGGTTGTTGAGCCGGTATTCGATAGTGATTGGCAATGCGCCGCCGACTGCAGTGGCTGTGAAGTTGTAGATGCCGATTGCGGGGACCGCAGGAATGCGGCAGGATAGTAGAAGAATGATGCAAATTTGGCCCAGTAGAAGCGGCCTGAGATATGGTTTGGTTGTCATAAGCTCAGCCATTTCACTCATAAATTAGGGGTGACTGCTACCTTTCGGTGCAGCCACCCCTTCCAAGGGGAAACTATAATCCCCAATAATTCTAGTGGCCGGAAACAGATTCTTGCTTGTTCGTTGGTGCCTAGTTGGCCAGGATGATCATAGCAAGGTTGTCCTTATAGGTGTTGAGCCAATAACCCTTGCCCACGCGAAGCGTGTCATCACCGCCCCAACCGTCGAACTGGACGTCGATAGCGCCGCTAGCCGCATCGATGTTGGTCAACTTAGAGTCAACCCACCCGGCTGCGTTGGCTTCAGCCCAGTTCAGCACCTGGGTGCCGTCGGTGAACAGAATGTTGCTGCCCGTTCCCTCGTAGGTGGGATCAACCACGGTCTCATGGTTGAACGGCTGACCAATAAGGTGCCATCCGCCAGCGTCCACGCCGTCCATCGAGTTGCCCGGAAGCGATATCCACATATCGGTTCCAGCGGCCTCAGCACTGTCCTTGAGTGCATCCGGGAAGCCTTCGTAGCTGATCGTTGCGGACGTCGTGGCCGTCAGCATAGCGCCCTCGCCGAGCATCACGCCACCGTACATTTCCGGATCGAAGGAGTCGTAAGTGACCCATCCACTGCTCGGATCATATCTGAACAGCATATAGTCGATCCCGTCCGGAGCATTGGCAAACACGCTAAGCGGATCCGGGTTGAACGGCGCCAGAGGAGCCGCAACCAACTGAGTCCCAGCGTAGATGTCGTAGGCCGCGATATCAGCAACGCACGCGCCTCCAACCACCACCATCAAAGCAAGCACTAAACCCAATGTTTTCATCGTTTCACCTCCTTTCAGTATTGTCGAAATCAAAATCGATCTGAACATTGTAATCCACCTCCCCTTGGATATGCCTTTCGAGAAATCCCCCACAAGCGCAATATAGCATGCGACCTGAAGGCTGTCAACCTGGTAAGATTACCGATTTGTCCTGCCTGTCATATCGGAAACGTTGGTTGGAATGAGTGCGAGTTTGCTATCATTCTGCCCACCTGGTAGGCCTGAAAAACTCGGCCCTTCAGTATCGGGCTGTTTTCTCTGTGCCCTCTGTTGGGGCTACTTCGTCTTCTCCTCCGCCTGGGGGAAGAAGAAGCCGCCGACCGGGAAAGTGCCGGCGGCTTCTGCATTTGGTGGACCAAGAATAACTTAGCCTAGCAATCCTTGGTTATGTTCTTCTTACTTGCGTCGGCGAATGCCGAAGCCCACGAGACCAACGAGGCCGCTGAACAGAGCAACCATGCTGCCCGGCTCGGGAACGACGTTGGTGGCAACCAGCTCCAGACCGATGATCTGGCCCGGCTCCCAGTCGAACGTCTTCGAGAACATGAAGGCCGTCTGGGAACCGCTAACCTCGTGCGGAGCAGTCCAGATGACCTCGCCAGTGTCCTTGACCCTCAGGAAAACTTCGCCCTCGTCGCCATTGATCTGGCCGTTGACTCCGTTGGCAACCCAACCGATCAGCGTGATCGTGGTGGCAGGACCGTTGTTGAACATGATGAGGTCCCAAACCTTGGTCTCGCCGTCGGCGATCGGAGCCCGCATGTCCTTAGCAACGCGGTCGCGTATGGTGCTGCTGATCTCGGCCGGATTTCCGGTCAGGATTGCGAGGTAGGCATCCTCGGGTACCTTGAAGTCGTCAATTGCCGTCCCATTGGTGCCAAGGGTGATGGTGCCAGCGCTCAGGTTGCTGGTGTTGAATGCCCTCAACTGAACGGCCCAGGTGGTGTCCATGGCTGCGCTGGCGCTCACAGACAGAGCCAACGCCATTGCCAGGACGATTCCCATAACGATAAGTCTCTTCATTGTTTCACCTCCTCCTTTTTGTTTCGAAACATTGATAGAGTGAAAACGCTTCTGCACTTCTGTGTTCCCCCTTCTACCTCTGCGATACTGTCGGCAAATCTTGCCCACTCACTAATCTGCAATTTTCGTGCCAATGCATTTAGCTCAAGGCGGTTTCGCCGGAAGAACAGGTCAAGCTCATCAAAAACTGGTAGATATCCCTGGTCGGCTAAGAACCAGGTGGGAAACACGTCGGAGCGAATCTAAGCTGATCCTGATCTACAATGGGAATTTAGCACACGTCCGCTCAGCTGTCAACCTGGTAATGTTACCTGTATTTCATCAGTAATGAGGACATTTTCGACCGCATTAGCATAACATTGGCCGCGAAAACCTGTAGACGAGGTCCGACAGACTGGCCTCTGTTCGCGCAGGATCCGACCAGAAGCTGAGGTCGCCTCAACCGTAAATATATCCCGCCCAAGCAGCGCTGTCAATGACCTTCTGGGCAACCCGCGGAAGGCTCCTGACCGGGTAATGTTGAAGATATGGGAGGAGGGCTGTTATGGCGCGACCACCAGCAATTGCGGGGCAATTCTACGACGGAACGAAGTCAGGCCTGCTGCGAGAGATCGAGAGCTGTTTCCTGGCTCAGCTAGGGCCCGGTAAGCTCCCTGAAACGGCTGAGCAACGCAGAGGAAATGTGCTCGGGCTTATGACGCCACACGCTGGATACTACTACTCCGGGAGCGCGGCCGCGCATGCCTACGCAGCTCTCGCCGCCGATGGCATTCCGGATATCGCCGTTCTGCTTGGCCCAAACCACTACGGCCGCGGCTCGGCAGTCGCCCTGAGCCCCGATGATGCCTGGACAACACCACTGGGAAATCTTCGCACAGATGGTGAGGTCGCGGAATCTATTCTGGAGCTGTCGAGATTCGCGGACGTTGACGAACTGCCCCACGCGCGGGAGCATTCGATAGAGGTCCAGCTGCCCTTCCTGCAGTACATAGGAGGGGAATCCATCAGCATCGTACCGATCTCCATCGCTCATCTGAACAGTGCCGACGCGCTGGCGCTCACTGAGGACCTTGGAGCCGCGATAGCCGGGGCGCTGGCCGGCAGGAGCGCGGTGGTGATTGCGAGCACTGACCTCACCCACTACGAATCATTATCCGCCGCTCAGGCGAAAGACGCGCTGGTGATGGAACGAATCCTGGCTCTGGATTGGCAGGGCTTGATTGATCTGGTGTACTCCAGAGGTATAACAATGTGCGGTGCCATCGGCGTTGCGGTCATGCTGGAGGCGTGCAAGCAGAGGGGAGCAACGGCGGTGGATCAACTGGCGTACTACACGTCAGGAGATGTCTCCGGAGACACAGACCAGGTGGTCGGGTACGGCTCCGTGAGCGTCAGGGCGTAACATCGGAACGTATTGCTACCAGTACACCGCCAAACTCGTCAACACGAGCAGCGTACAGAGCAGGTAGATCGCGGTTGATATCAGTCCGTGCCCGTACTTAGGAGGCTTGCGGGCACTTGGGACGTGAGAGCCTGGCTGCAACCCGAGGGCAGAGCGACGTTCGCTAGGGGTGGGGCGGGCAAGACAATTCCATCGCCGCGATCTGCCTCAGACGAAAGCTGGCGCTGAATTGATCCCGGACTATGGTCAGATTCGCGGCTATGGGGACGCTGTCCGGTGGCGCGGCGTCTTTCGATGCTGCTGCCAATGGGCAGGTCAGTCGGAATGTCTTCCCCGGTTCCACGCTCGTGATCTTCAGGCTCTTGGCGGTGCATTTCCAGTCTTTGGGCAATGCCATGGAGATCGTTCCACTGATCGGAAGATCCGTATTGTTGACCACCTCGGCCTCGATGCCGGGTTTGCCGTTCTTGTTCGTATAGCGAACATTGAAATCCACCGGTGTCATCGCTACTACGGCATCGTTTCGAAGAGTCGGGTTCTTGATGACGCCGAACATCCTGGCTCGCGCCTGCTGGAGCAGCCAACAGGCCTTTGTAACGCCATCGGCCGTCTCGACATCGGTTCGCCTCTGTCCCCATGACATCCGCTGCAGCGCCCTGCCTGCCGGCGCCAGGATGACACGCACCGACCGCCATGCCTGCTCGAAGTTGGTGCTGCCGGTTACCCAGCCGTCTGCCTGGGTGAGGGTGTTATACACCCGCCGCTCCTCCGGGTCCTTCGAAGCCTGCAAACGCTTTGCCGCGACCTTGATAAGGGGCTTCGCTTTAGTGAGGCACCTCATCATGTTCGCATCGGTGATTCTGCCATCGATCCGCAGCTCAATCCCTGCCTCAAGCTCCTTCGCAGTCTTGGTAGACAGCAGTTTGCTGTTGGTCCACACATCGTATGCGGGCTCTGTCAGTCCATTGACACGAAGGGTGAAACTCTGAGGCTGAGTGATCGTGCTGTTTACGACAAGGCCGACCTGACTCCCAACAACCTTGATGCCCCCCGGGTTCACGTCAGGATCATCAGCATTCGCCGACTTCGAAGCAACATCCAGAGTCACAACCGACGCGCTGCATAGACCAGCGAGGAATAGAAGAATGATTGCGGTGGAAAGAGCAACTCTATGCACTGATTTCATGCGGAAAATGGCCCTCCTGCTTACGTTGTGCCACGAGGCTCGTCAAGTGTCATTATAACAACTCTGCCGTGGCGTCACAAACACGCAGCCACACGTGACAATAGGCGGCCGCCGAGGGGCAGCCGCCCATATGGACCAGAACTGCTAGGCTTGTAGCTAACGGCGGCGTCTGCGCAGAACCGCCAGACCTGAGAACCCGCCAACCGCCGCGGCCAGCGATGCGAGGCTTCCTGGCTCCGGAGTCTCGGATACGTGCGCGGCCT
>JBPOHN010000124.1:0-4107 GCA_052035525.1 Armatimonadota bacterium
CCGACCGCCGACTCCCAGGCGTCGGTCCAGCTTCTGACGCAGGACGAGCCGTCGATGAACGTGATTACCGTGAGGGGTTGGCGCAAGCTGGCCGGCGCCGGCGAGGTGGAATGTGAATACGGCCTGCTGTCCAATGGTACTGATGAGACCGCCCAGGCCCTGCGCGCCGCGGTGAAGACGCGCCTTGGGCCGGTGGAGGCATCGGCTGTGCTGCAGACCGCCGATCCGGGATACTCGGCGGTGAGCAACCCTGGGCGAGACCTGTCGCTCAAGCTGAGGAGCGTTTCTACCAGGCCGGTTGCCACAAGCCTTCTGCTGCAGGAGCACGAGGACCAGGCTGCCCGCAGCCGCAAGCTGGAAGCGACCGCAACGTGGACTCAGGATTCGTCTCAGCTGGGGCTGAAGTACTCTGACGCCACAAGCCGGCGGATCGATTCGTCCGACTGCAGCAGAGTGCAGGAGGCGACGGCCTCACTGAACGTGTCCGGCACTGGCGGTTCCTCGCTCAAGCAAGAGTTGACGGTTCAGCGCAAGTCCGCCGACGCTGACGCTGGTGCTGGCGCTGGCGATGACGCTACCATTGACGAGGCTGCGAACTGGAAAGCTACCTACACCATCAAGCACGCAATGGGGCGTAGCGGGTGGAAGCTGGAATCGTACCTCACGGCAGGACTGCCGCTGTCGGGAAGCTCGGATGTGCGTCTGTCGGCGGGCCTTTGCGGATCGTACAAGCCTGAGCCCAGGTGGGAGTTGAAGGGCGGTATCCGCTCAGACGACATCGCGAGAGGCGCACTCATAGTGTCGGGCGGCGCCACGTTCAGGGTAACAGATTCGGTGGCATTCGCGGCAGATGCGTCCTGCAAGGTAGCTGGGGGACAGGCTGGCGACTTTGCGATGAAGCTGACCCAAACGGTCTTCTTCGATCTTCCGCTGGCCCGCCGCGCCGACGTGGGGGAGATCGCAGGGCGCGTTCAGGGCCTGGGCGGGCAGGGAATCGCAGGGGTAATGGTGAGCGTGGACGGCCTTTCGGCCATCACGGACTCATCCGGGGCCTTCAGATTCCCATCGGTGGTACAAGGAAAACGCTACGTTTCAGTCGCAGTGAGCAGGCTAGGGCCTGAGTACTCAGTGGTGCCGTCATCGGTGATAAGTGTGGAGGTGGAGCCGAAGAAGACATCCACAGTGTCATTCACCGTCGCCAAGTCGGGCAGGATCACGGGCGCTGTTCGATTTGGCACGGGTGGCGAGTCGCACAATGCGGAATGCGCGGAAGTGCTGGGCCGGATCGCGGAAGAGATATCTCTCCGGCGGGCGCCCAAGCTGCTATCTGGGTTACTCGTGGAGCTGTCCGGGCCAAGGCGCCTGGTCGCGCAGCTCGATCCCAACGGTCAGTTCTCCTTCGCTCATCTTCCTCCCGGTGAATACAGGCTCGTGATAGACCGCAGTAGCATGCCAGATCTGTACGAGCTGATTCCTTCAGCGATCAAGGTGAACCTGGTCGAGGGGCAGTTGGCGTCGGCTGAGTTCGTCGTGGAGCAGGTGGTGCGGGAATACGACTTCACAGAAGGCGGCGAGATCGCGGACGAGCCGGTTGTCCTGGTCGGGCAGCAGAAGCGGTGACGCGCGACGGCTGGGTCCTCGCATGCTGCGCCGACCCGGAGCCGGCAAGAAGGACTGAAAGACAAGGGGGATTAGGAGATAAGGAGTCGAGGGACGCCCGACGGGCGTCCCTCAACTGATGACTCAATATGATCCGATCATGGTCTCTGCAGGAATCCACGCGCTTTGACACGCGTACTGCAGACTTATGAGACCCGTGTGATACCGTGCCACAGTCGAGCCGGGACGACATTGCTCTGAAGCCGCCCGCAGCCCGGAAGCTAGTCGATTGACAGATCGTACCCGGACTCCTCTTCTTCCGCCGAGTCTTCCAGGTCGAGCTCGAAATCAGACGATTCCTCTGATTCGTCCGCTTCGTCCTCAACGTCCTCAACGTCCTCAGTCATGGTCTCTTCGATCTGATCCTCGACCTCTTCGACCTCTTCCTTCTTCTTGCCGCAGCCGGCCAGCGACAGCGCGAGCAGCAGCACCAGGAACAGCGTCAGGAGCTTCTTCATGATAACCCTCCATCCCTATACATGAAATCTTGTACTTGGATTCGGAGTTTCCTCCTGCACCATAACCCATAATACCACGGTATTTCTATTTGTGAAGACCCGAATGGGATCACGGGTACGCGAAAGCCGTCCTCGACCTCGAAGTTTGGCTTATCGCCCAGTATGATCGGGAAGAAACGATTGGCAAGAAACGATATTGCACTCTTCAGGGAATGATGTATAATCCATTAGTGGTGATAGTAAACTGAGGGTTTACTGTTGCTAAACTAGTCAACTGAAAGTTTACTGCGTGTAAACTCCAATCACAGCCGATGGGCTCCTGCCGGTTCGCGTATGAATGCGACGTGGCAGGACCTCGGCGCGGGCGGGGGTGTGGCGGATGAACATCGGGAGAAGAATCCGAAATCTCAGGCTCAAGAAGGGGCTTACTCAGGAGGAGCTGGGCGAGCGCACCGATCTCACGAAGGGCTACATCTCCCAGATCGAGCGTGACTTAAGCTCTCCATCGATCGAGACCTTCTTCAACATCCTTGAAGTCCTTGGCTGTCCTCCGCGAGAGTTTTTCGACGAGGGGAAGCGGGAACAGAAGGTCGTGTATACCGACGAGGATCGGACGGAGTTCGTAGACGAAGAGCGCGGCTACACTGTTCAATGGCTTGTGCCCGAGTCCAACGAGAATGAGATGGAGCCTATTCTACTGACAATCGCTCCGGATGGGAAGTTCAAGGAGTTCGAACCGTCCTCCTCCGACACTTTCGCTTATGTGCTGAGCGGGAGTGTCAAGGTTCGATTGGGGAGCGCAGTGTACTTTGCCAAAGCCGGTGAGACCATCTACTACCAGGCGTCAGAAGAGCACCAGATCGAAAATGACTGCGATACTTGGTCGCAATTGCTCCTAGTTGTCACCGATTCTTATCTGTAGCGCGCGCAGCGGGGCGTTTCCTGCATGCCCAATTGCGGTTGAGTGAGGGGGACCGATGATGGCTGACGATGTGATTGTCCGTTTTGAGAATGTCACCAAGCAATACGATGACGACCCCGCGGTACTAGATGATGTAAGCTTCCAGCTGGAACGGGGCAAGTTCTACACGTTGCTCGGCCCTTCAGGCTGCGGAAAGACGACGATCATCCGCCTGATCGCAGGGTTCATCGAACCCACGAAAGGCCACATCTTCATGGATGGTCAGGAGATCAGCAAGATCTCCCCGAGCAGGCGCAAGGTGAACACCATATTTCAGGACTACGCGCTCTTCCCCCACCTGAACGTATTCGGCAATGTGGCATTCGGCCCAGTGGTCAAGCGGATGAAGAAACCGGATATCGAGGGTGCGGTTCGTGGAGCTCTGCGCTTTGTCAACCTCGCGGGGATGGAGAACAGGGTTATCTCCGGCCTATCCGGAGGCCAGCAGCAGCGTGTGGCCATTGCCAGGGCTATTGTGAACGAGCCGGAAGTACTCCTTCTGGACGAGCCTCTGTCGGCACTCGACCCCAAACTACGTACAGACATGCAGTATGAGCTGAGGGAGCTGCAGCGCCGCCTGGGAATCACGTTTGTGTTTGTCACCCACGATCAGGAAGAAGCACTTGCTCTATCGGATGAGATATTCGTGCTGCACAACGGGAGAATCCAGCAGAGTGGAACTCCGACTGACATCTACGATGAACCTGTGAACCGGTTTGTCGCCGACTTCATCGGGGAGTCCAACATCGTCGCAGGCATCATGATCGATGACTGCCTGGTGGAGTTTGCGGGTCGTCAGTTTGAATGTGTGGACAGGGGTTTTGACCCTAACGAACCCGCCGAAGTCGTAATCCGCCCCGAGGATCTTGAGATCACGTCGGCGGATCAGGGCAAGCTGAGGGCGCGTGTGGATTCTCAGTTGTTCCGGGGAGTGCACTATGAGATATGCTGCTACGATGAGAACGGCAATGAGTGGATCGTCCATTCGACGAAGAAGGCCACGGTAGGTGACGAAGTCGGGCTGGATTT
>JBPOHN010000015.1:0-63317 GCA_052035525.1 Armatimonadota bacterium
CTCTCGGGCTTCTTGGACATCGTTCACCTCATCAGCATTCGCTAATAAGGAATTCGACATCGGCCACCCGAAATCATGCCTGCTCACCCAAAAAATCGCTCTACCATTACTTTGGGATGCACCCCGCATCGGCCAAATCCTGGCCAGCAGTCCACTGCGGTTTCGCATACTTGTCTCGCGCCAATTCCTCCGCCAAATGCGCCTCGTGGGCGGTGAGTTCTCCCGCTTCGATCCGGCCCTCCAGAAGCTCGTCGAACCCACTCGCCACCGCCTGCGAGATAGCCTGGAAAGTGAGGCCCGCAAGCGGAATATCGGCCGCAAGGATAGCCCGGCCCAGCCTACCGAACACGCGGGCAGTATCGAACGCGGGGGCCGCGTAGGGAATCGAGCCCTGCTCCAGGATCGCGCCCGATCTGCGGACCTGCGCGGAACCGACGGCCTTCCTGCTTCCCACCCGAACGTCGCACTCCGCTATGTGCGCGAAACAGTCTGCCGGCATCGCCTTCCCCGAACCAACGGCCCCGCGGCGATCGCCCATTTCCGCGTCAACGCCCAACAGTCGAAGCCCCGCGACAATGCCGCCCATCAGCCACCTGTGGCTCGCAAGGACGCTGGAGCAGCCGTCGGGTAGGTCGCTGTCGCACAGAGCAATGCTGAATGTGACGTCGCTGCCGTGGATGACGGCTCTGCCCCCCGTGATCCGCCGCACGACTTCGATTCCGGCCTCCCGGCAGTAGTCGGGGTCGAGCATGTCCCCGGAATCCTGAGCTTGTCTAAGGACCGGCTGCAGGAATCCGAGCGAGATCGAAGGGCTCGACCAGTAATAGACTCGAAGCGTCGGTGGGGCGCTGCCGTCCGCGCAAGCGAGCATCATGGCCTCATCTATGGCCATGTTCTCCGCCGCGCCGCGTGCCCCGTCCAGAATCAGCCGCCAGCGTCTCATTTGGGGCAGTATCGCAACTGCGGGCTGCGCGCCGCCGCAGCCTCATCGAGCCGCGTAACCGGCGCATCGTGCGGCGCTGAACGCACTACGTCCGGATCCGATTCCGCCTCCGCCGCGATCTTCAACATTGCATCAGCGAACGCATCCAGCGTCTCAATACTCTCCGTCTCCGTCGGCTCGATCATCAACGCCTCGGGCACGATCAGCGGGAAGTAGATGGTCGGAGGATGGAACCCGAAGTCGATCAGCCGCTTGGCGATGTCCAGCGCCTTGACGCCGTGCTCCTTTTGCCTGGATGCGGACGCTACGAACTCGTGCATACATCTCCCGCCGTAGGGCACATCGTATGCGCCGCCGATCTTGCTCAGGAGATAGTTTGCGTTCAAGACGGCGTTTTCGCTCACGAATCTGAGCCCGTCCGCGCCCTGGCTGAGTATATACGCCAGCGCCCTGAGCACGATGCCAACATTTCCGTAGAACCCGTGTACGCGGCCTATAGAGTCCGGCCTGTCATAGTCCAGGTAGTACCTGCCGTCCCGGCAGCCGATTGTCGGGCTAGGCAGATACGGCTCCAGATACTTCTTCACCGTCACCGGTCCGGATCCCGGCCCACCGCCGCCGTGGGGCGTGGAGAACGTCTTGTGCAGGTTAAGGTGCATCGCGTCGAAACCATTGTCGCCTGGCCTATACCAGCCGAGCACCGCGTTCATGTTCGCTCCGTCGCAGTAGAGAAGCGCACCGGCTTCGTGTACCATCGTGCTGATCTTCTCGATGTCCGCCTCGAAAAGCCCGAGCGTGTTGGGGTTCGTCAGCATAACGGCCGCGACCTGGTCCGTCAGCGCGGCGCCAAGGACGTCGAGGTCAACTAGCCCATCTGGGCCCGATGGGATCTTCACGATATCATAGCCGCACCGCGCCGCAGTCGCCGGATTAGTGCCGTGCGAGGAATCGGGGACGATCACCGTGTGCCGGTGCGCCTGGCCCGTCTTCTCGTGGTGCCGCTTGAACACCATCATTGCTGTGAACTCGCCCTGCGCGCCCGCCGCCGGCTGCAGGGTTACGGCGTCGTGGCCGGTGATCACCTTCAAGTAATCCTGCGCCTCGTAGAGCGCTTCCAGCACGCCCTGTGCGAGAGACTCGTCCTGATACGGGTGCAGATTGGCAAACCCCGGCTGCGAGGCGACTTCCTCGTTGATCTTGGGGTTATACTTCATCGTGCAGGAGCCGAGCGGATAGAACCCGCTGTCGATGCTGTAGTTGGCACTTGATAGCCGCGTGAAGTGGCGGATCACATCCGGTTGGCTCAACTCGGGCAGAGGTAAGTCCTCTCGGAGGTTGTCGGTTCCCAACAGGTCGGCCGCGGGTGTCACGGGTACGTCCGGGGCAGGCAGGCCAACGCCGGTTCGGCCCGGCGAGGTGTATTCGAACATCGTCTTGTCTACGCTCATTTCGCCAGGGCCTCCACCAACGCGTCCATTTCCCGCTTAGTTCGCTTCTCCGTAACGCAGAGGAGCATGCAACTTACCATGTCCGGATAGTACCTTCCGAGGTCCAGTCCACCTATCAGCCCCTTCTCTCGCAGCCGGGCGTTGATCTCAGAGGCCGGTTGCGGGCACTTTACGACGAACTCCTTGAAGAAACGTTCGCCCTGCGGTTCGTAACCAGGCAGCTTGCCTATCTCGCCTGCGAGGTAGTGCGACTTCTGCACGCAAAGCTCCGCTACCTCTCTCAGCCCGTGCTTGCCGAGGGTGGACAGATACACCGTCGCCGCCAGCGCGCACAGGCCCTGATTGGTGCAGATGTTCGAGGTTGCCTTCTCGCGGCGGATGTGCTGCTCGCGCGTCTGCAGCGTTAGGACGTAGCCTACTCGCGACCCTTTTTCATCCTCCCTTTCGTAGGGGGGACCGAGGGTAGTGGTCGCGCCGACCACACGCCCCGGCATCTGCCGCACATACTGCTGTTTGCACGCGAACAGGCCCACGAGCGGGCCGCCGAAGCTCTGCGGAATACCCAGCGACTGCCCTTCCGCTACGGCGATATCGGCGTCGTAGTCACCCGGAGTCTTCAGCAGGCCGAGCGAGATGGGGTCATACGAAACCACGAACATCGCGCCGCTGGCGTGAGCCAATCGTTCCGCCTCAGGCATGGACTCCAGAATGCCGAAGAAGTTCGGGTTCTGGACGATCACGCATGCCGTATTCTCGCCCGCCGCTTCGGCCAGCCTGCCGAAATCCGTTACTATGCCGCTTCGGCCCGTTTCGATAAGCGTATGCCCGGACGCCCACGCGTAGGTGCGAAGCGTTTCCCGATAGGCCGGGTGCACGCACTCCGAGACAAGCCAATCGGTGCGGCCCGTGATGCTCGACGCCATCAGGGCAGCTTCCGCGACCGCGGTTGCGCCATCGTAAAGGGACGCGTTGGCGACTTTCATGCCCGTCAACTGGCAGATGAGCGTCTGGAACTCGAATATCGACTGCAGCGTGCCCTGGCTTATCTCCGGCTGATAGGGAGTATACGAGGTGTAGAACTCCGACCTGCTGAGGATCGCCGGAACGGTGGACGGTATGAAATGGTCGTAGATGCCGGCTCCGAGGAAGCTGGGGTAGCAATCGGTTGTCACGTTCTTGGCGGCCAGTTCCCCGAACCGCTGCCTGAGCTCGATCTCACTCATCGGCTCCGGCAGGTCGAGCTTACCCTGAATGTGCAGTTCTGCCGGAATCTGCTCGAAGAGCTCCCCTACGTCAGCCGCGCCAATAGATGCCAGCATCTTCTGCTGGTCGGCTTTCGTGTTCGATATGTAGCTCAATTCAGTGCTCCTTAAGTACGCCTTCGTACTGCTCCGCTGACATCAGCGCTTCGGCTTCAGTTGGGTCCGTCATCTTGAGCTTGACCAGCCATCCCTGTTCGTAGGGGCTGTCATTGACGAACTGCGGAGAGTCGGCGAGAGCGGAGTTCACTTCAACGACCTCACCAGACACGGGGCACATCAGGTCAGAAACGGTCTTGTAGGACTCAATCGTGCCGAACACGTCGCCCTTGTCGAACTTGGCGCCCACTTTGGGAAGCTCTACGAAGACGATCTCGCCGAGTTCGGACTGCGCGTAGTCTGTGATGCCGATGGTGGCGGTATTGCCCTCCGACTTCACCCACTCGTGCGTTTCAGAATACTTTAGATTGCCGGGATTCACTTGTAACCTCTCTAGTCAGCACGTCGTCCTGAGCCTGATTCGGCCTCCGCGGGTGGATGCTGAATAGGATTCGTATACGACGGCTCATCGATATTGCGGCTGTGGTCGCCGCTTGGAGGGCAGGAAAAACGTGCCCGCCCTAAGTCGGACGTCTATAGAACGGCGTCGGCACCACTGTGCAAGAGCACTTGCGCCCGCCGGCTTCTATCTGCAATTGCTTTCCGTGCTGCGTATGGGCCGCGTCAACATAGGCCAGAGCGATGCCTTTGCCCAGCGTGGGTGAGAACGTCCCGCTGGTCACGTGGCCGACTGGTTCGTCCTCGTCCAGCACCTTCGACCCATGCCTGGGGATCAACCGCTCCACTGTCTCCAGGCCGACGAGCAACTGCTTTGGCTGTGATTCTCTTGCCCGCAGAATGGCTTCACGGCCTATGAACTCTCCCTTTTCAGGTTTGACTACCCACATCAGCCTTGCCGCAACCGGACTGATGTCACGGGTCAACTCGTTCCCGTATAGAGGATAAGCTGCTTCCAGTCGCAGCACGTCCCGAGCGCCCAGCCCAATCGGCTCCGCGCCGAACTGCTTTCCCGCTTCCATCAAGATGCGCCAAAGGTCGACCGCGTCCGTCCCCGCGCAGAAAATCTCAAAGCCATCTTCGCCTGTGTATCCGGTGCGCGCGACGTGGCAGTCGATCCCCTCTACTTTGCTCTGAGCGCTATGGAACCTGCCAATGCTCCTCACGAAGGACTGCGAAAGGTCCTCGAGCGTCGGCTGGGCCATCGAACCCTGTATCGCTATCAGCGCGGTTTCGGCGGACTTGTTCTGAATCCCTACGCCGAAGCTGTTGTGCATCAGGAGCCAGTCGAAATCCGCACGCTCGTTGGAAGCGTTTACCACCAGCATGTAGACCTCGGTGCCGATCCGATATACAATCAGATCATCAATGGGGCCGCCGTTATCGTCGCACATCAGAGTGTACTGCGCGTGTCCTACTTCGAGTCTCGCCACGTCGTTAGTGGTCACATACTGCAGGAACGGCAGCGCGTTCGGCCCTGATACGATGAACTCACCCATATGCGACACATCGAACAGGCCGACCTTCTTGCGCACGACCTCGACCTCGTGGGCGATGCCGGAGTACTGCAGTGGCATGTCCCAACCCGCGAAGTTGATCATCTTCGCGCCCGCTTTCAGATGCACGTCGTAGAGTGGTGTTCTCATTGTAGTCGTAGGAAGAAGCTCCCGTAGTCCCCCATTGCACTCGGGCCAGCGCTAATGTACACCCTCCATTCATACCCTGTCAAGGGTGCTTAAGGTTCAGCCAGTTGCAATCCCCGGCAGGGATAATAGCATTGAGCAGAGAAACCTCATAGGGCAGGGATACGACACCACAAAGAGGTTTGCATAATGAGCGAGACATCCAAGAAGCGTTCGCAGGAGTTCCTGAAGGTAGCCGATCAGTTCAAGCTCGGCGTGCTGGTGACCGAATCACAGCATCCCGTCACCGTGGAACTCAGCCAGACCGCGAAGAAGAGCACCTCTGACGCGCTAAGACTGCTGTTCGAGGTAGATAAGGACGTCATCAACAAGTACCGGGAATGGTCGGCGACCGATACGGCCCGGCGGGTCAGCAATACACTCCGAGATGCGATCAAGGCCGGCGGCAGGGTGTTTTTCACCGGTTGCGGCTCCACCGGAAGGCTGAGCATCCAGCTCGCGTCCATCTGGCGCGATTTCTGGCAGAAACAGCGCGCGAAGGGCCTGAAAGATACGGAAAAGTGGGAAGACCGCGCGTTCAGCGTAATGGCCGGCGGTGACTTTGCTCTGATCAAAGCCGTGGAAGGCTTCGAGGACTTTACTCAGTTCGGCGGGAAGCAGATCGGCGACCTCGGTGTCACCAAGGGAGACGTGGTGTTCGCCATTACCGAGGGCGGCGAGACTTCCTTCGTCATCGGCACCGCCTGGAAGGGGCTCGAGAGCGGGGCTAAGGTCTACTTCGTCTACAACAATCCCGACGATATTCTGTGCGAGCACGTCCAGCGCAGCCGGGAGGTTATCCAGGAGCCGCGTATCGAGAAGATCAACCTCACCACCGGCCCTATGGGGATTACGGGCTCCACTCGAATGCAGGCAACCACGAGCGAGCTTGCCGTGATGCTCACGATCCTCGAAATGACACTGCGCGACCTGATGGCGGAGTTCTACCCGGATGAATCCGCGAATGCTTCGCCCCTACGGTCGGATGATGTCCCCGCGGAGTTCCTGGCGAAACTCGAAGAGATGCATGCCACGCTGTGCAGCAAGTGGCTTTGCGATGACCTGGCGAAGCTTGTGGAGATGGAGGAAAGCGTCTACCGCGTCAACCACAGGAACAACTACTTCGCAAACAACATCGGAGTTGACGTGTTGACGGATACCACCGAGCGCTCGCCCACCTTCTGCACGCCGCCATTCCGCAAGTTCGACGACACCGCCGCCGCCGAATCGTGGGCATTCCTGTATCTGCCTTACGAAAAGACTGAGGACGCCTGGAACTGGATCCTCAAGAAGAAGCCGAGTTGCGTGGAATGGACCGAGGACGAGGTCCGCGAACTCGTGGGGCCAGAGAAACTGGCGGCGACCTATGAGGTCGTCAAGAAGATCTCCTGTAAGGAGCTGATGCGGTTCAAGATCGGTAAGGACGGGCTTGGCGATCGCCCGCTGGGTAAGGGTGACAGCGGCGTGGCGATACTGATCGAGTCCGAACTTGACGCACTCAAGTCTCCGGATGGCTTCTTCAGGCAGCAGTTGGAGTCGGCAAAGGCCAACGGCGCGAGCACCGGGCTGATCTTCTTCGGCAGCGAGAGAGCGGTAGCGGACACGGGGGATTTCATCAAGGGCTGGAGCCCGGACACGAACAGCGTTCTCGTGCCGGTCCCGCAAACGGATTTCCTCCTGGACGGCGTTACCCGCGTCGGCGCGAAGATGCTCTTGAACGCAGCCTCTACCTGCACGATGGTGCGGCTGGGCAGGGTGCTCGGCAACGTGATGATCTGGCTGGTGGCCTCGAACCTCAAACTCATCGACCGCTCCACCCGCTACATCTGCAATCTTACGGGTATGGATTACGAGGCGGCCAATGAGCTGCTGTTCGAGTCCATTGAATATGTCGAGCCGCGGATGAAGGCGGACCAGAAGTACCCGCCGATTGTCGGCCTCTCCGTCATGCGCGCGAAGCACAACCTGAGCTGCGAAGACGCCGAGAAGAAGCTGATGGAAGAGATTGGGTGATTTTGGAAACACCAGGCAAGCGCGCGGCGATGGATGCACTTTGTGGCAAACCGGCCGCGCGCATCCCTTTCTTGCTGCTGACATGGGGGTTCGACTACCTCTGGAAATGCGCCGGAATCGAGCCGTGGCAGCTTGCGTGCGGGAGCTATCAGACGTGGCTGGAAGCGTATGTCGCCACCTACGAGCGCCACACGCCGGATGTTGTCATCCTGGACTCCTTCGGCACTTCGGACGCTGATCCCGTGCTGCTCGACGAGACCTCGCGCTCCTGGATCGTCCGTGACGGCGGCGGCGAGGAGTGGGAGTTCATCAAGTCCAGCTTCACGCTCGTCCACAGGCCCAAGCCCAACGGTGCCGGCGCGCCCGAGGTGCGGTGGGATACCCAAGCCGACATCGACAGGAACCTCCCCGACAGCAGCTTCAGCGATCACCGGCTGTGCGGTCTCTCGGCCGTCATCGAGGCGCTAGGTGACAAAGCTCTCGTGATGCCGACCTGCATTCCCGGCTACATCGCGGCGTGCTACGCGCTAACGTTCGACAGGGCGATGCAGATGATGATAGATCAGCCTGATATCTTCCTCTACCTCGCGGACCGGATGTCGCAGCACGATGAAGCACGGATGCGCGCGTTCGCGGCTGCAGGCGCGGAGGCGGTGTTCATCGCGGACTCATGGGCCTCCTGCGACATCATCTCGCCCTCCATGTTCCGCCGATTCGCGCTGCCCTACCAGCGCAAGACCGTGGATGCCGCCAAGGCCGCGGGATTGAAGGCGATCCTCTGGAACCTGGGCGATGTAGGCCCGATACTGGCCGATGAAGCATCGCTCGACATCGGCGCGTTCGCCTTCGAGCAGCCCCGCAAGGGCTTCGACATCACCATTGCGCAAGTGCGGGAGGTATTCGGGCCAAACCGGTGCATTCTCGGCAACCTCGACTCGGAGCTTATGCTCCAGCGCAACGATCCCGATGAGATCACCGCCGCAGTGCATGACCAGATCGTCGGTTCCGGCGTCGGCGCGCCGTTCATCCTGTCGTTCGGCAGCCCCATTCCCAGCGACACGCCCGAATCCGCCATAGATACGATCACGAAAGCTGTCCGCGGCTTCTCCTGGAGTTAGAGCATCCCGTCGCCCCTGGGTAAGAAAAGCCAGCACAACTCCGACGGAAAGGGCGATAGAGATGACGGTTCAGGTAACGAGCACCGCTTTCAAGGAAGGCGGATCGATCCCGGCGAAATATACCTGCGATGGGCAGAATGTGTCCCCTCCGCTTGCATGGAACGGCATCCCCGACGGCACGAAGAGCATTGCGCTGATCGCCGATGACCCGGATGCGCCCTCGAAGCCCTGGGTGCACTGGGTAGTCTACGGTCTGCCGCCCAGTCTTCGCGAGCTTCCCGAGAATGTTCCTCCGTCAGAGAGCATCCTCGGCAACGGTGGCAGGCAGGGGATGACGGACTACGGCAAGATCGGCTACCGCGGTCCCTGTCCGCCCGGCGGAACCCATCGCTACTTCTTCAAGGTCTATGCGCTCGATTCCGATCTACACCTTGAACCGGGGCTCACGAAGGCCCAACTGCTGAAGGAGATGGAGAAGCACGTCATCGCTGAGGGCCAGTTGATGGGCACCTACGCGCGAAAGCAATAGCTCAGCCTGTTTGCCTGCTGCCCCGGATGGGTATTGTGGAGCCAGAAGATCATATGTAAGGAGCCAAACATGCCGATACGCACAGCCGAAGCCCAGTGGAACGGAAACCTGCAGCGAGGGCAGGGCAACATGAAGTTCGGAGGCGGCGCCTTCGAGGGCGCCTACTCGTTCACGTCCCGCTTTGAGGAAGGGACAGGCACGAACCCCGAGGAGCTTATCGCCGCCGCACATGCGGGGTGCTTCAGTATGGCGCTCTCTGCGATTCTCGCGGAGGCCGGCTTCGAACCCAGGAGTGTAAAGACCACAGCCAAGGTGGCTATAGAGAAGGCGCCGGACGGCTTTGCGATCACGCGGAGCGAACTGCGTACCGAGGCCGATGTCCCCGGCATCGACGAAGCCACTTTCCGCGAAAAGGCCGATCTTGCCAAGTCAGGCTGTCCCGTATCCAAGGCCCTCGCGGGCGTGCAGATAACGCTGGAAGCCAGGCTGGTGTAGCGATCAGGCAAAGAGTTCCTCCTGCGCGGGTACCATAGGTAATGGACCGGTGATCCTGCAAAGGAGGGAGTGGCATGGCTCAGAGACAGCACCTGCAGGGAGTGAGCGAGAAAGAGCAGCGGCAGTATGAAGATATCAAGGAAAGCGCCGAGAAAGAAGGCCGTTACAAGGGACGGGAGAAAGAAGTCGCCGCTCGAACAGTGCTGAAACAGCACAAGCAAAAGGGCCACAAGCCAGGCCAGTAACCTGCATCATTCGCAATATCCACGGCCCGGAACACGCTTGTTCCGGGCCGGTTTCTCATCTTGTTGACTAGAATATGGTGATTCCCGCTTCGCGCAGGGCTGTCTTCAGGACGCCGGCCATAATCCTGTAGCCCTCGGCGTCCGGATGCACGCCATCTTCGGCAAGCTCGTGCCGCATTTCGCCGTTCTCATTGACCAGAGCGCTGTGGTAGTCAACCCAGACCCCGCCGTTCTCTTTGACAAGCGGTTCCAATCTTATGTTCGTTTCGACCAGCATTTCGATCTTCTTGGTGGTGACTTCGGGCGTGTGCCAGAAGTGTCCCCACATCGGCAGCATGGAACCTACAGCTATGAGGATGCCCGCTTCTCCGGCCCTGGCGACCATCGCGGCATTGTTCTCGCAGACCTGATCTATCGCGGTCTCGGTCAGTGCGGACATTGTCCAGCCCAGGTCGTTCGCTCCGACACACAATACGATCAACCGGGGCTTGAGCTGGATCGCGTCAGCCTCGAACCGTCTGCAGACCGCAGGCGAAATGTCGCCCCCGATGCCGCGGTTGACGACCACCTGCCCTTTGTCGCAGAAGTAAGCGGCCAGTTCCCAATAGTGCGTGATGCTGTCGCCGATGAACACCGCGTCCGGTCTCACGCCCTCCATCAGGAGGGACTCATTGAACCGGTCGAATTCCCCTCGCCTGGTGTCGGCGGCGTAGAATGTGCCGAACATGCCCGGCTTTATCACGCTGCTACGGTCGAAGTCTTTCATATCCTCTCCTCCAATGCGGTTCTTTCCGGCCGCGTGCGGCTATCCACGATATTCGCGCCAGTCAGCATGTACGTCCGTCACCTTTGTCCGTTCTTCGTGCCTCGTGAGCGGATAGCAAGCCCGACGGTCTTGAGTTGAATGCTCATGAGGCCGGCAAGCGCGGCAACCCCCCTGTCGCACTCATCGGGCGGCAGTTCATCTATTGTCTTCCGACAGAAATACGCGGTGCATTGCATAGGTCGAAGTTCGTAAGGTATTCTGCAGCCCTCAACGGTCAACTCCGGGCAGTAACCGGCCACGCATCCGGCCTCCGTAACCGCCGTCGAGATGGTGGGGTTTTGTCCCATCAACCGGTACGCAGCCATCTCGCCTTCCGTTCTGCGGGCTTTCAGGTGCGGGGTGTCCGGGAGTTGGACGATTCGGTCGATGAAGGCGTCCCTCTCCCTCGGTCCGCCGCAGCACTTTCCCTTGCACTCGGCGCAAACGTGACCGTGGCTGCCGCCGATCTGGTTAAGGTCCTTCTGGAAATCGATGCGCCGGCGATTGAGCCGGTCGAGCTCATCCCGAACGGCCTCGTTCGCCAGAGCTTCCTTCTTGAAGAGGAGCCTGGCGGCGTGGTTGCAGATGATCTCGCACGTCCGGAAGAGCGGCCTCGAATAGAACACGAAACGCTCACGCTTGCTCCTGCTTGCTTTAGCCACTTACTCGTTTCCTTTCCACCAAATCGCCGTGATTACTGTGCTCGACTGGAGACAGCGTGTGCGTCCGATCGAGCTGAGCACGGCTCTCCAGACAGCAAAAAAGCCCGCTTGCGCGGGCCTTCTTACGAAAGGGGGACTGTCAAGCTTTCTCCAACTCAAATACCTTGTGCAGAGCCTTAACAGCGCTCTTGATCTTATCGCGTTCCACAAGGCACGTGATGCGGATTTCGCTAGTCGTTATCGACAGAATGTTGATTCCCTCGCTAGCGAGAGCGGTAAACATCTTGTCCGCGTAGCCGGGGTTGCTGCGAATGCCGCTGCCGACGATGGAAACCTTGGCAACGTTCTGGTCCAGCACGACCTGCCCCGCGTCGATCTCCTTCACTACGGGTTCGATGGCCTTCTGCGCCTTCTCGACATCAGCGTCCTGCACCGTGAACGAAACGTCCGCGTGTCCGGCGGCGCCGACGTTCTGCACGATAACGTCAACATTGATGTTCTTGACTGCAAGCGCGTGGAAGAGCTTGGAAGCGATTCCGGGTCTGTCCGGAACGGCTGCGACCGTGAAGCGGGTTACGTCGATATCATGGGCAATCCCCGTTACAGGGTTGCGAACCTCCATCTCGGGATCCTCCTTCTTGATGAGGGTGCCGGGCACGTCTTTGGCACTGTTGGCAACGAGTATTTCGACACCGTAGAGCTGGGCCAATTCGACCGCGCGGGAATGCATGACCCGCGCGCCCTGGCCCGCCATTTCGAGCATTTCTTCGTAGGAAATGGCGCTAAGCTTCTGGGCGTCGAGCGATATGCGGGGGTCGGCTGTAAAGACCCCGTCCACGTCCGTATATATCTCGCAGCAATCCGCCTTAAGGGCAGCCGCCAGCGCAACCGCGGTAGTGTCCGATCCGCCCCGGCCCAACGTTGTGATATCGGCCCAACTCGCGTTAGCGGTCACGCCCTGGAAACCGGCCACCACGACAACGTTGCCCTTCTCGAGCTCATCACGAAGCCTTTTCGCGTCGATCTTGAGGATTCGGGCCTTCCCCGCGGTGTTCTCGGTGATGATGCCGGCTTGCCCACCGGTAAGCGACACCGCCTTGATACCCAACTCGTGGAGCGCCATTGCCATAAGGGCGCTGGATGCCTGCTCGCCTGTTGCGAGCAGCTTGTCCATCTCGCGCTCGTCCGGCGTTACGCAGAGCTGCTTCGCCATGCTTATGAGCTCGTCGGTCGTGTCGCCCATAGCCGACACTACAACTACCACACAGGCATCTTCGGTGCGCCTGGCAATACGCCTGGCGACCGCGGCGATCTTCTCAGTCGTGGCGACCGAACTGCCACCATACTTCTGGACGACTATCACGCTGGTCAAGCCTCCGTAACTCAACTGGGGCGCCGTCGCGCCATCCATGTCAGTGCCGACAAAAGCCTCTGACTAGGTAGAGGATAGCACATGCCGGGCACGAGTGGCAACAGCTACCGGCGGGGCGGAATGCAGGCTCTGGACTATGCGATCAAGGAAGGGGCCAGACACAGAACCACTGAATCGCGGAACCACGGAAGGGATTGAACACGCCCTCAACCACGAACCCTCAACCCTCAACAGTCTCCGCTGGGCAGGTCGTCTTGACGCCTGTGTGGATAAGGTGTTAGGCTCTGTCTAGTTTCGAAGCTCGTATGGCGGGCCGCCTACTGCCGTTCAGGCTTCTGGTGGAGAGGGGAGTGTATGAGAGTGACGTTACTCATCGCCGTAATCCTGTTGGCGCTGACGGCGAGCGCCGCCGTGGCCAAGGATGAGTTCTTCATTGGCCAGTGGTGTGGTCCCCTGGAACTGACCCAGGAGAAGATTGCGGAGGTAGCTGCGGCCAACTTCACCGTGGCAATGATCGATCGCGGAAGCCCGCAAGACAAGATCAAGGCCCTCGACCTTTGCCAGGCAAACGGTATCAAGGCACTTATATGCGATCCCCGGACGAACCCGCCGCAGAGCCGTCGGAGCCGGGAGTATATAGATGCGCTCGATGAGGCAATAGCAGATTACTCCAAGCATCCCGCCCTTTGGGGTTACCACATAACCGATGAACCGGATGCCGGGCGCTTCAACAGAATCGCTATGGTGACGCGTCATCTGCGGAGCAAGGACCCGGACCACGTTCCGTTCGTCAACCTCTTTCCGACCTATGCCTCACCGCAGCAACTGGGCGCCTACAACTACGAGACCTACGTGGACCAGAGCCTGCGGGTGATCGATTCGGGATTCCTGAGTTACGATCACTACGCGCTCATGGCTGACGGCGGCGTGCGCAGCGACTACTTCGCCAATCTGGCTATCATCAGGCGCCAATCGATCAAGCACAAGGTGCCTTTCAATTCCATTCTGCTGTCGCTTCCTCACGGGCCGTATAAGGATGTCAACGAGGCCGATCTTCGGTGGCAGGTCAACACTGCTCTAGCCTATGGCGCCAAGGGCATAATGTACTTCACCTACACTACTCCGCCCGACCTCAACGGAACGCCCAACAACGCCCTGATCGACCAGAACGGCAAGCCTACAGAGAAGTACGAGATCGCAAAGCGGATCAATGGCGAACTGAAGAAGATGGGGCCGACTCTGATGAGCCTGCACTCGGTCGCCGTATACCACACGGGCGCGATTCCGGATGAATGCAAGCCGCTTCCTGCAGGTGGGCTGATCAAAGGCATCAAGGGCGGCGAGTTCGTCATCGGCCAGTTTTACTCAGACGACGGTGCGCGCTATGCGATGATCGTGAACAAGAGCCTTACCAAACCGGCCAATGCGATAGTCGAGTTCTCGCAAAGCGTGGCTGTCTATCCTGTGGACCCGAAGTCGGGCAGCGAGAGATCGACGATCGTTGAGCGCATCGGCGACGCCTGGGTCTGGAAGGTTAGCCTGGGGGCCGGGCATGGCAGGCTTATCAGAATAGAGACCCTGAACAACTTCCCGGTTATGCACTGGGAGGACAACATCAGGTTCCGCCCGAGGGTGATGCTGAACCCTTCGAACCAGTTCGGTAACCGCATTCTGGGCCCGGAGAAGGAAGAGCTCTACAACGAGGGGATGAACATGTATGCCATCGCCGTGCAGGTGCAGCGGTATCTTCAGCAGGACGGGCGCGTGGATGCGTTCATCAGCCGCAACACACAGACGCAGCGCACAACCCTCAGTCAGGAAACCGACCTCAGCCGGGCGCTGAACTGCGATATCCTGTTTGCTCTGCATTCGGATGCTACAGGCACATCGGACCCAGGCGGCGGAACGTGGACATTCTACCAGGGCGAGGACGGCAAGCGGTTGGCCGCATGTATTCAGGACGAACTGATGCCCGCGATCAGGACCTTCTATCCGGAGGTGCGGGATAGGGGGCATCGAGAGCACTGGTATCGGTTGTGGGTGATCTGGGAAGGTGGCTGCCAGGGAGCCTTGACGGAGTATATGTTCCACACGAACCCGAAGGAACGCGAGCTGCTGAAGGACCCGAAGTGTCAGGACGTGATGGCCAGGGCAACCGCTCGCGGAATCCTGAGGTACTTTGGGTTCGAGCCAGGGGATCTGTGACCTGCACAGTGACGAATGACGGATCGCATATCCGAGGGACGGGACTGATCCCGTCCCTTCGGGTGTCCGGCCGGCTTCTCCTGCCGTCAACGGCCCTGCCTCCAGTCGGAGGCAGGGCTTTTTGGCAAAAGCCGGTGCATGACGTTGACGCGGATTTCGCGGCTGTGCTATCATTCAGAAGCTGGAACAGGACGTGACGGCGACCATGAGCGAGTCGGATAATCGATGGATGCGCAAGGGCGCGATGGTGAGCAGCATTGGGCTGCTCATTGTAGTGTCTACCCTGCTCGGTTTGGGTCTCGGTTACTGGTTAGACAGCAAGCTCGGCACGAAGCCGTGGCTTGCTTTTGTTTTTACCATTCTGGGGCTCGCGTCCGGGATGTATGAGTCCTATCGGATCATCATGGCCGCGATCCGAGACGATGAATGACCCCGGCTTCCTGGGACGCGTATACCGGACAAGCGCGGCTCTGTGGGCGATAGTGGCTCTCGGCATTTGGAGCTTCGCCGGCGCACACACGGCACTGGGCTGGACTTTCGGTTCGGCGATATCCGTAGGGCTGCTGTATGCTATCGAGTGGCTCGTTCGAAGGGCGGTCAGGCCGGGTAACGTGAGGGCCAGAAAAGCCCTGGCTAATGCAGCGCTGCTGCACTGGCCGATAATACTGGCAGTTATGGCGCTCGCTGTTTGGCTAGGCGGGCGTCGCGTTTCTTATCTAATAGCTTTCATTGCCGGGCTCGGCCTGGCGCAGGCGGTGATCGTGCTCAAGACGATTGGCGCGGCGATTGTCGAGCGGCTGAACAAGCAATAGCCGGAGAATAAGTTGGAAGAGTCGAAAACCTGGCTGCATTTTCTTGTAGCAAAGCACATATTGCCGGAGTGGATGCCTGAAATGGTTCCGGTGACTTGGCTCATCATCCTTATTCTCTGTGGCACCGTGATCTTCATGAGCAGCCGGCTGAGAAAGCGTGACCCCAGCCGCTTTCAGGCGTTTCTGGAGTTCTGCGTTGTGGCGCTCAACGGGTTCGTGCGCAACATCGTAGGCGAGCGTGAGTCGAGGCTCCTGACGCCGGTAATAGGCACGTTCTTCATATTCATCCTTGCGCTCAACCTGTTTGGGCTGATTCCCGGTTTCATAAGCCCTACGGCGGATACGGCTACTACCGCCGCGCTGGCTCTTTTCGCGTTCCTATTCGTCCAGTACGTCGCCATATCCCGCAACGGGCTGGTGAACTACGTGAAGCACTTCCTCGGAGAGCCGGTGTGGCTGGCGCCGCTAATGTTCCCGCTGCACGTGATCGGGGAGATAGCAAGGCCGCTGTCGCTCGCTGTCCGTCTTTTCGGCAACATCTTCGGCGAGGACCTGGTAATCATCGTTCTTCTGACGATAGGAGCGACCGTGCTCAAGCCGCTGCTGTCGGACCTCTACGTTGTGGTGCCGATCCAGTTCCCGATGATGCTGTTTGCCATCTTCACGAGCTTCGTGCAGGCGCTCGTGTTCTCTATGCTCGTAGGCATTTACATTTCAGTGGCTGTCGCCGGCCACGAAGAACATCACTGATCGTTTGTCCCTGACTAAGGAGGTCAAGTTACAATGGGAGTTACCATCGCTCTGATCATCGCAATAGGCTTTGCGCTTCCGATAGCGGTTATCGGTGGAGCGCTGGGCCAGGGCCGAGCCGCGGCGTCGGCTCTCGAGGCCATTTCGCGCCAGCCGGAAGCGGCAAGCAAGATCCAGACTGCAATGATCATCGGCCTCGCGCTGATCGAGTCCCTGGTCATCTACGCGTTTGTAATTGCGCTGATCCTGCTTTTCGTGGGCGTCCCGAGCGCAAAGGGCGTGCTTGAGGCAATAGGCAGATAGCGGAAAGAGCTGACGAACGGGGTTCTAAACAGTGCACGTAAACATCATCCCTGATCTTAGGGTACTGGCCACACAAGCAGTCGGCTTTCTGCTGGTGGTGCTTGTCTTCCGGCGCTTCCTCTGGGGGCCTATCCTCAGCATTATCGACGATCGCCGCAAGGAAGTAGAAGACGGCTATCTGGCGGCCGAGGAGGACCGGCGCAAGGCGGCTGAGCTTAAGTCGGAGTATGAGACCCGCATGGCGGAGGTCGAGGCCGAAGCCCGTGCGAGGATCACCGAGGCGGCCAAAGAAGGCCAGGCCCTGCGCGAGGAGATCATCGCCGAAGCACGCCAGAAGGCCGACCAGATACTGGAACGCGCTGAGGAAGAGATCGGGCGGGAGAAAGACAAGGCGGTTCTGGAGATCAAGACTCGTGTTGCGGACTTGGCCGTTGGCGCTGCCGGGAAGCTGATCGAGGAACGCCTGGACGACGACAAGCACAGGCAGCTTGTGACCAGATTCATCGATGACCTGGACGAGGCAGTGAAATGATCGAGCCTCGGGTTGTCCGGAGGTATGCCGCGGCGCTTTATGCGGCAGCTTCCAGAGCGGATGTGGTCGATCAGGTCGAGCGTGATCTTGAGCTTGTGGCGCTTGCGCTCAGCTCTTCTCCCGATCTGCGGGAGGCGATCACGTCTCCGGTCGTCCCGGTCGAGAGCAAGCGCTCGATCGTGCGAGAGCTGTTTGACGGAAAGCTGCACGAGATTACTTTGTCCTATCTGCAATTGCTGGTGGACAAGCGCAGGGAAGAGGCGGCGCTGCAGACCGAGGAGGAGTATGTGCGGCTTGCCAATGAGGCGCGCGGCATCGTGGGTGCAACGGCGATCACTGCGAAGCCACTGGATGAGCCGCAGCTGGCAAGCCTGAGCGCGAAGCTCTCCCAGGTAACTGGCAGGCAGATACGGCTGGAATGTGAGGTCGATCCGGCAATCGTTGGCGGTGTCTGTGTCCGCATAGGCGACCGCGTCATCGATGGAAGCGTGAGAGGGCAGCTCGAGGCGCTGAGGGAGGCGCTGTTGGGAAGTTAGAAGGTTAGAACGTTCGAAGGTCAGAAGGTTGGACGCCTTGCAAACCTTCATACACTCCAACCTTCGAACCTTCAAACCGTGAACGGAGTGGACTATGGCGGTTAATATTAGACCTGATGAGGTGGCGAAGGTCCTTGAAACCCATCTCGCGGGGTACGAGAAGGAGCTTACGGAGGTCGGAGTCGGCACGGTGCTGCAGGTGGGCGACGGGATCGCGCGCATCTATGGGCTCCGTGACGCTATGGCAAGTGAGCTTGTCGAGTTCCCCAACGGCGTGTTGGGGATGCTCCTGAACCTCGAAGAGGACAACGTCGGCTGCATCATCATGGGTCCCGACAGAGACATCAAAGAAGGGGATCAGGTCAAGCGCACCGGCCGTATCATCGACGTGCCCGTAGGCGAGGCGCTGATCGGGCGTGTCGTGAACGCACTTGGCGAGCCGCTGGATGGCAAGGGACCTATCGCCACGACCGAGCGCAGGCAGATCGAAACGCCCGCGCCCGGTGTCGTGGAACGCCAGCCCGTCAAGGAATCGCTGGCGACCGGCATCAAGGCCATCGACTCTATGATCCCGATAGGCCGCGGCCAGAGAGAGCTGATCATCGGTGACCGCCAGACCGGCAAGACCGCCATCGCCATCGATACGATCATCAACCAGAAGGGCGAGGACGTCCACTGCTTCTACGTGTCGATTGGCCAGAAGATGTCGAACGTGGTTTCCATCGTCGATGTGCTTGAGAAGAACGGTGCGATGGAGTTTACGACCGTTGTTGTCGCCGCCGCGAGCGATCCTGCCCCGCTGCAGTATATTGCTCCCTACACTGGCGTTAGCATGGGAGAGTATTATCGTGATTCCGGCCGAGCATCACTGGTAGTCTACGACGACCTCACGAAGCACGCGCAGGCCTACAGGCAGGTTTCGCTCCTGCTGAAGCGCCCGCCGGGGCGTGAAGCATATCCGGGAGACATTTTCTACCTGCATTCACGATTGCTGGAGCGCGCGGCGAAGCTTTCGGACGATCTTGGGGCCGGTTCGCTGACGGCGCTTCCCATCATCGAAACGCAGGCGGGTGACGTGTCGGCGTACATCCCGACGAACGTCATCTCGATTACCGACGGGCAGATATATCTGGAGCCGGAGTTGTTCTACTCAGGTATCCGGCCCGCTATCAGCGTTGGTATCTCGGTTTCGAGGGTTGGTTCGAGCGCGCAGAAGAAAGCCATGAAGTCCGTTGCGGGACGGCTGAAACTCGACCTCGCGCGTTACTGGGACCTGCAGGCGTTTGCACAGTTCGCAAGTGACCTGGACAAGACTACCCGCGACCAGCTCGCGCGCGGTGAGAGGATCGTGGAGATCCTGAAGCAGCCGCAGTACTCGCCCGTGGCGATGCACGACCAGGTGTATATCATCTACGCCGCCACGAACGGCTATTTGGATGATCTTCCGGTAACTGCGGCACCCAAGTTCGAGAAGGAACTGTACCGGTTCATGGCGGACAGATATCCCGACCTAGGCCACGAGATCGAGAAGACGGGCGAGCTTAGCGATACGACTGCTGAGACGCTGAAGAAGGCGCTGGACGAGTTCAAGAAAGGGTTTGGCGTTTAGGGTCTTGTGTTGAGGGAAACCACTCCAGACCTTCAACCATAGACCATAGACCCTCAACCGATATGGCAAGCACCAAAGACATACGGCGGCGAATACGGTCCGTCAAGAATATCGAGAAGATCACCAACGCGATGAAGATGGTCGCGGCGGCAAAGCTGCGCAAGGCTCAGGAGCGCGCTGAGGCCGCCAGGCCGTATTCCGTCAAGATGCGCGAAGTGATGGCTAACCTCGCCTCCACCGCGGGTGACATCGAGCATCCGCTGCTGGAGGTGCGCGAGGAGCGTAACGTCGCCTATGTGATCATAGGAGCTGACAAGGGGCTTGCTGGCAGCTACAACAACAACGTGATGAACAAGGCGCTTGCCGAGATAGGGGATCGCGATCCGGAGTCGGTGAAGCTCGTCCTGATCGGCAAGAAGGCCGTGGGCTTCTTCAGGAGGCGCCCCTACGAGAGGGTTGCCGAACTGGAGGCACCGGGCTCCGAAGTGGGTTTCGCCGACATACGCGGGGTTACGACTCAGGTGCGCACAATGTTCGAGGACGGAGCAGTGGACGCGGTGTATCTGATCTACGCCAAGTTCGTTTCGCCCATGCGCCAGGACCCGGTATCGGTAAGGCTCCTTCCGATGGTTGCCCCGTCGAGCGACGACAATGGGGGCGGCGGCGAGTACATATTCGAACCCTCGGCGCGGGAGCTGCTGGGCTCGCTTCTGCCGCGTTATGTGGACACACAGGTTTACCAGGCGCTCGTTGAGTCTCAGGCGAGCGAGCACGGAGCGCGAATGACTTCCATGTCCGCCGCGACCAAGAACGCGGGCGAGATGATCGATTCGCTTACGCTTCAGTATAACAAAGCGCGCCAGGCCGCAATCACTACCGAACTCGTGGAAATAGTAAGCGGCGCGCAGGCACAGAAATAGGTTAGAAGGTTACAAGGTTAGAAGGTTTGAAGGTTCTGGGGCGTCCCAACCTTCCAACTTTCAAACATTCCAACCTTCCAACGTAACCGGAGGTTACATTGGCTACAGGCACAGTTGAACAAGTAATCGGCCCGGTGGTGGATATCCGGTTCAAGCCCGAGGAGCTGCCGGAAATCCTGACCGCCGTTGAAATACCAGACGTCCAGGGCAAGACGCTCACCGCTGAGGTTGCGCAGATGCTCGGCAACGATATCGTTCGCTGCGTCAGCATGCAATCGACGGATGGCCTCGTGCGCGGTTCGGAGGCGATTGCTACCGGCAAGTCGATCGAGGTTCCGGTCGGAGAGGAAACGCTCGGGCGCGTGTTCAACCTCCTGGGCGAGCCGATCGACAAGCGCGGCGACGTCGCTGCCAAGGAAAAGTGGCCGATTCACCGGCCCGCGCCGTCGTTCGAGGAGCGCATCCCGGTCGTGGAGATGTTCGAGACCGGTCTGAAGGTCGTTGACCTCATCTGCCCCTACGCCAAGGGCGGCAAGATCGGTCTGTTCGGAGGCGCCGGCGTTGGGAAGACGGTTCTGATTACCGAGCTTATCCGCAACGTTGCAACCGAGCACGGAGGCGTTTCGGTCTTCGCCGGAGTCGGCGAGCGAACCCGCGAGGGTAACGACCTGTGGCTCGAGATGCAGGAAAGCGGCGTCATCGCCAAGACCACGATGGTCTTCGGTCAGATGAACGAACCGCCGGGAGCGAGGCTTCGGGTTGCTCTGTCTGCTCTGACTATGGCGGAGTACTTCCGTGATTCCGCGGGCCAGGACGTGTTGCTCTTCATCGATAACATATTCCGATTTGTGCAGGGAGGGGCTGAGGTTTCGGCGCTTCTGGGCCGGATGCCGAGTGCAGTTGGCTACCAGCCGACCCTCGCCACCGAAATGGGCGATCTGCAGGAGAGGATCACGTCCACCGTGCGCGGTTCTGTAACGTCTATCCAGGCTATCTACGTTCCCGCCGACGACCCGACCGATCCCGCGCCTGCGACTACATTCGCGTTCCTTGATGCGACCACTTACCTTGAGCGACGGATCTTCGTCCGGGGTATCTTCCCCGCGGTCGATCCGCTGGCATCGACATCCCGTATTCTCGACCCGAATGTGGTCGGCCAGGAGCACTACGATGTCGCCCGAGAGGTGCAGCAAATTCTGCAGCGCTACAGGGAATTGCAGGACATCATCGCCATTCTCGGCGTTGACGAGCTCTCAGACGAGGACAAACTAACCGTCGCCCGCGCGCGCAAGATCGAGAACTTCCTCTCGCAGCCGATGTTCGTGGCAGAGGTCTTCACCGGCCTCCCGGGCAAGTATGTCCCGCGCGAGGATACCGTGCGCAGCTTCAAGGAGATCCTCGAGGGCCGTTGGGACCACCTGCCGGAGCAGGCGTTCTACATGGTCGGAGCAATAGAAGAAGCCGTCGAGAAGGCGAAGAGCATGGGAGTGGCGATCTAGCGAGAGCAGCAAGGAGAAGGATGAACCGACATTACTGCTGGCAGTGGTAACGGGCGTAGGAGCGCTGTTCGTCCTGTTCCTGCTTCTAGTAGGTTACGATTCCCTGGTATCTAGAACCCCGATTGATCCACGGGCTGTCGGTGCCTGTCAACTAACAACTATGCCGGAAAAAACCTTCAAACTAGAAGTTGTAACTCCTGACCGGGTGGTCTTGTCGGATGAAGAGATCGTGTCAGTCACCGCGCCGGGTTCCGAGGGCTACTTCGGGATGCTGGCTAACCACGCCCCGATGATGACACAGCTCAAGATCGGCAAGCTGGAGTATCGCCGCGCCGACGATTCCACCGGCTCTATGGCAATCTCCGGAGGATTCCTCGAGGTTTTCGAGAATGCTGTAACCGTATTGGCGGAATCAGCGGAGCTTGCTGAGGAAATAGACGTGGACCGCGCCGAAGAGGCGAAGGCTCGCGCGGAGGAGCGGATCGCGGCGCATGCGGAGGACGTGGACTTCGACCGCGCGCAGGCGGCCCTCCAGCGGGCAATCAACCGCATCCGCGTGGCGAGAGGGTAAAGCCTTGTCATCCTGAGGAGGTACGACGAAGGATCTGCTTTGCCGGAAACAGCAGATTCCTCGCTACGTTCAGAATGACGCTATTCGTCCGCATTCCGCCTCCAAGGAGCAGCACATGTCTTCCAACGCAAGACGACCGATCGTGATGGGTACTCGCGGCGTTGTGACATCGGCTCACTACCTCGCAACCGCCGCGGGATTCCGGATAATGGAGCAGGGCGGCAACGCGATCGACGCGGCTGCCGCGATGAGTTTCGTGCTTAACCTCGTGGAGCCCCACCAGAACGGCCTCGGCGGCGAAGCCCCAACGCTGATCTACTCTGCCAGGGAAAAGAAGGCTTACTCCATCAGCGGCATGGGCTGGTCGCCCGCTGCATTCACGATCGACTGGTGCCGTGACAACGGTGTGGATCTGATCCCTGGGGATGGGTACCTTCCTGCCTGTGTTCCCGCGATGGTCGACACATGGGCCGTATCGATGGCCAGATGGGGCACGATGAGCTTCGAGCAGGTCGTGCAGCCCGCGCTCGAACTCGCCACCAACGGCTTCCCAATGTATGACCAACTCCACGGGATCATCGCCGAGCGCGTGGAGCTTTACTCAAATGCCTACGCCTCCACGGGCGAGGTCTTCCTGCCCGGTGGCAAGGTGCCGGAAGTCGGTGAGGTATTCCGCAATCCGGACTTTGCGCACGTTCTCGAATTGATGATCCAGGCGGAGCGCGACGCGAAGGGCAAGGGTCGAGTAGCCGGTATCGAGGCTGCGCGCGACGTGTTCTACAAGGGCGAGATTGCCGAGAGAATCGTTGACTTCATCCACTCGACTCCGGCTCTGGACGCAAGTGGCACCGAGCGCTTTGGGCTCCTTAGCTATGAGGACATGGCGGAATGGCACGCTCTGATCGAGGAGCCTGAGACCGTCAACTACCGAGGGCTCGACGTGCATAAGTGTTCCTCCTGGACGCAAGGGCCTGTGTTCCTTCAGCAGCTTACGCTGCTCGAAGGCTTCGACCTGAAGGCGATGGGCAATACGTCGGTCGAGTATCTCCACACGTTCATCGAGTGCACGAAGCTCGCATTCGCTGATCGTGAGGTCTATTATGGGGACCGGCTGCACGATGATGTGCCGTTTGACGTGCTGCTATCGAAGGACTACGCGGCCCGCAGGCGCGCGTTGATCGGCCCGGAGGCGTCTCTCGACATCCGCCCTGGCGATGTTGGGTACGGCATCCCCGAGTGGGCTACGTTCGACGTCAAAGAAGACAACCGCCGCGCTATGGGTCGTTACGAAGAGGCGACGGAGGAGTCTCCGCTGGGCAACAGTCAGCCCGGCGACACAACACAGTGCGACGCTATCGACCGGGAAGGCAACATGGTCGCATCGACACCCAGCGGAGGGTGGATTCAGACGTCGCCCGTGATCCGTGGTCTCGGGTTCCCGCTCGGGACACGCGGCCAGATGTTCTACCTGAATGCGAAGCGCCCGAACGCGCTCGCGCCTCACAAGCGCCCGCGTGCGACCCTTACCCCGACTCTCGCCACCCGGAATGGTGAGCCTTATCTTGCCTTCGGCACTCCCGGCGGCGATGGGCAGGACCAGTGGACGCTGCAGTTCTTCATCAACTATGTCGATTTCGGCCTGAACCTGCAGGAAGCGATCGACGGATGGCACTGGGAAATCCATCACACGCCGTCGTCGTTCTATCCGCGCAGGTCGGCCCCTGGGCTCGTGAACGTGGACTTCCGGATGCCCGCAGGGGTAATCGAGGGACTTCGGCAGCGCGGACACGTGATCAGGAACATCAATAAGTACGCCGGCCTCAAAATGCAGGCTATCCGCTTTGATAAGGAGAATGGTACAATCCACGGCGCGGTGGCGTCGCAGCCGACGACCGGGCAGGTTTACGGCTGGTAAGCGGAAGGGCATTGTAGGGGGAATACACCTTGTCCAGACTTACACCGAAAGAACGAGTGAAGCTTGCGACCTCGCATCAGCAGCCGGACAGGCCGCCGATTCAGGTCTATCTGACGCCTGAAATCCAGAGCGCGCTGAGCGAATATCTTGCGCCCGTGTCCATCTACGAGGCGTTCGAGATCGACTTCAGGAGCGTGGGTCCGGCTGGTGGGCCGTCCCGCACCCACACCGGCCCGGCGGAGATTTACGATGAGTGGGGAACCGGCTACTCGCGCGTTAAGAATCCGGCAGGCGGCGAGTATTGGGAAGCAACCGATCTGGCGCTGGCGCGGTTGACCTCAATGGACGAGGTGCGTGCCTATCCGTGGCCGAACCCTGACGACTACGACTACTCCGTCATCCCGGATCAGATAGAAGCGAACAAGGACTACGCCGTTTGCCTCGGCAGCGCGGGGATCCCGGATATCATCAACGGTATCGGCAGGGGCCGCGGCATGGAGCAGGTCCTGATAGATATCGCTGTGAAGGACGAGGTGGGCATCGCCATCATCGACTCGCGGGTGAACTTCTACTATAAATGGTGCAAGCGCTCCCTGGAAGCCGGCGGTGGCAAGATCGACATTTTGTGCCTCGGTGAAGACCTCGGAAGCCAGAAAGGGCCGACTATGAGCCCGGCCTGCTTCGACTCCTTCTTCCGGCCCCGGCTGGAGCGTTTCTACAAGCTCGCGCATGACTACGGCGCGCTCGCAATGATGCATTCCTGCGGTTCCACGCGACAACTGCAGCCCCGGCTGATAGATATGGGGCTAGATATCCTAGATGCGGTCCAGCCGGAACCGGTGGGTATGGACCCGGAGGAGCTTAAGGCTGAGCATGGCGACAAGCTTACGTTCTGCGGGATGATCAGCACCCAGCACACCCTGCCTCATTGCAGCATCGAGGAGTGCAGGGCCGAAGCGAGACATCGCTTGGACGTTATCGGCCGGGGCGGGGGCTACATATTCTCGCCCGCGCACTGCATACAGCCGGACACGCCGATCGAGAACGTGCTGGCTATATACGAGGAAGCAACCGGCAAGAAGCTGATGTGATTCTTGCTTTTCGCAGCTCCATAGATGGCAAAAGAGCCCGGGGTTACCGAGCTCTTCTGTCGTCTATTCACTTTTTCAATTTGATGCTCTAGCGCTAGATCCAAGGAGCGGTACAATGTATGAAGACGCTAAACGTTGACCTACATGGCTCCCAGGAACGCTATTGCTTTTTCAGTAGGATTCTACCCCTGGCAAGCTCGCTAGTCGATTACCAGTTCGGGCTAATTTTGCGTAATACCAAAGGTTTACGCGGCGCACGCAAGCGGAATTGGTAGCCGCGCGATTTGACGGGCTAAGGGAACCTCGGGTTGGTCTTTTTGCGTCACAATGGTGTGGTTGTTCCACACCAAGGAGCGATACTTTGGCTACGTTGAAGACGGTTTTGATCATTACCATCACTACCGCCAGGCTGATATTCCCTGGCCTCCCTGGCGCCCGCGGTCTGGGCGCGGCGGACCAACCTCCGGCAGCGAGATCGATAAGCTTCGAACTGGCGTCCGACGCGGCCGCCACAAAAGACTCCAAGGCAAGCATATCGCTGCCGGAAGGGCTGAAGCTGGGCAAGACCATCGAGCTTGAGGTCGATCCCGCCGGTGTTCCGAAACCCGAAGTCGAGCAGCCGAGCAAGCTGATCGTGCACAAGTACTGGGGCAGCAGCCGCGAAGTTGCCGGCAATCAGCCGAAGGTGAGCGAGCCAAATGGCGCCGCCCCGCCGCTTGACCCGGGGATACCGACCAAGTCTTACGCGTCGTGGCCCACAATGGAGTCGCCTGATCTGCAGCGAAATGCGGCTACTCCCGGCGATTACTCGCTCACGACCGACTACTGCGGCTCTACCACGGTGACGCTGGCGCCAGAGCAGAACTTCCTTGCTCCGGTCAACATCACTAACCCTACCAGCGAACCTGACCTCAGCAAGCCGATAGTGGTCAACTGGCGGCCGATCCCCAACGCCGTCGGGTATATGCTGAAAGCCTACGGAGGGGATAACGAGAAGACAATCACCTGGACCTCTGCCACCAAGCCGGAGTTGGCGGAGGAGATCGAGTACCGCCCGCTGACTAAGGAGGAAGTCGATAGCCTGATCCAGGATGGTGTGCTGCTTCCGTCCTACACGATATCGGCAACGATCCCCGCCGGCATATTCAAGGGCGCATCGAGCGTGATGCTTCTGGTGACGGCGTTCGGCAAAGATATGGTTCAGACCAAAGATGGGGTTGAAACGCAGGTAATCGTCCGCTCAACGGCAAGCTCGCCGCTTTACAGCACGCCGTTCCCGCTGCCGCCTTCCAAGCGAAATGCAGAGAAGTAGTTCTTGATATGAGCAATGGCCCGGCTGAGATGCCGGGCCATTTGGATGATATCAGTCCTTCGCCCACTCGTATTGGTCTCTGCGCTCTTCCCACGGCGCGGGTTCAGGGATGCCGAAGGTCTCCCGCTTTTTCCTCAGGTAGTAGAGGTAGTTCTCATAGGTCACATCCGGCGGAACCCGATGGTCCACGTGCGGCACGTAGCCGCCCTGCTCAACGAGCGGCCTGATCCGCTCGATCTCCCTGTCGATTGCTTCCTTGCCTGCGATGAGCTGGGTCTTGTCCACTCCACCCGCGAGCAGGACTCTCTTGCCGAACTTCTCACGCATCCAATACGGATCGGTTCCGGCCCGGATTTCCAGCGGGAACATGATGTTGACGCCGCCGTCCAACCACGCGTCTACTATGCAGTTGATGTTGCCGTCGCAGTCAACAATAGTGAACTCGCACCCGTTGGCGCGGAGCAAGTCCGTCATCTTCTTGTAGCGCGGAGTCAGCCACTTGCGGAACATCGCCGGGGAGATGATCGGGCCGTGGTTGAACGCCATGTCCTCCCAGTATGATGCCAGGTCGAACTGGACCTCCTGGATCGCGCGCTTGAGGATCTGGTAGTGGAACTCCAGTTTGTAGTCGATCATCTCCTCGACCCAGGCAGGGTCATCCATGCAAGCAATCGCAATGTTCTCGAAGCCCATGAGGTCGCGGATCCGTCCGAACAGACTGCCGCACCCGATGCACAGCACTTTGGTGCGGTTCTCGACCGACCTCTTCCAGTTGGCCCAATCTTCTTCAGCAGGATAGCGGCTCGGGTCCGTGGGGTCGATGCGCTTCTTGTATTCCTCCCAATCGGCCCTCGTCTCCACCGGGAACTTCAAATACCGGGGGATTGTGGAGGAGCCGTCCGTGTAGATGAGTTTGGTCGCGCCGTCGTGGTCGATGATGGTCTTCGTTCGTTCGCCTTCCTCGATCACCTTGTATTCGAAACCGGGTTTCAGCCCGCAGTGGAAGGGCGGACCGCCCATCTTGGTCTCGAAGCCGAAGAAGATGTCGGCCTTCCAGTTGTTGTCTACGTACTTCGGCAGGCCCTGCGCGTGCCATGCCGGAAATGTCTCATTCCAGTAGCCGAATTCCTCGTCCGGCACGTGATCAACCGGCTGGAAGCGCATGCATGCCAGCCATCGCTCTCTGCTGTTCATTAGTCATCCTCAGATTGATGGGAATATCCGTTGAGGGTACTTTATAGGTGGTTGGAACATAAACCTTGCGCTTAGAGCGCTTTTATCGCCAAAAGTGCGGCGTCGTCGGCCAATCTGCCTCCGGCGTAGTCTTGCGCGAGGCTCATCGCTGAGGTTACGAACTCGTCCGGCGAAGCAGCGCCGCACACAGCAAGCAGTTCCAGGAGGCGCTCCTGACCGAGCCTGTCACGGCCGCTTCCCGCGTCGGTGACCCCATCGGTGTAGAAAACGAGCACATCGCCTGATTCGAGCGCGATCTCCCGCGTCTCATAGACAGAGCCTCTCTGCAGCGCAATAGCAGCGCCAGTAACGTCGAGGAGGCGCGCTTCGCCGGTTGACTCGTGCCGGAGCAGCGGGTGCTCGTGGCCAGCATTGGCGTAGGTGAAGGTTCTCGTGCCGGTGTCGAGTATCCCATAGACCAGCGTGACGAACAGCTCGAACGGCGTACAGGCGTAGAGCGCATCGTTAAGCCGCTGGAGCGAGCACGCGGGTTCGGAATCCTCCAGGGCGTAGGCGCGGAGTATGAACTTGGTCATAGCAGTGTAGACGACTGAGTTCAGGCCTTTCCCCGCGACGTCAGCCATCACGACGGCGTACTTGGTTTCGCCGACCCGGAAAATGTCGTAGAAATCGCCACCGACGATGTCCGAGTCCTTCGCTGGCCGGTAGGCCTGGGCGAAGGCGAAGCCCTCTATCTCAGGCAGATCACGTGCGGTAAAGGACTCCTGCAGCTTCGTTGCTATGGCGTGTTCTCGTTGATAGCCTTCCTCTAGCTGCGCTTGAATTCTCCGCTCCTGAGTGATGTCGGATATCGCCGCGACGGCACCGGTCACTTCGCCACGGATGTTTCTTATGGGGGCTGAGTTGACGCATGCTATCTTGCGGGCAAGGGGCGCGGCCGGGTGGTAGTGGATGACCTCATCGTAGCACCTTTCGCCGGCGAGCGAGCGCATGATGGGCAGTTGTTCCGCGGCCAGTTCCTCACCGTTGTCTCTGCGCATGGAGATTCGCCAGGGGGTGGAGATAGGCACATCGCTGCCCAGTCTGTCGATTATCCCCAGCGACTCGTAATGCTCGCGGGCACTTGAGTTGAATGCAACTATGCGAGCTTGTGTATCGCATACTACCAGCGCAACCGGCGCTGCCTCGATGACGGCATTCAACCGCGCTCGCTCTGCCTCCAGCTCAGCCGCTCTACGCTCGGCGAGAACAGCGAGGCTGGCAAGCTGTTCCCTGGCAAGGATCTCGTCAGTCACTTCCAGCGCCACGAGGGCGACGGCATCGCAGGACCGCCGATCGCCCGAGAGCGAAAGCGGTATGGCCGACCCGTTCCAGTAAGTGGAGCCCCTCTCAAACCCATCGTAGCGGAAATTGCGCACGGGTATGGTGCGGCCAGTGCTCAGGGCCTGCTGGAGTATGTTCACGACACCGGACTCCTCGGCGCGTGGGAGGACTGCCTGAAGAGGCGTGCCGGGCGAGAAGTCCGTGTGCTGGCGGAAGTACGCGCTGTAGGCTTTGTTGGCGGAGATCAGTCGGAGTTGGGAGTCGAGAAGCAACACGCCGAAAGGCACGTTGTTCATGAGCAATTCCAGGCAGGGATTGTGCTGCCTGACTTCCGTCAGGCGCGACAACGAATCGGCAACCCCGTCAATAGCGCGAAGGGCCCGTCCGTGGCTCGGTTTTGAACGCTGTTCCTGGTTCGCCTGCGGCCTTCCGATGTTCGATCCCACGCTGTCCCCCTATGGATAGAGCGATTACCTCATCGGCTTACTCGGCCGTGCAACCTAAATCTCCGGCTACACGCTATCAAAACCGCTACAATGTAACACACCGCGCCGACTCGTGTCAATAGGCAGAGGCGTTGAATGTGATATTCCGCCGGGGCTCCACTTCTAAGCAGTGACCGCGTTGGTCAGAGCTTTGAACGCGCGATTGCCACCGTGGCTAACAGGACCGCGTGGAGCAAGCTCGACGTCCTCCCCCTTGCTGAGAGCGGACCCAGGGAGCACGTCAGCGCTTCCCCCTTTCGAAGGGGGGATTGAGGGGGTGATTCGGGGCGAACGAAGCCGCGTTGTTCTCGTCGCTTTTCTTGACCGGGCATCGGGCGATGTGATAGACTTGCCGATGTATCACCGGCGGAGGTTGGCATGTCCGTAGAATCAGCAGAGCAGAAGGATCTCGGAACGAAGGTACGAAATACCATTACCTGGTATCGCGTACCGTTGATGGCTATTGCCACCATTGCGCTGGCGGGTTTCGTGGATCCTGAGCACCACGCGTTCTGGTATGGGGTGCCGGTGGCGATATTCGGCGAACTGATTCAGATGTGGGCGGGCTCTCAGCTTCACAAGGACGAGCATTTCACCATCTCCGGTCCCTATTCCCACGTCCGCAATCCAATGTACATCGGCAGGTTTTTTCTCGGCCTGGGCTTCTTCATCATTGCTGCCAACCCCTATCTGATAGCCGGATACGTGATTCTCTTTGCGGCTTACGCCCACAAGCGCGTCCTGCGGGAGGAGAGCCGGTTGTCGGTGATTTTTGCCCCGGACTACCAGCACTACTGCTCGGAGACCAACCGGTGGCTGCCGAAGCTGAAGCCGTATTCCCGCTCGGAAGCCAAGAACGCGAGCTGGGCGCAGGTCTGCGTGAACCACGAGCACATCAACATGATGGGGACTCTCGCAGTGCTGGCAGCTTTCTACGTCCGCATACTCAAGCTCCCCTGGCACTTCTGATACGCGCCTGCAGTCCGTGATCTCACCACTGGTTTAGCTTTCGGCTCAGCCCGGTATACGTTATTGGGACCCATCTGTCGAGATTCCATCTTTCCCGGAGGTTCTCCCATGACGCCCGCAGACGAAGATGTCTTTACCACGTGGACGAAAGAGATCAACGATACAGTCATCTGCGTTTACCTGTGCGGTGAGCTTGACGCGTCGGGCGTACCTGCCTTCCTGAGCGAAACGCACGGCATCACATCGAGCGGCAAACACGTGATTATGGACACTCACTTGCTGTCCTACATCGACAGCACGGGGCTTGGCGCGCTGTTCTCGATCAAACAGGTGCTGGAGAAGAAGGGCAGGCAGATGTGTCTGGTGGGGTGCCACGGGCTGCTGAGCAAAATCCTGGACATTACCCGTCTCGACAGCAAGATCGCTTGCTACAACGACCTGGACGACGCCCTTGCGGGCATGAGCGCAACTGGGGCTTGAGTGAGGCTAGTTGGATCCGGCAGACGCTCGCTGCTTCGCCATCCTGACGCGGATGCCGTGCTCCGTCCTGTGATCCTCGCATTCGTCCATCAGGGCCCGCATCATCAGGACTCCCCGGCCTCTTTCGTCGTGACAGCCGGAACGGATCGGGTGGGTCGGCAGCGACGGCACGGGGCTCTCATCCTCAACTTCCACGACCAGCCAGTCCTCCCGGGCGCGGCATCTCACTACAACCGCGGGATCTCCGCAGGGCGCTGACCCGTGCTCGACGGAGTTGGTGACCGCTTCCGAGACCGCGAGCTCGACGTCGGCAACATCCTCTCGCGGAAAGCCCACCGACTCCGCCAAATTTCGCACTCCCCGCCGTACAAGCGATAAATAGCGCGTGTCCGCGGGTATATGTAGTTCTAGCGATCTGAATCTATCTTCCATCCGGATCGACCCCTGACATTAGCAGGCAGGCTGAATCCGTAAGTTTCTACCCTCACCCAACATCAATCAAACAACCTTCCGACACGCGATCCGGCTGGCTCCTTGCATTCCTATTTGCGCCAGATGCACCGGTAGTTGAAGCGCCTGTTGGGCGCGCTGTCGCCGTGGGTGCAGAGGGAAATAGGATCGACCAGGTCGGCCGGATTATCGCACCAGTGGAAGTCGAAGCCGAAGCCTGAGCCCTCCAGCTTCAGAAGCTCACGCGGCACTGCCAGTTCCAACTCGTTTCCGTTGTACCGATAGCTCAGCTTGCCCACCTCGACCCACTTCTTGTCCTTGGCTTCGGTGTCGAAGCGCATAATCGTTGTCGTTTCAGCGTCAAGGATGTTCTCGTTGATAAGGTAGTCGTAGCCGAACCAGCCCGTGTCGGAGTTCCTGTCCGCGTCGATCAGCAGAAGCATCCAGTTCCGCCCGGTGTGGGGCGTTAGCGCGCCGTTGGTCTCCGCGTAGAAGTAGACGGCATCCTGATCCACCGCAACCTTGCTTGTGATGATGTCGTTGCGGCCCGAGTCGTTGGTATAGCGCAGCCCGCCGTAGCCCATGTAGTCGCGGTGCGCCGTGTCGCCGATTGTGTCGCGATAGTCGATTTCCATCCGCTTCCAGTCGTCGAATTGTCCGTCGATGTCTATCGGGCAGTATCCTCGCAGCTCCGGCAGTGGCCGCACGCCCTTGTATCGCCGTATGTTCTGCACCATCTGCATATAGTAGTTGTCCGTGTATCCGCCTTTCATTGGCTGGATGCCGCGATTGAACTCGGCGTTGTACTGGTCCACAAAGAAGAAGGGGCTCTTGCGGCGCATGAAATCGAAGGTTTGGCCGGGCGGCGGCTGATACTTGCCGGCAGTCCACTCGTTCCAATCGTTTATGTAGATGAACTGCGGGTTGCTCTTGAGAGCTTCGTCCCATCGCTGCTGGAAGTAGATTCCGTAGCCTTCGGGGTTCTCTACCGTCTTTCGAAGCCACGGCACGTAGGTCGGCACCGGCAAGTCCTGATCGTTTAGCTCCGGCTCGCCGTGCCTTCGTGTCCAGCACTTGCCCGTCAGGCTCGAGGAGTGCTGCGCCGGCGTTACTGCGGCCTGCTCCTTCTTGCCGTTGTGGGTCGAAACCAGCTTGTCCGGGTCCATTGTGGCAACGCGAGGGTCGCACAAGTCATAGCCGAAGCTCCAGTTGTCCTCGGTGCCGACGAACCGCTTGCCTGCCCACTCGTAGTATCCCCACCACATATTGCGCAGCGTGAAAAACTCCCTTACCTCCTTGGTGTAGTCTGTGTAGAACTGCTCGGTGTAGTAGGGGTCGCCGTAGTGCGGATGATTCTTGTCGGTCACGGCGGCCTCCTCGTAGTGAGGGTTGGGGTTCTTGACGCCACCGCCGTTGGCATCGACGCTGGGGTTAGCGTTGTAGAGCAGCAGCGGCTTGCCGTCCCACATAAACCAGAGGTCTTTGTACTTCCCGGGCTTGTAAATCCTATCGTAAAGCTCCTGCACAACGGTGATCACCGGGCCGTTGAAAGCCCAGAAGCAGAACTGCGGAACTTTGTTGCCTTCGGCCTTCATCTTCTGCATTACGGGGAACACGACGTCCCACTCATCCCAGTAGCGCACGGCGTTCGTGACGTCCATTACGAGCACGTCAACGCCTGCATCGGCAAGCATCGACATGTCCTTTCGAATCACCCACTCGTCCTTGCTCAGGAAGTAGCCCATCTCGGGCTCTCCCCAGTGATAGGAACCTTCCGTCCACAGCGGGTGATTTGCATCCAGCCGCGCATCCGGGTCCTTCGCGAGTATCTTGGAGACATCCGCCGTGTATGGACTCTTGAGCTTGTGTGCACTATCGCTGTGCCAGGTGATGTAGAAAATGCCGACAACACGGCGTTGATCCTTCTTCACCGGTCCCACTTCCTGGAAAGCCGGCATTCTTCGACCGAGGGCGTCAGTGCCCACCCAGGTATCCGCATAGATGTCACGGACAGGCGCCGCGCAGGCGACTGTCGGAATAATCGAAAGACAGAGTACCAAGGTAATGACCAATCGATGCATGACGAACTCCAATCCCCGCGTTCTGTAAGTGAAGGCCTAGCCAGATGATATGGTATTCGACGCGCGGCAGGTAAGTCCTTTGAGAGGAGGGGCCGGACAGGGCGGACGGTTCAGGCTCCTGATCTACCTGCCGATCCGCAGTGAGTTGGAGATGACGCACAAGCTGCTCGCAAGCATCGCAAGCGCGGCTATCAGCGGATGAACGAACCCCATACATGCGAGAACGAGAGCGATGGTGTTGTAGCCGAATGAGGCCAACAGGTTCTGGCGGATGATGCGGTAGGTGAACCTTGCAAGAGAGATGACTTCGGGAATGCGTGAGAGATCATCGCCCAGCAGCACCACATGGCCTGATTCGCGCGCGAGGTCGGTCCCAGTGCCGATGGCTATACCCACGTCAGCGCCCGACAGGGCAGGAGCGTCGTTGATGCCGTCTCCCACAAACGCAAGGCCCGTCCCTCTTGCTTTGGCGACGAGCGCGGCCTTGTCCTCCGGTGAGCACTCAGCGTATATTTCATCGATTCCGAGCTCGCCGGCCAGCCTTTGTACAGGCTCCTGTCTGTCGCCGGACACGACCGCCGGTCGGATTCCATCGCGCTTCAGGGCCGCTATCACCTCGCCCCCTTCGGGCCGCGCCGCGTCTGACAGCAGGACGACGGCCTGCACCTTATCGCCCCAACCGATGTATGCGGCTGTCATCTGGTTCTCAGCCTCTGATAGCGCCAGCTCGGGCGGAAGTTCGTGTTCGCGCGTCAGAAGGGCCAGCGAGCCGATGGTTACGCGTCTGGTCTCGCCGCATGCCGTCACCTCGGCCTGGACTCCGTAACCCGGTATCGTGCTGAACCCGAGTAGAGTCGCCTCGCCGGGAGCGGATTCAGCGGCCTTTGCGGCAACAGCCTGGCCTATCAGGTGTCCACTCGCCGCCTCCAGCGGAGCAGCCCACCTCAGCGCATCTTCCACGGTGACACCGCCGGTAGTGCGGATGTCGCAGACGTTGAGGAAGCCAACAGTCAGCGTGCCCGTCTTATCGAAAAATACCCGCCTGATATGCGGCAGCCGCTCCAGCACGGCACCGGACCGGATCAGTATGCCGCGCCTGGCAGCTTTGCCTGCGGCAAGGCAGGTTGCCATAGGCGTCGCAAGCCCGAGCGCGCATGGGCATGCAACCACAAGCACCGCCAGGGCCGACATCCAGGCCTTCGAGGCGTCATGCGCGATGAACGTCCAGTAGGCGCCCGAACACGCCGCCGCGACCCATACAGCGGGCACGAACACGCCTGCAACCTTCTCCGCCAGTCGCTCAACCGGAGCCCTGTCCCGCTTCGCCTGTGTTACCATATCCTCGATTCGCGCGGCGAGTGTGTCTTGCCCGACGGCCTGCGCCTCAACCGTGATGACCCCGTCACAGTCGATGCTTCCGCCGAACACGCTGTCGCCCGGCGAGCAGCTCCTCGGCGCAGCCTCCCCCGTGAATGCCGCTTCCTCGATCAGGCAATTGCCCGAGAGGATCGTCCCGTCCGCCGGCACCCTCTCGCCAGGCTTCACGAGCATCACGTCGCCGGCGCTCAGTTCGCCGGCCTTGATCTCCACTTCATCGCCGTCACGGGTCACCCGCGCGGTTTCCGGCGTCAGCGACATCATTTCCTTGATCGTGCGCGAGGTGCGGCTCTTGGCCGATGCCTCCAGCAGCCGGCCGAGCGTCATTATCAGCAGCAGCATCGTGCCGGTGTCGAAGTAGACCTCGCCGCGGTGGGTGATCACGTGTATCGAACTGACGAGGTAGGCCGCGAATGAACCGGTGGCCGCCAGCGCGTCCGTTCCAACCCGCAACCCGAGCAGATCGCGCGTGCCGCAACGCACGAACCGAACGCCCAGTATGATCACCGCCGGAGTGGCAAGAATCAGCATCGCCCAGCGCAGCCCCTGCACGGCCGAGGGACCCAGTTCGCGAGGGCTCACCGTGTAGAGCACAAGACTGATCATCATCACGTTCATCGCCAAGAACGCACCGATGCCCAGCCGCAGGATCATAGATGATGCGAGTCCCTCCTCGCCTGCCGATCCGATGATTCGTGAGACAAGGTAGCAGCCGCAGCAGCAGAATCGGTCAGCCCCGGCTTCAGGTCCTGAACTTGTGGGAGGGCTGTAGCCACGCCCGCTGAACTCCAATCCGCAGTAGGCGCAGGTACGGAGGCCGTGTCCGGTGGTTGTGGACTTGGGGCTGCTCACTTGGCTTTGTGCTCCTGACAACAGGACGGCACTGCCTTGTTGATGGCATGTGACACGGGGATGCAGCCTGTCACGCGGCAGATCGTGAGGATTCCTATCAGTGTTACGATAACCCCTGCGGCGCGCATGCCGACCTTCCTGAGCCGGTGGTTCAGTCCGGAGCCGAACAGCCCGACCATTATCAGCCCGGGCGCGGTGCCGAGTCCTACTCCCGCCATGAGCGCAACGCCCTGCACTGTGCTGTGAGAGGCCGCGGCTGCCGCAAGCATGCTGATCGGCAGCGGGCACGGCAGAAAGCCAACGCCCAGTCCGAGGACAAATGCCGAAAGCGGCCCCGGCTCGCGCAGTATCCCGCCGAAGAGGCTCGAAATCAGACTCTCACCGCCGCTCGCCTCGTACTTCCGCGGTTCGGCTTCTCCGTGATCTCGCTTCCGAGGCCGCGTCCCGAACGAGAACCCCGAAACGCCCGGCCATCGCAGGCCGACCATCGTCAGGCCAAAGACGAGGGTTATGGAGCCTGCAAGAACACGCAGTGCCGGCGCGGCTCCAGCAAGCGAAGTGTCCTTGAGCAGGATCACCCCGAGCGCGCCCGCGAGCGCTCCCAGGAACACATACGTGAAGCTCTTTCCGAGCACAAAGAGCACTTGCCGCAGCAGGGTCGAGCCGCGGGCAGCCGGCTTAGACAGATGCAGCGGAAATCCGCCGCACATTCCAAGGCAGTGCGGAGTGGTGGCGATCCCGGCCCCAAAACCCAGCAGAAAACTGGTCAGCAATGACGATCCCAATCTGTGATGCTACATTCCTTTGGCCTTCTTCCGCACAGTTTACCCCAAAAAACAAGCTGAGAAAAGGAGTAGCAATCGCTCTTTGTGGATAACATCATATTGCTTGCAAGCTTATTGATGAGCATGGAGGGCTGGAAGGGTTTGCCTCTTTCCCGCAGAGACTTCCTCAAGACTGTCGGGTTGGCTGTGGGTGGCCTCGGGCTGACTTCGGGCGGATATGAGCGCCTGATCCCCTATGTGAACCAGCCCGAGAACATCGTGCCCGGAGTTGCCGCGTGGTATGCGACTAGCTGCCGTGAGTGTCCTGCCGGTTGCGGGATGATAGTGCGGAACCGGGATTCCCGCGCGGTCAAGTGTGAGGGTAACGCGCTGCACCCGATCAGCGGCGGCAGGCTCTGCGCGCGAGGCCAGGCCGCGCTGATGTGCCTCTACGACCCCGACAGGATCAAGAACCCGATGCGCAGGCAGTCGGGAAAGCTGGTGGATTCCACCTGGGACGATGCCATTGAGGCCGTGGGAGATGTGCTCGCCGCGCGCGGCAGGATTGCGTTCCTCACTGACCTCCAGACAGGCTCGAATGAAGCCCTCATCCGGGCCTGGCTGAGATCGCTCGGCTCGGAACGAATGCTCACCTGGGAGCCGATAGACTACGCTCAGGTCAAATCGGTCTTCGGCGTCGTCCCCACGTTCGACTTCGCTGCATGCGACTACCTGATCTCCTTTGCGGCGGATTTCCTCGAAACGTGGGTTTCGCCTGTCGAATATGCTCGTGGTTTTGCGGAGATGCGCCGGCCCAGGGACGGCAGGCGGGTTGGATTTGCGTACATAGGCCCAAGAGTCTCTATGACGGCGGCAAATGCGGATATCAGGATTCTGGCGCCGCCGGGGGCGGAGATCGAGCTTGCGGAGGCGATTCGTTCCGGTCAGACCGATTCCGTGTCGGCCAGGTATGGTGTGGATCCGGCGGCGCTTCGGCGGGTTTCGGACGATTTTAGGCGAGCAGCAGCGCCTTTAGTGCTGCCCGGCGCCACTTCCGGGGCTGCCGAGGCCTCAAGAATGCTCGGCGCGGCACAGTCTTCGGCGGTGAATGCGGCCCGTCCGCACGCGGTTTCAGGTATCGCGGGGCGAGGGGAGATCGAGGCGCTGACGCGCGATATGCAGAACGGGCAGATCGACGTTCTCCTGGTGCTGAACTCGAACCCCGTCTACGCGCTGCCCGAATCCCTGGGTTTTGCCGATGCGCTGAAGCGGGTTCCCACTGTGATTAGCCTTTCAAGCTTTCTGGACGAAACGACCGCGCTTGCTGATTGGGTAATGCCTTCACACACGCCGCTGGAATCGTGGGGGGACTATCAGCCCTATCCCGATGTCGGTAACCTCATGCAGCCCGTGATGGGACAGGTCTTCGACACACGGCAGACCGGCGACATACTGATCCAGCTTGCACGCGCGGCCGGCGTCGACCCTGCGGCGGTATTCAACGCTGACACCTTCTATCAGTTCCTGAGAGCGCGTTGGGGGTATCCGCTCGCGAAAGGCGCGACGCCCGATACGCCCGCGCCGGAGTGGGAGGCACTGCTGGAAAGAGGATTCGGGAGCGAATTACCAGTCACGAATTACGAATCACGAATTGGGGAGGGAAGGACGCTGGCTGCCGCTCCGCCTCCTGCCGCGGAATATACCCTCCGGCTGTATGCATTTCCGCATATCTACTACTATGATGGGCGGGGAGCGAACCGCCGGTGGCTGCAGGAAATCCCCGAGCCGGTAACGGGAGCTGTCTGGGGCACCTGGGCGGAACTGCATCCTGAGACGGCGGGCAGGCTTGGTATCAAGACGGACGACGTGGTGGAGATAGAGGGCGATGGTGGTAAGATCGTCACCTCTGCCTACGTATGGCAAGGCGCGGCGAAGAACACCGTGGCCGTCCCCATAGGCGAGGGACATACGGCCTATGGGCGGTTCGCAAGCGGCGTTGGGGCTAACGTTCTGAGGTTGCTAGATGCCGGTGATGTGAGGGTCAGGCGAGGCAAGGGCCGCAAGTGGGTCACGCGGGTTAGAGGATCGACAGACCAGTCCGGCCGGGACATCGTGCAGACCGTGAGGCTGGATGAGCCTTTGGAGCGCCGCCACGACATCGCGATGCCGCTTCCCGCGGGCTTTGGAAAGTGGGACTTCTACCCGCCACACGAGCACGGCGCTCACCGGTGGGCGATGGTGGTCGACCTCGATCGCTGCATCGGGTGTGGCGCATGCACGGCGGCCTGCTACGCGGAGAATAACGTCCCGATCGTCGGCCCGGAAGGCTTCTACCGGCAGCGCCAGATGTCCTGGCTGAGGATCGACCGCTACATCGACTGGCGAAAGCGGTCCGCGCCGGTGCTCTTCCAGCCCATGCTTTGCCAGCAGTGCGACGCCGCCCCATGCGAGCCCGTCTGTCCGGTCTTCGCCGCCGCGCACAGCGACGAAGGGGTCAACATGCAGGTCTACAACCGGTGCGTAGGCACGCGGTATTGCTCCAACAACTGCCCCTATAAAGTGCGGCGTTTCAACTGGTTCGACTACGACTGGCCGGAGCCGCTGAACTGGCAGCTAAACCCGGACGTCACCGTGCGCTGCCGGGGCGTTATGGAAAAGTGCACGTTCTGCATCCAGCGGATACGGGAGGTGGAGATCGCTGCTAAGCGGGAAGGCCGCCCGGTGCGAGACGGCGAGGTCGTTCCAGCGTGCGCGCAGACTTGCCCGACCCGCGTCTTCACGTTTGGCGACCTGCAGGACGAGAACTCGGAAGTGCGGAGGCTGGTGGACGGAGACCCTAGAGCATATCAGGTGCTTGCGGAGCTCAATACCAAGCCCGCGGTGATATACCTCAAGAAGATCGTGTAGGAAATTGGCTAACACCGAACTCAAGAGAATAGACGACGAGGTGCTCCAGTCCCTGGGGATGCCGTCATGGCGCTACGGGCTGGCGCTGCTCGTGTGCGCTCTGTTGATGCTGTTCGGGTTCATAGCCTATGTGTTTCAGTATTACCTGGGAATGGGGGTAGCCGGGCTGTCGATACCCGTAGCCTGGGGCACCTACATCACCAACTTCGTCTGGTGGATCGGAATCGCGCATGCGGGCACGCTGATCTCCGCGATCCTCTGGCTCTTCCGCACGAAGTGGCGCAACAGGATCAATCGCGCCGCCGAAGCGATGACAATATTCGCAATCCTGACCGCGGGCATGTTTCCGCTGATCCACCTCGGCAGGGTGTGGGTGTTCTGGTGGCTCCTGCCGTACCCGAACTGGAGGCATCTTTGGCCGAACTTCAAGTCGCCCTTGGTGTGGGACGTGGTTGCGGTCACGACCTACCTGACCGTCAGCACGCTCTTCTTCTATTTGGGGCTGATGCCCGATATCGCGGCCGCGCGTGATAGGACGCCACCCGGTTGGCGGCAGAGGCTGTATTCGATCATGGCTCTCGGCTGGACCGGCAGATACGAGCAGTGGAGGCATTACGCGAGGACCTATCTGGCTCTTGCCGCGCTGGTGACGCCGCTGGTCATATCCGTGCACAGCGTCGTAAGCTGGGATTTTGCGATGTCGCTGGTGAGAGGGTGGCATACGACGATATTCGCGCCGTACTTCGTCGCCGGGGCCATCCACTCGGGACTGGCGATGGTGATAGTGCTGCTGGCCGCGCTGCGGAAGTCTCTGCGGCTCGAGCGTGTGTTCTCGCTCTACTACTTCGAGCAGATGGCGCTGCTGATGATCTTCACTGGCGCGATTATGGCCTACTCCTATGCTGTCGAAGGCTTCATGGGCTGGTATAGCGGCGACAAGTTCGAGCAGCAGTTCAACGTCCACAGAGCCTTTCACTCTGTCTACTCGCCAATGTTCTGGATGATGATCGTCTTCAATGTCCTGGTGCCGATGACTTTCTTCTGGAAGCAACTGCGGACGAACTGGACGTGGCTGGTAGTGGCCGCCGTGCTTGTCAACATCGGAATGTGGCTGGAGAGGTTCGTAATCATCGTCGGGTCGCTCTCGCACGATTACCTGCCGTCGTCCTGGGGGCTATACGCGCCGAGGACGGTGGAGATACTGGTCACGGGCTTTTCATTCGGGTTCTTCATCTTTGCTTTCATGGCGTTCGTCAAGCTGTTCCCCGCAGCCGCTATGAGCGAGATGAAGGAGGACGCGCTCAAGGCAGGGGAGGATCACCTCTGATGGCGAAGGTGCGCGCGGTGTTCGACGACTGGAACGCTTTTCAGGAGGCGATGGGCACGCTGAAGGAGACCCGCCGGCGTGGTTACACTGCTTACGGTCCAGTGAACCTGCAGGAGATCGAGGACTTGATGCCCGAGAGGTCCAGCTTCGTCAGGGGATGGTCAACATCTTGCGGCATAGTGGGGCTTGTAGTGTTCTTTGTGATGTGCGTGACGACATCTCTGATCTACACCATCATCGTCGGCGGCAAGCCGCCGGTGGCTAACGTCCCGTATCTGGTTCCAACATACGAGGGCACGATCCTGGTGGGTGCGATCGGGGCCTTCGTAGCGGCGCTGTTCTACATGCATCTGCACAGCCGCGCGCTGCCCGCGGACTACGATCCGAAATTCAGCGGAGACAGCTTCGGCATTGAAGTCGAGTGCCGCCAGCGGGAGACACGGAAGCTGATTGAAGTGCTGAAAAGCAAGGGAGCGGTGGACGTCTATGAGGCCTGAGCCCACAGGATGGAAGCTGCCGCCGCCGCTTATAGCCGCCTGCCTGATCGGAATGCTACTGGGCGCCGTGGGCTTAGCCCTGGCTTTTGCCGCATCCGCGAGAGAAGGCTGGCTGTGGCTTATAGTCAATTTCGTGGTGTTCTGGGGGATTTCGGCCGGGATGTTGACCTGGGCGGCGGCGTTCAGAATCGCGCAGGCTACATGGACATCGTCTGTGAGCAGGATCGGACACGCAGGCATTGCGGTAGTGCCGCTGCTTGCTGTGATGCTCATTGTGCTCGTTGCAGGCGTGAGAGGCTATGCGCCGTGGATCGAGCACCCGCACGGCAAAGAGGCCTGGCTGAACGTGCAGGCACTCGGAATAAGGCAGGTTCTTACGGCGCTGCTGTTCTGGGTGCCGTGCTGGATGATGGTTCGCGCCAGTTTGAAGGGAGACACGCTGTCGCAGATCGATGCCACCGACACATTCTCGAGGCGGCTCAACGCGGTTGCCGTCTTCACCGCGGCGGCGTTCTCGATCACGGCAACGATCGTTTCTTGGGACTTCATCATGTCACTAACGCCTGAGTGGATGAGCACGGTCTTCTCCGTCTACTACTTTACGACCAGCCTTTATGCGGCAATGGCAGTGATGATCATTCTGGCGGCGGTGCTGCGGAAGCCGCTCGGCGTGGAGGACAAGCTGAAGCCCGCGGCGTTCCGCGATATGGGCAACCTGCTGCTCGCGTTTGCGCTGTTCAGTCTGGGCCTTTTCTACGCGCAATACCTGACGATCTGGTATGGGAATCTGCCGGAGGAGACGCCTTTTCTGATGCTGCGATATGCGCACAGCCCCTGGCAAGGTCTCTCGTGGGCGAGTTTCCTGATCGGCTATGCGATCCCGTTCCTGCTGCTGCAGAGCCGAAGCATCAAACTGAGGCCGAAGCTGCTTTCTGCCGTGGCGGCGATCATACTCGTCGGGGTTGCGCTGGAGCGTTATATACTGGTTGTGCCTTCGCTGGAACCACGTAAGCTGTTGACGGCACCCGCGGGCTTGCTCAGTCTGTTCGGGTTTCTGGGCCTGTTCGTCATCTGCATCACGTGGTTCCTTGCGCGCTATCGACCTGCCGCCAAGGCCGATGAGGTGTTCACCAAATGAGGCTGCGGTGGTTCACGGCGAGGCGGATAGCCGGTTTGATAGGATTGGTTGCGCTGACGTGGATCGGCGTACAGGTCTTCGGACGCTACTATACTCTGCCGCCGCCGGCGCAGCCGATCCCGTTCAGCCATCATATCCACGTGACCACGAAGAAGATCAACTGCTTCTTCTGCCATTCGAGCGCTGCCCGATCAAACCAGGCGGGACTGCCTTCGGTGGATAAATGCAATCTGTGCCATAAGGTCATAGCGTCCGGGTTCGAGCCGATTCAGAAAGTGGTCAAGCACTACGAGCGCAGGGAGCCTATACCCTGGCGGCGTGTGTATGTGTTGCCTGATTTCGTACGGTTCAGTCATCAGGCGCACGTGGCCGTGGCGGGGCTGGACTGCGGTGAGTGTCATGGAAACGTCGCGCAGATGGACCGCGTCGGCCTGAACCAGAAGATAGACATGAACTGGTGCATCACGTGCCACTGGCGCAACAAGGCGACGGATAGCTGCTTTGCGTGCCATTACTAGATGAGGGTCTAGGTCCGTGGTTGAGGGAAGGGAGCATATCGTCACCCTGAACTTGGTTCAGGGTCTATCCGGGGATGCTGAATCAAGTTCAGCATGACGAGCAGTCAAGAGCCGATAGCCAAATGAACTTGCTGCAGAAATATCAGGAATACTCGGAGAGGGAGTACAGCGCGGCCAAGACGTGGATGGTCGCCGGCGCGTTTTGGATGGCGGTCGGCACCATAGCGGGCCTCGGCAGCGCGATTCACCTCGTCGCGCCCGACCTGTTTGCCAACATCGCATGGCTGTCGTTCGGCCGCATCAGGGCAGTGCACGTGAACAGCGTGTTCTTCGGGTTCGTGGTGTCGATGCTCATGGGCGTCTCGCTATACGTGCTGCCTAGAGTGCTTAACAGCAAGCTGTTCAGCGAACCCATGGCCAACCTGGCCGCGGTGCTTTACCATTCGGGCGTTGTAATCGGGGACGCGGCGCTGTTGGCCGGCAAGAGCCAGGGCCGCGAATACGCCGAGTTCATCTATCCCGTCGATGTGCTGATCGTGATCGCGTTCACGCTGCTCGCGGTGAACGGTGTGATGACGGTGATTCGGCGCAGGGAACCGCTCCTGTACGTCTCAGCCTGGTATATCGTGGGCGCCGCGATGTGGACAGGGTTCATGTACATAGTCGGGAACGTGATGTGGCGCCTCGACGGTTCCGAAGCAGGCGTGATCGACGCGATCATCCTCTGGACTTATGGGCACAACGTGTTCGGGCTGCTTGTGACGCCCCTCGCGGTCGGCATCGGCTACTATATGGTCCCGCGCATCGCCCGATCGCCGCTCTACAGCCAACTCCTGGGCATTATCGGTTTCTGGACGCTGCTGGCGTTCTATACACACCTGGGCGGCCACCACTTGCTGCAGGCGCCGATTCCGACGTGGCTAAAGGTGATATCGATAATCGACAGCGTTGCGATGATAGTGCCGGTGGCGGTGGTGCTTGTGAACTGGTGGTATACGGCCAGGGGCAAGTTCGATCTGTTCCTCGTTGACCCCGCCGCCAAGCTGATGATGGTCGGCGCGATCTGGTACGCGATCGTGTGCATCCAGGGCCCGCTGCAGTCAATCGCCTGGATTCAACGCGTTACCCACTTCAACAACTGGGTAATCGGGCATTCGCATATCGCGGTTCTTGGGTTCACCGGGTTCATTGCCCTGGGCGGGCTCTACTACGTGCTGCCTACAGTCAGCGGGCGGAAGATCTACAGCCAGAACCTGATCAATCTCCAGTATTGGCTGGTGCTGATCGGGCTGGTAGGGTTCTTCATTGTGCTTACTTCGGCGGGGCTGATACAGGGGCAGAACTGGAACAACGGTGAGACGGTCTACCGCACCGTGCCGCTGATGAAGCCGTACATGACTCTCAGGCTGGCCTTCGGCCTACCGATCATCCTCGGCGCCATAGTGGGGCTCTATAATGTGATAATGACGCTTACGCGCGGGAAACCGGTGGAAAAGTGAAAGCGATCAACTCGATCATCATAATCGGAAGTATGCTGGCGGTGTTTGCGGCCACGTTCTCAACCGTGCTCTGGCCGGCGCTGCACATGCCAAGCGAGCCCAGCGAGGCGTGGAGGCCGATGACGAGACTGGAACAGGAGGGAAGGGCCGAGTACGTGGGAAACGGCTGCACGTATTGCCATTCCCAGTATATCCGGCCGCAGGATTGGGGCGTCGGAGCGCACCGGATTGCCAAAGTCGGCGATTACCACGAGCAGAGGCCGCATCTACTGGGATCGGAGCGGACAGGGCCCGATCTTTCGGAAGCGGGCGGCGAGCACCCCAACGATTGGCATCTCGCGCACTTCATCAACCCCCGCTACACCAGGCCGCGCTCGCTGATGCCGCGCTTCGAGTACCTGGGCAGGGCGGACATAGACAAGCTGACGGCATACGTGCAAAGCCTGGGCGGCAGAAACGCGGACGACCGCGTTGCTGCTCAGAATCGCTATGGAGCTGAGGCGGTGGCGGCCTACAGGCGCGGGCCGGATGCGAACATAGAGTGGCTGCACTCGCGGGTGCCGGTCTACTGGCGGACCATGCCAACGCAGACGCCGGTGACACGCGCGTCGGTGCTGCGAGGGGAGAAAGTGTATCAGGACTACTGCGTCGGCTGTCACGGGCCGGTCGGCGACGGCAATGGTCCTGCTGCTCCACATCTTATGCCTACACCGGTCAACTTCACTCTGTTGCAGCGGCATCTGGTAGAGGGCAAATACATAGGAGGCATACTCTACTACCAGATAATGAACGGAATTACAGGCACGGCGATGCCCTACTTCAAGAAGGACCTGGAGTCAGCGAAGATATGGGACGTCGGTAACTTCATCGAACAGGCCTTCATCAACCACGTAGACGATAAGTTCCGTACGGTGGAGATTCCGGTCGCATATGAGGGAGAGAAGAAGCAGCGCCGGAAGACAGGTGGGGAGCGGCCATGAGGTTCTTGGACTTGTGGCTCGGGTATGCTATTCTCGGCTCGATCAGCTTTGCGCTCGTGCTCACATGGGCCGTGAGGACGCGGCAGTTTTCTGATCTTGATAGGGGGCGGTACATTCCCCTGGACGAGCGCGTAACCCCGGATGAGGCTCCGGTATCTGCTTCCGCGCTGGATGTATGGGGGGTGCGCCTGATAGCGCTGACCGCGGCCGCCGCGATTGCCGCGGCGATTGTGCTTGCTATAAGGAACGCGTAGCTATGGAACTGGTAGCGCCTGGTCTTACTAATCTGGTTGCTTGGGTGGCGATCATCACCGGCGTTGTGGTCGCGGGCTGGTGGACGATCGGGTTGTTGTCCGTCTACAGCAGGGAAAAGGAGGCCGAGTTGCCTGAAGTAGAGGTGACGGATGGCATCAAGGAGAAGTTCACGGGCGTGCCGGCAGTGCTTGTGATCCTTTTCATATTTATGGGCGTTACCTTGGTCGCCTACGTGCTTGCGACCTGGCTCGCGGGGGTGACGTTTTGAACGAGCAGCGCTCTGATCACAAGCATCCTGAAACGCCGCGGGACGTGCATCCGGAGTTTCCCGAGGGGCAGGAGGAGATCCGCCATAGGCCGTGGTGGGTAGGCGGATACCAGGCGCCGATCCTAGTTGTGCTGTTCCTGATCTTCTGGGTCCTCGCAGCGTACTGGCTGATCGGCTGGCGGGTGCGTGATTGGCAGTTCGGAACTGTGCCTTATGTCCCGGCGGAGTCCGAATTCACGACCAGGCCGTTTCCTCGGGGGAAAGCGCCGAAGCAGGTCGAACTGCCCGAGAGGCCGCAGGGAGGCGAACGTGGACAAAGGTAGATGCATAATCGGAGTGCTTTCGTGCTTCGTCGCGATTTGCCTGTCGTCTTGCGCGCCGCATATGTATGACCAGCAGAATCTGAGGCCGTTCAAACAGCAACTCCCGCCGATGCCTGCCGGAACGACCCCGAGGAAGGGGAGGGCGATCACGCTGGTCGAGCAGCAGGCGGGACTTGCCAGGAATCCTGTCGCGGTGAACCGGCGGACTCTGGATAACGGGCGAATCTACTACGGCTACTATTGCCTTGCCTGCCACGGCGAGAAAGGCGATGGCAACGGGCCGGTGGGCGAGAGCTACGTGCCGAAGCCTGCCGATCTCAGGTCCCCGGTTGTCACATCCCTCACTGATGGTCAGCTATACCGCGCGATGCTGACCGGAACCGGACATGATCCGGTGATGATCGACGCCGTCCCCCTCGAACAGCGATGGCCGCTGGTGGCCTACGTCCGTACGTTCGCAAAGAAACCTCGTCCGTAGTGGCCGCCCCCGTCCCGGCCAGATGCCTGCGCGTTTTCTGCCAATCCCTGTCGGGTACATTGCCTGCGGATCAGGAGGTACGGCTATGAAGGTCGCAATCGGCGCAGATCACGCGGGTTTTGAGCTTAAGGAAAAGCTTCGGGAATACCTGCGGGACGAGGACTACGAAGTCATAGACGTTGGCCCGGCTGCTTTCGAGCCCGGCGACGATTATCCGGTATACGCTGCACAGGTCGGCAGGATGGTTTCCACCGGCGAGGCCGACCGCGGCATACTTGTGTGCGACTCGGGGATAGGCGTCGATATCGTCGCCAACAAGTTCACGGGCGTGCGCTCGGCCCTCGTTCACGATGAGGAACTGGCCCGGCTCACCCGCCAGCACAACGATACGAACGTGTTATCGCTGGGCGCGATGTTCCTGGATGACGACAAGGCCCGGCGCATAGTCTCGAACTGGCTCGAAACCGAGTTCAGCCACGCGGAACGGCACCAGCGCCGCGTGGACGAGATCGAGGAACTGGAGCGGCAGTGCGCCGGGGGAGCCTATTGAACTAGGGATCAGGAGTGAATCAGGAATTGCGAAGAAGGGAGAGTCGCCGCAGAGCCGGCCCACCGGGGAAGGACATGTTGGCGGAGAGGGCCAATAGTATGGCAGATAGCACTTTGCCGGAGAGGGCGTGTAGACTTTGGAATCGCAACGGCCAGATGGGGCAGTTGGTTACGCTCAGGAGATACCGGGCGGATACGTATTCGAGATCGGAAACGCCTGGGTTACCCGGCGGATTCACTGCATAGCGGGCCGGATCGGCACCACCAGCATCGAAAACGGCAGCCATAGTGAGGAATACCTCGAAGAGACCCTCAACGAATTCGAAATCGTGATCTCGGGTGAGGGACAGCGGGTCACGCTGGAAGCCAAAGACTTCAGATTCACGGGCTACGAGACGCCCGAGTGGAGCGATGACGCCAAGACGCTGCAGCTAAGGCTGGAAACGGAGCTAAACAGCACGATGCTGCCGATTTCCGTCTTCTATGAGGCAAGAGCGGGCGAGAACTTCATCAGAAAATGGTTGGAAATCCACCCTTGCGACCTCGAGAACTGGACAATCCGCCGTGTGACACTTGAGAGCATGCGGTTCCGAGAGCTGGTCGAGGGGGTTGTCCCCCGCAGTCGCTATCCCAAGCAGTATGAGAACGCCGAGGACAAAGTCCATACGCAGCCGGATGAGGTGAATACGGATGAGCCCGATCAGCGGTTCACTTTCGGGGACCTGTCAAGGGCTGTGGTGGGCTACTGGGGATACGGCGAGGGGCTGTTCTTCTTCACCGAGTCCCTTACCGGCGAGGAGGTCTTCCACCGGCCGACCGGTCTTGTGATGAGGCACCGGGAATGGGCGCCGCTAACCAAGGGCTGCACTACTGGCGCAGCAGTGATCGGCGCATACACCGGACCTCCGGAGATAGGGTTCAAGCGCTACAACGAGCACCTCCTAAAGCACTGGTGCGCGATGGCGGACAAGAGCGTGCCGGTTACGTGGAACACCTGGCTGGTGACGCTGGCGGGCGACGAGCCTGTGCAGTTCGACTACGACCGCCAGTTCATCCTGGGTGCCGTCGAGCGGATGGATAAGGCAGGCTTCTACGAATCCCTGCACCTCGATCTCGGCTGGGAGGACATCCATCCGCTATCATACGACGAGTCCAAGTTCCCGAACGGCTTGAGCGAGATTGCGCGCGCGGCGAAGGAGATCGCGGGACTCGATATGGAGTACTGGGTCAATCCGTTCAGTTGCAGCTACTGGAGATCCGAGCTGGAGCACGAGCGGCCCGATTATCTGGTGCCGGGCAGGGTGTCGCCACGGTCGAGCGCGACCGCGATCTGCGTGATGACGGAGTACTTCGACTATGTGCGGCAGAGGATGATCGACCTCGCGCTCGGGCTGAACGCGCGGGTGATCTATTGGGATGGCCACGACTGGAGCATACCCCTATGTACCTCCACTTACCACGATCACAGGGACCAGGAGGAGCTTGAGGTCAAGGCCACACGCAGGCTCGCAGACATCTGCCAGGCGGCGCACCAGGGACGTCCGGACCTGATCATATCCGCGTTCAGTCTGCCGTTCGACAACCACCGGCTATGCGCGTTGGATGCGCAGGCAATATCGGACACGCATTCGTTCCCGACCGGGCAAGCTGAACTCATTCAGCGGCAGCAGATGTATCAGATGACCTTCGAGCACCCGTATCGCGCGATATGGGGAAGCTGGTATGGAGTCAACTGGCACGAGGCAGGCGAGAGCAACCTGACCTCTCTATCGATGACTGAGCTGATACACGCCGAGATGAGTATGATCGGCAACGGGCTTGCACAGGCGGGGGCGAGTATCGATCTCGACCAGGCGAGGCCCGAGTTCGTTGCGTTCCTGCGCAAGCTGCTCGCGTTTCGGAAGCGGTTCGAGAGGTATTTCAACGTCTACCAGCACGTGCTCGGCTTTCCGGACGGCAAGAGCATCGACGGCTCCGGGCATATCATCGACGGCTCGGGGTTCATAGTGCTCGTGAACCCGACCCGCGAAACGCAATCTGTGAGACTTCCCCTCTCCGAACCCGAACTGGAGCTTGAGGTTGGCAAGAAGCACAAGCTCTCCGATTGGGGGAGCCTCGACCAGCCCATCCACCTCGACCCGGCAACCATAGACTCCCCGCCGGAGGTGGAATTGGCAGCGTTGGAGGTCAAGTACATCGGGGTGAATGTCTGAGATTTTCGATTGCAGATCTATGATCTTGGATTGGGGAAGCGCACGGCGGCCGACCGGAGATCTTGTAGCCAACGGCCTATGTCTTACTAGGGCCGACAGGGCCCCGGGACTTTGATCCCAAGAAGGCCGGCGCAAAGCTGGTTCAGTAGAAGCCGGTTCGGCCACTAGGCGAAGCAGAACGGTCTTCGGCGACTGAGAACGCACCCTATCCTACGCCGCCTTCTGCATGTTTTCCCTCATATGCACCTGGTTAGCGCACTCGGCTTTGCCCCGGTTGAGGGCCCTGTGGGCGGAGTTGACGAGTTCTTCGGCGGAGGAGCCGTGTTCGGGGAATGTGGCCAGGCCGACCGTCACTGAGAGAGGGCGGCCGTCGGCACAGACCGAAGTCGCAAGGCTGTGGAGTCTCTTCACGACATCCTCGGCGGCCTGTCTGTCGGTTTCAGGCAGCACAACGACCAGCCGGCCATCGGCGTAGCGGGCGGCGAGGTCATATTCGCGCAGGGCCGACTTCATCCTGGCGCCCATATCGGCGATGCTCGTGGCGACCGTCTCAGCACCTAACTTGCTTTCAAGCCTGGCATACTCGTCCACATCGAACACCGCAAGAGCCATTGGCTTGCGGGCCCGTTGCGAGCGGCTCAGCTCCCTCTGCAGGAACATCGTGAAGTAACGCCTGCTGGCGAGGCCCGTCACGTGATCGACGAACACGCCCGACTGCTCGAGATCGAGCGTTCTGGCCTGGTCTCCCTCGATATCGGCCTGCGTCTTCTCGCGAAGCGCGCGGACCGCGCTTTCGCGCTCTACCTGTCGCAGCGCAAGGACGACGGTTGGCGCAAGCAACAACGCGGCCATGAACACAGAAACGAAGCGGTATTCCATGTTCTCGCTCGCCACAGCCACGCTGCCAAGTCCCGCCACCGCTAGCCACGAGCCGAGCATTATCAGCCGGAATCCGCGCGTGCGAGTGTTCACCTGCGCCATCTTCTTGTCCATTATCCTACCGTCCCTAGATCGATCCTGATTGCCGTCACCCTGAACGTAGCTCAGAGTCCGTCCCTGGATGCTGGTAAAGAGCCCAGCATGACGGGGTGGTAGTACAATCACTTTATACCGCAGATGAGGCACTTGTTGAGGTTTCTATTGTTGCGGCAGGCTGCGGTGGGCGTGGGTGTGCGGTCCCCGAACGCCTAGGCGGCGTGCCGGATACACTTGTGGGCCCATTTGTCGCGGTACATCGCGGCGTCCGCGCGAGCCAGGAGCGTTTTCCAGTCGAGAGCGTCGCCGACATAGGTTGCGCAGCCTACGCTGGCGCCGAAACCGGGAATCAGGGGCAACTGCCGCCGGGCGTACTCCGCTACTGCGTTCCGGATCCTCTCGGCAGTGATGGCAGCCTCCGGGGCGGGAGTCCCAGGCAGCACCACCACGAACTCATCGCCTCCGTTACGGACGAGTACGTCGTAATCCCGCACCTGCCTGCGGAACACATCGGATACCTCCCTCAGTACCGTATCGCCTGTCTGATGACCGAGGGTGTCGTTGACCGCTTTGAAGTGATCGAGGTCGATGCCAAGTATCGAAAGCGGCTCGCCGCACCGGGCGCACCGATGCATCTCGCGCTCCAGGCAGTAGCGCAGGAACCGGCCGTTGCGGAGGTTCGTGAGCGGGTCACGCAGGGCGGAATCCCTTGCGTCCTCAAACGACTTTGCGTTCTGCATCGCCAGCGCCGCCTGGTGGGCGACGAAAGTGAGCATGCGCAGATCGTCGCGTGTGAACGCGCCCGAGCTGAGATCGTAGACGTTGACGGACCCAAGCAGCTGGCCATCGCCGACTATCGGAGCGACCGCGCACGACTTGAGGCCGGTGATATCGGTGTTGCTGCTGAGAAGCAGATCGTTCGGGTCGAAGTTGCCCGCGTATGCCCGGTTGCGCATGGCCGCCTTGCCAGTCACTCCCTTGCCAAGCCTGGCACGAGCGCCCTTGAGCGCTTCATCATACTTCCCGGCAACGGCGTTGGCGAAGAGCGTCTTCGGATGGTTCTCATCCGTAACGAAGACGACGCAAGTAGTGGCTTCCAGCAGCTTTCGAGTCTTGTTGGTCAGCAGCCCGAGCACCTCGTCTATCTCCAGAGTGCTCGAGAGCGTTTGGGTGATGTCGAAAAGCGACACCAGTTCGCGGTTCGCCTGGGCGATGGCTTCCGCGGCAGCACTATCGGGACCGGGACACGCTTGAGAGCGCAGCTTCGTCTGAGCGCTCGTCTCAAGTTCCTGGATCAGTGGCTCCACCGCCAGGAATGCCCTTACTACATCAGGGTCGAACGAGGAGCCGGAGAGCTGTGTGATATGCTCGACTGCCTGCGAATGCGACCAGCCGCTGCGGTAGCTGCGTTCCGATACGAGAGCATCGTAGACGCTTACGACCGCGATGATACGTGAGCCCAGGGGAATGTCGTCGCCGGCAAGCCCGTCAGGATATCCGCCGCCGTTGTGTTTCTCGTGGTGGTGCCGCACCATCCGGATCACGTCTTCCGGAAGATGTGATTGGCCGAGCACATTGGCGCCGATTGCGGCGTGGTTGCGCATACGCGCGAACTCGTCGGGGTCTAGTGGGCCGGGTTTGAGCAGGATGTAGTCCGGCACGCCCAACTCGCCTACGTCGCGTATGAGCGCTGCCAGTTTGATGTGCTCGATGGTTTTTCGATCCAGGCCAAGCTCGTTGGCGACCAGTTCGCAGATTCTTGGCACGTGTGCGACTTCGGCCTGAGTGTAGGAATCCTTGGCGGCGATGGCGGAGGCGAGCGCCTCAGTGGCTGCGCGGTAGGCATCCGCCATATCCCCAGCGGACGAGGAGCTTGTGGGATTGCCCAGGAGTTGGAGTAGGACACACTGGAACAGACAGCACGGTGGGATGGCCCACAGTGCCCAGGCTAGTGCCCAGCCGCCATGCGCGCGTGCCCAGACTCCGATGACGATGATGGTGAATGCTGTCATCGCTGCCGCAATACTCCAGATTATGCGCCTGTTCTTCATGGCGGCTCCAGTTGCTGTCCGCTTCAGGCCGGGCAAGCAGGGTTCGCGATGTTCGCGAGTTTTGCATAGTCGGCATGGTCTTTCCGGCTCTCCTAGTTGAGAAGCGCGGTCGGCTTGTCGTCTGTGATCTTGCTCGTATCCTCGATCAGGAAAAGAACGGTCTCCGCGGTCTGCGGAGCAGCCTGCCTGCTCTGGCGAGGCTGATGAACGTGAACAGGGCTGCATTGCCCATCTGGTTCCCGCTTCACTATCGGATCGTAGAGTGTCCAGAACATGTATTTCGCGCCCCCAAAGCACAAATGCCAGGCTACCGCAGCTAACACGTCCCTCTGTCCGATTACCTGCAGTCCACTAGTGACCACGGACAGCGAACGCATTGACTTCGGCAGCCTGGCAAACATGTCCCGGGCCAGCCCTCAACGACCCTCAGTAGGAGAGGAGGGCGGGGTTTAGTCCCATGGCTTTGCGTCTCCCGGTTTCCCGGGATTTGCCTTTATCGGTCTTGCCTGGTTGTCTAATGGACTTATGCCATCCGACATATTAGTAAAGACCTGAGGAATCTACCTGTTTCTCCGATAATCCTCTATAAGGAATCGTCTCGCAGGCGTGCATTGTGTTGTACAGGGAAACGGATGAACCTGGGCTTTAGGCACGCACAAGGATGGCGGGCGATCGGAGGACATAATTGCTATCATCTAGGACGAAACTGGTCGCTTTGGTTCTTATCACTGCAATGGCCCTTGGGGCGGCCGTCTACGTAAGAGCGGGAACGACGGGAATCATCTCCGGCGTCGTGAGAAGCGCCGAAGACGGTAAGCCTATCGCGGGCGCGAACGTGATCGTGACCGGCACGAGGTTCACGACAGTCACTGACGCTAACGGCTACTACGTCATCACTAACGTGCCGCCGGGCGATTACGAGGTGCGCGCTGAGATGGTCGGGTTCGCGGTAGGTCTGAGCGACAGTGTCCAGGTCGTGATGGATGCCACCGCGACAGTCAATCTCGATCTGCAGCAGGAGGCTATCCAGGAAACCGAAGTCATAGTGTCTCGCCCGAGGCCTATGATAGCGGCGGACCAGATCAACACCCTGAATCAGCTCACCGCGACGCAGGAAAGCTTCACGCGGACGGACCCCGCTTCAGTCAACACTGTATCGGGCGTGCTTAGCTCGCTCCCTGGCGTGGTGGTCGACGTCAACGGCACGGGGCAGCCTCACGTTCGCGGCGGCCAGATGGAACACGTCGGATACTACATCGAGGGCATTCCGATAACCGATCCAAACATGGGCACATTCAGCGATAACCTGTTCTCAACGGGTGTGAGCAAATTCCAGGTATACTCCGGAGGTTTTGGGGCTGAGTACGGAAACGCCCTCGGATGCGTCCTCAACGAGGTAAAGAAGACTGGAGCCACTGACCGGGGGCTGCGCTTGACTGCCTACGCGGGCGGCCAGGACCTGAGGAGCGCGGTGGCGGAAATCGGTGCCGGTACACCGGGCGGGTTCAACTACTATGCGAGCTCCATTGTGCAGCGAAACGACTACTCCGGGACACCCCTGATAAGGAGCCAGGTGTACGATGACTCAGTCGTGAAGCTGGTCTGGCCGGGCGAGAAGGACAGCGTGACGCTGCTCGGGCTGACGGGGACTCTCCACGGCGACCTCGGCGATATGTTTCCGCTATCGGGCGACTACATGAAGCAGAAGTACGCCATGGTTGGTGCGATCTGGAGCCACAACTTCAACTCGAACTCCTTCCTTGCAGTGCGTCCTTACTACATTCACGTAAGCGCTGTGCAGAGCATACTCAACAACTATGGTATGTCGATAGATGCTACATCTGACCAGCTAGGGTTGACGGCCGCATACACGAACCAGCTCAACGATCGGCAGTTGCTGAAATTGGGCGGTTCCGTACTCGGCAGCAACAACGATCAGTTCACGATCATGGGCGGCCCCTGGGCTCACAACGATGTCAACACGTTCCAGACGTCGCTATACGCCGAGCAGCAGGCGAAGTTCGCGGACAAGTGGACTGCAAACATCGGCGGCCGCTACGAATCAATAACCTATGATCGCACCGGCCGCGCGTATGTGGCGGGCGACGGCGAGACGCCCGGAGGCTACACCGGCGACTGGGTACCGGACGTGACCGAATCCGGGCTGATGCCGCGGTTGGGGCTCAGCTACGCCCAGGACAGCAAGACGGTATGGAAGGTCAGTTGGGGCAAGTACATGAAGTTCGTTCCGGCCAACACCGTGCAGACGGTCTACGTCTACCCGGATGATCCTTATGCGGAGGCGTATCAGGGCGGAATCGGCTCGACCAGTCCTCAGCGTGCTACCATAGCCGATATTTCCTTCGAGAGGCAGATCAGCGATTCCATGGCGTTTCGGATCACGCCTTATTACTCCAACTTCTCGCACCTTGGCGTGTTCGCGCCGGATCCAGACAACCCGGACATCGTGACCTATCAGGACCTGGGCACAGCCAAGGCGCGCGGCGTGGAGTTCCTGCTCAGGAGGAAGGCCAGCGACAACTTGCAGGGATGGCTTTCCTACACGTATGCAACGATCAAGTCCGCCGAGGCAGGCGGCCCGATGCAATACACCTCGTGGGACCGCAGGCATACGATTTCGCTGGTGGCCGACTACAAGGCCGGCAAGTGTGCTCATATCCTCCGGGCGGACCTGGGCAGTGGCGTTGCTGATGCCAACCCGACCGACTCCTCAGCGCTAAGGGCCGCGCCGTACGCGATATTTACCTACGGCCTCACCTTAGATCTACCGAAGGGGTCCAGCATCGGCGATTCCGTGAATCTCAGCATCTACAACCTGTTCAACAACAGGCAGGTCTCGCAGTATGACACAGGGGTTGCGAACGGAACTCAAGGGTACCGATTTGCGGCCAGATCGTTCAGTATGGCGCTGAACAAGGCGTTCTGAGAGCAAACAAGCATCAAACAGGCGACATAGCGGGCGGAGGATCACCTCCGCCCGCTCTTCGTATGCAGGACCGCGTCGATGTGAGGCAGCGAGGAACCTGGCGTTCACATGATTCAGCAAGAAGCGGGTTGCTTGTCGTTCCTCCTTGGAAATGACGCGATTGGCGGGTGGGGGCGGCTAACGGAGCAGCCTCTCGGCCTGTTCGCGCGAGGGAATTCCGGCGCGGCCGCCGAGCTTGGTGCACTTGAGAGCGGCGACTGCAGACGCGAACCTGGCGCAGCGCTCGGCTTCCCAGCCCTGGGCGAGGCAGAAGGCGAACGCTCCATGGAAGACGTCACCAGCGCCGTTGGTGTCCACTACCTCTACTTCGAAAGCCGGAACATGGAAGCGGGAGCCGTCGGAGGTTGCGAACCAGGAGCCTTTGTCGCCGCAGGTGACCCCGGCGATGCGGCGCTTCTCGAGTAAGCGTGCCGCGCATTCGGCTGGATCGGCAAGCCCGGTGGCGGCTTGGGCGAAGGCGCGCGAGGCGATCAGCACGTCGACCAGAGGAAGCAGGTCTACCAGTTCGGGCACGAATGTGCCTGCGTCCATGGATACGATGCCGCCAGCCTCATGCACCCACTTCGCGGCTGCGATACCGGCCTGCGGTTCATGGCGGTCTAGATGCAGCACCTTGCAGGAGGAGATGAGATCGCGGTCGAGCTGATCGGGCTGTAGCGGAGGCAACTGGGAGCGGGTCCAGACGATGGTGCGCTTGCCGGAGGACTTATCGACCATTATGAACGAGAACTGCGAGCTTGCGCCGGGGCAGCGGACGACGTGGGAAGCCTCGACGCCTTCTTTAGCGAGTTCGCGAAGCACAAACTCGCTGAAGTCGTCATCGCCCATCACGCCGACGAACGCCGATTTGCCACCAAGCCGCGCGACCGTAACCGCCGCCGTAGCCGCCGGCCCGCCACCCTGTCTGGTGAAGTCCTCCATCAGAATCTTGGTATCGATCTCTGGCAGCCGCGGCACGACGCCGATGTAGTCAACTGCTGAGTATCCGAGAGAGATGACGTCGAAGGGCAATGCGGCCTCCGTTAACCTGCTCCCTCCCCAAGGGCGGCGAGGGCTGGGGTCGGGTCATTCGCAACTAGTATGATTCGTAATCACTTCTCCGGCTTCATTTGCGGGAAGAGGATTATGTCGCGGACGTTGTCCTGGTTCGTGAAGAGCATCACCAGCCGGTCGATGCCTACTCCGAGGCCGCCGGTTGGCGGCATGCCGTATTCGAGCGACTTGATGAAGTCCTCGTCCATCGGATGAGCTTCCTCATCGCCCGCCGCGCGCATCTTGCCCTGCTGCTCGAAGCGCTCCCGCTGATCGACCGGATCGTTGATCTCGCTAAACGCGTTTCCGCACTCGATTTTGCCCAGGTAGACCTCGAAACGCCGAGTGAGCCGCGGATTGTCGGCTTTCTTCTTTGCAAGCGGCGAGGTCTCGATCGGGAAGTCCGTGATGAACGTCGGCTGCACGAGGTTCGGCTGCACGAACCGCTCGTGGATCTTCTCGATGATCCCGCCGACCATGTGCTCCTGCGAGGTGTCGAGCCCGAGGCTCTCCATCGCCTTAAGCGCGCCTTCGAGAGTCTCGAACGCCTCCGGTTTGACGCCGGCATATTGCTCGATCCCCTCCAGCATAGGCAGCCGCTTCCACGTTCCCCCAAGCTCGATAGTATCACCCTGATACTCGAGACTGGTCCCGCCGTAGAGCGACTGGCAGATGTGGCGATACATGTCCTCGACGAGCTGCATCACATCCTCGAGGTTAGCATACGCCTCGTAGCTCTCAAGAAGCGTGAACTCCGGATTGTGCCTCGGGGACATGCCCTCGTTGCGGAACACGCGGCCGATCTCGTAGACGCGCTCCAATCCGCCTACGATCAGCCGCTTGAGGTAAAGCTCCAGCGAGATTCGAAGGTGGAAATCGTGGTCAAGCGCGTTGTGGTGCGTGTTGAACGGCCTCGCGGCGGCGCCACCCGCGACCGACTGCAGCACCGGGGTCTCGACCTCAAGATAACCGCGGCTGTCGTAGAACTCCCGCACCGCGCGGACGATCTTGCTGCGATTCTCGAATGTGCGCCGGCTCTCCGTGCTCGTGATCAAGTCCAGATAACGCTGCCTGTAGCGCGCCTCCTGGTCCTGGAGCCCATACCAATGCTGGTCGCCCTTCTCCTTGCCGAATGGAACAGGCCGTATCGACTTCGCAAGCACCGTCAGGCTATTCGCGTGAACGGATACCTCGCCTGTTCTCGTGCGGAAAACGAAGCCCTCTACGCCAACGAAGTCACCCAGGTCGAGCAGCTTGACGAGATTGTAGGCATCCTCACCGAGGTCGTCCTTCTTCAGGTAGAGCTGAATCCTGCCCTTACGGTCCTCGATGTGCGCGAAGCTTGCCTTGCCCATCGCGCGGAAGCTGACGATCCTCCCCGCAAGGCTGACGTTGACCTGCGCCGCAGGGCCGTCAGAGCCTGCCTCCGGCTCGTTTGCTTCAAATGCCGCGATCGTGTCCACGCTGAACGGTTCCAGGTTCTGTCTGGAGCCATCAGGTTTGACGAGGTAGGCAAAGCGCTCGTATTTCTCAATGGCAAAGGGGTCACAGCCGGCGGATTTCATCTCCTCCAGCTTCTCGACTCTCGCCTTGATAAGCTCGTCTTCAGGTATCAGGTGCTCTTGATGCTCTTCCAATTCCTACTCCCATTCCGGAGGCGATGGTGCCCGGAAGATCCGTGTTGTGCAGCGATAGGTTTCTCAGTGGCTTCTCCGTTTCGCGTCCGTCGCGATGGAGATGCCCTTCTTTCCATACAGAAGAAACCCTGCGAACGTTCAGTCGCTCGCAGGGTTTCATTCGCTTGTTATTTCCGTTTTTCCTCTAGCCCGCGCTGTGCTACCTGAGCAGACGAGGCAGTTACTTGCGGATATGAGTTATTTCATACCTCGCTCTGCCCGCCGGCGTCTGCACGGTCGCAACCTCGCCGGCTTTCTTGCCCATCAGGGCCTCGCCTACGGGAGATTCGTTTGATATCCGATCCTCGGCCGGATCCGCCTCGAAAGTGCCTACTATCGACCATTCCCACTGGTCGTTAGTCTCCAAATCTCTGACGCCTACAACGCAGCCGATACCTACCTCATCGGTGGGAACGTCCTCCGATTCGATTACTCTCGCGGAAGACAGAATCTGCCTGAGTTCCTCGATTCGGCCCTCGACAAATGCCTGCTCGTTCTTCGCGTCCTCGAACTCGGAGTTATCCGACAGCTCCCCGAACTGCTTGGACTCCCGAATGCGGTCGGCAACGCGCTTGCGGTGCACCGTCCGCAACTGATCGAGCTCATCCTCTATCTTCTTAAGACCGCGCGCGGTGAGTATGACTTCCTGCTGCTGCTCCGCTTGCATCGGTATCACTCCTTCCGCATCAACGGGGTTCATGCAGCACCCCACTAATGAAAAATCAAGCACCAACCCGCGCTCTCGGCGCCTGGTTAGTGCTTGACAGAACACTCATACCAATTCTTGGTTGTTATACCAACATTGGCGTGCCCTGCCAAACAACAACTACTCAGTGACCTGCACGCCTGAGCAACTTGCAACTTAAAGACGTAGGAACACTTGCGAAAGTTCCCCAGGTCGTGCTGCTTTTCGTCCCATCAGTTATTGTCCGGTTGGTGCTTTGCCAGGCCAATGCGCGCCTCACGCGACTTCGGACATGTTATGAAGTGTTATGCCACAAGTGGCCGCCGATGCAGCACATTTTCTTACCTGTACAAGAGAACCGCCGCCCACTTGGGACGGCGGTTCCTGATTCCTACCCTCACGGATAGTTGAAGCTTTCCGCAACGGGCATCACATTCATGACCAAGGTGGTCAATGACCACAGGCTAAAAGGCTAGCCCGCGCGGTCACCTCGTTGACTGTCTATCATTCTAGTCACCACCTCCTTCTTCGTCTAACTTCAGTATATCGCCGCCACCGGAGCCGTGTCAATTAATATGTCGGCCGACGTTTTCAGGGCCGATGTTTGTGGATAATCGGGGTTTGGTACGCAGCAAACCCAGAGATGAGGTTGTTACGAGGTGGGGCCGGATGCGCTCGTGGAGGGACTTGCTCAAACTGCTGATCAGCCTGGCCGTCACATATGCCGTTGCCTATGCTGGATCGGCCTATTCCAGGCCCGAGATAAACACCTGGTATGCTGAACTCCGCAAGCCCGCCTTCAACCCGCCAGGCTGGGTCTTCATGCCGGTCTGGACCGTGCTCTACACCCTGATGGCCATCGCGGCGTATCTGGTGTGGCAGTCGCGGGTCCACAATCGGTTCAAGGTGCTTGCGCTGAGCGTATATCTCGTGCAACTGGGCCTCAACTTCCTGTGGACCTACCTCTTTTTCGCGATGCGCCAGCCGTCCTACGCGCTCCTGAACATCGTCGCGCTGTGGCTGATGATAGCTATCACAATGACCCTTTTCACGAGGATTTCCAGGGTGGCGGGGTTGCTACTGGTGCCTTACCTGGCGTGGGTGACGTTCGCGGCGATCCTGAACTCTGAGATATGGCGGCTCAACAGACCGTGACTTGCTTAAGTCTCACACATCCTTCTGAACCTGCACCATTCGCACCTGCGCTTGTCGGCGGTCGGCGGGAAAAGCTCGATATCGGCCGGACCATACGCAGGCTCGAGCGCCAGCAGTTCCTCGAAGCTGCGCTTCACCTCGGCCTTGGTAGCCTCTACATCCTCGGCGGTCGGTCGAAACGTATCCACGGTGAACTCGGGGAAGAGGTAGACGGCGGATAGGTTCGTCTCTTCCGGCGTCCACTCCCACTTCGCTTGGGCATAAAGCGAATACAGCGTGAGCTGCCGGCGGTTCTCTTCACCAGGGGTGCCGGTTTTCCAATCGATTATCGTCCGGGCGTCGTTGCAATGAGCGAAGTCGATCTTGGTGAAGACGCGGATGCCATCGAGGTCGAAGCTCGGAAAGCCCTCCTCGTCGATTTCCATCCACTGCTTTGGGTCAGAGGCAGCAATCTCCCGCCAGATGTCGGAGTTGAAGAGGTTCTCGATGCATGTCCACGCGGTCTGCCTCGCCTCCCGTGCGCGATCGCCAATATCCGGGAACTTGTAGTAGTGCTCGTGAAGGTTCGTGATTTCCGACAACTTACGCCCCGGCGGGCGATTGTCATAGTGCCAGAGACGCTTCTGGCTCTCCATGTATTTCTCGCGGATAGTTTCGTGAATGCTCTGCTTCGCGGTTTCGACGTCGACATCGAGGCCGAGCCTGATGGAGCGCAGCGCCCGGCTGATGATGTCGTGCACGATCTCCCCCCTGAGCTTGGCGAGCGTGGTGATATTGCGCATCTCGTAGAGCTTCCACCGGAGCTGCGGGTCTTGGCCCCAGAAGCGGTCGTAGAAGTAGCGGCGGCGGCACGTATCGAAACGCCCCTTGCGCGTAAATGACCAGGACAAGCTAGATGGCTGCCAGTTCTCCAAGTAAAGGCCCTACCTTATATATAATGTAGTTCGCCCGCCTTGCCCCCGCTTTCCTGCGCAAGGAAAACCGATCTGCACCGCTGAAGAGGTATTGGCATTATTCAGGAGGTATCTTCAGTGCAATCGATCCAGGCAATAGAACTCAACAGACTAGTCATTCACGGCATATCCAACATGGCAGAGGAGCCGGAGATAGCAGAAGCGGAGGAGGCCCTTTCGGAGGGCTTGCGGCACTTCTTCGAGGAGCATATCCGCAACTGCCTCAAATCGACCAGCGCGAGAACGGGCAAGTTCAGCGGGGCCGATGCTACCGTGTCAGCCTGCACCGCCAAGATAATCGCCGAGCCTGAAACCTTTGTCGAGCAGTGCAAGGTGATCGGCCTGTGGTTCTCGCACCAGATGGAGAAGTCGGCTGAGGTGCAGACGTTTCTTGCGATCGGCCTCTTCACCGACCTGGACACGGACGATCGCTACCTGGCCATCCTGAAGATGGACCCGATCAAGGCCTACGTGAAACGGCCCAGCGGAAAGCAAAGCTTTGAGCAGATATCGATCCTCCCGGACGCATCCAGACAGCTGCTGCGCTATGCGATTGTACGGCCTTACGACGATGAGACCCGTTACGATGTGCTTTTCCGCAATCATCCGACGGCGCGTGATGAGGACCCTGAGACCACGGCCATGTGGCTCGAGGCGTTTCTGGAGTGCGAAGAGGTCGCCACTCCGCGGCAGATGACTCAGCTCGTCGTCAAGGAGACCGAGAAGTGGATCGCACAAAACGAGGAAATGATAGAGGACGAGGCAGCCGCTCAACTCCGCAACGCCGTGCGGACGATGGCGCAGACGGACGAACTGGATGTTGAGGCCATCGCGGAGCAGGTGCTCAGGGACGAGAACCAGCGAGAGGAATACATCGGCAGGCTGCTCGATAAAGGCCTGACGGAAACGACATTCACCCCGGACCGTGACTGGGCAGAGCGTCAGTCCCGCAAGACCACCTACCTCTGCGACGATGGTGTGCAGATCAGCGGTCCGAGCGACGTAATAGACGACGTTGTGCAGATCCTTCCCAAGACCCCCGACCGGAAGACCCGAGTTGTTATCGAAACCCGCAAGTTCCAGCAGAAGTGACGCGGCAGAGTCTGCTAGTGGTAGACGGTGTGACTGCAGCGCAGTCTGACGGGCGGAGAGGTATCTCCGCCCGTTATGTCTTTGGCCACGTATGTCTAATAGTTGAGCTATAGACTCATACAACCTCTGCTGTATCACCTGCGTTACAGATAAGTTGCATCATCTCAACAAAAATCCACAGCAGCAGGGCTGTTCTGGCACGTTTCTTGCACCAGCTTTATGGTAGTTTTGCGTGGTAAGCGTTCTTTCGATCTAGTTCGCCGCCCCGGGAAGGGAGTTGCCGGGGCGGATAGAGGATCGATGGGTAGAGGAGCGCGAGCCGCGGTTCCGGCACACGTTTCTTGACTCTAGGAGGGATCAGAATGTCGAGAGTTTTGCTCATCGTCGTTCTTGTGCTCGGAATCGCAGGATCCGCGCTGGCCGGGCCGAACGACAACTGGATTATCTACCTGAGGGCCACCGATTCGTCTGGCGGAGACAACCTGGCAAGTTCATACATGTTCGGCACCAAGGTCGGCGCCAGCGATTTCCCCGCCGAAACAACCAACGACTCAAGCAATCTTGCGGGTTCGGGGAGTGCGGTCGTTCTGGGCGCCTTCGACCTTGGCCCCGGAAACTACAACAACGGATATTATAAGGACCTCCGCGCGCCATACGAGCCTGGTGTCAACGCCATGCCGGTGTGGAACCTTCGGTTATACGTGCAGCCGGGCTGGACCGGCGGAGACGTGTATCTGATAGGCTGGAACCAGGTTGGCACCTACGCGCTCAACGGCAGTATCATGCTTGCGCTCAAGGTCGTTGACGATCCAACAGGCACCTATCAGCCGGGCACAGTCCTCTGCACGTTCGGAGACGGATCGCACGGGACAAGCGCCCAGCCCGAGTTCACCTCGGTTTTCCACAATACTTCCGCGATCTCGGGCGGCGCCTATGTCAGCCTGCAGCTCGTTGAGGCCGCGCACGTATCCGAGACTCCGGAGCCAGGAAGCCTCGCATCGCTGGCCGCGGCGGTTGGCGGGTTCTCAGGTCTGGCGGTTCTGCGCAGACGCCGCCGTTAGCTACAAGCCTAGCAGTTCTG
>JBPOHN010000043.1:0-1720 GCA_052035525.1 Armatimonadota bacterium
GTATACATATCGTAATGTGCCGTTCGACCATAGTGTTCATAGACGCAACACAACCATTAACATTGCCGAAGCTGCCCAGCTCTGCAGCGGTTCTCGATACCGCGACGCTGTTGGGGGTTACGGATAACGCCGGGCGTGCCCTGCAGAATGTGGACCAGTTCGTATTCTCAATTCTTGGCCTACCAAGCATTAAAATCGAAAAGCTCTCTATGCGAATTGACCCTGCCGGGACTTCCGGCGGGGTTTTCGCGTATTTACGAGCGTGAAAGCCGCTTCTCCCCCGTGTTATTCGAACCCAATCTTGTGGTCGGGCTTTGCCCCCAAAACCCACATTTCGGGACATTTTTTCTCTGTTTGGCGAGTTTTCTCTAAATCACGTTACCGGGGGTAGGCCCGGTAACAAGATGGATTCCGCCGGTCTTTTGGCAACAACACCGCCGGGCATAACCAAAGCAAGTCGCCTTGAGTCGGTTTGCCTCGGAAAGCAAGTTGGCATGTATAAGCTGATCTGCTATAATTCAATCGGCGACACTGATCGGTCGCCGAGCTTCAACTTCCACCCTTCACCAGAGCAGTATTACCGGTTGATGGCCTGAGTGGCCTACCCGACGGAGGGCGCACATAATGGAAGATCGTTGGCTGTCGGTAAATGAGATCGCCGCCTACCTTGGCATAACTCCCGACAGTGTTTACAGATGGATTGATAGCAAGAGCATGCCAGCACACAGACTCGGCAGGCTCTGGAAGTTCCGCAAGGAAGAAATTGATGAGTGGGTCAAGTCCGGCGGAGCGGATGACAGGGAGCAGAACGAACTCGACACGGAGTTAGGACAGGTCTAATGGCTATAGAAAAGAACGGTGGGTCCAACGGCAATGGTGGGGGCCTTGGCTTCGAAGCGAAGCTGTGGGCTGCTGCCGATGCGTTGCGGAACAACATGGACGCAGCCGAATATAAGCATGTGGTCCTGGGTCTCATATTCCTGAAGTACATTTCGGACGCATTCGAAGCCAAGTATGCGGAACTCGACACCCAACGTGATCAGGGTGCGGATCCTGAAGACCCGGACGAGTACCGTGCGTTCAACATTTTCTGGGTACCTAAAGAGGCGCGATGGCAGCACCTGAAGGCCAACGCCCCACAATCCACAATTGGCACCCTAGTGGACGACGCGATGAGCGCAATCGAGCGCGACAACTCATCGCTGAAAGGTGTGCTGCCAAAAGACTACGCCCGTCCCGGTCTTGATAAGCAGCGCCTTGGTCAGCTCATAAACTTGGTGAGTGACATTGCTCTCGGCAGCGAGGCTGATCGCGCCAGAGATACGCTGGGACGCGTGTATGAGTACTTCCTTGCCCGTTTCGCGAGTGCCGAAGGGAAGAGCGGCGGACAGTTCTATACGCCTGCACATGTAGTGCGCGTGCTGGTTGAGATTCTCGCGCCCTACAAGGGACGAGTCTATGACCCTTGCTGCGGCTCGGGCGGAATGTTCGTCCAGAGCGAGAAGTTCATCGAAGCTCACAGCGGCACTATCGGCGACATCTCCATATATGGGCAAGAGTCCAACTACACTACGTGGCGGCTGGCAAAGATGAACCTCGCAATCCGAGGCATCGACGCGCAGATTGCCCACGGAGACACATTCCACAATGACCGTCACCCCGACCTCAAAGCTGACTACGTACTGGCCAACCCGCCATTCAACGACAGTGACTGGCGAGG
>JBPOHN010000120.1:0-13261 GCA_052035525.1 Armatimonadota bacterium
TGCTTCGGAGACATGCTTTGCGACCGTTACCGGTATCGTTCGAATCCGCAAGGTCGGCGATATCTACGTGCGAGAGATCCAAGTGCGCAGTGGCGCCGACATCAAGATAACGGTCCAGTAGGATCGGAAGCAATTGCACAGGAAGTAGGCGGGGCTGGAAAACCAGCCCCACCTGCTTCGGGGCATGGGCTCCGCGGAAGTGGAACCTATGCCACGAAGCAGGTGCGCCAGAGGTGAGGTACGGAGTATGAAACGCGGACAATTGCTCGGTTGCAGGGTAGTATGTGCAATCGCAGTGGTGTTTGTGCTTGCGCTAGGATGCGCGCAGGCGGGTGTAACTAAGAACGTCATTCTGATGATCGGGGATGGCATGGGTTTTGCACATGTGAATGCCGGTAGTTACTATCGCACCGGCGCCCCCGGGAACCTATGTTTCGAGCCTTACTACAAGTGCGCAGTCACCACAAGCCTGCTTAACGTAGACCAATATCCGTTCACCGATTCCGCCGCCGCTGCGTCCGCGATGGCGACCGGGCATAAGGTCAATTGGACCGCGGTGTCGACCTCACCTGATGGTGTCCCTTATACAACCATACTCGAGCACGCCAAGGCTATGGGCAAACGGACCGGGCTTGTTGGGACTGATCCCATCAGCCGCGCTACGCCTGCGGCCTTCGGGGCACACGATCTAAGCAGGTACAACTACCAATCTATGACGGACGATCTGCTGAACTCTTCCCGGCCCGACGTCATGATGGGCGGAGGCGCTACTCCCACAGCGGGCAGCGACTATGTTTCTCTCGCTCAAGTGAACACCGCGATCTCGCTGGGTTACCAGGTCGTCTACACGCAGGCGCAGATGGACAGCATCAGCAATTCCGCGGACAAGGTGCTGGGCCTGTTCGCGGTTATGGATCTGGCGTTCGAGGTAGAGCGCCCGGCCGGATGCACGGAACCTCACCTGAGTGAACAGACGGCCAAGGCGCTGGCTCTGCTGGAAAACGACCCGGACGGCTTTTTCTTGATGGTGGAGGGAGCCAAGATCGACTATGGCTCCCACAACGGCAATATTCCCCAGATAACCGGAGAGGTGCTGGGCTTCAATGATGCGGTGCAAGTGGTTCTCGACTGGATGCGGGGGAGGAACGATACTCTGCTCATCGTCACCGCCGACCATGAGACGGGCGGCTTGGTTATCGACCACGGCAACGGGAAGGGGAACTACGTGACGGGTCACTTCACCTCGCCGCTGCCGCTAGATCACACTTCCGCGAACGTGCCGCTTTACGCCCTTGGTTCCAATGTAAGCATACTCGACGACTACATCGTAGATGGAGTGATGGACAACACCGCAATTTTCCACGCCATGTACAGGGCTTTCACGGGTGCTCCTTACGAAGCGCGCCCCTACGTCATCTACGATCAGTTCGGGATAGGCACCGGCGGCGAGGGCAACGTCTACTATGCTGGCGGCGTGTTCGATGGCACGTTCTACACCGGACAGATTACCAACTGCGCGCAGCAGTGGGCCGATCATCAGACCAACGGGACCGCTCTGCTGAACCACACGCCGCAACACGTCCCATCGGATGCCATCGCCAAGTGCAGTGTGCCAATGAACGGGTTCCCGGGTCCGGGCGGCTGGCTCTACATAGGTGGAGGTGGTACAGGGCTATATCGCACCTCGAGCTGGTCTAGCACGGACATCACCAAGCTATCAGTACCTAACGGCTACCTTTCCGAATCCATCTGTACTGACGGGACCTACCTCTACATGACCAGCGGCACGAGTAGCCAGACGCACAGGGTCTTTAAGTACAGCGTCAACCATTCTACGGGCGCACTTACCACTGTCTCAGGCTGGCCCGTCAGTATTGGTACCAGCGCCTCCACGCGATTGCGAGGCATCAGCTACTACAATGGCAAGATTTATGCTGTGAATCACCTCGGAACGGGCAACCAGATATACGAAATAGACACTACAACACGGGCTGTGGCTACACTGGGCAAGGTCCCGGTGTTCGGAGCAAGCGCCGACAACGCCTATCAGTGCGTGCGCTATGGCAATCAACTCTTCATAGTGGGACTGGACCGCAGACTGCACATCTACCGGTTGACGGGTATAACATGGACGCTTGACTCCAGCATCGGTCTTGGCCTGACCGACCTCTACGGCATAGCGGTGAAGGGCGATGGCGCAATGGCCAAATACGCTTGGGTAACTCATTTGCCTGGCAAGGTTGCTTTCGTAGCGCTCGCCCCCTGGCTGTCGGATCCCAAAGGTCTGACGGATCCGGCGACCTGGGCCAGCAACAACGGATATCCCATTCATCTGGCCGGGGCAGTTGTGACGGCAGTCAATCCTAGTGCCAGCCCGACAGGCTTCTGGATCGAAAACCCCGCACGCACGGTCGGAGCGCATGTGCTGTGGAATGGCAAAATGCCGTCTATCAACCGCATAGTCAGCCTCATCAGCGGCAACGGCAGCAAGACCGCCAGCGGTGAGAGGACTCTCGTTGCATCCGCGGTGACTCCATACGAATGCTATGAAGCAAAGCCGCTCGCTCTTGCAAACCGGGCGATGGGACCGGCAGCAGGCAGCGCCGGACTGGCAACCGATGGGCTGTTAGTCAAGGTCTTCGGCCGCGTAACAGGCTACGATCCTGGCAGCGGCGCGTTCTACATTGATGATGGCTCTGGTGTCCCGAGCGGTGTGGCTAGTCCGGCCACAGGTGTCAAAGTGCTGAAGGCGGATGGCACGAGTATGGTGAACGTGCCGAACTACGTCCAACTTGTTCAAACCAACAGCCCGTGCGTTGCGATGGTCACGGGCGTTGTGAGGCTTGATCTGGCTGGCGGGATCATTGCCCGGCGGATCGACGCTCGCAGCGACGCTGATATTGTCATAGCTCCTCTCTAGGAGGGAATGAGATAGCCTTACGTCACTTAGGCAGGAGGTCGTTTGAGGAGCGAACTCCGGGGCTGGGTCAGCCGCCGGTGGAGGTTCAAGGAGGATAGCATGAGGAGAACAAGGTCTGGCTTTACACTCATCGAATTGCTCGTCGTCATCGCGATCATAGCCATTTTGGCTGCGATCCTGTTTCCCATCTTCACCAAGGCCAAGGCGTCGGCAAAGCGTACATCGTGTTCCAACAACCTGCGGCAGCTTGCGGTAGCTGCGCAGAGCTACGCGGAGCTGTACAATGGCAACTATCCGCCGTCGCGCTTGTGCCACTGGCCGTGGGGTACTTGGATAGTACCATATGTCGATGCGGCGAGTGGTCCTTACACCGAGGCTATACCGTGTATCGGGATGCGGGGCCTTGTGCCATACGTCAAGAACAAGAAGGTCTTCTGCTGTCCCAGTAACCAGGAGTTCAGTAAGCCTCACTATTGGGGCGAGGGCAGCTTGTGGTACGCAGGCTACTGCTATTGGGGCAACTACACGGGAACAGAGGCCCACACCGGAGCTACGATCTCGCTTACGCATAGGCAGGTGGCGCAGAACACAGGCCGCGACCCCTATTCAGTTCTGATGTCCGACATTGTAGTCACCTATGCCGAGGGCCAGACACATCCGTGGAACAGCCACCCGATGGGTGGTCAGCCGGAAGGGGGCAATTATCTCTACAACGACGGCCATGTGAAGTGGAAATGGCGGGGCCAGATGAGGGAGGAGGATTCGTTCCTCAAGATCACGACCAGATTCTGGTTCTAGAGTGAATGCATTTGCTGCGCGAGCGCAGCGCTCAGGACGAGAGCTGGTCAGCGGAAGTCGTTGTTGGATTGGGAGAAGTGGTATGTCTAGGAAGAAGCGGGGATTAGGGTTTACGCTAATCGAACTCCTCGTGGTCATTGCCATCATCGCAATATTGGCGGCCATACTGTTTCCAACCTTTGCAAGGGCCAAGGAGAGGGCGCGAGCGACGGCCTGTCTGAACAACCAGAAGCAGATCGGCGTCGCCATTCAGTTGTATGCGGATGCCTGGAACAGCTGCTATCCGGACCATACTTCGGTCGGCCTGCCATACACCGGGGACTCATATACGGACGGGCAGGGTGGCGAGTGGATTATGCGGTTCTCGCACCGCTACTTGGACGCCGACGGCCAGCCCGCAGGCATCGGGAAGATACTGGGGAAATACATAAAGAACATTGCAGTGTTCAAGTGCCCGAGTGAGTGGAGAGTCACACCTCAGGGCGTGTTCAACTGGCTGCCGTATTCGGAGGGCTCCACGTATTATGTGAAGCACGCGATGTGCTATAACGCCAACTACTTCAAGCGTCCGGTCTCTATGTCGACGATCAAGTGGCCAACGCGCGCTTCAATGATGTATGAAGCCGGCTGGCACACGGGCAGATATCCGTATATCTGGGATGTAGCGCACTGGGCGAACTCAGCGGATCGCGGGCCTATGCGCATCAACTGCATCTTCTTCGATGGACACCTGGGCTGGATCGAGCTGCGATGGAACTCGGTATCCGCTTTCGACGGCAACTGGTATCTCTACGGCAGTTCCTGGGACCTGGCGAAAGGTGCAAGAGATAAGCGCTAGAAGGAGCCCTGCTTGGCTTCCGGGGTAGTTGTTGCCTGTGGGTTGTCTAGCTAGTGCAGTTCCTTGATCTCGCCTGTCTGCATGTAGGCGATGCGCTCGCCCACGTTGGTGATGTGGTCCGCTATGCGTTCAAGGTATCGCGCTACCAGGATTAGCTCCACTGCGGCCAGCGCCGTTTCAGGCTTCTCCTGAACGAGCGCAACCAGGTGGTTGTGTGCCTGGCGGTAGAGCGCATCGACCTCGAAATCCTGATCGGCGACCTGCGACACCACCGCTATGTTCTGGTTCACGTAGGCGTGGAGGGAGTCGTGCAGCATGCGCTGCACAATCTCCGCCATTTTCGCAATGGTGACAAGGTCCTCTACAGGTTCTCTTTCTGCCAGCTTCTTTGCTGCCTTGGCGATGTCAAGGGCGTAATCGCCCATCCGCTCCACGTCCTTGATGATGTACAACCCCGCCGCTATAGTCCGCAGATCGCCGGCCATTGGCTGCTGCAGGGCCAGAAGCCGCAGACAGCGCTGCTCGATGACAACGTTGTAGCCATCGACAACATCGTCCTTCGCGATTACCTCATCGGCAAGCATGGTGTCGCGAAGCTGGAGCGCGTGCATCGAGCCGGCCAGCATCTCCTCGACAACAGAGCCCATCTTGAGGATGTCTTGCTTCATCTCCCTTAGCTCGTCTGCGAAGCTCTTTCTTATTGTTTCCATCCGGTCTACCCTTCCGGCGGAACTAGCCGAACCGCCCCGTCACGTAGTCCTCCGTGCGCTTGTCCTTCGGCCGGGTGAATATCACGTCTGATTCATCGAACTCAATCAGCTCTCCCATCAGAAAGAACCCTGTGAAGCTGGAGACCCTTGCTGCCTGCTGCATGTTGTGGGTTACGATCACGATGGTGATCTCTCTCCTCAACTCGTGCATCAGTTCCTCGATCTTCAGAGTCGATATGGGGTCCAGCGCTGAGGCAGGCTCGTCCATTAGCATCACCGAGGGATCGACGGCCAATGCCCGGGCAATGCAGAGCCGCTGCTGCTGCCCGCCGGAGAGGTCGAATGCGGACTTATGCAGAACATCCTTGACCTCGTCCCAAATCGCCGCGCGCACGAGGCTTTTCTCAACGATTTCCGCGATCGCGGCGCGGCTGCTTATGCCGTGCACCCTCGGTCCGTACGCCACGTTGTCGAATATCGACTTCGGGAAGGGGTTCGGTCTTTGGAAGACCATGCCGACCTTCTTGCGCAGTTCCACGACGTCCGTGCCGGGGGCGATGACATCGCTGCCGTCTATCCGTATTTCGCCCGTCGTTCTGACTGACGGGATTAGATCATTCATCCTGTTGATGCTTCGCAGGAACGTGGACTTGCCGCATCCCGACGGCCCGATCAGCGCAGTGATGTTCTTGACGGGGATCTCCATGTTGATGCTCTTGAGCGCCTGGAAAGCGTCGTACCAGACGTTGAGGTTGCGAACAACTATGCTCTGCGCCGGCGTGCCGCCGTGTTCCTGGCCTTCCCACTGAACCCCGTTCATGTTTGCCTCTGCTTCAGTCACTACCATTTTCGTGCTTTCCTGAAACGTGCTCTGATGACTGCGGCAATCAGATTCATGCCAAGGACCAGCCCGAGAAGCACCAGCGCCGTGCCCCACTGGATTTTCGGCGGCGCGTTCGGTACCTGAGTTGACAACACGAAGAGGTGGTAGGGAAGTGCCATCGCCTGGTCGTAGATCGACCGAGGCAAATCGCGCAAGTAGAACGCGGCAACCGTAAAGAGGATTGGGGCAGTCTCGCCGGCCGCCCGTCCTATCCCCAGGATGATGCCGGTCATGATGCCGGGGATGGCGTTAGGCAGCACAACCCTAACCGTCGTCTGCCACCTCGTTGCGCCCAGCGCGAGGCTGGCGTCCCTGAATGACCGCGGAACAGACGACAGGGCCTCCTCGGACGCGGTGATCACCACCGGCAGGGTCAACACCGCCAGCGTGAGCGATCCGGATAGCAGAGACGCGCCGAAGTGCAGCAGGATTACGAACAATCCGAGTCCGAAAAGCCCATACACCACGGAAGGCACTCCGGCCAGGTTCACGATTGAGAGTCTTATGAGCCTGGTGAGCGGCCCTGGCTTCGCGTATTCAGAGAGGTAGATCGCTGCAAGCACGCCGAGCGGCAGCGCAAACAGCGTTGTTCCGATGACCAAGTAGACCGTCCCGACTGTGGCCGACATGATTCCGCCGCCCCTCATCATGTTCGTTGGCGGCTGTGTTAGAAACGTCCAGTTGATGGCAGGGAGGCCGCGCGAAAGCAACAGATACACAACTGCTAGTACGGGCAGGACTACGACCACCGCCGACAGGGTCAAGATGCCGAATGCAAGCCGCTGCTTGACGGCAGGGGTGAGCTTCGTCATCTCCTCACCCTCGATTTCTGCAGCGCGAGATCGGCAGCAAGGTTGATCAGGAACGTCATGATGAATAGCACCAGCCCGATCGCAAACAGCACGAAGTAATGCGGCGTGCCTTGTGCCACTTCGCCCATCTCAGCGGCTATTGTCGCAGTCATGGTCCGCACCGGCTGCAGCAGCGAGTGCGGAATGACAGCCGCATTGCCGGTAACCATCAGCACGGTCATGGTTTCTCCGATTGCCCTGCCTGCTCCGAGCATGACCCCGGCGATGATGCCGCTTCTGGCTGCGGGCACGATAACCCCTGTGATCGACTGCCAGCGAGTCGCTCCTAGCGCGAGTGCTCCGGCCCCGTAGTCCCTTGGTACGGCGACAATCGCGTCTTCCGAGATGGATATGATGGTGGGCATTGCCATGAACGCGAGCATTATCGAGCCGGTCAACGCTGTCAGGCCGGTTGGAAGATCGAGGATGCTCTTGATCCAGGGCGCCAGCACCAGCATCCCGATGAACCCAATCACCACGGAGGGAATTCCGGCCAACACCTCGACGGTGGGTTTCAATATCTCGCGGACCGTGACCGGGGCGATCTCCGCCAGGTATACCGCTGCGGCCAGACCGAGGGGTACTGCTATCACAACGGCCCCGAGAGTGACCGCGAGCGATCCCAGTATCAGAGGCAGCGCCCCGAAGCGATCGGAGAGGGGATACCAGCCGTGGCCGAACAGGAACTGCGTCACCGACACGCTGCGGAATGCCTGCAGTCCATTCCTCACCAGGAACACTGTGATGAGAATGACGAGCACGATCGCAAGCACCCCGTTCAGGGTAACGAACGACTCGATCAGGCGCTCGGCCAGCCGTTTCCATAGGTGTTTCGGAGATATCCCGCAGCCGTTCTCCACCGCTACACCCTCCTGATCGGGGCGAAGCCTAGCTCGCTGACAATCCTCTGCCCCTCGGCGCTCAGCACGAAGTCCAACAGACTCTTGATCTGGCCCCTTGGCTCACCTCTCGTATACCAATAGAGCGGCCGTGAGATAGGATAGATACCCTCGATGACCGTCGCGATGCTCGCGCATACAAACGGGCCCGCGGACGTCTCTGCGACCATCAGGGTCTTGTGCTTCTCCGGGTCTGCGTAGCCGAGTCCCACATAGCCGATAGCGCCCTCGTCTGTGGCAACTTGTGCCGCTATCGCCTCGGAAGACAGCATCATCAGAGCGCCTGCCGCGTACTCCTCTCGGCTTATCGCATTGCCCAGACGTACGACGCGTTCCAGGAAGAACATGTGGCTCCCGCTGTTCCGGTCGCGGGACATGAGCACGATCTCTTCGTTACGGCCGCCAATTTGCTTCCAGTTGGTGATCTTACCGCTGAAAATGTCAGAAAGCTGTCTGATTGTGGCTCTGCTGACGGGGTTTGACCGGTTCACGATGACTACGAGGGCGTCAAGGGCCACCTCGTGCTGTACAGGCGTGATACCGCGCGCTTTCGCCTCTGAGATCTCCTGGTCGCTCATGGCCCGCGACGTTTCGGCTATGTCCGTAGTCCCCTGCATCATTGCGGCAATCCCCGTTCCCGATCCGCCGCCTGTTACAGCGATGTTCGCTTGGCGGTTCTTCTTCATATAGGCCTCGGCCCAGGCCTGACCGAGGTTGACCATGGTGTCCGAGCCTTTGATCTGGATCGTTGTCTCGCGCCGGCCGGTATCATCTTGCGGTTTCCCGCAGCCCGCGAGTCCGGCTGATACGAGCAAGGACACCAGGATGATACGCCCCAGCCGAATCGTCATTGGTCTTCCGTCTCTCCTTGCGCAGAGGCCGTTGTAGTATTGCCTACGTCGTCCAGATGCTAACCGGCACGGCTTACAACGTGCCTGCACTGCACTTACACGTTCATTGTTTACCGCGGAGGGACGAGCCCAATCCCGTCTGGTTGTCAGTGGTTGTCGGTCTGCAGGGACGCTGGTGCGCTATCGCGGCGCAGCCAAGAGGTGGAAGTGAAGGTGACGAAGAAAGAGGGTCCCGGAGAAGTCCCCCCTCCAGGACCCAGGGGTATTGAAGCAGCTCTGCATCAGCGAGCAAGGTGTAGCCGGATTTTTGAGATGTCCTCGAGCTTGCTCGCTTAGGCAGAACTTCTGATGTTCTGCGGTCGTGCTATCGGTGAAGTCTGTGGCCAATCCGCCGCAGACCTTGCCTCATTACATTGAATTATCGCTGGCGTGGCTTACAACAAGCTTACAGGATGCTTACATATTGCTTGTCGATGGTCTCGCGGTATTGCTGGAACGTCTGCTAGTAGAGCTCTGTGCGTTATTACGCCGGCGTTTGCGGCGAAGCTGAATGCATGTGTATAATCAGAGTGAGGAAGAAGCATGGCCAAGGTACTGATAATCGAAGACGAAGCTAAGCTGGCCGAGACTCTCGCGTACAACCTGCGCGAGGAAGGTCACGAAGCCATCATTGCATCAGACGGGCTATCTGGGCTGGAGAAGGCAAGGACCGAAAACCCGGATCTTGTCGTGCTTGATTTGATGCTGCCGAAGATGGAGGGATTGGAGGTCTGCCGACTTGTGCGGCGGGATTCCGATGTACCGATCATCATGCTTACGGCCAAGTCAAGCGAGATAGACAAGGTGGTCGGTCTTGAGCTTGGCGCCGACGACTATGTCACCAAGCCGTTCAGTATGATAGAGATGCTGGCTCGCGTTAAGGCCGGTCTGAGAAGGTCAGCATCGCAGACTCGGGATGAGTCCGTGCTTCGGGCAGACGATCTGGAACTCGATGTTGCCAGGCACCGCGTGTTGCTCGACGGAACCGAGGTCGTACTGAGGCCAAAGGAGTTTGAACTACTGCGAATTCTGCTTGCAAACAGAGGGCGAGTGCTCGAAAGGACGGTATTGCTGCAGCGTGTCTGGGGCGAAGACGAGTTTATTGATGCCGGCACTGTGGACGTTCACATTAGAAGGCTCAGAGAGAAGATCGAAGCCGACCCTGGCAACCCCACAAGGGTGCTCACCGTTCGCGGGTTGGGCTACAAGTATGTGGAGTAGGCCGTGAGCCGATTTCTTACTGTTCGTTGGCGGCTTGCGACCGCGTTCTTCCTGGTGATACTGATCCTGCTCTCGACAACGGGGCTCTATCTGCTGACCTGGACCGAAAGATACTACGTCACAGCCACATCCGAGTATCTTCGACGCGAGGGTCTTGCTGTGGCAGGATTCATACAGTCTGCATCCGGCGACATTACGGCCTCGATCCGTCGAACCGGCGGCGACCTGGGCCGCAGAATCACCGTAGTACTCCCCGATGGGGTGGTCATTGCGGACAGCGAGAAGGACTTCCGCAAGATACCCAACCATTCGGACCGACCGGAGGTCGTGCAGGCACTCGCAACGGGTTACGGCACATCTACTCGATACAGCGCGACGCTGAAGGCCAGGATGCTCTATATCGCCGTGTCTTACGGGCCGAGGAAGAAGCCCCTCGGCGTCGTTCGTGTTGCGGAGCCTCTGTCCGGCCTCGACCACATCATGACCGCCATACAGGCTGCGTTCTTCTTCGCGGGACTGGTCGCTGTTATTGCCGCAGCCATACTGAGCCTGAGGCTTGCCTCCAGCATCACTCGGCCCATCGAAAGCATTGCCTCGGCAGCTGGCAAGCTTGAGGAGGGAGATCTGGGAGCTCGTGCCCCCGAGAAGCCCAGAGCGCCAGGGGAGTTGGGTGCGCTCGCCTCAGCGTTCAACTCAATGGCCGAGAAGCTTCAGAGCAACGTGGATGAGATCAACCAGCAGAGCGCCCAGATGCAGGCCGTATTCGACCTCTCCGACAACGGACTTGTTCTGATAGACTCTGGCGCCAAGATCAGGATGATCAATCCCGCCGCCTGCCGTATGCTAGGTGTCAATGGTCCCGGAGTGGTGTGGAAGACGCTTATCGAAGGCACGCTGAGCCACGACCTTGCTGGTCTTGTGGAGCGTGTTCGACGGACCAGGGAGCCTGCGGCACTTGACCTGGATTTGCCTGCCAAGGAGACGAGATCCGTTCACGCCTATGTTGCTCCGGTGCCGCGTCCGGAAGGAGGGATGGACGTTCTTGTCGTCTTGCACGATGTCACGGCAATGCGCAAGCTGGATGCTGTCCGTCAGGATTTCGTGGCCAACGTTAGCCACGAACTGCGCACTCCGTTGGCATCAATCAAAGCGATGGCGGAAACGATCGTCCTGCGCCATAAGGCCAGCCCTGCTGCGGTACAGGATTTTGCCACCAGTATTGTGCAGGAAGCTGACCGGATGACGCAGCTCGCGGAGGATCTGCTGGACCTGACTAGGATCGAGTCGGAGCGTGCGGAGACCGTTGCCGAGCCGGTCGTGCTTCGCACTCTTGTCGACGACGTTTTTGGGCGGCTGAGCGGCGCTGCATCTCGAAAGTCCATAGCCCTGGTATGCGAGGTCGCCGAGGACGATGTGATACAGGCCAGCCCGGCGCCTCTGGGTCAGGTCTTGTTCAACCTCGTTGATAACGCAATCAAATACACCGCGGACGGCGGCACAGTCAGGGTATCAATGGAGCGGCTCAGGAACCGCATCGCAATTCGAGTTACCGATAACGGTATCGGCATCCCCGCGCAGGATCAGCCTCGCATCTTCGAGAGGTTCTATCGAGTGGACAAAGACAGGTCCAGGCAATCAGGCGGGACAGGACTGGGCCTCGCAATAGTAAAGCACCTGTGCGAGCAGATGGGTGGCAGCGTGTCCCTGAAGAGCAAGGTTGGCAAGGGCAGCACGTTCTCCGTAATCCTGCCCGCCGGCGAGGACTGAGCGGCGCTCCCCCTCACTCATGCGTGTGAGCGCGGTCCATGCCCACAAGGCACTCCCGGAGCAGGATCAGAGCAGGACAAAAACAAACGAGCCGGCTGCCTATTGCAAGGCATAGCCGGCATCGTTGTGAGCAGGTATGGGAGCAGTCGCAGAGCTTATTCCGAACTATTCCCTAGCATCATAATCGAGAATGTGGAAGTCAAACCGCTGTACCGAAGGCGAAAGCCGGTGGAGTAGGGCCGCAGGTGCTCATACGGGGCTGAATTTCGCAATTATATACCGACAGATGGGTGTCGAGCCGCAGAACTGCGAAATTCCCACGCTCACCCCTTGGACTAGAGTTTTCCCCATATCCAGATCACGACACCCAAGACGATTGCGCCCCAGACGCAGATGGTGAAGCATCCATCGGCACTATCCATCATCGAATCCCAGGAATTCTTTCCGTCCGTCATACCTGACCCCTCCCCGTAGTCCCGGGGATTATACCGTCTCCTATCCAATGCGCCAATGGAACTGAGAAGATGGATTGATTGCGCAAGCCAGCTAGACGAGGTATAATTGCCACGCCTCAGCAAGACGCAGTTCATAAACTACTCCAGCAAGAACAAACAGAAGCATTTCAATTGCTATTTCGGGGGACTTGGCTTATGAGCGAGTGCAATATTTCGACACTGGCAGTCATCAAGACGGTATATGATCAGAATGGCAGCATTCTCGACACTTACACACCCTTCGTTAGCGACGGACTGGCTGCTTTGGATCGCGATTTTGTTGACAAAGCTCACCTTCAGCAGCTGATCCAAGAACGTAGCGACTTATACATCCCCCAGAACACCATTGATTTTCTGCTGGAGCAGGTCTGCGAACAACGTGGTTTTGTCACTCGTAAGGACGGCCTGTGGAAGATTAACAAGGAAGCATTGCTTGGCGTAGATAGAGGACGAGACAAGCAAAACGCTGGAGTTGAATTCTCTGGCCTACTTCGGGCACTGCGTGACTATGCTGCAGGGCGTCGCCTCAACTGGGGCGAATCGGAAGCTGAGAGTGCTATGGAGGTATTTCTGGATCAGTTCCATCTCGATCTGCTGATGAGCATTCATGATGGGAAAAAGTGGGTTCCCCCAGATGATGCTAAGATCATAGGGCAGACGGTTGTGGTCGCTGATTTCGTGCTGTCGCTGCAGGAGAAACCGGCCGAGTACCAACAACTTGCGAGTCTCGTTGATGCCTATGTCATAAGTAAAGCTCTGGACTGTACCCCATCCAGCGGACACTCAGTTAATAGTATACTCTGAGTGAGGTATACGATGGGACGACGGAAGTACAGCGACGAGTTCAAGGAAGAGGCGGTGAAACTGGCGCAGCGGAGCGGAGTGTCGATGAGCCAGACTGCGAGAGAGCTTGGCATAAACGCCGAGATGCTTCGCAACTGGGTGAGGCAGTTTGGAGCGAGGCCCGATGGGGCAAGGGCGATGAGCCCT
>JBPOHN010000029.1:0-43906 GCA_052035525.1 Armatimonadota bacterium
AGTTCATCGAAGTCTTCTATAACCGGCAGCGGATGCACTCGTATCTGGGCTACCTAAGCCCTGTCGAGTTCGAGGCCGCCGCCAAAGCAGCTTAACAAAGTGTCCGTTTTACTGGGTACAGTCCAGATTGTGTCAGAAGACCTGTGGACGCAGTGCAACGCAATACTCGACAGTCAGCACAAGCAGAAGAGCAAACCGGCGCGCAAGGCCGTCCACCTCTTTGCTGGCGTTACCTACTGTGGCTGCGGCGGCAAGATGTATGTGCCATCCAATTCGCCGAAGTATACCTGCCTCAAGTGCCGGAACAAGATACCCACCGATGATCTTGAGCAGGTCTTCCACGAGCAGCTCAAGGCGTTCTTCTTCTCGCCCACCGAGATAGCCAACTACCTCAAACAGGCAGATGACGTGATCGCCGAGAAGACTGCGCTCCTTGATTCCATCACTGAGGAGGAGCGCAAGGTCAAGACGGAGATGGACAAGCTCTATAAGCTCTATTTGGAGGGAATGATCTCTCCTGCTGGCTTTGGGGAGCGGAACAAGCCTCTGGAGGAAAGGCTGGCTCAAGTGCAGGACAGAATACCTGAAGCCCAAGCTGAGATAGACTTCCTGAAGATTCAGTACCTTTCGTCTGATCAGGTTCTGCACGAAGCCAGAGACCTCTATACAAGATGGCCTGATCTCTCAACCGAAGAGAAGCGCTCCATTGTAGAACACATCACTGAACAAATAACCATAACCGATGATGAAGTCACAATCACTCTGGCCTACCTGCCATCAGCTTCTGAATTGATGGCAACTGAGCAACAGAACCACCTTCTCGCCGTCTTATAATTATGGGGGGTAATCTTTTTCAGCCACATGCACGAGCGCCAGGAACCTACGACCCGGACAACAGGAGCAGCATTGAAATGCAGGAAGCAGAACTAGTAGAGCAGATCCGCCGCTACCTCACGACTTCAGGCGCTGCCCTTGTCGGATTCGCGGATATGCGGTCTATCGGGCCCGACGTGCGCCACGGTCTGCCCTACGGCATAGGTATTGCCGTCCCGCTGGACCCCTCGATCGTGCGCCAGATCGAAAAGGGTCCCACGCCCGATTACGCTGCTGAGTATGAGAGGACAAACAATCTGCTAGATCATCTGGCGGAATCCTGCGCGGAAATGCTGAGGAGCAGGGGCTATCAGGCCATCGGTACCGCCTCAACGATGCAGCATCTGGACCTGGCGACGCTGAGCACTCCCCTGCCCCATAAGACCGTCGCAACTCACGCCGGACTCGGCTGGATCGGCAAGTGCGCGCTTCTGGTGACTGAGCAGTTTGGCTCCGCGGTAAGACTTGGGACGGTGCTGACCGACGCTCCTCTACCGCCGGCCCAACCTATCGCGGAATCACGCTGCGGTGATTGCACGGCGTGCGTAGACGCCTGCCCCGGCAATGCGCCAAATGGCGAACTCTGGACTTCGGAGTCCGCCAGAGAGGACTACTACGACGCTTTCGCCTGCTTCAAGGTGGCAAGAGCGCTGTCGGCGGAACAGGGGATCAAGCACTTCATCTGCGGCATCTGCATCGCCGCCTGCCCTTGGACGAAGCGCTATCTTTCGGGGACGTAGACCTAGACCTCAGTCCTTACGTATCGCCCGGCCTCGGCCGAAGCAAGGCTGGCATCCAGATAGGCTTGCACTTTCGCCGCGCCCTCGAAGCTCGTCTGGCCCTGCTTTCCTTCACGGATTGCGTCCACGAACCGGCGGTACATATTGGGAGTGTCCGGGCAATCGACGTTCTCCCAAACGACCTTGTCCACGTTCTCGCCGACGCAAATCTTCAGCGTGTCCGGAGCCGGCCTGTCCAGGTTCAGGTCAAGCGCGCCCTTGTCTCCGTAGACGCTCATAGAGACCGTGTTGGCGTGGCCGATCGCCCATCGGGAGGTGTGCAACGTGCCCATCGCCCCGCCTGCGAACCGGACGTTCATTACCGCGCTCTCGTTGGCGTCAAAAACGTAGTCGTCTAGCTGGTTCATGTCCTTGTCGAAATGGCGCAGGTCGCAGGAGATTTCGCTTATGTCGCCGGCAACGAAGGAAACCAGATCGTAGAGATGAACACCAACATCGCCCAACACGCCGAGGCTGCCGTGCCTGGCGCTCATACGCCAGAGAAACGCTTCGGTAGTGTGCCAATCGCCCCAGCACTTGGAGGGAATCCAGCTCTGCAGGTAAGCGCCCTCCACGTGAATGACGCGGCCAATAGCGCCCGCGGCAACCAGTTCGGCGGCTTTCTGAGTCGCGGGCGAATTGCGATAGGAGAAGTTCACGGCGGTGATCAGGCCTTTCGCCTTCGCCGCCTCGACCATCTCCTTCGCGCACGCAACATCCGTCGATAGCGGCTTCTCGCACATCACGTGCAGGCCGCGCTCACACACCTGCAGGACCACCGGTTTGTGCTGGTCGTCGTTCGTAACTACGCTGACGCCGTCGAGCTGCTCCTTATCGAGCAGTTCATCGTTGCTGTCATAGGCCGAGGCGATCCCGTGCCTGGCGGCGAACTCCGCCGCACGCCCCGGCACCCTATCCGAGCAAGCGACAATCTCGCAGTCCTCGATCTGCTTGAAATGGGCGGCGTGCGAGTTCGCCATGTTTCCCGTGCCGATAATCGCTAACCTAACCAAAGCACACCTCCGTGGGGAGCGGGCTTACTTCGCACTTTTGACCAGGCGCGGTCGCTCGAAATCACTCGTCATCACCTCGGGCAGCACAAAAACATCGCCGGCCTTGTTGCAGAAGTAGAGCCGCGACTCTGACGGCTTGAGCGTATCACCATCCGCCCAGTACGCATAGAAGTCCGGGTGGGCGTTCAGAGGCCGGCGGGCGTAGGTATGCATCATCGCTGAGCCGCTCGTAATATCGGCGACCTTGGTCCAGGTCAGGCCTTTGTTGCTGCTCGTCCACATCTGCATCTCTCCACCGGTGCAGTAGGGAGACGGGCCGGCCCCGCTCGGGCCGATCACGCGCCACGTGCCGTCGTTCTCGATGTAGATGGAGCCCATATCATAGTTGTGGTCAACGGCGCATATCCTGCTGTAGAGCCACTCGCGGCCTGTCCACCTGGCGGTCATCCACAACCGCGGGCCGAAAGCAGGGCCCGGCTGGTAGTTCTTGGCAAGGACGTAGAAGATGACCGGCTTACCGTCGCGCTCGAAGTTGATGTCGTTGATGTAGACCAGCCAGCCCTCTTTCTGGTAGTCGCGCACGAGCGCGTCGTTGTGCGGCTTGGAAAGCGGCAGCGTGAGGTTCTTGCCAGCGGCGTTCTGCCAGGTCTTGCCGCCGTCTCGGGTCTCCATGTAGTAGAGGTTGGTTCTGGCGTTGAGCCCTCCGACCGGCGGGTGCCAGTTGAACGAGGAACCGATCAGGTTCTTCTGCGGCCAGGTCACCTGATAGTGCCCGTTGAAGCCTGCGAACTTCTCATCCGGGGTCCAGTCGATCCCGTTGGGGCTGCGGCTCAGGTAAAGCTCACGCCCGCGGGTGTACTTGGTGAAGAGGAACACGTGCCCGATGCCGTCGATCCACCACGGCTGCGGGTAGCTGAACTCGCGCTCGGCGATACGCTCGAAGGAGTCAACGGAGTACGGCGCCTTGCTCTTGAAGATGAACCCGTCCTTGCCGCCGTGCGATGGCGCGAACACCCAGATGTAGCCGTCGCGGTCGATCGACAGGACCGGGTTGTGGTGTGCATCGCCAGTCCCCTTCTCCATCACTATCGTAGGTTTGGGGACCATGCCGGTGTTGTGATCGTAGTAGCTGGCCATCATAAGCAGCGGCTTCGGCTGGCCGAGGCCTTTCGTACCGCCGAATACGAAGAAAGTCTTGTTCACTTTCGGGGCATAGACCGCGAGAGGAATATGGTCGGCGCAATAAGTGCCCAGTCCTCCGCTGTATTTGTAAATGTATTCGCTGTCCACGGCCTGGTTCGCATACCAGATCGCGCGATAACCATCCATCTTCTCATCAGCAAGAACAGCGGTCTGAAGCGAGATCACGACAACAAGAATGAGGAACACTAACGACAGCTTACTCAATAGAACAACCTCCAGCCTATCAGCGCGCGGCACGCGCGCTAGTATCTGCTTAGTGCTGGGCGATGAATTGACCTTCAGGAGATGCTTCTACCCGCGTTTCTTGACCTGGTCAAGCACCACCGCCATGAGGATGACGTAGCCCTTGACCACCATCTGCACGAACCAGTTGATGCCCATAAGGCCGAGGCCGGTTTCGAGGGAACCTATCACAATCGCGCCCAGCAGGGTGCCGGGAATCGTGCCGACACCGCCCATCAGGCTTGTGCCGCCCAGAACCACGGCAGCAATCGCGTTCAGCTCATAGCTCATTCCGGACTTCGGATCCCCTGCGCCGATCCGTCCGGCGAGCAGCAGCCCGGCTATTCCGGCAAGCGTTCCGCAGATCACATACACCCAGAACTTCACGCGGGCGACCGGGATGCCCGAAAGCCTCGCCGCCTGCTCGTTTCCGCCTATCGCATATACGGCACGGCCGAATCGGGTGCGGGTGAGCACGATATGGCCCACCACAACCGTCGCTATGGCGACAACCGGCATCAGGGGGCCATTGCCGACGGCGCCGGTGAACTCCCTGGGCAGGTTGCCTACCTGTCCGCCGCCGACGTAGATGTAGGCGAACCCCCTCGCAAGCGAGAACATGGCAAGAGTGGCGATGAATGGAGGAACACGAAACTTGATGATGGGAACAGCGTTGTGGACGCCGCATAGCGCGCCCGCAAGCGCCGCGACAACGACCGCCACCGGCACGCTCGCCGCAAGAGGCCAGGCGGGAGTCATAGCGGAATCCGCCGGATACGGAAACGGCGGAGGGAAGCCCCGCATGATAATCGCGGTCGCCAGCACGCCGGAAAGGGCAAGCACCGCGCCCACGGAGAGATCGATCCCGGCGCTGATGATGACCATTGTCATGCCGACGCCGATGATCGTGTTCACTGACACCTGCCGCATGACATTGGAAAGGTTCTGGCCGGATAGGAATGTTCCGTTCGACAACCAGCCGCCAGGGCCGCCGTCCGGGTCCATCACGCGGCCCGTCATTACCTGAAAGAACAGGCACAGAAAGACCAGAAAGACAACGATCCCGTAGGACGAGAGGAAGGTGGCGGCGCCCCACCGCGCAAACCTAGTGGATTTCATTCCGTGCTCCGCACTCCGAGCCCAACATTGGGCCTACTGCCCTCCGGTTGCCAGGTGCATTATCTGCTCCTGGGTGGCCTCTTCACGGGAAAGCTCGCCCGCGATCTCGCCTTCGTGCATCACCAGTATCCTGTCACTCATCCCCAGCACTTCGGGAAGTTCGGAGGAGATCATAATGATCGCCGCGCCGTTGGCGGCAAGCTGATTCATGAGCTGGTAAATCTCGGTCTTGGCGCCGACATCGATGCCGCGCGTGGGCTCGTCGAAGATGAGTATCCTGGACTCCGTGAACAGCCACTTTGCGAGGACGACCTTCTGCTGGTTCCCGCCGGAGAGGTTCTGGACGGCCTGCTCGACAGACGGAGTCTTGATCAACACGTCCTCTACGTACTTGCGCGCGACTTCACGTTCCCTGCGGCGGTTCACGAAGCCGAGCTTCGAGAGAATGCCGAGATTGGCAAGCGAGATATTCTCCCTGACGGCCATCCCGAGCACCAGCCCCAGCGCCTTTCTGTCTTCGGTCACGAGACCGATACCGAGCGAAATAGCGTGCTTGGGCGAGCGAATCTTCACAGGCTTGCCATCGACCAGCATCTCCCCGCTGTCGATAGGATCAGCGCCGAAGATAGCCCTGGCGACTTCGCTCCTGCCGGCCCCGACGAGGCCGGCTATGCCAAGGACCTCGCCGTGACGCACTTGCAGACTGATGTCCTCGAGCACACCGGCGCGGTTCACGTTCCTGAGTTCCAGCGCAACATCGCCGAACTCCGCCTTGACTTTCGGGATCTTCTCCGTAAGCTCGCGGCCGACCATCATGCGGATGATGTCCTCGCGGTCGGTGTCCTCGATGTTCTTGGTGGCGACCATCGCGCCATCCCTGAAGACCGTCACCCGGTCGGCTATCTCGAAGACCTCCTCGAGCCTGTGCGAGATGTAGATAATGCTCACGCCCTCGGCCTTGAGACGCCTGATGAGCGCGAAAAGGTCCGCGAGTTCGTGCTCGGTAAGGGTGGCGGACGGCTCGTCCATTGCGATGATCCGGGACTTGCGCGAGGTGGCTTTGGCGATCTCCACCATCTGCTGCTGTGCGACCGAGAGCTGGTTCATCGGCGCGTGAACGTCGATGGCGACACCCAGCTCTTCGATAACCGCCTCGGCGTCCCTGTACATCTTGCCGAAGTCGATCAGCCCCGGCATCGCGCCGGCCGGCTCCCTGCCGAGATAGATGTTCTCAGCAGCGTTCATATACGGGACAAGGTTGAACTCCTGGTAGACGATGGAAATGCCCAGGCGCATGGCTTCCTGAGGACTGGTTATGTGAACCTCGGAGCCATTCAAGATGATCTGCCCGGAGTCCATGGTGTGCGCGCCGGCCAGAATCTTCATCAGCGTGGACTTGCCCGCGCCGTTTTCGCCGACCAGCGCGTGGACCTCGCCGGGCCGCACATCGAAGCTTACACCGCTCAACGCGGTAACGCCGGGGTAGGTCTTTATGATATCCCGCATTTCGAGAACGGGCGCAACTTCAGCGGCTACGGTGGCCATGCCTGTCCCTCGTTTCTACAGACTGCCGATGCTCTCGCCACGGCTGATCTCCATGGCATCGCGGAGACGCGGAGTAGACAAAACGGACGAAATTCCCCCCACGTCACGTTTCACATAGCCCCGCGTCTCCGCGTTGCCATATTGGATATCTACGGCAAAACCCAGGCCGCATCCTTCGCGGCGGCTCAGGACACCGGGTCTGCCTTGTCGCCCTTCCATAAGCGAACCAGCGATCCTTCGACGGGCTCAGGATGCTGGTCCCGCTGCTCAGTACAGTGGAGGGAAACCTACTCGCCCTTACTGAGCGACTCCCGGTCCACTATTCCGGTCTCGACCGGGACGAACGCCGGTACCTTCTTGCCCTCCAGGTAGTCAGCGACAGCATTGGCGGTCGCTTTGCCTATCTCTCTGGGATACTGAACCACATCGGCTTTCAGGGCGCTTCCGGCGAGGATCTTCTGACGGGCCTCCGGATCGCCATCGTAGCCGACGATCACGATGTCCTTCCGGCCCGATTGCTCTACGGCAGCCAGCGCACCCAGCGCCGTGGAGTCATTGATGGCGAATATCCCGCGCAGCTTAGGGTGCTTCTGAAGGATGTTTTCTGTCACGGCTACGGCCTTGTCACGCTGGCCCTCGGCAGCCTGGTCATCGACTATCATAATGCCGGGGTAGTCCTTGATCGCCTGCTTGAAGCCCTTGACGCGGTCCTGCACACTCTGGACGATGGGATGATTGACTATTGCTACTTCGCCCTTTTCCTTGAGCAGCGCGGCCATACAATTGCCTGCCAGCAAGCCACCCTCGACGTTGTCAGACGCGATATGCGAGACAACCTTACCGCCCTGCGCAGCGATGTCGGCGGTGAAAACGGGAATGTTGGCAGCGTTGGCTTTGCGAATGGCGCCCGCTATTCCCGCGGATTCCGCCGGGCATACTACCATCGCGTCGACCTTCTGCGTGATGAAGTTCTCCACCTGGCTGGTCTGGGTCGGCAGGTCCATATTGCACGAGAGTATGATCGGCCTGAGGTTACGGACCTCACACTGCTCGATGAACGCAGCTTTTAGTTCGCGGTAGAACGGGTGCTCCTCGGTGAGCAGGGTAACACCGACTCTGTATATCCTCTTGCCCGAAGCCGCGTCTGGCGCGGTCTTCTTGGAAGAGCAAGACACTATCAACGCTATAGCAGCTAAGGCCGCAAGAGCGGCAGAGATCAGTCGCATAGTACGCATCGCATCTTCTCCAATCGTCTGCGTCGCCCCGAACCGGGTTCAGGGCTTCATCAGATGCCGGATCGAGTCCGGCATGACGGGATGGGTCGTTATTTCGCCGCCGGTGCTGCATCGGGAGCAGGCGCCGCAGGCGCTGGAGGCGCAGCATCAGCCGGTGGTGCAGGCGCAGGCGTTGAGGCCGAAGGCGCAGCGTCAGCCGGTGGCGCTGGAGCCGGCGACGGCACCGAAGGTGCGGCGTCAGCCGGCGGCGCTTTGAGGGCGTCCAACTTGGCCTTGAACTGCTCGTTTGTCGGCTGCAGCTTCAGCGCCGCCTTGTAGGCAGCTTCAGCCTCGTCCGTCTTGTTCATCTTGACGTAAAGATCGCCCAGGTCGATATTGAGCTTGGCATAGTTCGGGACCTTCTGGATCAGGCCCTTCAGCATATCGACGGCCTCCTGGTCCTTGTTCATGGACTTGTAGAGGTCGCAGAGCGCCATTTCCAGCATCAAGTCGTCTTTGTTCTTTTCGAGCAGGGCCTTGTAGACATCCACGGCCTTGTCGTTCTGTCCGGCGGCCTTGTAGGCTTCCGCAAGGTGCATCTGAAGCTGTTTGTTGTCCGGGCTCTTCTGCGCCAGCGGCTCCAGCACTTGGACGGCCTCCTCGCTCTTGTTCGCTTCCTTTGCCTGCTTCACGTAATACTCGTAGGGGGCATCGTCCTTGCCCGCCTCGACTACGGTCTTGAGATAAGCGAGGAATTCGTCGGACTTCTTCTGGTCAGTGTAGATCTTGGAAAGCGCATTCAGCGCCTGCTGGTTGGAAGGCATTCCCTCCAGGCAGCTCTTGTAGGCCGCGATTGCCTCGTCGTGCTTGCCCTGCTTCTCCTGGGTATCGCCGATCTTGTAGTGGCCGTAGCTCTTGGTGCGGACGTCCTCGCTCTTCAGAAGAGTCTCATACTGAGCAAGCGCACCGGCGTAGTCCTGCTTCTTCACGAGCATATCGCCGTAGAACACGTGCGCGGTGTCATCGTTCGGGTTCGCCTCAGAGACAGTCTTGATCTCCGCGAGTGCCTCGTCCGTCTTGTCGGCCTTGTCGTAGAGGCGGGCGATAGTGACGGCGGAAGTCACATCCTTCGGATCAAGCTCAACGAGCTTGCGGTACTGCTCGATCTCCGCCATGTAGTCTTTCTTGGTATCGTATGCACCGGCCAGCCGCCGGATGTACTGCGGGGACTTGGGATTGAGGGCAACCAGCTTCTTATACTGCTCGATCGCAAGGTCAGTCTTGTTCTGGGCTTCGTAGATCTCCGCCAGCGTGGACATCGCGGAACTGTTCTTCGGATCGATCGCTATCGCCTTCTGCAGCAGCGCGACGGCCTCATCGTGCTTGCTGGCCGTGCGCAGCGCTGAAGCGGCCCCGACCATGATCGACGTATCCTTGGGGGCCTTTTTCATTGCCTTCTCGTATTCCTTGTAGGCCAGGTCTCCCTTGCCCTGCGTCAGGTAGACGGTCGCAATCCTGGTATTAGCCGAAGGGTCGGTGGGATAGTACTTCTCCCACTTACGGTATATTGCGATAGCCTCGTCGTTCTTTTGAGAAGCGCTCAGCACGTAAGCATATATCTCCATAGCCTGCTTGTTCTTAGGCTCCGCTTTCACCGCCGCCTCAGCATACATGCGGGCATTGTTGGGCTTTTCAAGGTTCATCTCGACAAAGGCGAGGTTGGTGTTGACGTTGACGTCCGATTTCACCTTCCGAGCGGCAAGCAGGGCGGTCTCAGCTTCCTTGTACTTGCCCTGCGACATCAGAATCCGGCCCATCTCGGCGTTGATGGTGTAGTCATTCTTGTAGATGGTGGCGGCTTTCTTCAGCACCCGCGTGGTTTCGTCGGGCTTCTTCATCTCGTTGTAGATGCGCACCATGCTCATCACAGCCATCGGTGACTGAGGAAGCTTCTTCCAGGCGATCTTATCATAATGCGCGAGGGCAGCCTTGTTGTCGTTCATCTGCTCGCAGGCATAGGCAGCCATCGCGCGGAACTGAGCGTCGTCCTTGCGCGCGAGCGTCTGCTCGAGGAACTTCCGGGCCGCCGGGTAGTCCTTCGAGCTCAGGAGGGCGACCCCGAGGTTCTGCGTGGCGGCTGGGTCGTTCGGCTTGATCGCAAGCGCGCTCTTGAACGAACTCGCGGCGGCGGTGTAGTTCTTAGCGCCAAGGTAACATACGCCGAGGGAGAAATGGGCATCGTATTCTTTCGGAGCGACAGAGACGTACTTCTTGCCCATCGCTATGGCTTCTGAGTGCTTTCCCTGTGCCGACAGAACGCCGACAAGCCGCGCAATAGCAAACTTGGCGGGAGGCGTCTTGCACTTGGGGTCAAGGGCGATAACCGCCTTAAACGCGGTTTCGGCGCCGGAGAGGTTCTTCATCTGCAGGTGGCACAGACCCAGGTTCACTAGGATAGCAGGCTCGTTCGGGCGCAGCTTCTTTGCCGCCTGGAACTCGACGAGGGCCTCTTTCGGTTTGCCCTGCCGCATCAACTGAAGCCCCTTGTTGAAGTGCTTCTCTACAGCCGATGCCGCAGGCGCGGATTGGACCGGGCGCGGCTTGACGGTCGGCCCGCTTGGATTGCCGAACAGATCAGCATAGACAGCGCCGCAAACCAGAGCGATAGACAGCGTCAGAACGGCCACTAGGACGCGGGGACATTTGAACACGATGGACTCACCTCATCGAGCGAAGTTGATGAGTGAATTCTATTGCCGCAGGAGGCAAAAGTCAACTTTGGCGGGGGCGTCGGGCTGCCCGGACTCCGCTGCGAGCCGGCCTGACTTGATCGTGAAGCGGACGTGGGCTTTGCCGGAGACAGAGGTGTCGGCGGCACAAAACTGCGCCAAGCTGCCTTGCATATCCGCGGGCAAGCGCGCGCGCTTACAATCGGCGATGATCTCCGCGATGCGAACCAGGCGCGGAAGATATTCCAATCGCCGTTCCATGAAGACATTTACTACGGCATCAACTGCTGGCCTCGTGCTCACGCGACAACCTTCCTGGCTGTTCTCCACTCCTCTGCCGTGCCAGAACCGTAGGGGCGGATTTGTAGTGTAGCACCGGCAAGCGGCCGTGTCAACGGGATTTTTCAGATGGGATTTTCGCGATGTACCCCCCTCAATCCCCCCTTTGCAAGGGGGGATTGAAGCCCTGGCTGCCTCCCTGACTGCTAATGGGAAGCACTGGCTGCTCCCCTCCTTACGAAGGAGGGGCTGGGGGAGGTTACCTAACGCGCGACGCCTGCAGGATGCCGCGGCGGTTGCCTAGTGCCTGTTCGCTCTGATAGAATAGCGCGATGGCGAAGACACAAACAAGATACGTCTGCCAGTCGTGCGGACATGAATCCCCCAAGTGGCTCGGCCGCTGCCCTGACTGCAATGAATGGGCGTCGCTGGTCGAGGAGGCGGCGCCTGTCGCCTCAAAGGCCTCCAAGCAAAGGGCAGCCGTCGTGTCCTCGACTCCGACCTCCATCAAGGATATCTCAGCCGAAGGCGCGGCGCGCACATCGAGTGGGATCGGCGAGTTCGACAGGGTGCTCGGCGGCGGGGTTGTGGAGGGCTCGCTGGTGCTGGTGGGCGGCGATCCGGGGATCGGCAAGTCCACTATTCTGATCCAGGCGGCGAACCACTTGAGCCTGTCTGCCGGTAAGGTATTGTACGTGTCCGGCGAGGAATCCGCGCAGCAGATCAAGCTGCGGAGCAACCGTTTGGGAATCGCTTCCGCGGAGCTGCTGGTGCAGTCGGAGACGGACATTCTGGCGGTAGAGCAGACGATCGGCAGCATTCAGCCGAAGTGTGTCTTCATCGACTCGATCCAGACAATGCACGACCCCGAGCTTTCCTCAGCGGCGGGGACCGTCAGCCAGGTGCGGGCGTGCACGGGGGCGCTGGTACGGATAGCGAAGGAATCCGGGATTCCCGTATTCATCGTGGGGCACGTGACCAAGGAAGGCGCGCTCGCGGGGCCGAGGGTGCTGGAGCATATGGTTGATACGGTGCTCTACTTCGAGGGCGACAGGCACCAGTCGTATCGGATCCTGCGGGCGGTCAAGAACAGGTTCGGCTCGACCGACGAGATCGGCATTTTCGAGATGCGCGAAGAGGGGCTGGTGGAGATAGCCAACCCATCGGAGGCGCTGCTCTCGGAACGGCCCGAGCACGGCATCGGTTCGGTGGTGACGGCGACAATCGAAGGGTCGAGGCCGATATTGGTCGAGATTCAGGCGCTTGTTGCGCCGACGTATTTCCCTGCGCCGAGAAGGACCTGCACCGGAGTCGATTACAACCGGATGCTGATGATACTCGCCGTGCTCGAAAAGCGGGTGGGACTAACCCTTGGCAACAAGGACGTATATATCAATGTAGCGGGAGGGATCAAGATCGTCGAACCGGCGGCCGATGTCGCGATGGCGCTTGCGGTTGCATCGAGCCTGATGGACAGGGGCGTGGACGGCGGATTGATCGCGCTGGGAGAGATAGGACTTGCGGGAGAGATACGCTCGGTCAGCCAGATGGACAAGCGGCTGAAAGAGGCGGCAAGGCTAGGGTTCCGCAAGTCGATTATGGCCTCAAGAGGCGCCGCGAAGAACGAGAAGGAAATCAAGGCCGTTGGGGTGACTTCGCTGCGGTCGGCAATAGACATGGCGTTTGGAGCGCCGAAGGAGCAGGCATAGCGAGATGATAACGGTCCGTCGAGCTGGCATAAAAGACATCGAGGACGTTGTGCGTCTCCGGACGACGTTTCAATCGGAGTTGCACCCTCAGGCACGGGTAGACGAAGCGCAGTTCGTGGAATTGACTCGCCAGTACGTGAGCGAAAAGCTGCCAGCGGAGGAGCTCCTGGTATGGTTTGCGGAGGAGGACGGGCAGATCATCGGGACCGGCGGCCTCGTCTTCTGGCACAGGCCCCCTACATCGAATTGCCTGTCCAGCAAGCATGCATATGTGCTCAATATGTACACCCTGCCGGAGCACCGGGGTAAGGGCGTCGCAACGCTGCTGCTGGAACAGATTATCGAATACGTGAAGACGACGGCCACCCAGAGCATCACGCTGCATGCGACCGAGATGGGTAGAGCGGTCTACGAGAGGCTCGGTTTCGTGGCGCGGACCGGCGAAATGCAGCTAATGATCGAATAGAATTGCGATGGTATAAGCGATGGAACTCGTCGAACAGATAGCAAAGCTGAAGTCGGAGCGAGGGGCCGTGATCCTCGCCCACAACTATCAACTGCCTGAGGTGCAGGATATCGCGGACTTCGCCGGCGATTCGCTCGAGCTTTCGCGCAAGGCGGCAGCGACGGACGCTGATGTGATCGTATTCTGCGGAGTCCACTTCATGGCGGAGACCGCGAAGATACTCTCGCCCGAAAAGACCGTGCTGATTCCCGACCCTAAGGCGGGCTGCCCGATGGCGGATATGATCACCGCGCAGGAACTGCGGGAGTTCAAGGCGCTGCATCCGGGCGCGCCGGTGGTGGCCTACGTCAATACGACCGCCGAGGTTAAGGCTGAGAGCACGATCTGCTGCACGTCGGCGAATGCGGTGAGGGTCGTACAGTCGCTGGATGCCGACACGATTCTGTTCGTGCCGGACAAGTCGCTCGGAAGCTACGTGGCGTCCAAGGTGCCTGATAAGAAGATCATCCCCTACTGCGGGTACTGCCCGACCCACCACAGGATTCTCGCTCAGGATGTGATCAACGCCAAGCGCGAGCACCCGGAGGCGCTGGTAGTAGCGCACCCGGAATGCACGATGGACGTGCTGAAGCTGGCGGATGGGATCGAGAGCACTTCGGGGATGCTCAGATACGTCAAGGAAAGCCCGGCGAAGGAGTTCATTATGTGCACCGAGCGCGGGCTGCTGCACAGGCTGAAGCTCGACAACCCGGACAAGACGTTCTACAACCCGAGCCCGCTCAATATCTGCCCGAACATGAAGAAGATCACGCTTGAGAAGGTGCTCTGGAGCCTAGAGGATATGAAGCACGAGATCGAGCTTGATGCTGACGTGATCGAGAAAGCCAAGGCGGCGATAGAAGGGATGATCAGGATATGAACTGCCTCGACCTCACTTACGTCGACCGCATGGCGCGGCAAGCACTGGAGGAGGATGCCGGTGGTGGAGACATAACCACGCTGCTCACCGTAGGCGCCGATGTGCCTGGTAAGGCTGTGATTATCGCCAAGCAGCGAGGCGTCATCGCGGCCATAGAGTTCGCTGCAGCGGTCATCTCACAGACGGACGATCACGTGGAGTTTGCCCCCCTGGTTGACGATGGGTCGAACGTGGACCCAGGGCAGACGATCGCGCAGATTTCCGGTCCTTCAAGGGCAATCCTGATGGGGGAACGCGTCGCGCTCAACTTCCTCCAGCACATGTCGGGGATTGCGACGCTGACTAACAAGTATGTGAAGCTGGTATCGCACACGAAGGCGAAGATCATCGATACGCGCAAGACGACGCCGGGGCTGCGGCGGCTGGAGAAGTACGCAGTCACGGTTGGTGGAGGGTTCAACCACCGGTTCAACCTGTCGGATGGGATTCTGATCAAGGACAATCATATAGCAGCCGCAGGCGGCGTGACCGCGGCAGTTACGGCAGCGAAGAAGGGCGCGCCGCACCTGCTCAAGATCGAGTGCGAAGTGACGAACCTCGATGAGCTGAATGAGGCGATCGCTGCAGGCGCGGACGCGGTGCTGCTGGATAATATGCCGCTCGATATGCTCAAGCAGGCTGTGGAGATCGCTGCAGGACGCGTGATCACAGAGGCTTCCGGCGGAGTAAACGAGCAGACCGTGGCAGCGATTGCCGAGACGGGCGTTGACTTGATCTCGGTCGGCGCGCTGACGCACTCCGCGCCCGCGCTGGATATCAGCCTTGAGTTCGTCCGGGAATAATGATCGTAGGGGCGAAGCATTTGCAATGAGCACTTCCACACCCACAGGCACTCGCTGCAAATGCTTCGCCCCTACATACGTCCCACGACGGGTGTCGCCAGGTAGCGTATGATCAAGCCTATCCTCCATCGCTTCGATTCAGTAGGCTCAACGAACGACGTCGCCCTTGAGATGGCGCGCGAGGGATCGCCTGAGGGGACCGTCGTCACTACCCTGAGCCAGACAAAAGGCCGGGGCAGGCGCGGGCGTCAGTGGGTTGCGAGCCCTGGAGAAAGTGTCATTCTTAGCGCAGTACTCCGCCCGAAGCTTTCGATTGAGCGCTATCAGGAGCTTGCCTTTGCCGCTGCTGTGGCGGTTGCGGAGATGGTCGAGACCGAGTGCTGCCTGCAGCCGAAGCTCAAGTGGCCTAATGATGTGCTGGTGCGTGACAGGAAGCTGTGCGGGATACTCGTTGAGCATACTGACGGGGCGGCGGTTGTGGGTATCGGGGTCAACGTGCGGCAGATGGAGTTCGCTCCTGAGATAGCCGATACAGCGACGTCGATTGCGCTGGAGGGCGGGACGTGCACGGATACGGCGAAGCTGACTGAGGCGCTTGCGGAGCGGCTTTTCGCGGTATATGCACTGGAGTTCAAGGAAATCCTGGCGCGTTGGCGGAAGTATATGTGGGGCGCCGGCCGGCTGGTAGAGGTCGTGTCCGAGGGCGGCAGCGTAAGCGGCACAATAGCCGGTATCGATGATGACGGCGCGCTGCTGATCCAAACTGACGATGGCCAGCGACGGATCATAGCCGCGGACGCGATCAGGATGTTTAGATAGGGAATGCAGACACGGAATCGCGGAATCACGGAAAACGGCATAGAATATCTTCTGTGATTCCTCCCCTTCCGCGTTTCCGTGTGATAAAGATGTTCTGGAGGAAGACATAGCAAATGGCAAAAGCGATACTTGTGATAGCGGACGGCCTGGGCGATAGGCCGGTAAAGGAGCTTGGGAACAAGACGCCCCTCGAGGCGACGGAGAAGCCGAACATAGACAGGCTCGCGGCGGAGGCCGAGTGCGGTCTGATGGACCCGATCGCTCCGGGTATCCGCGCGGGCAGCGATACATCGCACCTCGCAATCCTGGGCTATGACCCCTACACCTACTACACCGGCAGAGGGCCTTTCGAGGCAGCCGGAATTGGCATGGACGTAAGGCAGGGCGATGTCGCGTTCCGCTGCAACTTCACCACGGTTGATGATCAGATGGTCGTCACAGACAGGCGCGCGGGCAGGATCTCCTGCTGCACCGATCAGCTTGCCGAAGCGGTGAACGGCATGGAGATCGAGGGCGTGCAGGTGATCTTCAAGGAATCGGTGGCGCACCGTGGAGCGCTGGTACTGAGAGGAGAGGGGCTCGGCGCAAACATCACCGACACCGACCCGCACCACGAGGGAGCGAAAGTACTGAAGTGCGAGGCCGTCGATCCGGGTGATGCCGCGAGCGCAAAGACCGCGAGGGTAGTAAACGAGTTCGTCGAGCGCTCCTTCAGGCTCCTGAAGGACCACCCGGTCAACCGTGAGCGTATCGCCAGGGGCGAGAATCCGGCCAATATTATCCTTCCTCGCGGCGCCGGCATCGGACCCAGCATGAACAGCTTCGAGAACGAATATGGGATCAAGGCTGCCTGCGTTGCGGAGACCGGACTGATCAACGGTGTGGCGCGTTACGTCGGAATGGAGATCACGGAGGTCGAAGGCGCGACCGGCGGAACGGATTCCAACGTGATGAACATGGCGAAAGCGATCGTCGAAAAGCTGCAGACGGTGGATTTCGTGCTGTGTAACGTCAAAGGCGCGGATGTCGGCGGCCACGATGCCTCGGCGCAGGTCAAGATCGACATGATCAAGAAGTTGGACGAGATGGTCGGCTACCTGATACAGAACGTGCCGCCGGAGACGTTCATTGTGCTCACAGCGGATCACTCCACGCCTGTCGCGGTCAAGGACCACTCGGGCGATCCCGTTCCCATCGCGTTCTGGGGCGAGGGCGTGCGCACCGACCGGTGCACCAGGTTCGATGAGCGCTCGGTCACAGAAGGCGGCCTGGGCAGGATTCGCGGCATCGACGTGATGAAGATCATCACCCAGCTTATGAACGTGGCGGAGAAGTTCGGAGCGTGATCAGACCTCCCCTCCTTTCGCGCGTGATCAGACTACTCCCCTCCTTGCGAAGGAGAGGCCGGGGGAGGTCGGCGAATGCGGACAGCAGCCCCCTGTGCTCCCCTTCATGAGGAGGACTACCGGAGATGAAACAGGATGGCAACAGAGAATCGGTTTCTGGCATTTGATTTTGGAGCGGAGAGCGGACGGGCGCTGCTTGGACGGCTGGCCGATGGCAAACTGACACTCGATGAGATACATAGATTTCCAAACGGGCCCGTGCGGACGCTCGGAAGCCTGCATTGGGACGTGCTGCGGCTGTTCTCGGATGTCAAACACGGCCTGAAGCAGGCGCTCGTAGAGACAGATGGTAAGATCGACGGAATCGGAATCGATACGTGGGGCGTGGATTTCGCGCTTATCGGCTCTGACGGCGAGATTCTCGGCAACCCGTTCCACTACCGCGACGAGCGCACAAATGGGATGCTCGATTTGGCCTGGTCAGTTGTAGGCAAGGAGCGCATCTACGACCGGACGGGAATCCAGTTCCTGCCGTTCAACACCCTCTACCAGCTTCTTGCGATGGCTAAGGCGGGCTCCCCTGCCCTGAAGTCGGCATCGACACTGCTCCTGATGGCTGACCTGTTCAACTACTGGCTCACGGGCAAGCAAGCGTGCGAGTTTTCCAACGCAACTACTACACAGTTCTACAACCCCAAAGAGGGCAAGTGGGCCGAAGATTTGCTCTCAGAGTTGAACATACCTACCAACATCCTACCGCGGATAGTGCAGCCCGGGACGGTGATCGGGCCTCTGGCTGATAGCCTTGTTGAGGAACTCGGAGTGGGATCTGGCGTGCCCGTGATCGCACCGGCGACACACGATACCGGCAGTGCGGTTGCGGCTGTCCCAGCCGAAGGGACGAACCACGCCTATATCAGCTCCGGCACGTGGTCGCTGATGGGCGTTGAGATCAAGCAGCCGCTGATCAACGAGCAATCGCTTGCGATGAGCTTCACCAACGAGGGCGGTGTTGCGGGCACGTTCCGGTTCCTGCGCAACATCATGGGCTTGTGGCTCGTGCAGGAGTGCAGGCGGACATGGCTGGCAGCAGGCGAGGACGTCTCTTACGCCGATCTGGCGGCGATGGCGGAAGAATGCGAGGGCTTTGTATCGATTGTCGATCCCGATGCGAGCGTCTTCCTCACTCCCGGAGACATGCCGAAGCGGATTCAGGATTTCTGCCGCCAAACGAATCAGCCTATTCCGGAGACTAAGGGCCAGATCGTTCGATGCGCACTCGACAGCCTTGCTCTGCGGTATCGTTCGACTGTGGAGAGTCTAGACAAGCTGTTCGGAAAACGGCACGATCCGATCCACATAGTCGGCGGCGGCACACAAAACAAGCTGCTGTGCCAGCTTGCGGCGGATGCGATGGGCAGAAACGTGGTCGCCGGCCCGATAGAGGCCACGGCGATCGGGAACGTGCTGGTGCAGGCGATGGGCGCCGGCGTTGTCGGCTCCCTGGAGGAAGCACGACAGATTGTCAGGAACTCTTCCAATCTAGTGCAGTATCAACCCCGTCAGAGTGCGTCAATCGACGCGGCCTACAGGTTGTTTACGGACATCGCTCAGTGAAATCAAGCGTGGGAGCGTTCAACTGCTCCCACGCTGTCTCATTTCCCCACCTCACCAATTATGGCGATTAGCTGTGCTTTTGCCACAGAATAATCACCCCGAGAATGCCTTCTACGGCCCAAAACTGTTTCCTTAGCCGGTACAAGTGGGTATCTCACGAATGGATACGTGGGTATCTGTGACAATTCCGGCATAGCTTAGCGTTTAAAGGCGTAAGCCCGGACGCTAGGAAACATTCTCTGGGAGGGGGTGTGACCTCATGGCGGACGACAAACCCGGACCGCAGCCGGGATCTGCGGGCGCCCGGAAGATCGCCGAGGCCCACCGTGGGTCTCATGAACATGACCGCGAAGGCGGGTTTGCAGCCAACCCCCAGCTAGCCAAAGAGGCTGGACGAAAGGGTGGCGAGGCCGTAAAGCGAAAATACGGGCCGCAGTTTTACCGAGAGATCGGCAAGAGGGGCGGAGAGACGGTAAAGCAGGAACGCGGCTCCGAGTTTTACGCAGAAATCGGCCGGCGTGGGGGCGAGACGCGGAGCTCTAGAATGAAGGAGAAGATGGCCCAGGAGAAAGCACAAGAGAAGAAACAGGAAAAGAAGTAAAGTCTCCGGCCCTTCTATTCCTCATTTCGCAGCCAGATTGACAGCGGGGAGAATGTGTGGCTAGTTCGCACAATCTCCCTGTTTGTCGCTGTGGAGCCAGGACAGATCGCCCTTGTCCTTGATGGTTCCGTATTTTCGGGCACCGGCAAGCTGGACCAGCACGCTCGCAAGTATCATTGTTGCGCTGATGAGCAGCACCATCCGCATCGAAGCAACGTGCCCGGCCGCAAGCCCCATCACGTGGTTCCTCACCAGATACGCGCCCAGCAGGGGCGCGGCTACGCCTCTAATGCCCATCAGGAGCGCAAATATGGCCTGATACTGCGTCAGGTAGTTCGTCGGCGCGAAGTGCAGCACCCCGGCGAAATATGCCAGGTCTACTCCCGCGTTCAGGACACCCGCGAGAATTGTGGTGGGAATCAGCATCCACGGCTGAGTGGCCAGCGCGTAACCCACTGGAATACCCGCGTAGAGCAGAGCTTGATAAGCAATGATGTGCTCCGGCCTGCGGCGATCGATGAAGCTGCCCCAGAAGAAGTAGGCGACAATCATGAACAGCGACGCGACCGTTGAGTACACCCCCGCCCACCTGGTATCGACTCCGAGGAAATCCACCTGATACATAGCATAAACCGGCGAGACCATAAAGTTGGCAAAGCCGTAGATGAATATGCCGCCGCTGAACCATCTGAAGCCGGCGTCGTGCCAGAGAATCCTCAAGCTGTTCCACAGGAAGCAGTGCAGCGGAACGCTCGAGTCGCCGGTCCTTTGCTTGGTCGGAATCTTGTTGAAGGTAAGCGCGGAGACGATGCCGAACAGCGCGGCAACCGGAAAAACGTAGCGATATGCTTCGCTGTCCAGTTTCAGCAGCCAGCCGGCCGCGGGCGTTACGATGAGATAGACACCAAAGCACCACACGCGCACGTAGCCCATGATCCTGGCGCGGTCGCCGTCCGGGTAGATCTCCTTCATGAGTGCCGAATAGGCCGGCCCCGAGACGGACGCGCCGAGATTGAGCAGCAGAAAGACAATGACGAAGACCGGAGCGCTGGTAACGAAGTAGAAAAGCGCGAACATCGCGCGGCTGACTATCCACGAGCCAACCGCGAACGGCATCTTGCGCTTGCCCTCCATCCAGTTCGCCCAGAGCAGAGAGAAAAGATAACCGCCCACGGGCGCCATCGAGATCAGGGCCATCTGGAAATCTGTAGCACGGAGAGTCTCACGGGCGATGACGGCGACGAATGGACCTGTCATAGCGGCCCAGACGTAGGCCAACATGCCCGCGATTGCGTCCTTCTTGTAAGCGCCTCGTGCCTCCGGCGGCACCCTATCGGAAAAGAACAATCCCGCTCTCCACGTCTGTTAATGCAACGGGCTCGTCGCTTAAGGCCGACGAGCCCGCGTGACTCTCCATATTACCCCTGAGGATAGACTACAAATGCACCTGCTTGACTCTCTCAATGCCGGGCAGAGCCGTCATCTTCTGCAATACCTCGGCGGGCACCTCGGTGTCGACTCCCAGGACCATTATCGCCCTCTGTCCGGGGACCTTGCGGCCTACATACATACTGGCGATATTGATGTTCTCGTTCCCGAGCAGAGTCCCCACGTTGCCGATAACACCCGGCTTGTCGTGATGATCGGCGACCAGAACGACGCCTTCGGGCACGAAGTCCATCGGGAAGCCGCCCATCTGCACGATACGCATCTCGCGGCCCTCGAACAGGGTGCCGCTGACTTCGATCTTGCCCTTGTCGGTCGTCACCGCAACGGTCAGGAGGGAAGCATAGTTGTCAAACTCCGCATTCCGGCTCTCCGTGACGTCGATTCCGCGCTGTTTGGCCATAACCGGAGCGTTGACGAAGTTCACGGTCTCTCCGACGACCGGAGTGAGCATACCCACCAATACGGCGCGGGTGATCGGGCCGCTCTCTATCTGAGCGATCTCTCCGAGAAGCTTGACCTCCACCTGAGACGCCCTACCCTCCATCGTGCCGACAGCAAGGGCGGCCATCCGCTGGGCAAGAGGCAGCCAGGGCTGAACGGCGGCCAGCACCTCAGGAGACAGCGCCGGCATATTGACGGCAGCTCGCGCGGACCTGCCCTGGAAAACGTCAACTATCTGCTCCGCCACGTCAATGGCCACATTGGTCTGGGCTTCCTCCGTGGAGGCGCCGAGGTGCGGAGTCGTGATCACGTTCGGCAGCTCGAAGATCTCGCTCGCGAAGTCCGGCGGTTCCTTTTCGAACACATCGATGGCCGCTCCGGCGACCTTACCGCTCTTCAGTGCTGCGATCAGCGCGTCATCCTTGATGATTCCGCCTCTCGCTACGTTGATGATCCGGACACCGTCCTTCATCATCTCGAATTCCCTGGCGCCGATAAGCCCCGCGGTCTCCTTGTTCTTCGGAAGATGCAGCGTGAGGTAGTCCGCCCTCTTGAGGCAGTCCTCGAAGTCCACCAACTCGACGCCTATCGCGTTCGCTGCTTCCTCGGAGATGAAGGGATCATACGCGTAGACCTTCATCCCGAAGGACTGGCAGCGCTTGGCCACCTCCTGCCCGATCTTACCGAGCCCCAGGACGCCGAGCGTCTTCTTGTAGACCTCATTACCAGTAAACTTGCTCCTGTTCCATTCCCTGGCGCGCATGGACTGGTAGGCCTGCGGGATGTTGCGCGAAAGGGCAAGCAGTAGAGCGACCGTGTGCTCCGCGGCAGCTATGGTGTTCCCGCCGGGGCTGTTTACTACGATCACGCCCCTCTCGGTGGCGACGGGGACATCGACGTTGTCGACACCGACACCCGCGCGGCCGATGATCTGGAGCTTCTTGGCCGCGTTGAGCACGTTCGCGGTCACTTGCGTGCCGCTGCGAACGACCAGCGCGTCATAATCTCCGATAATCTCGCACAGCTTCTCTTCCGGCAGACCGGTGTTGACATCCACCTCCGCCACTTGCTTGAGTATATCGATACCTTCCTGCGCAAGCTTATCGCTTACTAAAACCTTTGGCATAGCTCGGCTTCCTCCTGGTTCCCCTCGGAATATCTTGGTAGATCTTTTGGTTACTTAACAACAAGGCTCGGAGCAAGTTTGGGCTTGCTTGACTGCGACGCCTTTGGCGCAGGCGAACCGCTCGCCGGCTTTTTCGCCGCTGTCGGCGTGCCGGCAGTCTTCAGCCACGCTGCCATTGCCTCCACAAGGCTGTTGCGGCGCGGAATCTGGTTGAACTTGTATAGAACAAAACCCTCCAGACCGGCTTTTCTGACCGCGTCTATCTGCGCAAGGACTCCGGCGTCATCGTTGTTGTCCACATCGATGCCCACATAGGTAGCCCTGCCGCCGTTCCACCTGTTGAACCCGTCGAGCCACCCAGCGAATGACTGGGCGCCCTGAGGCGTTCGCTGGACCTTGTAGCACATCGGCAAGTTGACATCGAGAATACCGTCGGCCATCCAAGCTTTCCAGTCCTGACAGACGGTCGCGTAGGCGTCGCCCATAGTGAAGTCCGTCGGACACCTGCCCCAGGTTATGGTGGAGGCCGATACTACGATGTTAGGCTTCACCGCGTGGAGTCTGGTATAGATGGCCTTCGCAAGGTTGGTCACCTGATTGCGCTTCCACTGCTGCCACTTGGGATCCTTGGGATCAGGCTTGGTCGCAGTGCCGGTCTCGGCATAGTAGCGCGCCAGAGCGATGTCGGAATAGCCGAAGTTGATCCCCGGATAGCGGATGTAGTCCATCTGAATGCCATCTACGTTGTAGCGGGTGGCGATATCGAGGATCACCTTGACGATGTAGTCGTTGGCAGCCCGCACGCCAGGATCGAAATAGACTCCCTCGGTCCCCATAGTCTTGCCGTCCACTGTCTTGCAGACCCATTCAGGATGGAGGTTCAGGACGTTCTTAGGGTCCGTGGGCGGCCTGGAACTGCCAACCCGCAGCACGTTCACCCACGCGTGCACGCGAATGCCGTTGGCGTGCGCCTTGTCTATCGTGTAGGCCAGAGGATCGAATCCGGGCGCCACGCCGGACCCGCGCGGCTCGATATTGGACTTGTAGTAGGCATCGGCGTTCTTGCGCACCTGAATGAACAGGGCGTTGATGCCTGCTTTCTTTGCCGCGGCAATTGTGGCATCTACTTCCTGCGGCGTGAAGTAGCCGGGCCACCAGGCGCCCAACCAGGCGCCACGCACCTCATCCGCCACGCACGAACAGGATGCGGCAAGAACCAGAACAAGAAGCGCCGATATCAGTGATCTTCGTGCCATAGTTGTCCTCGGACCTTGCTAACAGTCGGCCCGGATCATATATCTCTTACAATCCGGGCCTCTGAAAACAAAAACTTCTGCATTAGAATGCTTGTTTCCTGCAAGCACTCGCTGCCGCCTCATCATTCTGTAGACGTCTTTGCAACGGGAAGATCGACTGCGGGGGCATTGACCCGCAGTTTCGGGGCTGCGCCAAGTTTCGCGCCAAGGGCCGCGGCAAGCGCATCTCTGCGGCTGTTCTGGTTGAACGAAAACAGCACGAAGCCTTCCTGGCCGACCTTTCTAGTAGCCTCTATCTGCTTGAGCGTGTCAGATGCCTGATTCTGATCCGAGTACAGGCCCTGATACACCGGCCGTCCGCCGTTCCAGTCCTCCGAAAGCTTGATCCAATCCCGGAACACTTTGGCCTGTCGAGCGCTCTTCTCGGACTTATAGTTCATAGGGATGTTGATGTCTATGTAACCCTCGCGCATCCACAGATACCAGTCCTGGAACACGCCTGCGTATGGCGTGCTCTGCTCCCAGCGGCTCGGAGTGCCTCCGTAACAGATGGTAGAGGCTGATATCTGGCACTTCGGGTTGACGGCTTTCACTCTCTGATGAGTCATCCTGACAAGCCTCGTCACCTGGTCGCGCCTCCACTGGCACCACCTGGGATCGTTCGGCGCCGGTTTGGACTTCGTGCCGGTATCAGCATAGTAATGCTTGAGGGCGGCCTCGGAGTAACCCCAGCTCTTTGAAGGGTAACGAACGTAATCGTACTGGAGGCCGTCTATGTTGTAGCGCTTTGCGATATCTTCGAAGATGGAGACAAGGTATTCTCTGACCTCAGGCACACCGGGGTCCAGATACATGCCCTCTCCCGAGTAGTTCTTGCCGGTGTCGCTCAGCATAACCCAATCCGGGCGCTTACGAACGATGTGGTTCGGGTCGGTCGGGCCGGTCTTCGCGCCGCTATAGGCTCGATAGACCACAACCCACGCGTGGACCTGGATGCCCTGCGGGTGGCACTTCTCGATTGCATATGCAAGAGGATCGAAGCCCTCGGGGACTTCCTTGCCCTTGGGCTCGATTTTGGAATCATAGTAGGCGTCCGCACACTTGCGGACTTCCATGAAAAGGGCGTTCAACCCGGCCTTCTTCATAGCCGCGATTGTGGTGTCGATCTGCTGAGGCGTAAACATGCCCGGCGACCATGAGGTAACCCATGCGCCGCGGACTTCGGGGCCGGCGTTTGCAGCAGCAGCCAGGGCCAGCACAAGAACCACTACCAGTAGAAATCTCAAGAGCGGCAGCCTCCGGTTGGTGATGTTGGCATGGTACGGTGTGTATGGGCGTCGTGTCAAGTTGACAGGGTGGGTATCCGGTGCTAGAATCTCACGCAAGGATAATGGATTTCCGAGAAGCCACAGAAGCCGACAGGGACAGGTTCAACGACTACGTCGCCCGCTTTGAAACGGGCGATTTGCTTCAGTCCTACGAGTGGGGGGACCTCAAAGCACGTAGTGGCTGGAAGCCCCTCCGCGTCGTCGCCGAGCACAACGGTGAGATTGTGGCTTCGGCCTCACTGCTGCGCCGCTCGATACCACACACAAAACGCTGCATAATGTATGCCCCGCGCGGTCCTGTGCTGGATACGCGCAACGCTGAGCTGGTGAGTGAATTCTCCACATTCCTGCGTGAAACAGCGATCAGGCACGGCGCGATTCTGCTGAAGATCGATCCTCCGGTGCCGGTTGAGGACACTGAGAGTGATGCCCTCCTGCGCAAGGCCGGTTTCAGGCCGCTCAACGCCGAGGGTTTCGGCGGCACCCAGCCGAAGTGCGTGATGCAGCTCGATCTCGACAAGCCTGCGGACGAGCTGATGGCGTCGTTCAAAGAGAAGTGGCGCTACAACATTCGCCTGGCGGAACGCAGGGGCGTCACGGTGAATATCGACTGCGACCGATCGGACCTTCCCGTTTTCTATGCCCTGCTGAAGGAGACTGCAGCACGAGACGGCTTCCTGGTGCGAGGACAGAAGTACTTCGAAGACATGTGGGACCTGCTTGTCCCGGCGGGTTTCATGCGGCTGGCACTGACCTACTACGAGGGGAAGCCCATCGCGGGCGCGATAGCGTATCTGTTCGGCGACAAGGCGATGTATACATACGGGGCCTCGTCAAACGAGCACCGGAACGTGATGCCGAACCATCTGATGCAATGGACGCTGATCAAGTGGGCGCTGGAATCCGGCTGCAAGTGGTACGACTTCCGGGGAGTCAGCCCTCGTAAGGACAACGACCCGAACGATCACCTGGCAGGATTAAACAGGTTCAAGGAAGGCTTCAATCCAAGGTTCGTCGAGTACCTGGGCGAGTACGATATGGTGGTATCTGCGTCGTACTACTGGCTGTGGAACGTGGCGAAGCCGTGGGTTTCCAGGATGCTCAAAGCGAGAGGTAGAGCGAGCGCCAAGCCTGAGGTCGCCGATGTCTGAGATCACTCACGACGTATGGGTGGAGGTAGACCTTGCCGCACTGAAGCACAACTTCGCGCAGGTGAAGGGCGCTCTTCACCAGAGCACCCGTGTGATGGCCGTCGTCAAAGGCAACGGATTCGGCCATGGATACATCGAGCCTTCCCGAGCGTTCGTGGAGGCCGGCGCGGATTACCTGGCGGTGACGAGGCTCGACGAAGCCCTTGTGATGCGCAACGAAGGAATCGACGCGCCGATACTTGTCTTCGCACCAATCCTACCCCAGAATGCCGAGGCTGCGCTTGCGGCTGATCTGGATCTGACAGTCACCTCCCTACCTCTTGTGGAAGCGATCTCAAGAGCTGCTCAGAGGCTGGGAAAGACGGCCCCGGTGTGGGTGAAGATCGACACGGGGATGTGTCGCTTCGGACTGCTGCGGCAAGATGCGATGACGTTCATTGAGAGGGCCAACAGCCTGCGGGGCATCAAAATCGCCGGCATCTACACGCACTTCGCAACTGCGATCGAGGCTGCTCTCGCTCCATCGCGCGAACAACTGAACGTGTTCCTCGATCTTCTCCGGATGCTGCAGGCTGCAGGCATAGACTACGGTATGGCATCGGCAGCGAACAGCGCGGCGATTCTGAGGCTGCCAGACTCGCATCTGGATATCGTCAGGCCGGGCACGCTCCTTTACGGACAGTATCCATCCCAGCACGTGCCTCACACGCTCGCCCTAAAGCCGACGTGGACCCTGAAGGCCAGGATCTGCGAGATAAGAGAAGTGCCGAAGGGTTCGAAGATCGGCTATGGGTCCGAGTACACGACCACACGCCGTACCCGCACAGCGGTGATCCCGGTGGGCTACTCCGAAGGCTTCACGATGGTCCCCGAAGGGCCCGTATACCGGCAGAGCCTGCTCAAGTTCGCTGCAAAGAAGATGAAGCGGTCGCTGTCGGTGCAGGTCGGGGCGCTGGAAGCGCCGGTTCTCGGGCGCGTAGCCATGCAGACAACGGTGATCGACGTTACCGATGTGCCGCAGGCCCAGGTGGGACACGAGGTAACAATTCGCGCGCTTCGTATCCCGATCAGCCCTCGCGTCCCGCGTGTGTATCTGAGCGAATGACCGAAGATAGCCCGCAACCACCCTCGATCGACGGCGGAGCACTTACGAACTGAGCAGGTCTTTGAGCCTCTTAACTGCCTTCTGCTGCAGCCGGGATACGTGCATCTGGGATATGTTCAGCCGCCTCGCAACCTCTGTCTGAGACATATCCCTGAAGAAACGATAGTATATGATTGCTTTCTCTCTGGGTTCCAGAGAGTCGATGGCCTGTTTGAGGTCGCCGTAGGTCTCGATGTTCTGCAGCGAGCCGTCCAAGTCCCCCACGAATTCGGCCAGTGTCAACGGAGCTGATTCGCCTTCATAGGCCAATTTGCTGTCCAGAGATACGGTGTCGTAGGCGTTGCCAAGTTCGATGGCTTCCAGAGTCTCTTCCTCGGATGCGCCCACCTCCGCCGCAATCTCCTGGATAGTCGGCGGATGGCCCAGCCGCTGACTCAGTTCATCGGCAGCTTTGTTAGCGGCGAGGTTGAGTTCCTGCAGCCGCCTGGGGACTTTGAGGCTCCACGCCTTATCGCGGAAGTGCCTGCGTATCTCACCGACTATGGTGGGGGTTGCGTAGGTGGAGAACTTGGTTCCTCGTTCGGGGTCGAACCGGTCTATCGCGTTGATCAGCCCGATGACTCCCACCTGAACCAGGTCCTCGAGCGGCTCCCCGCGATTGGCGAACTTACCGGCGAGAAACCGTACCAGGTTCTGGTGCATGATCACCAGTTGATCGCGAACACTACGCTGCCTCGTCTTCAGATACTCTTTGAACAGCTCGTCGGTCTGCTCGTCGGTCCACTCAGCGACGCCGCTCTTCTTGCGCCCCTGGCCGTTATCGCTCTCGGGCATACTTAACCATCCGAACCTGGGTGCCCCGATCGTGCGGCACGACCTTCACTTCATCGACAAGCAGCGTTATGAGCAGAGCGCCAAGGTTTTCCTCGGCCTCCGGATCACCACTGCGACCTTCTTCTTTCCTCTCCCCCGCCTCATCGATTATGTCCACGATGAGCTTTTCAGTGCCTATCTCGCTGCGCAGGACAATGTCGGAGTCAGTCTTGCCGTTGCGTTCCGCCCATTCGACGGCGGTCGTACACGCTTCCCCAACTGCCAATCGCACATCCTCGACTTCATCATACGAAAATCGCATCCGGCTTGCGACACCGAGGATCGCCAGGCGAGCGACGCCAACGTACTCAGGCTTACAGGGGAACTTGAGTTCCACACATGCCGTACATCCTATTTCCGCCACGACTTATTCCGCCTCTCCGCTCGCCACTTCCATCGCATCTTCGGCAGTGTTGTAGATATCGAATATCTTATCAAGGCCGGTTATCTCGAAGACGCGCCGGATCCTCGGGCTGGGGCATACCAGCACCATGTTGCCGTCGCGCTCGCGCATGCGCTTGAGTCCACCTATCAGCACGCCGAGCGCTGTAGAGTCGAGATAGTCCACCTTGGTGAGATCAACGACCAGCTCTTTCGCACCGCTTTCGAGCAGATTGATCATCTGCTGCTTGAGCTGTGGCGCCGTATAGACATCGACTTCACCCTCGAGTTCAATGATCGGAGGCTTGCTTTCCACCGTCCGGGTTTCCATTCTGAAGTTCACCTATCGTCACCTCATTCTCGTTGGACAACATGCCGCATCGTACTGCGTGCCCGTCCGGCATGCGTCCGTTCTGGTTTCTCGCCGATCACCTGTGACTACAATTGCAAAGCGCCGAACCGGATCGGGTCTTGAAAACCCCTCCTAAGATCAAGCTTCCGTGGACTCAGCTTCCTCAGACGGCTTCGCAACTGCCTGCTTGCCGGTCTCGATAGCCTGCTGCACCTTGGACTTGGTAGACTCCAATATCTCCTTGCTCTTCTTGACGAGTTCATCGCTGGAAACAGAGAGGTCGGAGATCACCTTGTCCGCTTTCGCGCGAAGATCATCGGCAGCAGCCTTTATGTCCTCGCGAGTGTCCTTGCCCGACTGCGGCGCCAGAAGCAGGGCCGCTATGGCGCCAACCAGCGCTCCCACGCCCAGTCCAGCCAGGAAGTTCAATGCTACATTCCTATCATCGGAGCCGTTGTTCATCTTCGGATCCTCCTTCAATCGAAAGCTGTTGACCACGCCTCCTCGAGCAGGCCAGCACAAAGAGACGGGTAAGGCATAGGTTCAACATGGACGCCCGAGCATCCTTCACCACATTTACCCTCTGTTCGGAGAAAAGCAAGCCGGGAATACATTCAACAGGCCGCTAAGCGTGATTATCGCATTCCTCATCCGGGTCGCTTCCACCGCGAAGCCGCTCGAGGCGCTTCTTGAACTTTGCCTCGTGCCCGTGGCTGGTAGGCTCATAGTAAGGCTGACTCTTTGTGCCCTCCGGCAGATATTCCTGCTCGATGTAGTGCCCTGGAAAGTCGTGTGGGTAGAGATAGCCCTCGCCGTGGCCAAGCGCTTTGGCGCCGGGATAGTTGGCATCTCGCAGGTGCCTAGGGACGACTGGAGCCTTTCTTTCCGCGACATCTCTGTTTGCCCGACCTATTGCCACATAGCTTGCGTTACTCTTGGGCGCACACGCCAGATAGATAGCAGCCTGGGCCAGAGGAATCTGTGCTTCCGGCAGGCCGACGAACTGCACAGCCTGAGCGGCAGCCGTCGCAATCACCAGAGCCATAGGGTCGGCATTGCCCACATCCTCGGCAGCCTGGATGACGATCCTGCGGGCAATGAACTTCGGGTCCTCGCCCGCGGCCAGCATGCGTGCCAACCAATACACCGCGGCGTCCGGATCCGAACCTCGCATGGACTTGATAAACGCCGAGATTGTATTGTAGTGTTCGTCCCCGTTTTTGTCGTACTTTAAAACCCGTTTTTGGACAGCTTGCTCAGCTATTTTCAGCGTGACTGTTTTTCGTCCGGTCTCGGCGTCCGCCGGAGTGGCTTTGACAGCTAGCTCAAGCGCGCTAAGGGCGTTGCGCGCGTCGCCTTCGGCCACGTCAACGATGTGATCCATTGCGTCCGGCTCAACCACGATGTCTTCGTTGCCAAGACCGCGCTCTTTGTCCGACAGCGCGCGCTCGACGAGTAGCTTGACCTGATCGTTGGTGAGGGGCTCGAAGCGAAAGATGCGAGACCGGGACAGAAGCGGCGAGTTGACCTCGAAGTAGGGGTTTTCAGTAGTAGAGCCGATGAGGATGACCGTCCCGTCCTCGACGTGCGGCAGCAGCGCGTCTTGCTGGGCTTTGTTGAAACGGTGGATTTCGTCTACGAAGAGGATGGTGCGCTTGTTGTAGGCCTTCCTGACCTGCTTCGCGCGCTCTATGACCTTGCGCATTTCAGGAACGCCGGAGATAACCGCGCTGAAGTCCTCGAAGTTGCAGGCGGTATGCTGGGCGATAACGGAAGCGAGCGTGCTCTTGCCGCAGCCGGGCGGCCCCCAGAAGATGGCTGATGTCAGATCATCGGCTTCGATCGCCGCGCGCAGGACAGTGCCCGGACCGACGATGTGCTCCTGCCCGACGAACTCATCCAGCGACCGCGGCCGCATCCTCGCGGCCAGTGGCTGTGATGATCGATCCGTCGAATTGGAGTCTCCAAACAAATCAGTCATAGGATCTAGTGCGCAATCGCGACTCCGCAGTCGTGCGCGCTGTGGGTCACCCCTGGACCACAGACGGTAAAGCGCTTCTTAAGCGCGACGCAGACACGGAAGAGCATCTCAAGGGCGCTGCCGTCGTAGTCAGCGTTCTCTACCTTGGAGATGACCTCCTGCGTGGAACCGATCATCTCTGCAAGCTGCGTCTGAGTCAAATGTGCATCCGACCGAAGTGCGTACACTACCTGGCCTATGCGAGCTTTGACCTCTTCCTCGAGGCATCTCCGATCCCAATCGGGATCATCTTTGCCGAAGATCCGGTCCACAATCTCGACTGCGTCCTTAGTCGTTCTCTTCTTCCTCGTAGTCATAGCTGTATCTCTCCGGATCCGCCTCGTACAGCGCCTTCCTGCGAACAGCCAGCTCGATCTCCTTGCGAGGGACCCTCGACTCCTTTACGATCCCGTGCGAGACCACACCCACAGCGTCGCCCGCAAAGAAGTACAGCAGCCGGTAGTTCACATGGCCAGACTGAACCCTGAGCTCGTAGACTGTCCCAGGACATCGGCAATCGGCCGGCGCAGATCACGTCCTTCCCGCCGAAGCAACTGAAGCCGAGCGCGCACCTTGTGCAGAATCCGTCTGTCACGCCTGGCTAGTTGGTCTCGCATCCAATCCAGCACTGGAACCGATCCGTCAGCCTCGCGAAAGAAGACCAGGGCTATCCTCGGCACAATCACGCTCCACTGAGAAGTATACCATATATTGCATATTGCCAACGCACTCAAGGGGCGTGGCTCAGTCCTCAAGGATCTTGATATGCAGTTCCTTCAGCTGCGCATCGTCGACTGGCGATGGAGCTTCGGTCATCGGGTCGACGCCGCTCGCAGTCTTCGGGAACGCCATAACCTGCCGGATGTTGTCATCGTCCGTCAGAAGCATGATCAGCCGGTCTATGCCGGGCGCAATTCCTCCGTGCGGCGGGGCGCCATACTCGAAGGCGTCCAGCATATGCCCGAAACGCCTCTGGATCTCCTCGTCGGGAATGCCCAGTAGCTGGAATACCTTGTTCTGGATGTCGCGTCGGTGGATTCGGATGCTGCCGCTTGCAAGCTCGTGTCCATTGCAGACGAAGTCATAGGCCTGCGAGCGCACCCTGCCGGGGTCGGTATCCAAGTACTGCAGATCTTCTTCGTGCGGCATAGTAAATGGATGATGCTCCGCGTCCCAGCGATTCGCATCCTCATCCCAGGAGAACAGGGGGAAGTCGGTTACCCAGGCGAAAGCGAGAACATCATCCGGGCGCAGACCCAACCGCGTACCCATCTCGTTTCGCAGGTTAGCCAACGCCTGAGCGACGATCTTTGGCCTGTCGGCGACGATCATCAGCAGGTCACCCGTCCTTGCGCCGGCGCGCTCGATGATGGCCCTAATGTCCTCATCTCTGAGGAACTTGGCTATCGGCGACTTGGTGCCATCTTCGGTCAGAGCAATGGTGACCAGCCCCTTCGCGCCGAACTTCTTCGCAAGCTCCGTGATCTCATCGATCTGCCCGCGGCTGTAGTTGGCGCATCCTTCCGCGCAGATTCCCTTGACCTGCTCGGCCGTCTGAAAGACCTTGAACTCGGTCGCGTTCGCTATGTCCGTGATATCGTAGAGTTCCATGCCAAAGCGGACATCTGGCTTGTCGATACCATAGCGCCGTATCGCCTCGGCATGCGTGAAGCGGGGAAAAGGCTTGGTCAAGAGCTTCTTGTTGGAGAGCTTCTCGACTATGGATTCGAACAGCGGATCCATCAGGTCGAAGATGTCCTCCTGCCTGGCAAAGGACATCTCAAGGTCGAGCTGTGTGAACTCGGGCTGGCGGTCCGCGCGCGGGTCCTCATCGCGGAAGCACTTGGCGATCTGGTAGTATCGATCGAACCCGGAAACCATCAGGAGCTGCTTTAGCTGCTGAGGACTCTGAGGCAGTGCGTAGAAACAGCCGGGGTAGAGGCGCGCCGGCACCAGGTAGTCTCGCGCGCCCTCCGGCGTGCTCTTGATCAGAACCGGGGTCTCGACTTCGATGAAGCCATGCGAGTCCATGTAGTCGCGGATCAGCTTAACTACCTTGCTGCGCAGGAACAGCCGCCTCTGCATCTCGGGACGCCTCAGGTCGAGGTATCGGTACTTCAGGCGCACCATCTCGTCAGTAGCGATGTCGTCCTCGATAGGGAACGGAGGTGTTAAGGAGACGTTGAGGATATCGATACTGGTAACCTCGATCTCGATCTCGCCCGTTGCCATATTCGGGTTCACCGTGCCGTCGGGCCGCTGCCGGACCTTGCCCTGTATTTCCAGCACGAACTCGCTTCGGACCGTCTCCGCGGTCTTGAAAACGTCGGGCAGAGCCTTCGGGTCGCAGACGCATTGAACCACGCCCGCCCTGTCCCGGAGGTCGATAAAGACGAGCCCACCGTGGTCACGCACACGCTGCACCCATCCCTGGGCGATCACGCTCTGACCAATGTCCTCAACCTCGAACTCACCGCAATACTTCGTCCTTCGTTCCATCAAATCACTCCGTCATCCTGAACCTGATTCAGGACCTATCCGCTGTCTCCTGGATGCTGAAACAAGTTCAGCATGACTTACTTTGTGCTCGTTTGCTTACTCTATGCTCGCTTGATATGACTTGCCAATTCAGCAAGCGGCACTACCTGCTGCTCGGATGTGCTCATATCCCGCAGGGCGGCAACCCCCTGCGCGATCTCGTCCTCGCCAAGTATTACTACGTATCGCGCGCCCAGCCTGTCGGCGATTTTCATCTGCGCCTTCAAAGATCGGCCGGTGTAATCCATATCCGCCGCGACCCCTTCGCTGCGCAGATCGAACAATACCTTGACGGCCGCCTCGTGTCCGGCCTCGCCCAGACCTGCCACGAACGTATCAATTCCGCTGCTGACAGGCACCTCTACGCCCATCGCATCGAGCGTAAGCACAAGTCTGTCTAACCCTAAGCCAAAACCTATAGCAGGCGCGGGCTGGCCGCCGATCTCTTCCACGAGGTTGTCATACCTGCCGCCGCCACCGATGGCGTTCTGCGCGCCAAGCTCACTGGCTACGAACTCAAAAGCCGTCTTGGTGTAATAGTCGAATCCGCGCACAAGCGTCGAATCCAGCACGAAGTCGGCGTTCATCTGCCTCAGGTATGACTGCACCTTATCGAAGTGCTGCTTGCACTCGTCGCAGAGGTAGTCGACCATTCTCGGCGCACCAGCAAGGACCGCCTTGCATTCGGGCACCTTGCAATCGAGCATCCTCATTGGATTTTGCTCGTAGCGCACCGCGCAGGTCGGGCACAGCTTCGATACATGGCCGGCGGCGAAATCGACCAACGCTTTCCGGTAGCCCGGTCGGCACTGCGGACATCCAATTGAGTTCAACTTTAGCTGAAATACTTTGACCCCTACAGAGGTGAAGAACTTCGCCGCAAGGGATATGACCTCGGCATCGAGTGCGGGATCCATGGACCCTATGGCCTCGATTCCCAACTGGGTGTGCTCTCGGTATCTGCCGGCCTGCGGGCGCTCGTAGCGGAAGGCACGGGCGATGTAGTAGAGCTTGGCTACCGGCACACTGGCGCCAAGGTTGTTCTGGACGTAGGCCCTTATCGTGGGCGCAGTCCCCTCGGGTCTGAGGGTGAGACTCCTGCTGCCCTTGGTCTCGAACGTATACATCTCTTTGGATACCACATCGGTGGTCTCGCCGAGATTCCGCGTGAACAGCTCCGTGTATTCGAAGGTTGGCGTGCGTATTTCCCCGTAACCGTAGAGATTGCAGGCTTCTCTGAACTTGGCTTCCAGGTATTGCCACTTTGGCGTCTCCTCCGGAAGCACATCCCTTGTCCCGCGAGGAGCTATATATTCGGCCATTTCCAACTCCCAGTTGATGCGAAAAGCGAGGAAAGCATCAGCAGTCCTCGCCTTACGCATAATTGTAGGCGAAGCGTGAGCAGCTTGTCAAACGAGCTTACTAAGGGTATAGTAGCGCGATGAGCACCGCGCGCATATGCTTCTTACTGTGTATTGTGTACGTTCTCGCAGGGTTCACCGTCAGGGCTCCGTTCGCTATCGGCCGGGTGCATCTGACGCCGGATTCCATCCTCTATCTGAACATAGCCGGGAACGTCGCCTCCGGGCGCGGGTATGTCTCATCGATCAAGCTTCACCACGTGGACGATGCCAACGTAGTGCACAGCGCTTGGCGGGACTGCCCTCCCCTGTATCCTCTCCTGTCGGGCGCGGTGATGCGGCTGGGCGGAGGGTTGACAGCGCTGACAATGGTGAACGCCCTGCTGGTATCGTTGGCATCGGGCCTGGTATTCCTGATCGGCGAAAGGTTGTTTGACCGCCGGACCGGTCTGCTGGCAGGCGTTGCGGCGGCGCTTGCCCCGAATCTCTTCAGAGCAGGGATGACACCGATGTCCGATGCGCTGGCACTCGCGCTGGGGTTGAGCGCGCTGGCGCTCGTGGTTCGGGGAAAGCCATCCAGCCTGACCTGCGCCGTGGCGGGAGGATTGAGCGGACTCGCAGCATTGACCAGGCATCCGTACGCTGTGCTGGCAGCCGCCCTGATTGTCTACTGCTTCAGAAAGAGCCGAAGGAGTGGCCTGGCTTGCGCCGCGGGTGTCGCGCCTGCTGCTGTGTTGGTTGCGCTGACCTCGCCGTCGGTGCAGTCGCTGCATTTCTGCGTCGCGTCGTTCAGTTCGGCTATGTGGGACTACGGCACGGGAATCGTCCCGCTGTACTTCGCGCATCACCCAGCATTCGTGGCGACAGCATTTCTGAAAAACCTGTGGTTCTACTCAGCCGATCTGTTCTTCGGCTTGAGGGGGTTCTTTCTGCTGAGCGTTGGGCTGCTGATGTGGGTCGCCCGTGCGAAGCAGAAACAGATAGGCCCGGCGCACAGGCTGATGCTGATCGTGGCAGCCCTCAATCTTGTGCTGTATTCTGCAGTGTGGTCCGTCCCGCCGGTAAAAGGATCGAGATTCCTGCTACTTTCCTACTGCCTGACGCTGCCGTTCTGTGCAGCAGGACTGATCCGGGTCTGGGACAGATGGGGATTGCTCGGAAAGCGAGCAACAGCCGCCATCTGCGCGGTCACAGCCGTTGTTTACGTCTGGGGGTGCGCTACGGCTTACGTGTCAACAAGCGATTGCAAACGTCTGCCTGCCGCCGCAATCACGCTAGTCGAGTCCTCCCTCGGGCCAAACGCCGTGGTGGCTTCCAACAACCCCTGGGAGGTCAGCTACTCGACAGGACTGCCGACAGTGCTGCTGCCGCGAAACCTTGACGAAGATGAGCTGGCGCGATTCGTCCGGCGCTACAGGGTGCAGGGTATTGTGCTTCTTGAAAGCCGCGGACGCTCTATCACCGCCCGGTCCGTCCGCTACCGCTACACGTGCCGCGGTACCTGCAGCGCCATCGCAGTCTACACTACGGCCAGAACGCATAGGACGGGATCTTGAAGATGATGCCCCAGATGGTCCAGAAGCTACCCACGATGCATTCACCGAGAATGACTCCCAGAAAGAACGGCAGAGACCTTCTGTAGAGCTTCAGCCCTCCGTAGCGGAGCATGGTCAGCTTGATGATCCACGCTATGAGCATCGGGAGCCAAAGCCTGTGCATCGACCAACTACTTGATACCGCGAATCCGACAGGATGGAACGGGAACCAGCTCATCTTCATCCTCAGCGAGTTGAGGACGATAGTGGTCACGAAGCCGACGACGATGGCAATAGCCGTGTGAGTGTCCGGCGGCGCGGGAGACTTAATCCACCCATCCATTCGGTTCCAGGGCTCGCTGCCGAAGATCATGGGAACGTTGGGAGGTCCGAGAGTCGCTGAGCCGGCCCCGTGCTTATACAAGAGGCAGAGCATCGTGCCGAAAGCAACGAACGTACCGAAAACCATTGCAATGGCGATCGCCCAAAACATACTGCGGTAGCTCGTCCGGGTCCGCTCGGCCATCTTGAAACCTTCCAACTGGAACGGCATAGGATGCGACCTGTATGCCCGGTTAAACCACTCGTACATCGAGAACACAGCCAGGCTGGGCGTGCCGATGTTCTTCGGTCCCATGAGCGCGGTCAGAATCCGGTCTGGCCCGCCGTTGTGCAGATCGTGTGCCGGTGGACCGAGCTCAGCCCGCATTCGAGTAACCGCGATGCTCATCGCAAAGAAGATCAGGAAGAACGGCGGGATCAACCACATCGAGAGCCCCGCCTTCCACGAAAACAGAGTCAGGAAGATCGCCCCAAAAGCGATAAACCGCATAGCGACGTTGTAGGATACAGGCTCGTCCTTGTCGTCCATATCCTTCTTGAGACCTATGAAGTGCTTGAACAGGTCTATGAAGTGCCGCCTGGAGACCAGAATGGCGAAGACGCAGATGCCCATATAGGCGCCGAACGACTGCTCGTTGACGAATGGCATGTTGGGAACGGAATCAAAGCCGAATGCCGCAGTGAGAATTCTCTCGATCTTCCAGAACCAGAAGAAGAACCAGCACGAGAACAACAGGTCAACCGGAAGAAGCATCCCCAGCGCGATGCCGAACGGATAGAACAGCGTCGGAAGCCAGCCGATGTTGTTCCACGGCCGACCCACAAAGTGAATCTCCATGTGCTCCAGCGCCGGCGTCTTTATTGATATCATCGGAATGGACGGATATAGCGTTGCGAGGCCGTTGATGATATCGATGGCGGCGGCAATCGCCAGGCCGTACCATAGCAGCTTGTCCTTGAAGAGCGGCGCACCTTCGGCCGTCATGTCCAGCGGAAGCTGCACGAGAGGATAACTCAGCTTCTCACGCTCGGTCCATTGCTTGCGGAGGAGTACATTCATGCAAAGGAACATGCCGCCGAGAACAATGATGAAGGCGCTCCACCAGAGGCCCGGCACTATCCACGCACTCAGGTTTTCCGGGTTAAGGAGGCTCTGGCCGCCGCGGTAGAAATGCTTGATCGCAACCGGATCTTTCACCACGAGCCAGTCCGGAAGCCTGTCAGCAAACAACGGGCCCCACTTGTTCTCAGGAGTCTTGAAGCTCGCCGCGTAGGGCATCATTGCCACGAGAATCTGAATTGAGTCATGGCCGACGAGCGCACTTCCGATGTTGATCATCACGTAGATGGTGATCAACTCGCTCTGCGTGAATACCCAGCGTGGAGCAAACCTCCGAAGAAGGCTGTTAAGCAGAATCAGACCGATCAGCGTGAAGATGCAGTTGTAGAACAGGGAGATAGTGGTCGGGTGGCCCTGATAGCGGATGATCTCCGTCATAAAGACCCAGTAGCTGTTGATCGGGATCAGGATCAGCCCAACGATAATTGCGCGCAGGCTGACCGGATATGTTTTCCTTGTTGTGTCAGCGCCAGTTCTCACGGTGTCTCACACCCGGCGCTTTCCAGCATTGTTCCCGTCTCGGCAACTGCTTCGTCTATGATGGCGATCGCGCTATCGAGTTCGGACTCCTCGATTACCAGCGGCGGCTCCACCCGCACAACTTTCGGGTTATTGAGGCTGTAGGCGGCAAGCAGATCGCGTCGCCCACAACCCGCGATAACCAGCGCCGCTATGTCATCCTCCGCGAACTCGATTCCCGCCAGAAGCCCCATACCGCGGACATCCTTCACCATCCAAGGATACTTCCTCTGCAAGCTCCTGAGCCCGCTGAGGAGCTTCTCTCCGAGTAATCGGGAACGCTCCACCAGCCCCTCGTCGATGGTGGTCCGAATCGCCGCGATCACCGCTGCACAGGCAAGTGGATTGCCACCAAAGGTTGTTGAGTGCAGGTAGGGATTCTGGCCGAACATAGAGTGCCATACATCGGCATTCGAGGAAAACGCTCCAACGGGCATCACTCCACCGCCGAGCGCTTTCGCCATGGTAACGATGTCCGGCTGCACGCCATAATGCTCACTGGCGAACATCTTGCCGGTCCTTCCAAAGCCCGTTCGCACCTCGTCGAGGATCAGAAGTGACCCGTTGGCATCGCAGATTTCGCGGACCCTCGGGAAGTAATCATCGGAGGCCACGTTCACTCCGCCCTCACCCTGAACAACCTCCAGGATGACTGCGGCGGTCCTATCGCTTATCGCGTCCGCGAGCGCTGCCGCGTCCCCGAAGGGCACGTGCTTCGTCTCCGGCAACAGCGGATGGAAGCCCTCTTTGTATACATCCCTGCCCGAAACCGACAGACTGCCGAAGGTCTTGCCGTGGAATCCGTTCACAGCACCGATGAATTCCGGTCTGCCGGTGTGGACCCGGGCACACTTCAGCGCGCCCTCCACAGCCTCGGTGCCGGAATTGCAGATGAAGGAGTAATCCACTCCCCCCGGCAGCACCTGCGCCAACAGCTCGCAGGCATCAGCGAGTTCGGTGGACATGAAGAAATGGCTCTTAAGCGCTTCCTTTTCAAGCTGCTTCTTGACAGCCTCAACGACTTTCGGATGACGGTGACCGAGGCTGAACGCGCCATAGCCGCCGACGCAGTCCAGGAACTTGCGGCCGGATGCGTCCCAGATGTAGCAGCCCTCGGCACGATCTTCAGGCACCTGAAAACCACTGAAGTTGAGAATGTTGGCGATGCCGGGGTTAACGTATCTGCGGTATTTCTCAGTCGTCTCCTCACTCAGCCGATCGACTGCGGTCTCATCCAGTGGCATGCCGTCCTCCTGTGCAAGGCACCACCTCGTGCCTCCTGCGTCGCTGCGGTGGTTATATCATACAATGCACAACGGATGAGTTCAAGATACTTCTTTTCAGGCGTATCCCCTCTGACCACAGACGCGAAACATGGCAAGCGACCTGGTATGATTACCAGTTTTTGGACTGATCCGTTGACTAGCATGCATAGCTGTGATAGTATGCGAGTGGGGGAAGGGTGTCCCGCTGACTGATCGAAGAATCAGAGGTTGAGATTCCCCTTAAGTTTTGTTTTTCACGACACTGTGAGTGTGAGGTAGATAAGCAGTTCGCCCCCATCTGCGTCGCGCTCACCATCTTGAGAAAGGAGAATTAGAGGATGAAGAGATTTCTCGTTCTTGCTACGGTCCTCACGATCGTAGCCCTCGCCTGTGCCCCGGCCTTCGCGTTTGAGTTCATCGTCGGCGCCGGCGCTGGTGGCCAGAACCAGGGCAACTACGCCGAGACCGGTGGTTGGGCTGCGAGTTCCGGCACGTCCAGCGCTCCTGGCCTGCTTGGTGCTTCCAGGTACAGCGGTGCGACCGTGTATTACGGGCCGAGCCGCCAGGCCTATGCTTGGTTCAACCCGACAACCACAGGCTACTATGACATTCAGTTGGCCTGGCCGAACACCGCCGGAGAAAAGAAGACCGCAGTTGCCGTCTTCACGGGCAACCCGACCGGAGGCCCTAACGATCAGTGGGGCAATGCCGCGCAGACTGGCGTGATTGTTGCGGGCACGATGGACATGTACTACAGAGCCACCGACGTGTGGAACACATTCGCGACCCTGAAGCTGGAAGCTGGAACAGCCTATAAGACAGGCGTTTACGCTGGCTATGCGGCTCCTGGCGACGATGGCGTGGCTTCCAACCGCGTCGCAGTCGCGGGTTTCAGGTGGGCTAGCGTCACCCCGACCGCGGTTACCAACGGCGCGTTGAACGAATACAACGAGCTTAGCTGGACCAAGGGCGCCTACAACGCTGGTTACAACGTGTATTTCGGTGAAAGCGCCGACGCGCTGTCATTCCTGGGCTTCCAGGATGAGTCCCTGACCACGATGGGCGTAGACTATGACTATCTTGCCCCTGGGACCTACTTCTGGCGCGTAGATGCCGTGAACGTTGACCAGGTGGTCGCCGGCGAGCTCTACAGCTTCACGGTTGGGGCGGTTCCGGAGCCGGGCAGCATGCTGGCTCTTGGCACCGGCCTGATTGGTCTTCTGGGCGTTATCCGCCGCAAGAGAAGCTAACTTCAGGCTATTCTCTGATTCCGATTACCAGCCGCCGATCAGTGATCGGCGGCTTTCTTTTGTCTCCTACGGCGAGCTTGCCCTTGCCTGATCGGTCTGCTGAACCTCTACTGCAGGCCGGTAACGCGCCCCGGTCGTTCCTCCACCGGATAGTAGCCGTGTACCAGACCGTATTTGGCCCTCGGGTCGTGAGCGTTCATCAGCAGCGAGATGTACTGCGACCTCTCGAATGCGTACGGATCGGATACGTTCTTTTGACTCAGCTTGCCGCGGAAGGCATCTATCGACTCGTATCCTTTCTCGCTCATCCAGTCGGCGAGTGCGCTGTTCATCGTTGTTATGTGCTCGATGCCGTTCCTGTAGATGGCCGATACCGTCTGCGTCGCTCTTGCTCCTGCCAGGATCTGGCGGATGGCGTCACGGCTTGAGTGCACCCCCGTGCTCGCCACTAAATCGGTTTCCACCCGATCTGAGAGTATGGCTATCCAACGCAGAGGCAGCCTCGTTTCGTCCGGGCTGCTTAGCGCAAGACGAATGGCCAACGATTCCGTGTCCGGATCTATGGTGGGCTGGTAGAACCTGTTGAAGAGTACAACTCCATCCGCCCCAGCCTGAATAACCTTGGACACAAAGTTAGCGATGGAGGTATACCAGGGGCTCAGCTTGACCGCAACCGGGATAGCCACACTGGATTTCACGCTGGCAATGACGTCAAGATTGCGCGCTTCGATATCAGCCGCCGATGCAGCCGGGTCCGTCTCAAGTGAGTATAGGTTTAGCTCCAAACCATCAACACCCGCGTTCTCCAACTGCTTGGCATACTCGACCCACTTACCCTGCGATACCGCATTCAGGCTGCCGAACAACGGCATCCTGATGGCTTTTCGCGTCTTCTCGACCCACATTATGTGCTCCCGCGCTCCGGCGTGCTTCAACTGCGGGAAGTAAGTCAACGATTCCGCGAAATGCTCCGAACTGATCAGGAGTTCATCCTCGACCTCCCATGCCTCCAGTTCGACCTGCTCCTGGAAGAGGGAGTATATGACAAGCCCACCCGCGCCAGCGTCCTCAGCCCTCTTAATGTTGTCGATGTGGTTCGATATGGTGCAAGCCCCGACCATGATAGGGCTACGGAGAGGGATTCCCATGAACTGCGTGCTTATGTCGGGCATTTCCTTGTCCCCCTGTCTGATTATTGTCTTTGCCAGTTTACCCTGCGGTGGCGGATTGAAAACTGCACAGCTTGCGGTATAATGGTTCAGCAAGGCGACTGTATGATGGTGGCCAAAGTCCAGTCGTAACGAACCGACTGGCCTTCTCGTCTAAACGGACAACTGGATGAGTGCCGCATTTTGCATCCGCTGGAGATGTACCCTAGCATGGTTCCGGACCTGTGGACCGAAGAGACCATGCGGAATACCAAAGGAGGAAACCCTTGAAGAGAACGCTTGTGATCGTCCTGGCCCTTATGGCTTGCGCCGGCATGGTGTTGGCGCAGGATGCTCCGCCCGCCAGTGGTTCTGGTGGGTCTGCCACTCCCCCTCGTCCCGGCACAAGCTACGCCTGGCGCGGAGGCCAGACAGCGCTGATGAGCAGCAGTCCCTCGACTGCCCTCAATCCGCCCAGCGTCCAGTTTGTGACTCGGGGAGCCACGGCGCTTGCTCTGACGCAGGAGCAGACCGATAAGCTGACAGCGCTGCTGACCAAGAGCAACCAGGAGTTGACCGCGCTTCGCCAGAAGCTTCAGACGGCAAGCCAGGCCCTGCGGAACGCAGTTGTGGCCCCGACGTATGATGCGGCCAAGGTGAAGCAGCTTCTGGCCGAGGCTCAGGCTGCCGATACCGCTGTCATCAACGCCGAACTGCAGACCTGGTCAGATTTCCGGGCTGTCCTCACTGCTGATCAGCTTGGCAAGCTTGCCTCCATACTGGGGCAGCGGCCGAGCTTTGGCGGATTTGGCGGAACTCGGAGCAATCCCGGCAATCGCCCTGGCGGTGGCAACACTCCACCTCCCGCCGGGCCGCCTCCCGCTCCCGTGCCGGCAGGATAGTAGAAGCGCACTTAGGAGATAGAGAGAAGCCCCGACCGTCACTAGTGACGGTCGGGGCTGTCTTGTCTGTCTGCGGCCTCGTCAGCGGCGGATCATTTCTGCCCACAAGCCACGATATTCTGATACCAGTCACCTCGAGCCGGCAAGGGGCACCTGTCTTCGTCCGGAAGATCCTCCCAGCAGTCGTATCCCTCCCAGGCTATCTCATATTGACAATTGCGGAAGCCAAGGCTTCCCATCGTAGCCTCCAACCGCTCTCGTGTCACAAGACTGCTGAGCCCGATCCGATCCGCGATCTCCATGCTTGGCGAGCCCTCTTTGTATTGGTCGCCGCTCACGCCAAACCAGCCACCACTTTCGAGAACCCGAAACGTCTCCCGGAAACCAGCTGCGGTGTTCTCGATCTCGCAGGTACCGCCCCACGCCGTAGCAGACTGGAAAACGCCGTCCCTGAACGGCATATTCCTGGCATCAGCGACAACGAAGAGGATCCTATCGGCCAGCCCGTGCTTCTCATAGTAAGGCTTGATCCACGCAAGCGTCCTGAAGCTGATATCCACGGCGGCGACTGTGGCGGACGGATCGACTTGCTCTGCGAGATAGTGCAGGCAATAGCCCCATCCAGTAGGCCAGTCCAGGACTCCCTTCGCTGCGCCTGCCCGTGACAGCCTGACGATATCATTCCTGGTCTTCTCCAGTGCATGGGACAGATCGGCAGGCATGTCCGGGTCTCCCGGAAACACGCCAGTATTGTAGTGTCGGCTCTTCTTGCCCTTGGCAGCTTGCTCGTCGTGGCTTTTCAGCAAGTCTGCCATCGGGGTCTCGCTATGCGCAAAAACGAAATCCGGGATAGAATCCGCCCACTCCTTCTGGAGCTCACTGCCCCAGGACTCCTGAACAAACGAGGAGGCTTCGTCTCCCGTAAGCAATATGACGATGTCATTGACGACCGGGAACCTGTGCTCCCCTGTCGAGCAGAGGAGGTAGTCTCCATCTTGTGTGAGATTGGTCTTGCAACAGGGGCATGGACTGTACCCAGTAAAACGGACACTTTGTTAAGCTGCTTTGGCGGCGGCCTCGAACTCGACAGGGCTTAGGTAGCCCAGATACGAGTGCATCCGCTGCCGGTTATAGAAGACTTCGATGAAC
>JBPOHN010000051.1:0-4888 GCA_052035525.1 Armatimonadota bacterium
TTTGCCCGCGGCGATCAGCAGTATCGCGCAGAATGTGAGTATCGTTCCGGCCCAACCGTGCATATGGCACCTCTCGTCTTGGTCTAGTGTAGGGTTAGACGGAGGGGCAGGAGATTCCTCAGCTGTAGGCGGCACGAATGCCGCGGAACGTGGGTCGGGGGCAGGAATGCCCCCGACCATCAGAGAGGAAAACAGAGAAGCGGAGTGGCGGTTTCGGGATTTCTGCACGGATGCTGGTTCCGAGGGTATGCCTGCGCTGTAGGCGGCACGAATGCCGCGGAACGTGGTTCGGGGGCAGGAATGCCCCCGACCATCGAGTGTTGTGTGCACAGGCGGCGAATAGCTGCCTCGCGTGAAACCTACTGAGCCGCCGGGAAGTGCTTGAACTTGGCCGCGGCTGTGGTTCTAAGCCACTTCTCTACCGCGGTGAATGCCTCTGGTGTGGGTGTGGAGGCGCGGCCGGAGCGGTACTCCACCTTCTTGCTCTTGCCATCGAGCCCCACCGCTATGGTCGTGGGGTAGTATCTGCCGTTCTTTTCGCCGTAGACGGCGTCAAGCTTGAGGAAACCGCTGCTCTTCACCAGATCAGTGAACGCCTGCAACTCGGACTGTGAAAGCCTCACTTCCGCGCGCTTGAGGTCACTTTCCCGGTAGTGAGGGGAATTCACGGGAAGCCGGTAAGGGTCCTTCCACGTCGTCGGGAGATACGTGGCGCTAAGGAGCGAACCCTCCAGCCTGATGTCGACGTAGTCTCCCTCCGAGGAGTAGAAGTAACTGGCAGAGATGTGCTTGGCCTGTGGCTTCGCCGATTGCTGTGCGCAGGGCTTGCCCGACTTCGAGCAAGACTCCCCGGCGATGGATGGCAATGTGCCCACTACCATCAGTGCGGCGCAGACGAATGCGCAAGTGGCGAAACACAGATACAGCTTCATGTGTTGCTAGCTCCTGATCTCGGTCAGCAACTCTTCGACCTTCTCTTCCATCTTCTCCTTTGTCTTCGCCTCGAGGTTCAGGCGGATGAGGGGTTCAGTGTTGGAAGGGCGGACGTTGAACCACCAATCGTCGAATTCGGCCTTGTAGCCATCGATCTCAGTGACACGCTTGGCTGCCGGGCCGTATTTCCTCTCAAGACGCGCCAGAACCGCGGGTATATCCTTTACTTCCGAGTTGATCTCGCCGGAATGGAAGTAGCGGCGCAGCGGGGCAACGATCTCCGACATCTTCTTGCCCTCCGCGAGGAGTAGCTTGATTATGTTGAGCATCGCCAGGTCGCCGTTATCGGTCGTGTAGAAATCGCTGAAGTAGTAGTGGCTGGAGAGCTCGCCCGCGAAGTAGCCGCCTTCCTCACGCATCTGCTTCTTGATAAGCCCGTGGCCTACGCGGCACTCGATCGCCTTTCCGCCGGCTTTCTTGATCTCTTCGGGCACGACCCAGCTCGATCTCAGATCGTAGAGGATTTCCGCGCCGGGCCGCTTCTTGAGCATCTCCCGAGCTATGAGGGCAGTCACGAAGTCGCCGGGGATGATCTGGCCCTTCTCATCGGTGAATGCAACCCTGTCCCCGTCGCCGTCGAACGCCACTCCCAAATCGGCCTGTTCGTCAACCACCCGGTCCTGCAGCGCGAGCAGGGTTTCGGTCTTTAGGGGGTTTGCTTCGTGGTTAGGGAAGCGCCCATCGAGCCGCCAGTAGAGCCGCACCGGGTCATTCCCGACCTTTTTGCAGAGCATCGGCAGGATGTAGCCGCCCATGCCGTTCGCGCAGTCGATGACGAGCTTCAGGTTGCCGAAGTCCTTGACACCGGTGTTCGCCAGAACAGCATCAGTATAGGCGTCCAGCACGTTCACCTCAGGATGCAGGGTGCCCTTCTTCGCGGGCTCCGGAAAATCGCCCGCGCAGGCGGCCTTGTAGAGGTCCTCGTTGCTGACGAACGCGATGCTCGGTATGGCCTTCGGGCCGGTCATCTTATAGCCGTTGTACTCCGCCGGATTATGCGATGCGCTGCACTGGATGCCCGCCTCGCCGTTCAGGTGGTTCACGGCGAAGTAATACATCGGGGTCGAGGAGAGGCCGATCGGGACAACGTCCGCGCCCTGGTCGAGGCACCCGCGGATGGTAGCGCCCTCGAACTGAGCGGCGGAATCGCGCATGTCATGCCCGATCACCACCCGTTTGCACTTCAGCGCCGCGACGAATGCCCTGGCGATGCGATAAGCGGCGTCATCGTCGATCTCCTGCGGGTAGAGCCCTCTGATATCATAGGCCTTGAAAATGCCCTTGTTGATCTCTCTGCGTCCTAGCTGCATCTGCACACCTCCTGAGGAAAAAGCCACAAGATTATACCACGTTCAGCCAGGCTGGTTAAGGCAGAGCTTGGAAGCGGAGAGTGGAGAGCGAAGAGAAAAGGGCGCCTTCTTGGGGCGCCCTTGGTGTTGTTTTTAGGGGAATACTACTTCCTTCTCGCCGGCGGTTTCGGCGCAGGCTTCTTGAGGGCGGGTTTGCTCGTGGGATCGCCCGGCAGCGTTCCGGCCTTGATCTCGGCGATGTTGATGATCTTGTCCTTGTCTGAATCGAGCTTCTCTATCGCCTTGAGCGAGGCGGCTGTAACCGGCTTCTTTTCGAGGGCCTTGCCGTAGGGGTTCAGCCCATCGGACATCTGCTTCATATGGCACAACTGGCACTTGGCCTTGGCGATGGCGCCGTCAGCTTTCGGGCCGTAAGTGCTGTTGAACACCTTCTGCCAGGCGAGGGTTCCGAAAGCCGCGGTGGACAGTATCGCCACGGCGACCGCCAGAATGATAAACAGTCGGATCTTCTTCATCCATATCCTCCGTACAGGACGTCTATGCGTAGTAGACGCAGCAGACGGCCCCATATTCCTGTAATTGAATACTGCCGATTGCGCCGGGAGTCCTCTCTATTCTTCCTGCGCGCGCAGCCATTCGTCCCATCGGGTATGCTGCGCGAGTGCGAGCTGGGAGTAGAGTGAGTCGTAGGAGTACGGCGGAGGCACGTAGATCGCCAGGCCGTTTGCGTTGGGCATATCGCTGTTGTGGGTGGAGTAGAGCACGGTTGAACTGAAAGCGGCATCGAGTGCCAGGCGCGCCGGGAGGGCTGATGCTCCAATCGCGGCCGCGCACCTGTGCGTATAGTCGATGAGGTCTCTGCCGTGGTAGTTGTCCTCTGCAGTGTAGTCGAGGCACTGGTTTCTGGCCAGGGCCAACGCCGTCGATAGCGAAGAGGCATATGGCATCATCACATCGGCGAAGTCGCTCACGGTCGTGGCCAGGTTGCCGATATTGGAGAGGTCCACGGCGCTCTGGGTTATCGCATGCCACGGCTCCGGATACTCGGCCGCGTATTCCTGCACGATTGTCTGGCACATCTGCAGCGGCGTGGTTGTGCCATTTACTCGGGTCAGAAGCCGTTGATAGTCATAGCCGGGCGACGGCTCGGTCGCTGCGGACGCAACGAGGTAATCGGCGCAGTCCCGGAGTTCGTATGCCACCTCCAATTGCTGCATGTAGCAGGCATCCAGGGCGATCACGTCCACTTTGAGCCCGGAGAGCGCGCTTGCCATACCTGTAACGTCCATCTGCGAGTGGGAGGTATCATCGCAAGCGATTGCCTTGTAGCGCGGCGTGGGCTTCAGAGTCCTGAAATGCCAGCCCGAGCCGTGGTCCCACACCACAAGCAGATAGTGGTCGGCGGGGAATTCGCGTTTTCCCCACTCGACGAAATCCCGCAGCGTATTGGGGTTTCCCATGTCCAGTTCCCCGAGCTGAGGAACGTCAAGCCGGATGGAGCGCATGATGCGGGTGTCGGAGTCGCGGATGATGAGGTAGCGGCGCGTGTCCGTCCAGCTAGGGCCGTTCAGCCCATGGCCGGTCTTTCGGTCCATCTGAACGATCACATGGACGTCCCTAGTCGAGCCCGCCGCTTCCATCTGATTGAAGTTGCGCACGGCGGCTTCCTCGAGGTCGTTGTCGGCATCGAGATAGACAAGGACGGTCCACTTAGCGGGGAGTTGAGCTTCGGCGAGCGTGTAGATCAGCGGGGAACCGGGAGTACTGGTAGACCCACCGCCACCCCCGCACCCCGAAACCATTGCGCCAAATGTCAGGACACAGATCAGCCTGAAAGCAATACGTGGTTCTATGACTCGCACCTCAGCAGTAATTCGCCAGTGACATGGCCCCTTTTTCTGTTCCAGTTTCTGTATGAGGGCCTGGCTTTGATTGTATCATACAGGCAGCCGGCTGCCTGTCGCCGCTTGCCTGCTTGCCTCCCTGAATTCCGTCGGCGTCATATACCCAAGCGATGAATGCGGTCTTTGAGTATTATACTCCATCCGCCACTGCTCTATCACTGCCCTTGCATGTGCGCCGCTTGTGATCACCTCCTGGTTCAGGCACTCGTCCCTGAACTTGCCGTTGAAACTCTCGATGTAGGGATTCTCCCACGGAGAGCCCGGCTCCTTGGCTGGCGACTAGAAAAAGTTAGGGGCTGCCTCTGGCAGAAGACTAGCACAGAGAGCAGCCCTGGTTCATATCGAAGAAGGCAGAACTAGCTGCCAAACACCTTCCGCAAGTCGCTGAAGCTGCCAACCTGATACTTCTCGAACTCCTCCTCCCTGATATAGAGATAGGAGTATTTCGCCGCGCCATTAGTGGCGTTTACATCGCTGCACCATGTCGCCAACCTCTCAATTTTTCGCCGGTCATCCAAGTCCTCCCGCCCCTTTGTCTCAACGATGCAGATATCAGCGTCGGAAACCTTTACCACGAAGTCGGGATAGTAGTAAGAGATATCGCCGTCGGCATTCTGATAGTCTATCTTGAAGTTGACGGCGAAGTAGTTCTTTACGTATGAGTCGATATCATCGCACTTG
>JBPOHN010000028.1:0-70663 GCA_052035525.1 Armatimonadota bacterium
GTAACTCGCCGATCGTTGATCTTGAGTATCTCGTCACCAGCCCGGAGCCCTATGCGGGCAGCTACAGTACGCGGGCTAACCATCAGCACCTTGTTCAGCGTCTTTGAGCCGTCGTGGAACCCCCAGACCACTCCGATCAACTGGAAGAGAAGCACCGCAAGAATGAAGCTGAACAGCGGCCCCGCGAAGATGACGAGGGCCCGCTTCCAGAGCGACTGCGCCTGGAAGCCGTCGGGAATGTGCTCCTCGCCGGGTTCCATTCCGGTGATCTTCACGAACCCGCCTAGCGGGAAGGCGTGGACCGTATACTCCGTGTCGCGCCGCTTGAAAAGCCGCAGGAGCCTCGGCCCAAAGCCGAAGGCAAACTCCTCCACCCGCATTCCGGAGAGCTTAGCGGCGATGAAGTGGCCGAACTCGTGGAATGCGACCAGCACACCGAGAATCAGTAGAAAAACGACAAGGCTTTCAGGGGACAATATCCAACTCCAGTTCTATCCGCCACTAAGCGGTGGATGCTCAAACAAATTCAGCATGACGAACACGCAAATGCACGCGCAGCTGCGCGTGCCTCGGCATCCACGGCGTATATCTCTTCCAACGTCGGCGACGGCCTTGCGCTGTGCTGCTCCATCGTCTTGCCGACCACGCGGGCGATGTCGAGAAACCCGATCTTGCCGTCCAGGAACATCTCGACGGCTACCTCATCGGCGGCGTTCATTACGACTGCGAGAGTGCCGCCCACTCGGGCAGCCTCCATCGCCAGCTTGAGGCATTCGAACTTATCGTAATCTACGGGCGCGAAGGTCAGCGATCCCGCCTGAACCATGTCCAGCCTCGGAAGCTGCGAGTCGATCCGCTCAGGATACAGCAGCGCGTACTGAATCGGCAGACGCATATCCGGCAGACCGAGTTGGGCAATGATCGACCCGTCACAGAACCGCACCATCGAGTGAACGATGCTCTGAGCGTGGATAACGACCTCGATCTGATCCGCATCGACGCCGAACAGCCACTTGGCCTCGATGATCTCCAGACCCTTGTTCATAAGAGTCGCGGAATCGATCGTCACCTTGCGGCCCATCTTCCAGGTCGGGTGAGCCAGCGCCTGCTCAGCGGTTACCGTCGCAAGCGCCTCCTTCGCCTTGTCCCGAAACGCTCCGCCTGAAGCGGTCAGGTAGATCTTCTCGATGCTTCTTCTATCCTCGCCGTTAAGGCACTGGAATATGGCAGAGTGCTCGCTGTCTATCGGCAGGATCGAAACACCCCGTCGATTGGCCGCGTCCATCACGAGATGTCCCGCCGCCACCAGCACTTCTTTGCTCGCCAGCGCCACATCCTTGTCCGCCTCGATGGCTTTGAGGGTGGGGGAAAGGCCCGGCGTGCCCGCGACCGATACTACTATTCTATCAGCCGTGGGCATAGTGGCAAGCTCATCAAAGCCCTCAGGCCCGGCGCAGACCGCAACCCCCCTCGATCCCCCCTTCGCAAGGGGGGAAGATGAGGAGGATTGACCTCCCTTCTCAGCAGGCTGGGATGGTCGGCTTTCCTCCTTTGTGAAGGGGCATGATTGGCTCCCCCCCTGACAAAGGGGGGGTAAGGGGGGGGTGAGGGCACTCCGCACCTTATCCAGCGCGTTCTCGTCTCCAATGCACACAAGATCAGGCCGGAACTCCAGAGCTTGCTCGATCAGCAGATCGGCGTTGCGCTGCGCGCCCAGACCGACAACCTTAACCACCTCAGGACCCAGCCGCCGGACGACGTCCAGAACCTGCGTGCCGATGGAGCCCGTCGATCCCAACACTGATATGCTTATGGGCTTGGTCACAACTCCTGCTGTCCCCTTGCTCTCCACTCTCAACTCTCAGCTTTCCTCGACTACCGCGCCGAACTTGCGGGTGCGTTCCTGATAACTTTGTATAGCTTTCATCAGTTCTTCTTTATCAAAATCAGGCCAGCACTTGTCTGTAACGTAGAACTCCGAGTAGGCGGTTTCCCAAAGCAGGAAGTTGCTTATGCGCATCTCGCCGGCGGTCCTGATAAGCAGATCAGGGTCGGGCAACTCGGGATGATACATCAGGCCGGAGATAAGCTTCTCGTCGATCTCGTCAGGCCGGATCTTGCCTTCCGTGGCCATCGCGGCGGCCTTCCTTGCGGCATCGATGATCTCGTTGCGGCCCCCGTAGTTGAGGGCAATGTTGAAGGTGATAAGCGTGTTGTCCTTAGTCGCCTCTATGTCCTTCTCGAACTGCTCCATCACGTGCTCGGGCAGTTCGTCCGTGCGGCCGCTCACGATGATCTTGACGCCTTCCTCGATCATCATATCCAACTCCGCCTTGAGGGCGTAGTGAACAAGGTCGAATATGCCGGTGACCTCGGACTCATCCCTGGACCAGTTCTCGGACGAGAAAGCGTAAGCCGACAGGTACCTGACCCCGATGTCGGACGCCGCCATTACGATGCTCTTGAGCGTCTTGTAGCCCGCGAAGTGTCCTTGCAACCGGGGCAGCCCCTGCCGGGTCGCCCATCTTCCGTTGCCATCCATAATGACGGCTATGTGCTGCGGAATGCGCGACATGTCCAGTTGTGTAGAGGAATCCTTGCTCAACTTTAGCTCTCTATCCTTGCTAGTAGGGGCGAAGCATTCGCACTCAGACTGATCGCTCTCGTAGAGCTTGCCTGCGAATGCTTCGCCCCTACATCAACCTGTCGCCTCGAGGGAAACTAAACTTCCTTGAGTTCCTTCTCTTTCGCGGCGGTCAGTTTATCGATCTCGGCAATGTACTTGTCCGTGAGCTTCTGCGTCTCTTCCTGTTCCCGCTTGGAATCGTCTTCGGTTATCTCAGAAGCCTTCTGCTGGGCCTTGATGTGCTCGTTAGCGTCGCGCCGGACGTTGCGAACCGCTACCCGATGGTCCTCGGCCCGCTTGTGGAGCTGCTTGATCAACTCCTTGCGGCGTTCCTCGGTCAGTGGCGGGACATTCATCCGGATGATGTTGCCGTCGCTCATCGGTGTCATGCCGATGTCCGAGCTCTGGATCGCCTTCAGAATAGTGTTGATGATAGACCTGTCCCAAGGAGTCACGATCAACTGCCTGGGCTCCGGCACGGATATCCCCGCCAACTGCTGAAGCGGCGTAGGCGTGCCGTAGTAGTCCACCTTCAGGTTTTCAAGCACTACCGGGTTCGCTCTGCCGGTTCGAATGGTGGCGAAATCCGCCTGCGCGGCCTCGACGGCCTTCTGCATCCGCCTCTCGGCGTCCTGTATGATCTCTCTGCTCAAGACTCGCTCCTCCTGACCAAAGTTCCTATTCTCTCGCCCCTCGCGGCACGAGCGATATTGCCGCGCTCGGTGATGTTGAACACCACGATGGGCAAGTTGTTTTCCATGCACAGCGTGAACGCGGTCAAGTCCATAATGCCGAGGTTCTTGTTGATCGCGTCCATATAGCTGAGCTCGTCGTATTTGACCGCACTGGGGTCTTTCCTGGGATCCGCGGTATAGACTCCATCCACATTGGTCGCCTTCAAAACGACCTCCGCGTGGATTTCCAACGCCCGCAGCGATGCCGCGGTATCCGTGGTGAAGTAGGGGTTGCCCGTCCCCGCCGCCAGTATCACGACCCGGCCTTTCTCCATGTGCCGCATCGCACGCCGCCGGATGAATGGCTCCGCCACCTCGGCCATGTTGATAGCCGTCTGGAGTCTGGTTTGAACGCCGATCTTCTCCAGAGCGTCCTGCAGGGCAACGGAATTGATCACCGTGCCGAGCATACCCATGTAGTCTGCCGCGGCCCGATCCATGCCGAGACCTGATGCAGCCTCGCCACGGATGATGTTTCCGGCTCCGATCACCACGGCGATATCAACGCCCGATTCCCGGGCCTGCTTGATATCCTCCGCGATTCCCTGAACCGTCTCAGGGTCGATGCCGAGCTTCTGCGGTCCGGCAAACGCCTGCCCCGACAGCTTCAAGAGCACTCGACCCCATTTGTGCGGTCTACTCTCCGTCACCGGATATTTCTCCAACTCGGTATCTGATGAACTCCGCCACGGTTACCGTCTCGCCGACCGTCTTGGCCGTGTTGTCGATCAGCTTCTGAATGGTCAGTTCCTCGTCTTTGATGAACGGCTGCTCGAGCAGGCACACGCGAGAGTAGAAGTCCTTCATTCGGCCTTCGACGATCCTGTCGATAACCTGCTCCGGCTTGCCTTCCTTGATCGCCCACTGCTTGTGGACCTCGCGCTCAGCGGCAAGAACCTCCTCGGGAATGTCATCGCGCTTCATGTAATCCGGATTGCTCCAGGAGATGTGCATCGCGATGTCTTTGGCGAGGTTCTGCACGTCTGCGGATGCCGCGGCGGCCTCGGTTTCCGTGTTCACAAGCACCAGCACGCCGATCTGATCGCCCATGTGAACGTAGCTGCCGATCGTGCCGGGCTTGTCCTCGACTGCGAGGCGAGCGAACCGCGCGACACCCATCTTCTCGCCGATCTTGCCCATCAGCTCGCTCACATAGGTAGCAACCGTAAGGCTCGGGTTTGCGATGTAGGGCTTGTCCTGCAGGCACTTGACGCACGCGACGGGCTCAAGCGCAACCTGCTTCGCAAGGTTCCTCGCAAGGCTGATGAACTCGTCGGTCTTGGCGACGAAGGTGGTCTCGCAGTTGAGTTCAAGCATCGCGCCGACCTTCGAGTCCTCGCTGATATACGAACCGATCAGGCCTTCCGACGCAGCCTTGGTCTCGCGCTTTGCTGCCACGGCGATGCCCTTCTCACGCAGCAGCGTGACGGCCTTCTCGTAGTCTCCGTTAGTCTCAGTCAGGGCTTTCTTGCAGTCCATCATTCCTGCGCCGGTCTGCTCCCTGAGTTTCTTCACCATTTCGGCGGTAATTGCCATTGTTGTGTTCTCCGTTATCTACTATGCATATCTGCGTGCAACTCCCAGAGCAGCACCCGTTGCCTGAACCTTGGAAGCCCGTATGCTGAACCAAGCCCGGCATGACGAGGCGCTCAAACGGAGTTGGCAGGCATTACTACTCCTCTGCCATCTCTTCTTGGAGCACCGGCTCGGTCACGGGCGCCTCGGCGTCGATGAAGACTTCCTCATCTTCCGCTGTCGCCTCGGCTTCTTCCTTGACCTCTTCGCCTTCGATCTCCTCGCCCTCTTCGGCGGCCTCTTCCTCGACCTCGATCGGCCTGACTTCGAGGATAGCCTCAGCAAGCTTGCTGGAGATCAGCTTGATCGCGCGGATGGCGTCGTCGTTGCCGGGAATGACGTAATCGACTTCGTCCGGGTCGCAGTTGGTATCCACGATTGCGACAACCGGGATCTCGAGCTTCCGGGCTTCGAGCAGAGCGATGCGCTCCTTCTTGAGGTCAACGATGAAGATCGCGCCCGGGGCCTTCGGCATGTCCTTGATGCCGCCGAGGTAGCGCTCCAGCTTATCGCGCTCTTCGCGCAGCTTCGCGGCTTCCTTCTTGGTCAGCTTGTCGAAAACGCCCTCGGCTTCCATCTTCTCAAGCTCACGAAGGCGGGCAATTCGAGTCTGGATGGTGCGGTAGTTGGTGAGCATGCCGCCCAGCCAGCGCTGATTGACGAAATACATTCCGCAGGATTTCGCCGCGCTTTCGACTGCTTCCTGCGCCTGCTTCTTGGTGCCGACGAAGAGGATGTTTTCGCCGCTTGAGGCTACTTCCTGGATGAAGTTGCGGGCTTCTTCGAAGAGCTTGAGGGTCTGATGCAGGTCAATGATGTAGATTCCGTTGCGGCCCCCGTAGATGTATCTCTTCATCTTGGGGTTCCAGCGGTGGGTGCGGTGGCCGAAGTGAACGCCGGCCTCCAGCAGTTCCTTCATAGTGATTGCTGGCAAAGCTCTATCCTCCTTAGGTTGTTTCTTCCCGTCTCCTCAACCCGGGCGCCATCCTGATTCGCTTCGATGCTGGGTGGTGATTTCCGAATCGCCACCCTGAGCCTCAGGACACCTACGCCCGGTCAGAGAACGGTGTGTTTTGCCAAACCTTGCAATTCTACCATAGTAGACGGAAGAACGTCAAACTCTTGAGGCTGATCGTCTGAGGCTGATCGTCAGTTGTCGGTGGGCGGTTATCATCCCCGAAGACCAGCCTGCCGGCAGTGTTTGCCATTCAGAACTTTTCTACATACTCAATCTCCACCCCGCTCCCGGCGAAGGTCTTGTTGAGCCTGTCGGTGAGGGCGACCATGCCCGGTTTTTCCGTCTCAAAATGCCCCGCGTCAATCATGGCCAGGCCCAGGGCTCCGGCGTCAAGCCTGTCGTGATGCTTGGTGTCGCCCGTAACGTAGACATCCGCGCCGGCGCTCGCGGCCTCCTGGAAGAGCGATGATCCGGATCCGCCGCACATTGCCACGCGTTTGACCTGCTTCTCCATATCGCCCCAGGCTCGCGCGTAAGGCATCTCCAGCGCTGTCTTCACGCGCTCCAGGAACGCGCCCAGAGCCATCGGTTCTTCGAGCACTCCCACGCGGCCGTAGCCGTATCTGATCGGCTCGTTTGCCAGCTCATACAGATCGTAAGCAACCTCATCGTATGGATGCTTCTCCAGCATCGCCTGAACGACGCCCTCCACCCACGATCCCGCGCATACCATCTCCAGCCGGTACTCCTCGACTTCTTCAAGCCTGCCGGTGTCGCCGATGTAGGGCTGTGAGCCCGGCAGTGGCACGAACGTGCCTGTCCCCGGCGACCGAAAACTGCAGTGCGTGTATTGCCCGATCACCCCGGCGCCCGCGTCAGCCATCGCATTGCGAACACGCTCCACCGATTCCTCCGGCACGAACACTACTATCTTGAAGAACGGGTCTGTGTTTCGTGTCGTAAGCGGCTCGCACCCGACAACGCCCAGCTTCCGCGCAAGCACATCGTTGATCCCACCCGGAACGCTATCGTAGTTCGTGTGCATCACGAACACCGATGTGTTGGCCCTGATCAGCTTTGCCACCCGCCTTGCCAGTGGATGAGTGGTCACCGCCTGCAGCGGCGGATAGATCAGCGAGTGATGCGCCACCACGAGATCGGCCTTCCGCGCGATCACCTCATCTATCACGGGATCGGACGTGTCGACTACCACGCAGATGCGACGCACTTCAGCGTCGGGGTCGCCTACGTGCAGTCCAACGTGATCCCCAGCGTCTGCCAGGTCCGGAGGCGCGATTCTGTCCAGTTCCGCGATTATATCTGATACCTTGAGCATACTCGTCTCCTCGCACTACATGTTCGCCCGGTTCCGCCCGCCCTCCTCCGTGCCCGCATGGTGCGAGCAAGAGGCGAAATCCTCCTTACACGCGGAATTCATCTACCCAATACTGCGCCATTGATGGAATAGATCATTTAGTGTGCCAGGCTCGCGCGGGCCTGAGCGTCGCTAGCATGCCCGCTTGCTCGGGTTCTGGCCCATTCGGCTTAGGGAAAGGGCTCTGGGATGTATGTTGTCGTCGGGCTGGCGATAGTCATGGCCAGCATTCTCATCGGATACACGATGCATGGAGGCAAAGTGGCCGCCCTCATGCAGTACACCGAGTTCATCATCATCGGTGGATCTGCGCTCGGCAGCGTCGTGCTGGGCTACTCGTTCAAATCCACGCTGCTGGTCTTCAAGACCTGCATCGGGCTTCTGAAGGGCAATCCGTATAAGAAGCAGACGTTCCTCGAACTCCTGCAGGCGATGTTCGACCTGTTCATGCTCGCAAGGAAAGACGGGCTTCTGGCGCTGGAGAAGCACATCGAGAAGCCGCACGAGTCCCCCATATTCACGCAGTACCCGGGCTTCCTCAAGAACCACCACGCAGTTGATTTCCTCTGCGATACCCTCAAACTCGTTATGATGGGCGGTACGAGCGTCTACGATCTCTCGGACATGATGGACATGGACATTGAAGCCCAGCATCAGGAAGCAATGAAGGTGCCGGGCATACTCAGTACCATAGGAGACTCCATGCCCGGCTTCGGTATCGTCGCGGCCGTTCTCGGCGTAGTTATTACCATGCAGGCGATTGGTGGTCCGCCCGAGGAGGTCGGTGAGAAGGTCGGAGCGGCACTGGTTGGTACGTTCCTGGGCGTTCTGATGGCGTACGGTATTGTCAATCCGCTCGCCAAGGCGGTTGAAGCGATCGTCCACTGCGAAGGGCAGTATATGGCCGGCATCAAGAACGCCGTGGTCGCATTTGCTCGAGGGGACGTGCCGTTGGTCTGCGTTGAGTACGCGCGCCGCAACATCGAGCCTGAACTCAGACCGGGGTTCAGCGAAATGGAAGCCACAGTCAAGAAACGCAAGGTTGACAAACCCGCCGCGGCAGCGAGCGATGAAGCTGAAGTCGAGAAAGCAGCGTAGGGAAGAGATTTGTCTGACAAGACGGAAAGTATAAGGATAGTAAAGAAGAAGAAAGGCCATGGCGGCCATCACGGTGGGGCGTGGAAAGTCGCCTACGCCGACTTCGTCACGGCCATGATGGCGTTTTTCCTCGTCATGTGGATCGTGGGCCTGAGCGATCCCGTCAAGCAGGCGATTGCGGGCTACTTCAAAGACCCCACAGGTTTCATGAATGCCGTCAAAGCAGGAAACGCGCCCTTCGATCTTGGCAAGGGCGGCGTCCAGAAACCTGAAGACCAGAAGCCGCCAGAGAAAGATCCCGCAGAGGAACGCCGCCGTTTGGAAGAAGCGAAGCGGGCCATCGAAAAAGCGATTACTTCCAGACCTGAGTTCAAGAAGCTGGGCAAACACGTCGATATCAAGCTGGTTCCCGAGGGGCTGCGGATCGACTTGCTGGAAAGCAAGGAATCACTGTTCTTCGACAGCGGCAGCGCCAAGGTGAAACCGGAAACCGTCAGGCTGCTTTCTCGCATGGCCTCCGAACTCAGGACGCTCCCCAACAAGCTGATAATTGAGGGCCACACGGATAGCCGGCCCCTCAATCGAACGAACGGATACACCAACTGGGAGCTCTCGGCAGACCGAGCGAACAGTGCCAGATGCGTGGTGGCGGCGGCGGGCGTAACTGATTCCCAGATCGCCCAGGTTCGCGGCTACGCTGCCACCCAACCGAGGGACTCCGCTAATCCGACGAGTTTCATCAACCGTCGCGTCAGCATCGTCGTTGTGATGAGTCACGCGTTGAAGTCGCAGCAGTTCGGAGATACGGATATCGGCAAGAACCTTCCCGTCAGGAAGAGCCCGGCTGCGATCTCCGGAACGGCACCGTCTCAATAACTTCACAACTCCCGCAGTTCGCCTACCATTAACCCTGCCTCATGTTGGTACACTCCTTAGTGGAGGAAACCAAATGATCGACCGTGTACCCGAACTGCTGGCCGAAACGAGGCTGGCTGGTCTTTTCGAAGAGGTGGAGTTTCCACTTTCCCGTGAAGAGCTTATCGAATTCGCCGAAGAGCGGCGGGTGCCGGGGAATGTGGTGGACGCGTTGGGCAGGCTGCCTGACAGGGTCTTCTACTCCATCGGGGAAGTATACGAATGCTGGCCCGAGCCGAAAGAAGGTGATTAGCATGGCAGGCGGAGGTTTTGGTTCATTCCTGGCACACTCGAATGTGCTGAACCGCTTGAAAGATGTGCAATTCCCCTGCTCAAAGCAGGACTTGATAGATCAGCTCGAGGATAACCACGCTCCTCAAGAGGTAATCGAACTGGTCGATAAAGTGCCGGACAAGGTCTACAACTCGGTCGAAGAACTGAGAGAGCAGTTGCCTGGTTAGCGGGAACTGCGGACGACCACCAGATGCTCTGACCACGTGCTGTAAGTGACAGCCGTGGTATTTTTATGTTAGCGGCTTAATCGTGTGCAGCTTGGGCAATGGACACTTATTCGCCTCACTGAGCCACCAAACGACCTCTTAAGGACCCTATTTGCTGAAAAAGGCTGTGAATTTCATCATTTTCTTCGTCGGACGCCTATTTCAGGAAGGATATGCTGCGGGGGCCGTATAAATCACTGCCGAGCGAGCGCGATGACCGGCCTCGGTAAGGCTCGCTACGCTACGAAAGGACGGTGAGTCATAGATGGAAGGATATTGCGTCAAGTGCAAGGCTAAGAAGGAAATGAAGGATGCCAAGGCCGTCACGATGAAGAACGGGAAGCCGGCGACCAAGGGCTCTTGCCCGACTTGCGGCACCACGATGTTCAAGATCGGCAAGGCGTAGGCTAGCCAATACCAGCAGATTTGGAAAGTCGGCGGGATCATCGGTCCCGCCGACTTTCGCGTCTGGCGGGCGATCTGTCCGCACCTTGACCGTCACCTGAGAGTGGAACTATCATAGGTCGGGGCGCGTAGTCGAGCTTTGGAGGCGAACGTTATGACAAGCAGATGGGTTATCTTGTTGCTGGCAGTTGGGATCCTCGCGTCAACGGCTGCGCAGGGTGAGACGACGGCGAGCCAGCCTGCTGAGATGATCAGCGTGCCGGTTACCGTGCAGCCGAACGAATTGCGAACCTACAGGCTGACCGTGGCCATCAAGGGATGTGTAGGCATAGCCGACTCAGAGCCTCTGCTCATCGATGCTGTCAACACGATGAAGCTCCTTCATCGCTACGGTAGGCGTGAGGGCGACGGGCTTTTGCAACTCGATATCAGCGCGACCGACGTTCAGGCGATCATCAATGGCGAGAAAGCTCCCGCTACCGATCAGTTTCCTAAACTCACCGCGCTATTGGACGGGGCGTGGAAGGTGAACAGGCTCTTTGGAATCGAGAACACACAGTACGCGGGGCAGGTGCCTGGCCTCAACTACGCGAATCTTCTGCTGCTCTTCTACGTTCCCGACCTGGACAGGGAGCATGCCCTCGGGCAGGCCTGGACGAGCAAGGTTAGGTGGCCGGGCAGAAGCGATGAAGTGACGATTGTGAGCACGATCAAGTCCAGGGACGCCGCCGCAAGAACCGTTACGGTGCGTCAGGAGTATACCTGGCCGGAGATGAAACTCGATGGCGACCGGACCGTTAGGTGCGCAGCAACCGTCGACTCCGTCTTCGACTCGAGCACAGGCAAGCTGCTGAAGTCGCACGCGGAGTGCCAACTGCCCTTCAACGAGCCGTCGCAGTCAAAGCCGGAGAACAGGCAATACAGGGCTACTTCCAGGATAGATATCTCTCTGGAACGGTAGCACCCCCGCGAGGGCCGAACTAGAACCGCCATTTGGAGTCCGCACGTGGTCATAGTAGGCGTCTTGCTGGCTTCTATCTTCATATTCGTTGTTATGTATTGGTGGTCCGAAGGATGCCTGGAAGCCTCGGAAGCATTCCTGCTCGCCTTCGTCTTCGGCTCCCTCATTGTTGGCCTCTTCGCTGCCAGAACCTTTTGGCAATTCCTGATGGCGTTCGTGCCCCTGGCCGCCGCTTCGGGTTACGCCATCTACACCTGGAGGTACGGCAGCTTCCAAGCCTACTACAAGCGCCGGTGTGCCGAGTACGTAGCCGCTATACAGGCTGATCCGAAGAACCTTGCCGCCCGTGAGTATCTTGCCGATGCCCTCTACAACCTCGGCCAACTGGACCGCGCCGTTGATGAGATTCAGGCTGCCGTCGATCTTGGGGCCGGGATCGAATGCCAGTATAGGCTGGGCAAGTGGTCCAGGGAGAGGTATCTTCGAGACACGACAAACCCCGTCTGCCGATGGTGTGGGACTGAAAACCAGGAAGGGATGCGCACGTGCTCAAAGTGTGGCGCGGACTTGCCTTATGATACTGCGCTGACCCGCTGGCTGCTTGGCGGCAGATCGTCATCGGCCCGATACTACCTGATCGTGATCACCGGCCTGGCGGTGACGGTGACCTCGCTGCTCCTCCTGCCAATCAAGCTTGCCTTCATCCCTCTCGCGCTATGCATACTCTTCCTTGTTGGGTGGTCGCTGGTCAGTTCAGCGCGGTCCTAGGCATATTGCCGCTCCACTTGCCGTTTTCTTGCTGCACACTTTTTGACTGCCTAACAGATGGGTATATCAACTATGAAACCTGCCTTCGTCTTGCTCGCGAAGAAAGGGGGTAACAGCATGAGCAAACAACCACCCAGCCGTATTCGGCGAAACGTCGCGGACTACGACGACCCCTACATCAACGAGGAATCCCCACCAGAGAACACCGTCTGCAAGCAATGCGGGTCCGTCTACACAGCGGACAGATGGTATCTCAAGGGCCAGGTTCCGGTCGAAAAAGTGTTCCGGCCCGTGGTGGGCACCACTGTCTGCCCCGCATGTAAGAAACAAGGAGACCGCGTCGCTGGCGGCATCGTGACTCTGCGAGGCGGTTTCCTTACTGATCACAGCGAGGAGATACTCAACCTCATTCGAAACGAAACCGTCAAAGCGCAGACTGCAAACCCGCTGGAACGGATCATGGACATGCAGTCCACGGCCGACGAACTGGTGATCACCACCACCAACGAAAAGCTCGCCCAGCGAATCGGCCGCGCCATACACAAAGCCTACAGCGGCGAGATCGACTATCAATTCGGTGAAGACAATAAGCAGGCGCGGGTAAACTGGCACCGAGAGGCCTGACGCTGCCTCGGCCATTTGCGGCATAGCACCCGATCAATGCAGTCGCTGCTGAGTCCCGTGCTGCCGTAGTCGAGCGTCAACAAGCCGAAGGAGGTAGCTCGATTGGAAGTAACTGAACTCGTCAAGAAATCACTCGCTTTCGGCCTCGGGGCCGCGTCTCTGAGCCTGGAACGGCTAAAGCAGTTCGCGGAGGACATGGTGGAGCGGGGCGAAATGTCCACCGAAGAGGCCAGTCGTCTTGTGGATGAGGTCTCAGACAGGGCTCAACAGGACAAGGAATCCATCCGCCAGTGGATAGCGGAACAGGTATCCAAGATGGTCCGCCAGATGGGAGCCGCGGAGGCGGAGCACGTTGAGCGACTCGAGGCCCGGATCAGCGCGCTTGAGCGCCGTGTGGCGGAACTCAGCGCCGATGTCGTCATTCCTACACATCCGCCCACAGCATCCGAGGAGCCTAGTTGAGCATACGCAGGACCCGCAGGATTTTGCGGAGATATCGGGAGATCGCTCGTGTGCTGGCCAAGCATGGGCTTGGCTGGATATTGCTGCGTTTGGGGCTGCCCGAACACCGCGAAAGCCACGATAAGCTCACTCGATCCGAGCACACTCCGGCACACGTGCGAGAGATATTCGAAGAGCTGGGACCCGCGTTCATAAAGCTCGGGCAGTTGCTCTCGTCACGGCCCGACATCATCCCGGAACGCTACGTCGTAGAGCTTTCCAAGCTCCAGGACACCGCCCCGACCATACCGTTCGATCAGATCAAAGCGGTTATCGAGGCTGAGTTTCGTAGTCCGCTGCAGATGCTATTTGCGAGTTTCGACCCGGAACCGCTGGCGGCGGCTTCGTTAGGCCAGGTCCATCGGGCTGTGCTGTTGGACGGGACGAACGTGATAGTCAAGGTGCAGCGCCCTGATATCGAGGATGTGCTGGAGGATGACCTGGAAATACTCAAGAAGCGGGCCGCATTCCTTGAGAGTCACTGGGACCGCGCCCGCACGTACGGCGTCACGGAGGTCGTTGACGAGTTCACCACTACCATCCGTGAGGAACTGGACTACACCCGCGAGGGCAGCAATACGGACAGGCTGCGCGAAGATGCGGCCGCTGATCGGGGTGTTCTGGTCCCCAAGGTGCATTGGGAGGTCACTTCGAGACGGGTTCTGACCCTGGAGGAGATAGAGGGCATCAAAGTCACCGATGTGATCCAGGGCCCCTTGACGGAGGACGCTAAGGGAGATCTGGCTGATAGGCTTGCTACATCATTCCTGCGGCAGATTTTCGTAAGCGGTTTCTTTCACGCCGATCCGCATCCGGGGAACATCCTGATCACAACGAACAACGAGATCGCCCTTGTCGATTGCGGCCAGGTGCGGCGTCTGGACATCGAGAACAAGACCTCGGCCATAAGGATGCTCGTCGCCTTTGAACAGCAGGATACTCGAATGCTTGCCGACGAGATCATGAACATAGGGATTGCACGTGCAGAGATAGACAGCCGGGGGTTGACCCACGACCTGGGCAAGGTGCTGAGAGAGTACTACGACGTCAGATCGAAGTCCGTCCAGATGGGGCGCCTGCTGACTCGTGTCCTGAACGTGTCCGCTGCCCACGGCGTTCGCTTGCCGGTGGTGTTTGCGGTGATGGGCAAGGTGCTGACGGGCGTGGATGCCATCTGCAGTCAGCTCGACCAGGATTTCAACTTCACAGCCGTGGCCAGGCGGGTAGTGGGCAGAGCCGTTCGGAGCGAACTGCGCCAAGAGACATTGATGAACGACTTCTACCGGGCTGTTGCGTCTGTGCGGTCTCTCTTCTTTGCCATGCCGGAGCAGCTCGAACGCCTGATGCGGAAAGCCGTCGAGGGCACTCTGAGGGTGGAGTTCAAGCATCAGAACTTGGAGGAGGTGGAGGCGACCTTCGCAAGGTCGGCAAACAGGATATCGATTGCTCTTATCGTTGCTGGGACGATAGTGGGGTCCTCGCTGATAGTGTCGGCGGGAAGAGGATCCACGGGATGGTTCGGACTGCCCCAACTGGGGCTGCTGGGGTTTGTGATCGCCACCGTCTTCGGTATCTGGCTGATCGTCTCGATCCTTACATCTCAACGGCACCGGTAATACTAAACGGGCTTGCCCAACGGCAAGCCCGTGTAACTGGCCATCAAAGTCGCGGCCGCGACCGCACTATGCCCGGCCGAACAGCTTCTTGATCGATCTCCACATGTCCGACCAGACGCTGGGCCTGGGCGGAGTGCTGGGCACTACCTCTTCGGCAAACAAGGAACCGTCGACTTCGCCGTATTGTTCTTCGACTGTCCTCAACGCCTCGTATACTGTCTCCCGGTCGGTATGGAACTGCCCTGACCAGCCGCAAACGAAGCACTCAATGTTCGTAACCGGGTTTAACGCGCTGCAGAAGCCGCAGACCTTGAAGTCCCGCTCGGTATGTCCGAGCCTGTCGGGGCCTCTTTCGTGCCACTGCATCGCACTATACCTTCTCGCGCGCTTTTTGGACGGGATCGACCCGTCATGGTAATGTTGCCCCCGGCGGAATTCGGCCTAAACCCTTTGTAGATTGGCAAAGGCGACCTGCAGTTTCTTGATGCCGTGCTTGTCGAATGCGACGGTAACCTGCTCCTCCGGGCCCGAGCCCGTGCAGTTGAGCACGATGCCCTGACCGAACTGCTCGTGCCGGACCTTCTGTGCCGGTCTGAATGTAGCAGTGCCGGACGTTCGGCGCGGCTGGAACCTCGTTCGCCACTCGGTATCCTGCAGTGCAGCCCGCCGCCTTCGCGGCAGCGTATCCGCCAGCACTTCTTCCGGTATCTCGGCTATGAACCGGGAAACGTCCGACCCGATCACCTGTCCCATCATCATCCTCTGGTGAGCATAGCTGAAGAGCAGTTCCTCCTTCGCCCTGGTCATTCCGACATAACACAGCCGGCGCTCTTCTTCCAGTTCCTCGCGGTCTTCGAGCGCGCGCCTGTGTGGGAACACCCCTTCCTCCATGCCGGCGATGTAGACCACCGGAAACTCAAGTCCCTTGGCGGCGTGAATCGTCATGAGGGTGACCGCATTACCGGATTCATCGTAGGTGTCGATGTCGGAAATCAGCGCAACCTGCTCCAGGAACGTGGCAAGGCTCGGATTCTCGAAGCTCGACTGGAACTGCTCCGTGACGTTAAGCAATTCCTCGACGTTCTCGAGTCGCGTGCGGGCCTCCATCGTACGCTCTTCCTGCAGCCACGCGAGGTAGCCGGAGACCTCCAGTGCCTCCTCGGTCAGTCGCCGGACCGTTACGTTGTCGCGCATTTCTGAAAGATGATGGATGATCTCTGCGAACTTCTCCATTGCTGCACGCGCGCGAGTAGGTATGTCTGGGGCTTCCCTGATCCTGCGCAGTGCCTCGTAGAGCGTGATTTGCTCCGAGATTGCGAACTGCTCAAGCCGCGCAAGCGACGTCTGCCCGATACCTCGCGCGGGTACGTTTATCACCCGCCGCAGGCTCACGCTCTCGTGCGGATTCGCCGCCAGGCGAAGATACGCGAGCACGTCTTTGATCTCTCTGCGCTCGTAGAACCGCACGGTTCCCACCAGCCTGTAGGGAATGCGGGCGTTGATCATCGCCTCTTCAAACACGCGCGACTGGGCGTTCGTGCGGTAGAGGATCACAATATCTGAGTAGTTGCGGTCGCCGAAGGAGACCTTGCTCTGGATCGACTGTGCGACGCGGCTAGCTTCGTCGATCTCGTTCGAGGCCTCGATAACCTCGATATCACCGCCCTGATCATTCTCCGTCCAGAGCTTCTTCTCGGCGCGTCCGACGTTGCGCATAACGACCGCGTGCGCAGCCTCGAGGATCTTCTTCGTGGACCTGTAGTTGCGCTCCAGCTTGTAGATCGCGGCGTCGGGGTAGTCCTTCTCGAACTGGAGGATGATGCCCACGTCGGCGCCACGCCAGCGGTAGATGGACTGGTCGTCATCGCCTACGCAGAACACATTCCTGTGCTTTGCAGCCAGGTTACGCACGAGAGTATACTGCGAGTAGTTGATGTCCTGATATTCGTCCACCAGTATGTATCTGAACTTGTCCTGGTAATGCTTCAGCACGTCCGGCTGGCTTTGGAACAGGAGCACGGTGTACATGATCAGGTCGTCGAAGTCCAGCGCCTTGTTCAGCGCGAGTTTGTCCTGATAGACCTTGTAGACCCTGCGCGCCACGTTCTCTATGGTGCCCGAGAACCGCTTGTGGAACTGGTCCGGCAGGATGAGCTGTTCTTTAGCCTTGGAGATCAGGTTCAGAATGTCGCGGGCTTTGTAGACCTTCTGGTCGATGTCCTCCGACTCCATAGCCTCGCGCACCAGCGCCATTTGGTCGGAGTCGTCGAAGATCGTGAAGTTGCGGTCGATTCCGATTTCGGCGCCTTTTTCGCGCAGAATCCGCGCGCAAGTGCCGTGGAATGTGCCTGCCCAGAGCCCGTCTGCGCCCTCGCCGAGAAGCCCCTCGATGCGCTCCTTCATCTCATTCGCGGCCTTGTTCGTAAATGTGACCGCCAGGATGTTATAGGGCCGCACGCCATGCTCCTCGATGAGGTAGGCGATCCTGTGTGTCAGCACGCGCGTCTTGCCGCTGCCCGCGCCCGCAAACACTAACACAGGGCCTTCGGTATGCGACACCGCGGCCCTTTGCTGCTCGTTAAGGGACTTCAGAACGTCGGATTTCATACGGGCTTATTATAACAGATCGGAGGCGGCGATTGGCGCAAGGACTCTCCCGAACCAGCGTGGAAGGAAGTTCCATTACCGTTTTGCCAAGGAGACTCACCGATGATCTGGGCTGATCTGCTCCATCTGAGCTATAACATGTGGATCGACCGCGAGGCGCCGGAGCTTACCGGCTATGGGAAGATCATAATCGGCGGTCCGAAACTGCGCTTTGACAAGCCGGTATGGGACGATCTGCTCCCGAAGATGGCTCAAAACGGCGTCAATATGCTGGTAATCGACCTCGGTGATGGGGTGAAGTATGCGTCTCACCCCGAAATCGCGGTCGAGGGCGCGTGGAGCGTAGATGAGCTTAAGGCAGAACTCGACAAGCTGCGCAAGCTCGGGATAGAGCCGATTCCGAAGCTGAACTTCTCCGCCACACACGACCTTTGGCTGGGGCCGTATTCCCGCATGGTATCGACGCCAACGTACTACGAGGTCTGCGCGGACCTGATCAGCGAGTGCATCGACATCTTCGACAACCCGCGGCTGTTCCACCTGGGAATGGACGAAGAGACATTCGGGCATCAAGTCCATCAGTCGTATGTAGTCATCCGGCAGTATGACCTCTGGTGGCACGATCTGATGTTCCTCGTGGAGCAGGTCGACAAAAGGGGCGCGCGGGCGTGGATCTGGTCCGATTTCATCTGGAACCACAAGGACGAGTTCCTGCAGAGGATGCCAAAGTCGGTCCTCCAAAGCAACTGGTACTATGAGCAGAGCCTGACCCCGGAGGACGAGCCCTGCAAGACGTACGTGAATGCCTACAACATCCTTGAGGATAACGGCTACGATCAGGTGCCGACGGGCAGCAACCACTCGACTCCGGACAACTTCGGCAACACTGTCAGGTGGGCGAAGCAGAACATCGCGCCGGAGCGGCTCAAGGGATTCTTCCAGACCATCTGGCGGCCGACGACCGAGGAGTTCCGTCAGCGCCACATAGAGGCAATCGAGCAGATAGGCGCGGCTCGAAGGGAGTTTGAGGGGAAGACCTGATCCTCAGACAAAGCGGGAACCAGCCAGGCGATTGCGGCGTCGTACACCCGGCAGGAACTGGGAGGCTGGATATGAGCGACACGAAGCACAATGGTGAAGACCACGATAGTGCACAGATCATTCGCATCGCTTGCAGGATCATTGAGCAGGCGATCCAAGACGGAGCAAGCGAGATCCGCCTGGAACCGGATGAGCGCTTGGCATACAAGTGGGACAAGAAGTCTCTCGAAGGCGTTCAGCGTTACCTGGAGACGCCTGGAGGCGATGAGGCTGTCGCAATCGGGCCGGGCCTGACGATATCCTACAACGTCGCCGGGGTTTGGCGGGAGGTAATGCCCCTGCCGGACTACGTGCGCGAACCACTTACCCGGCGCTTCAAACTGATGGCCGACATGGATCTGACACGCACGAAGATGCCGCAGGAAGGACGCATTCCTATACGCTACGCGGATGTAGATTATGTGCTGTCGGTACAGACCAAGCCAACTCCGCAGGGCGAGCGCGTGGAGATGCAGTTTGCGACGCCGTAGCCATAGAGGATCAATGCAGCTCCGCCACTAAGCGTGAAACGTAGGAGAGTACTATGCTTCGACTCGTTGTTCTTGTAGCGGGGTTGTTTCTGATGGTTGGCGTGTGCGGGACCGCGGTCGCGGACGGCGCCGTCAAGCTCGTTTTCTCCATTGACCAGGGCTTCGGCAATGGCGTAGTCGTCAATGACGATCAGGTTGCGGTCAAACGCATCGCCGAGGCTCTGCGGCCGTTTTCTGCCAAGTACAAGGTCTACGTGCTCTTGAACCCGCAGGTGAAGGACCTCGAGAAGCTTGACCGCGTGCTGGACACCCTCGTTGAAGCGGGAATGCCGTTTGTCCTCGATGTGTGCTCCTCCGATTCGATGACCCTCGGTAGCGTAACAGAGCAGTGCCGGCCGCACGATCCTCGCCACGGAGTCTCGATATCCCTGCACGACCTGCGCGCGTACAAAAAGCGTTACGGCAAGTGGCTTGCAGGGATCAGGTTCATGGAGATCCTCGCGCACGACTTCACCGTCCGCGCCGTGCAGACAACCAACCCGGAATGGGGGCAGCCCGGGTGGAAGATGCCGCGAGACTCGTTCTTTCAGCCAGGCATCGTAGAGGGCTTCCTCAAGTTCGCCAGGGACAACGGCATGTTCGTGCAGTGGTCCGATTGGCACTGGATTGGGTTTGCCGACTGGGATGAGCCTCAGAGGCCCAAGGAGGAGAAGCTGCTCGCACTGCTGCGCAGGTTCCCCGGCCTGGTTACAGTCACCTATGCTAACAACGAGCCGAACGGGGATTCCGCAAAGCGCCTTCCCGATTGGGAGAGATGCATCACCAGGTTTGCAGGCGCTGCTGAGCTTGGTTTGTCGGATCAGAGCTGGCTCGGCAACGACGTGACCTGTCCGGTGGCGGACATCACATCCTGGGCCGAAAGCGCGCTCGACAAGGGCTTCCGATACGTCCAGTTCGAACCTGCGTGGTATTTCTTCCGCCTTCCGCGCGGCACTTTCGGCGTGCATGACTACACCAACGACCCTGCCTACGCGGACCGGGGCAGCGCTACCGACAACCTGCTCGCTCTCCAGAAGGTGCTCTTGAACCGTTAGGACACCTGCCCGCACCCGTAGTATCCGCTGTGAGAACACAAGTCATCGCCTACGGGGTAACATAAACAGGGGCAACTGAGATGGAAAAGGTCAAGAAAACCGATGAGGAGTGGCGTGAACAGCTTACTCCCGAGCAATATCACATTCTGCGAGAGAAGGGCACCGAACCGCCAGGGACCGGCAGATACCTCCACGAGAAGCGCCGCGGCACCTACAAGTGCGCAGGGTGCGGCCTGCCGCTGTTCAAGTCGGATGCCAAGTTCGATTCCGGCAGTGGCTGGCCCAGTTTCTACGAGCCTGCTCACCCCGAACACGTAGCGACCAAGCCGGATGAGTCGGGCGGACGACTGCGCACGGAAGTACTCTGCGGCCGCTGCGAAGGGCACCTCGGCCACGTATTCGACGATGGCCCGTTTCCCACCGGCCTTCGCTACTGCATCGATTCTGATGCGCTCGATCTGGAGCCCGAGGACCAGAGCGCAGTCGACTAGATGAAGCGCCGGAAACAAGCGCTGCTCTAGCGAGCTAACCTTGACTGCGGCACGTTTCCTCGCTACAATCTCAACAGTTCCCACCAGCCAAGGAGGATGATCTGTTGAGGAAGCCAGCCCTGACCATTTTTTCGCTCTTTGTCCTGCTGATCTTCGCAGTTGCAGTGAGCGCTGCTGCGAAGAAGCCGGTGCCGAAACCCGCACCCAAGCCCGCAGCGAAGCCGGCTGCCAAGAAGCCTGCTGCTCCGACCATACAGCTTGCCGGCAACAACGGGGTCTTCGGAACTGTCTACAAGATCAAGAATGACTCCCCGCTCTACTTCAGGCTCAAGAGCGCGGAGTACACGACCGACCAGGTGTCCATAGGCGACACGCTGTACGTTCCTACTGCCGAAGAGAAGCTTCTGGTATTGCACTTCACAATTCAGAACCCGCTGAAGTCGGAGCAATTCGTTCGTTGGGATTCTCTCCACTTCACCGCCGTGGATAACGAGAACAACAACCACGAAGGTATCAACGACTGGGGTAATGACGATGCTAAAGGGCGCCCCAGGGTAAGCGTGTCGCTCAAACCGGCGCAGACTATCAATGCTATGACCATCATCAAGGTCCCCGCAGGGGCCTCGGTGCCAAAGCTAATGGTCATGCCGGGCGAGAACAACGGCCCGGTGCTGCGTTATGCTATGGCGCCCGACAAAGCCGCTCCCGCGCCCAACAAGCCCGGACCGCTGCCGGCGCCTATCGCCGACCCGGATGATCCCACCGGCTACACGGCAAGAGAGACTGTGCCCGGCGTCATCGGCACCTTCTATCCCTATAGGGGACTCGATATCGCGGTCGAGAAGTGGGAATTCGCGGACGGGAAGCTGGGCGAGCACGAGATCTATGAAGAAGGCGAACGGTTCTTCCTTATCACGATCGCAGCGAAGAACGACTCGCCCACGGAGCAGTTCGTGCGATGGGATACGGTTGCGCCGGTTCTGATGTCCAGTGATGGCGAGGAGCTTCGGTACATTGATATGTTCCTGGCGACTGCTAACAGGTCATACGGTCAAAACCTGAGGCCTGGCGCCGAGGTCCGAGTTCGGTTGGTGTTCAGGGTTCCGCAGGACGCAAGGCCCAAGACGCTGGCCCTGAGGGAAGAAGGAAGCCGGACGTATGAGTTCGAGCTGCAGTAGAAGCCGCAATTGCTGACATAGGCAAGGAATGGAGCCTCCTTAGCATCAGCAAGGGAGGCTCTCTTGCTACCCCCAGTATTTCCGATCCAGACTCCGGTACTGCACTGCCTCTGCAATATGCTCGATGCCGATTTGCTCAGAGGCCGATAGATCGGCGATGGTGCGTGAGACCTTGAGGATTCTGTCGTAGGCACGCGCCGACAGCCGCAGATGCTCGATTGCCTGCTTCAGCATCGCTTCGGCATCTTCGCTCAGCCTGCACCACTGCTTCATGTGCTTTGAGGTCATCTGCGCATTGCAAAATATCTTGGAGCCGGCGAACCGCGCATACTGAATGTCACGCGCTTTTCGGACCCTCTCCCGAATCAAGGCCGATGCCTCGCCGGGAGTCTTGCGCAGCAGTTCGTCGTGCTTGAGCCGGGGAACCTCCACGTGAATGTCGATCCTGTCGATAAGCGGCCCTGATATTCTCTGCAGATAGCGCGCGATCATCTGCGGCGTGCACGTGCAGGCTCGCAGGTGGTCGTTGAAAAAACCGCACGGGCAGGGGTTCATCGCCGCGACCAGCATGAAATCGGCGGGGTAGGTAAGCGATGCCTGCGCCCGGGCGATAGTCACCATCCCGTCCTCAAGCGGCTGCCGCATCACTTCCAGAACGTCGCGCTTGAACTCAGGGAACTCGTCGAGGAACAGCACGCCCCGGTGCGCAAGACTGACCTCGCCGGGCCTGGGATAGCTGCCACCGCCGGTGAGGCCGGCAGTCGATATCGTGTGGTGTGGAGAGCGAAAAGCCCGCCGCGTTATCAGTGCCTGATCAGGACTCAGGAGCCCGCACACGCTGTAGAGCTTCGTTACTTCGAGTGCTTCTTCGATGTTGAGCGGAGGCAGGATGCCGGGCATCCGCCGCGCGAGCATAGTCTTTCCGCTGCCCGGAGGCCCCACCATCAGCAAGTTGTGCCCACCCGCCGCAGAGACTTCCAGCGCGCGCTTCGCGGCCTCCTGGCCCTTCACGTCAGAGAAATCGGCTTCATACACCGGGTCGTCCAGGGCCTCGAACGCCGACACGTCGAATATCGCGGGCAGCATCGTCTGAGGATCGTTCAGCAGTGCGACCACTTCGGTCAGGGTCTGCACCGGGTAGACCTCGACCTCGCTTACAATCGCAGCTTCCTTGACGTTGTGCGCGGGGACTATCAGCCTCTTGAACTCCGATTCGCGGGCGGACAGTGCGATTGGCAATACGCCGCTGACTCCGCGCACCGCCCCGTCGAGGCTCAGTTCGCCCACTATAGTGCACCCGTTCAGGAACTCGCTATCTATCTGCCCTGACGCCGCAAGAATCCCGACCGCAATCGGCAGATCGAACGAGGGGCCTTCTTTCCGCACATCCGCCGGAGCGAGGTTGATAGTGATCCTGCGCGAGGGGAACTCCAGGCCGCAGTTCTTGATGGCCGCCCGCACGCGCTCCTTCGACTCATTAACAGCCGTATCTGGAAGCCCGACTATCGTGAAACTGGGCAGGGCCGGTGCGAGGTCGACTTCAACCTCCACCATGTAGGCATCGATTCCGTTTACTGCACTCGATTTCACGTGCGCGAGCATTGGCGATCCGTCCTTGTTAATCAGAGACAGCACCCTGAGCGTATCAAAGGGTGCTGCCATCCAGTATCCTCGCAGATTATAGGCGAGCTAACTGCAGAGGTCAAATGCTCAAGGCACCGTCAGCGTCAGCTCGTATTCCGGCCTATCTTCTGAAAACGGCAGGGTGACGACAATCCGCCCCTCGTGCACCGACTTGGCAGCGCCGTCCTTGACGTAGGGATTGTGAGGCAGGACGGGCCAACTCACCGCTGCTCCTTCCGGCACCGTCAGCCGCCATCCGTGGTGCTCGATCCAGCCGCCAAGCTGACTGCCCGACAGAGCTAGTTCGTCCTTGTCTAGCTCAGCGTGGAAGCCGCCTTCGGTCCTGATGACCTCGCCCACGTGCGGCAGCAGCGTCAGATGAGCCGCAACTGGAGCACCGGATTCTGCCGTTGCGCTCACACGCAGCTTGAGCGTAGAATCGTCCACCGGGTCCACCGTTATCCGGCACTTCTCGGCGCCATAGCTCAGCAGCAGGCTCGGTGGGTCCGCCTTGCTGATCGCCGCTCCCGAAGGAATATGGAAGAGGGAATCAGGCGGAGTGAACTTGGGTGCGATATCCCCGGGCGTGTGGCGCAGGAGGGAGACATCGCCGACCGTGAAGTTGCTCCAGAGCGGCTGCAGCTTGGTGTTTCCGCCTCCGAGTATGAGCCCGACGTCGTCGTGGAAGATGCTCACCAGGTTCTGCCGGTCCTGGATCCACCTGGATTCCTTTACGGGGCAACGGTAGGCCGAAAAGCACGTGAACCACTTACCTTCGCGCCTGATCAGGGCCTTGCCGTTGTCGGACATCCAGGTGATGTCTTTCTGGTTTGCCTGAATGGGGACTGCAGGGCCTTCCTCTCCATACATCAGGAAATGCGCCATCATATCCGCGTCGAAAGTTGAGCTAACCGCTCTATGCAGTCTCATCTCCCAAATCAACCTGCCGCGGCCTTCGGGAGTGAATGTGAAGCCGACATTACCCATCGAGCGGCCGGGATGGTAAGGATTTCGCTCATCCACGGTCTCGACGGATGAACCATCAGGATACGTGAACGCCGAGTGGAACCTGGCGGCACGCTGTAGTGCAGGCAGCACCGTTTCGTCTTTGCTGACGGCGTAGTAGACCCCAAGGGCGTCGGTGTAGACGAAGTTGTAATTGACCACCGGCCCATAGTTCTCCGTCCAGAATCCTTCAGGATCCTGAGCGTCCACCATCTTCGCTATAAACGCCTTCGCATTCTCGCACCACTCGGGTTTCTCGAATAGCTGGCCGGCAATGTAGAGGCCCATCGCGTGATGCGTGGGGATATTGACCAGCCTGCTCATCTCTTTCTTCTGGATTTCTGTATAGCCGAGGATCAGGGCATCCTCCCATCGCTTCCTCCGATCAGGCGGCATTGCATCTCGGATGAGGCCATACGCCCTAAGCCACCTGCTGTAGGTCCAGCACATGTAGGTGTTGCCCCAGGTGGAACCATCCTTCTTGCGGAAGACCCACTGGCCGGCTTCGCCGGCGTCTTCCATAAGCGCGTCACCGGCTTTCATTATCGCCTCGAGGAGCTCGGGGTCGTGATAGTACTTGTTGTCTTTCGACTCAAGCGCCCATGCGACAGCCAGCGGGAACATCACGTTCTGGTCGTTGACTATCCAGATGCCCGTTCCGAACCGACCGGTTTTCGGGTCCTGTGTCCTCAGTATTGCCGGCACTTTCTGGGGCAGGAGCTTTGCGAACTCCTCTTTATACTCTAGCTGCATTTGGTCTCCCTTAGCCGTGCATTGCAGAGCGAGTGTGCATACGGCCAACAAAACGAGTAAGCGTGTCATGTTGCTACCTTTCCACTGGAACCTTGACTACCACCTTGCGCACGGGGCCGGGAGTGCCAGGAGCGACCCCAGGCATGTGCGCATCGTGCGGGAAGAGGACCGCGAATGTGCCCGCCTGTGCGCGAATGAAGCTTCCTTCTCCCTCGAACCACTCAATGTCATTTGCATCGTCATACGCGTCCGTGGAGCTAAGGCTCGAACGGTCGGCGTACCCGATCAGTTCCACCCCGCTTGCCAGATATTGCACGTCGATGTATTTGCGGTGAGCTTCCCAGCGCTTCTCCCCGCGAGGCGCTGTCCGGTAGTCCTGCACGATCGCGCAGCATCCAGCATCAAGCTCGTGCCTACCTGGGTCTGCTTCCAGCAGTTCTGCTTGCGCCAGGTACTCAAGCGCAACCTTGACTCCAGGCCCGAGGCGGTAGTAGAGCGTAGCGTGCTCGATAGTGTCCGTAATCATACTGCTGACTTCGGCAGGCGGGCTACGAATCCCTCGACATATCGTCTCTACTAACTATGCAATACGAAGAAACCGATCCGGGTGCCCGCTTCCTTGACCCTCCCTTGCCACAAGGGTATACTAAGTCCAGTTGCCAGCCGCGCCACGGAGGGATCATGGGCAGACTTCAAAAGACCGACGTTTCTGGACCCTCTAAGGACGCCTGCGGCATTGAGTGCTATCTGTATAACATTGACCGGATATCTTATGCAAAGGCGCTCAGTATCCAGCTAGACCTGCACGCCAGATGTGCCTCAGGAGAGCTGCCCGGCACTCTGATCCTCCTCGAACATGATCCTGTGCTGACGATGGGCGTCAAGACCGGTGAGAACAACGTGCTTGCAAGTCCCGACGTGCTGGAGCGCGAGGGAATCGAGCTTGTGCAGACGGACCGCGGCGGCGACGTCACCTATCATGGCCCCGGGCAACTCGTCGGCTACCCCATTTTTCCCCTGCGGGCGATGGGCTTCGACTTGCACGGCTATCTTCGCAGCCTGGAGCAAAGCATCATCGATGCCCTGGCCGAATTCGGCCTGAAGGCCGACCGCAACGGCCCTGCCGGCGTGTGGGTAGGGGACAAGAAGGTATGCTCGATTGGCGTTGCCGTTCGCAAGTGGGTCACCTACCACGGCTTTGCGCTAAATGTCGCGCCGAACATGCGGCACTTCTCACTGATCAACCCCTGCGGGTTGGACTCGCGCCAGATTACCTGTCTGCGAGACATCCTGGGTTCGGCGCCTGACATGACGGATGTTCGGGCTGCCTGTGCTCGTGGCATCGAGCGCAACTTCGGTGTTGAACTCCATCCCTGGCCCGGAGGGAGTCCATGACGCTGTCCCGGAGGCTGATCCTCCTGCTGATCACGGTGCTGCCCGTGCTGGTCCTGCTCGTCTGGATTGCTTTCTACCTGAAGGATCAGGTGAATCAGCTCGCCAGCCGTTCGAATGTGCTTGCCGCCAACGAACTGCAGCGCCGGTTCGACAAACAGGTGCGGATCGGCTCTATGCGCATCTCGCCAGGAGTCATCGTCCTGCAGGATGTGCGAGTGTCCCGGGGCAAGACCTTTGCCGATGGTACCCTCATCTCGGTCCCGCGGCTGTTCATTCATTATGACTGGCGAGATCTGATTGGCGGCAAGGGAGCCGGGGCCATAAGCGACATAGCGGTTATGCGGCCTCGAGCTGTGCTTATTCGGCGCGCCGACGGCTCCTTCAACATAGCGGATCTTCTGAAGCCTCCTCCCGGCCCAAGAAGGCCACCGTTTCGCGGGTTGGTCAAGGTTAGCGGCGCCGAGGTGACCTTCATCGACTACGCCGTCCTTCCCGGTCGCACCCATGGCCCGCTGTCTGTTCACGACGTGAATGGCATTGTTGATGCGGCGCGGTACCCTGTCTACACGTTCCGCGGCACGGCCGAAGGCAGCCGCGGCCAGTTCGATAGGGTGGCGTTTAGCGGCAGCTACCACTCTGACAGAAAGCGAGTAGTGGTTGATGCGCGTGCGCGCGGAGTATCCGCACCAATCGCAATGCCCTATGCCTGGAGGTCAAGGAATGTACAGGTAACAGGCGGAAAGCTAGACATAACCGCCGTGCTGGACCGCAAGCGCACCGACAGCCGGTCCTCCGTAACAGTCAATGGCCGGGTGCGGGTGCACAACGCCAGCGTCAGGACAAGCCTGCTTCGCGCGCCGGTGACTGATCTCAGCGGCACGATGACCCTGGCGGGCGACAGGGCTGGCGGAAGCCTGACGGCAGTTGTTGCCAGATCACCCTTCCGGATCACCGGCTCGGTTGTCAATTTCAGAAATCCTTCGCTCAACGTGGCCACTAGCTCGACCTACGCGGACTTCCCGCAGCTCATTCGTGTCGCCCCGTTTCTGAGCGCGCTTTCACAGTTTTCACCCTCCGGAAGAGGTCCCGTCGATGCCAGAATAACGGGATCTCTTGCGAATCCCGTAGTTGACGTAACCGCGTCAGTTCCGCGCGCTGCGGTGCGAGGGGTCGCCGTCAGGAATGTGACCGTCGCGGCGAAATACAGGCGCGGACGGGTCGACATCCGCTCCGCTCGACTTACCGCCAACGGCGCTGCCATAGCCGCAAGCGGATACGTGACCACAGGTGCTGCGCCGCACATTTCGCTGAGAGGGCGCTTCTCCCGCCTGAACCTGCGGTCGTTGCCTGACACGCTATCGGTACCCGTTACCGGCATCGCCAGCGGCACGTTCTCGCTGAGTGGCCGCACAGCCAGTCCCTCCGTCAGTGCATCGATTAGAGTGATCGACGGTTCCGTCTCCGGGACGCCTTTCGCGTCAGCAGATGCGCGCGTGCGGCTAGTTGATGGGCAGGCGATTGTCAGCGGCTTGAGGCTCACCACGGAGGCCGGAGAGGTCTTGCATGCCCAGGGCACGGTTACGCCGCGATCGATCAACCTGACCGCTTCCGCTGCCAGCATCGATATCGCAGGCGTCGCAGCGCGCTTCGGCGAGACGGGCTACAGCGGCACTGCATTCTTCAACGGGCGCATCACTGGATCCCCTCGCTCGCCTCAGGTGGATGGGACGCTTGAGGCGTTCGATGTTGGAGTGAACGGCTATACGATAGATCGCATTTTAGTCCAGTTTTCCGCGAACCCTCACAGCGCGACCATTAACGAGGCCATAGTGCAGGTATTCCCGGCGGAAGCCAGATTCACGGCGGAACTGACGGGACTGGACCAGAGCCGCGTGAGCTTCTCCGGCAGGGGAAACGTGCAACGTCTGGAGGTAACGAAGCTCCTGGAGCTTCTTGACGCGCATGCCGATGTGACCGGCACCATTGTCGGCGACGTCACGTTCTCGGGCGTTTTCCTGCCGCGCGCGCGAAGGGGCACCCCCAGGGTGGTTGGGGTTGTGGCCTCGGGCAATCTCAGCGTGGAGGATGCTTCCGCACTGGAATATCCAATAAGCTCGGCATCGGCCACGCTGGATTACAGCAACAACGTCCTGCGCATATCGAACGCTACGGTCGTATCGGACAAGGCCGTACTTGGCCTCAATGGCACTCTCGCCACCGACACCTATGAGGTCAAGGCTGGGTTCGATCTTACCGGTTTCGAGCTGGCCCGGCTGCACGAGTATCTCGGCGAGTATCTGGTGCTCGCGGGTACTGCAAGCGCGTCAGGAACGGTATCAGGCGTCTGGGAGCACCTCAGCTTATCCGTCAGCGCAAAGGCCGACAATCTGGCCGTCAACTACGAGAGGTTCGACTCGGCCGGCGCCGAACTCACCTACGCTGACGGCAAATACCAGGCCTTCTCCGCCAGCCTTGTGCGCGGCACTCAGAAGCTTGTTCTGGCCGGTTCGGATTTCGATCCGGAAACCGTTTGCCTGGCATCCGCGACGGGTTCCGTCGAAGACGTGAGCATTCCGGACATCTGGGCGATATTGCGGGCGAGTCCCTACTTCTCCACTCCTGAAGGCCGGCCTTTCGCCGCGAGGCTGGACCAGTTCCCCAAAATCGCCAGCGGGCGCGTGAACGGCTCATTCAACATTACGGGCTGCCTGGAGGCTCCGAACGGCTCCATCGCTCTCAGCGCCACCAACATCGGGCTTGACGTCGAGAAGATTGAGAGCATCGACCTTCAGGCATCGGCCAAGTCCGGAGTCGTCACGATAGGTACGCTTCGAGCGGTGTCAGGCGATATGACCGTAGACGTAGCGGGTGCGCCTGCCTACGACAACGGGAACTTGAACCTGGAAATCCGTGCTGAGAACCTCCAGTTGTCCCGTCTGGAACCCTGGTTGGGATCAAGGACTCCCGGAGGAACCCTCTCTGCTCTGTTTGCCGTGCAGGGTCCTGTGTCAGCGCCTGACATCGTAGGCTCCGCGGAGGTGGTCAGCCCAAGATTCGACGGGTTCGCTCTTGATCAGCTTCGCGCGAGCAGCATCCGGATCACATCGAGCCGCATCGAGATCCCGGACATCCTGCTTACAGCCGCCGGATATCAGGCGACGGCCTCGGCATCCGTTCCATGGAACTGGTCGATGCTCGCCGTTCCGAATGACGAACCGATCCACTTGTCCGTAGACCTCAGCGCGCAGAGCTTGGCGATTCTGAATGTGCTTGGCCCGATGGTGGACACGGCGAAGACTACCGGCACGGCTTCCGAAGCCTGGTTCAGGCTGGATGGAACGCTTCTCGACCCCGAGTTGTCGGGATCTGTCAAGGTGACAAAGGGGACGGTCGCTCTCACCGGCTTCTCCAGCACGTTCGACAATGTCAACGTGGACCTGGCGTTCGTTGCTGATAGACTGGTTGTCAATGCCATGTCGGCCACGTCGAGCATGGGCGGCAGCCTCTATGTGGTCCCCGGTGGCTATATAACCGCTGGCATCCTGGGGCCAAGCGAGATCAACCTGCAGGTGGTTGCCGATCGGCTGAGGCTGGCCGAACGCAACGCCCTGGGGCTGCGAGAAGATGTGACGACTCAGGTTGACGCCGGCCTATCGGTCACCGGGCCGCTCGCGGCTCCAATGGTGGCGGATAGGGCCGTGGACTCCGTGCCTGGAGGGATCACGCTGTCAAACGCCAGATTGGCGTTCCAGATGGCCTCCAAAGGCACTCTGTGGCAGGCGGCGCCGTTCATCAACCCCGCGTTCAATGTGAGCCTTAGATTAGGCGATGATGTCGTGGTTTCTCCTCCAAGCATGAGTCTCACCGTAACCGGCGGAGGAACGTTGACAGGTACGCTTGCGCAGCCGGTCGTCAGACGTCTGGAGTTGAACGTGCTTTCGGGGGATATCGGCCTCGCAACGGCAAGGCTCAGGGTGATTCCAGGCGGGCACATCTACATTACCTACGCTCCGCCAGCGCCGCCGGATATTCAGGTGGACCTTCAGGCTACGACATCGGTGTTCGCTATCAACGCCCTGCGTCAGAGGCAGCGATACCAGATAACCATGATGATCACGGGGCAAGCTGCGAATCCGCAGATCAACCTGAGTTCCTCGCCGCCCGGCCTCACCCGCGAGCAGATGCTTGTGGGATTGGGCCACCTGCCAGATTTGTTCCTGTCGCCCGAAGCAGGCCTGCAGCAGGAACTCGGCGCGGTGTTGACTGCCGCCGGGGCTCAGGCGCTGTTCGCGCCGATCGAGAACCTCCTTATTCAGAAACTGGGGTTCGAGCAGTTCACTCTCGATTTCAGCCCGCAGTATCCGCTTTCGATCTACGTCTCGCGGCACTTGTTCGGCAATTACTATTTGTCGTTCTACCGTCAGCTCAGGGGTGGATTGGCAAGCACGCAAGATACGCTTTACATAGTGACTCTGAGCTACAGAAAGGGTATGTACGAGTTCAGTATCGGCGCCGATGACGAGCAAACGCTCTCCGCTCAAATCGGCTACGCCAAGACGTTCTGGTAGACGTATCAGGCTCATCCGCAAAAAACATTCGGTTTGGCAGGCGATGAGGCTCTTGGTTCACGACTATAGAAGAAAGACCGTGTGTCTGTCACGCGGCCCACGATGCCCCTCATCGGTGGAGACAACGGTTGAGTTTGTTTGCTTGAAGTGCCTTTGAGCATATAGTATAATTCCAGACGCGGCATCGCTTGCCCGCTGGAAACTCAAGGAGGAACTAACGGATGTCTCGTGCCAACCGGATGTTAGCCATTGTCGTTACTGTCGTTCTGATGCTGAGCATTCCGGGCTCGGCTTTCGCTCAGAGTCAAAAGGTCGTCGAGGTTGCGGTCAGCGGCAACGTCAACATCAACAGCGAAGCTATCCGCAACGTGATAGGCCTGAAGCCTGGTATGGACTATACCGAGCAGGACATCGAGAAGGACAGGACGGCGATCATGTCTCTCGGCACGTTCAGCGTTGTCACTCCTCACAAAGAGGAAGTGCCGGGCGGCGTCAAAGTAACATACGAAGTGACCGAGAATCCGAAGGTTACGGAGATCAAGATAGTCGGCAACGATCCCATTCCTGCCGACCAGGTCCTTGCGCTGATGAAGACCAAGCCGGGCCAGGTCCTCAACACCACTACTCTCAACCAGGACATTGAGGCTATCCAGACCCACTACGGCGATCAAGGCTACATCGCGTATGTCACCGAGGATATCGGCGTCGACCCTAAGACGGGCATTCTCACTATCCCGATCCTGGTGAACCGCGTTCAGGACGTTACTATAACCGGACACAAGAAGACCAAGGCGCACGTCTTCCTTCGCGAGATGAGGACGAAGCCTGGGCAGGTCTTCAACGTCAAGGTCCTGAAAGAAGACATTATCCGCATCTACAACCTGGATATACTCGAGGATATCAAGCCCTATCAGATAACGCCTGGAACCGAGATCGGCATGGTCAAGATAACCATCCCGGTCGTTGAGAAGAAGACCGGTATGGTATCCCTTGGCTTTGGATACAGCTCCAAGCAGAGATTGGTTGGCCAGGCGAGGCTCGCGGAGACCAACTTCCGAGGTCTTGGACAGGGTCTCAACTTGCTCTGGCAGCAGGGAACCAGCCAGGCCACAGGTGGTTCCGCCAGCTACGAGGTCGGCTTCTACGAGCCCTGGCTTGATAGCAGGCACACATCCCTCTCGGTCAACGGCTTCAACAGACTGCTCTACAGGTTCTCCTCGGGCATCTTCAACGCCGGCTCGTTCAACAACTACAACGAGCGCCATCAGGGTGGAGACATCACCTTGAGCCGCCCGCTGACCGACACCACCAGAGTCTTCGTCAGTGGCCGGTTCGAACACGTCAACACGGACCCGAACCTGCTCAAGAATGATGAAGGCGTTTTTTCCGACCTGGTCAACATCGTTCAGAAAGGCAACATCACCGGAGGTTCGCTCCGATTCGTGCACAACGCGCGTGACTTCGACCTTGATCCCGGAGCGGGAGGATATGACGCCCTTTCTATCGAGTTGGGCACCGTCGATGCAACCGGCTTCCGGCTTCCGCCGGAGGGCGAGACCGAGCTCATCGAGTTCCCTGTTGACGGCCCGTTCCAGAAGGTGTCTTTCGACATAAGACGCTACTTCAGCAAGGGCGGCCGCAAGCTGACACCTCAGGACAAGCGGCTCACACTCGCTATGAGACTGAGGGCCGGCTACGCAGGCGGCACGCTTCCGTTCTTTGAGCAGTTCTTCGTTGGTGGCGCTGAGAGCATCAGGGGCTACCGCGAGGATAGGTTCTGGGGCACGCGAATGCTGATCGGGAGCGTCGAGGTGCGCAAGCCCATCGCGCAGTCGATTTCCGGCGTTGTCTTCGTGGACTACGGCGATGCTTGGGGCTCCGCCTCGCAGTTCGATGTAACCGTGCCCGCTCTGGAGCAATCAGACACATTCCAGGGCCACTTTGGCGTCGGCGTCGGTATGAGAGTCAATACTCCGATTGGCCACCTCAGACTCGACTATGGCGTAGGCAGCGAGGGTGGGCGGACCCACTTCAGCATGGGCCAGGCATTCTAGCGAGTCTCTATACGCGTTGTTCTTTTCCGGGCGACGATACATCGTCGCCCATTGCCCAATTTATGGTTCTTGTTCGTTGAAGAATCGAGTCGAATTCGGCAATAGGTCGCGGGCAAGAACGTCTCTTGATTGCATGTGGAAAGGCCTGAAAAGACTTTCCAGTTGAGCCCGTTTGGTTGTTGGGGCAATAGGTTTCTGATATAATCAGGGTCGGCGAGAGGAAGACTCTCTAACGTCTATTATGAGGTGCTGTTAATGTTAGGACTTCGCAGAGCGGCGTGGATATCGCTCGTAGGCATAGTGTTGGTCGGACTCATGTGCTCTGTCGCATGGGCTGCACCAGCGGCAAACGAGGTCAAGATCGCTGTTGTAGACACTCAGAAAGTGTACAAGGAAGCACCCCGCATCCGGCAATACCAGGAGCAGCTTGACGCGTTCAAGCAGTTGCTCACGATGAAGCTCGATATTCGATCTCAGAACTGGATGCTCGATGAGGCTGAGATCCAGGAACTGATTCAACTCAAGACCAAGGAGAAGCCCACGGAGGCCGACAACGCCCGCATCAAGGCGCTGACCGACATCGAGAGGGCGAAAGACAACGAACTGAAGACCCTGCAGCAGACTACTTCTGAACTGACCGAACAGCAGAAGGCTCGCCTCAACGAGCTCACGGAGCTTCAGAAGAAGTCTAAAGAGACCGCCAACGCGACGCTCAAGGACTACGATGCGCAATATACGGCGAAGATGAACGAGCTGCAGGCGAAGATAGATACCGAACTGCAAGCTACCGTTACTAAGGTAGCAGAGTCCAAGGGCTTCACTATCGTTCTCGACAAGGCGGTCGTGATGCTCGGCGGGACTGACATAAGTGACCTGATTATAGGCGCGCTCGATCGGAAAGCAAACTAAGGACAAGCCGGCAGTAGCAAAACAGCGCTGAGCTGGTCTGGGAGTTCCTGACTTGAATTACGCTCTTGTCGCTTTCCTGGCGGTGACTATGACCGGGCTGGGCTCCCGAATGGGGGTCGGGCTCCCGATCTCAAATGGCCCAAGTAAAGCTGTTGCTTCACCGGTGCCTCAGCATGTGGTGTTTGTTGATAAAGCAGAGCTTGCCAAGCTGCATCCGAGTTGGCAAGCTCTGAATGCCATGAGGGCGGCACTCGGCGAGACGGCGAAGCTGGCCGGAAAAGGCGGCAAGGGTACCGTCCCGGTGCGCAGCAGGACCGCACTCGCTGCAAGAGCCGCGATGAAGGCGACTCGGGCTCTGGCGGAACTGCAGGAGCGAAAGCTGGAAGCCTTGAGGGTTCGCGCTGAGGCTATGCGATCCCAGAAGATGCAGAGCGCTGAGCTCGACTGGAAAGCCGACGCGCGCGTGATCGAGCAGTCTGCTGCCGCTGAGGCCAAAGGTGTCGATGCCAAGTACAGTCCGGACCTGCTGAATGCGCGGCTTAAGGCGATGGCCGCGCAAGCGTTGCACAAAGCGGCCAGTAAGGACGGAAGTGGCATGGATCGTGCAGCAGCGGACGACATGCTTCGGGCCAACGAGGACCGGCTTGCTGCCGCTGCCGCCGCTGACGATGCGGAGAAGAAAGCCATATCCGATGCGGCAGCACAACGCATCGATGCTCTCAGGCAGGCCTCGGCCAAGCGAGTTGAGGAGGAAGTCCTCGCATACGAGCGCGAGCAGAGCCGCTTGATCCTGAACGGCATCGACGCGGCGAAGGACGAATTGGCCCGCCAAATGGGCCCTGACGCAATGCTCATTGCCCGGGCTGGATTGGCGGAGCAGGGTTCTGCGCAGGGCGGGGCCTCGGTAGAGACCACCGGAGGCCTGGAGGAACTGCAGGCAGCGGCGGCCGCGCTGCAGGCTCGCATCCAGAAGGATGTCGATGTTGCCGTGCGCGAATTGGCCGCAAGCAGTGGCTTGGCTGTGGTTTTTGAGCGCAGAAAGAGCACGCCGGACGCGACAGGCAAGTTCGTGAATCTGATCAAGAAACGCGGATGGAATGCCTGCGGACCCTTGGAAACCGGCGTGGAGAGTTCATAAGAAGGTGGAGACAAGCATATCCCAACTTGCCACGCTGATCGGAGCGGAGGTCCAGGGCGATCCGGAACTGCGCGTGACCGGAGTCGGCAGTGTTGACGACGCGAGGCCCGGAGACGTGGTGCTGGCTGTCGATAGTCGCTTCCTGGAGAGCGCCATGAACTGCCCGGCGGCGTGTGTGATCGCCTCTCCAGAGCTTGCACCGTGCGGCAACGGCAAGGGACTGCTGCTTGTTGAGAATCCTCGAGAGGCGTTTGCGAAAGTGCTTCAGCACTTCCGGGGCTCGGAGTCTCTACCCTCGGTGGGCGTTGACCCGCGCGCGGTGGTTGAGCAGGGTGTTGAGCTGGGCGAAGAGGTCGCCATCGGCGCCAACTGCTATGTAGGCCGCAATGTGGTTCTCGGCGATCGATGCGTGTTGTTCCCGGGCGTCTTCATTGGCGAGGGCGCGAGGCTCGGCGCCGGCTGCAAGTTGTACCCTAACGCCGTCGTGTATGCGGGGTGCACCTTAGGCGAGAGAGTGATCCTGCACGCGGGGGCTGTAATAGGCGCCGACGGTTTTGGCTATACGTGCCGGGACCAGGAACACGTGAAGCTGCCTCACGCCGGAACCGTTGAGATTGGAGACGACGTCGAGGTGGGCGCGAACTCCACCATCGACCGCGCGAAAGTCGGCGCAACGGTGGTCGGCGCCGGTACCAAGATAGACAACCTGGTGCATATCGCGCACAACTGCAAGATTGGCAGGAACTGCGCTATAGTGGCGCTCGTCGGCATCGCCGGCAGCGTCAATATTGGTGACGCCGTGACGCTGGCAGGGCAGGCGGGCGTTGCTGATCATGTCACAATAGAAGATGGCTGTGTTGTGGCGGCCAGAGCAGGTGTTATTGGAAACCTGCCGAAGGGTTCTGTGGTCTCAGGCTTTCCGGCTCGCGATCATCGCCTGGAGAAGCGTGCTCAGGCGGCGCGACTTCGCTTGCCTGAGTTGACGCAGAGATTGAGGATTTTGGAGGCCGAGATCGAGAAGCTTAAGGCCGCTAGCGAGGGCGGAAAATGACAGTATTGAGTGTTGATGGTACACGAAGTGCCCGAGATGTTGCTCGCAGGGATGCAGTCATTTTCCAGATGACCCTTGCTAAGAGCATCAGGCTGTCCGGCAAAGGACTCCACAGCGGCCGGGACACGATTGTTGAGGTGCATCCCGCGCCTGAGAATACCGGCATCGTCTTCCGTCACGGAGCCCATACCGTGTCCGGGCTCGCTCCGAACGTTGTTGACACGTCCCGCGGCACTACAATCGGCTTCAACGGTTTCAGGGTTCTCACGATCGAACACCTGATGGCTGCTCTCAGAGGGACGGGCGTAGACAACGCATACGTTGAGGTTGTCGGAGGCGAAACCCCGGCCCTGGACGGCAGTGCGCGAGCCTACGTCAAAGCAATTGCGTCCGCGGGGCTGGTTGAGCAGGAAGCTGAACGAAAAACGTTCGTGATCGAAGAACCCATCTGCGTGCGCCGCAAGGACTCGTTCATACTTGCGGTGCCGGCAGACAAAATGAGCATTACCTATGTGATCGACTACGATCATCCGATGATCGGTTCCCAGTGCTCGAACTACGTCTTGAATGAGGCTGACTTTGCGAGAAAGATCGCTCCGGCGCGCACTTTCGTCCTCTACGAAGAGGTTGCGTCTCTGCTTGACAGGGAACTCGCCCAGGGTGGGAGCGTGGACAACGTCATTGTGATCTGGCGTGACCGGATGAGCTCGCGTCTGCGATTTCGTGACGAACTGGTCAGGCACAAGGTTATGGACATCATCGGCGACCTCGCGCTAGTCGGCGGGATCATCAACGCGGAGATACTTGCGGTGAGGTCAGGCCACGCCCTGAACGTGGAGTTCGCCAAGGAAGTCCTCCGCACTGTTGGCACGCGCACCAGAGCCAGGCGCGGCGTCGTTACCCGATAGAGCGGACTTCTCCTACCGCACCAAATAATAGCAAATCTAATATGTACCTGAGGGCCTAATGCTGGATATTGAACAGATTCGTGACGTATTGCCACATCGATACCCGTTTCTTCTTGTGGATAGGATCATTGAACTGGTGCCCGAGCAGAGCGCTCGCGGCTTCAAGAACGTGACCATTAACGAGGAGTTCTTTCAGGGCCACTTCCCGGGCCATGCCGTGATGCCGGGGGTTTTGGTCTGCGAGGCGATGGCGCAGGTGGCGGGCGTGCTGCTGCTATCAAGGTCCTGCGATCAGGGCAAATTGGCCTACTTCGGAGCGATGGACAAAGTCCGGTTCCGCAAGCCTGTCCTTCCGGGCGATACACTTGTCACGCACGTTGAGCTTGTTGCCATCCGGTCCAACATAGGCAAGGTCCGAGCCGTGGCGCGTGTGGACGGCGAGGTCGCGTGTGAGGGCGAGTTCATGTTCGCGCTCGTCGAGCGTGACCGCAGAAGACCTATGACGAACGCTCCCGGTCCGAAGGATCTTCCCGCAGTCATCAAGAGCGACGTTGTTGCGAAGGAGTCCTCATCCGGCATCCACCCGAGCGCAATCATCCATCCCAGCGCGGAGATAGCCCGCAACGTCTCTATTGGAGCCTACTCTATCATAGGCAAGAACGTTAAGATCGGCGAGGGCACGCAGATCGATCCGCACGTTGTGATCGAGTCCAATACCACCATTGGCAGAGACTGCATCATACAGTCGGGAGCAGTGCTTGGCGGCGCTCCTCAGGACAAGAAGTTCCACGGTGAGGACAGCTACGTCCGCATCGGCGACAACAACATCATCCGCGAGTACGTGACCATTCACCGCGCCAGCGGCGAGGGCGAAACCACCATCCTGGGCAATGGCAACATGCTCATGGCCTACTGCCACGTCGGTCACAACTGCAAGATCGGTGACAACATCACAATGGCCAACTACTGCGGTGTAAGCGGGCATGTTATTGTTGAGGATAAGGTCGTCTTCGGAGCCTACGCCGGTGTGCACCAGAAGGTGCGCGTGGGCCAGCTTGCGATGATCGGCGGGATGTCCAAGGTTGTTCAGGACGCGCCGCCCTTTGCGATCGTTGACGGGCGTCCGGCCAAGGTCTGCGATCTCAATGTTATCGGGCTCCGGCGCAACAACGTGTCGCCGAAGGTCCGGTCCGAGATCAGGCTCGCCTACAAGCTGCTCTACAGGTCCAACCTCAACACGTCTCAGGCCCTGGAGGCCATCGAGCGCGAGATCGAGCCCAGCGAGGAGCTTGATTACCTGCTGGACTTCATTCGCAGCATGCGCGAGGGGTTCAGCGGCCGGCAGCTTGAAGCTCCCAGGTTCTAGCTATGGAGCGTTCTATCGCCATCTGCGCGGGCGAATCCTCGGGCGATCTCAACGGAGCGTATCTTGTTGAGGCACTCCGCGCCATTGATCCTGCTCTCCGATTTTGGGGTGCGGGAGGCAAGAAGCTTCAGGAAGCAGGTGTCGACGTAGCGGTCGACATGTCCGGCAGTGGCACCATCGGCATCGTGGCGACCATTAAGTCGTCGCCCTCCATAGTGCGGCACTACTTCCAGATGCGCGCGCTTCTGCTCAAGAGGCGCCCCGATCTCTTTGTTCCGATCGATTTCGGCGCGTTCAACGTGCGTCTTGCACAAATTGCGCAAAAAAGCGGAATTCCCGTGGTGTATTACTATCCTCCCTCCTCGTGGCGAAGGCGGCCGCGCAATGGGTCCAAGCTATTGGCCTGCGGAGGAAAGGTGATAACCCCGTTTTCCTGGTCCGCGGAGATGCTGACGGCAACAGGGGTTGATGCCAGGTTTGTGGGACATCCGCTCCTGGACATAGTGAAGCCGTCGTGCAGCCGGGAAGACTTCCTGATCGACATGGGCCTGGACCCCACGGTGACGACAATCGGGCTGTTGCCCGGCAGCCGCGCGCACGAAATACGCGAGCACCTGCCCGTGTTGGCTGCCTGCACCCGAGTACTGCATGGCGGACTCGGCAGCGCGCAGTTCATCGTTGGCGCCGCCTGGGGCACGCGAGGAATGATCGATCGAATTGTGCACGCTGATGAGTCCAGCATCCCACCGATTCGGGTGGTGGAGGGCCGCACCTACGACTGCATGGCCGCGAGTGACCTATTGATTACGGCTTCGGGAACAGCTACACTTGAGGCGGCCATTCTCGGCGTGCCGATGGTCATTATCTATCGCGGGACGCCGGTCATGCGGCTTGAGTATCATCTCAGGAAGTCCATCCTGGAGGACTTCATCGGCATGCCCAACATCGTGGCGGATAGGGGAGTGTGTCCGGAGTTGATCAACGAAGACGTGACGCCCGAGAAAGTGGCAGAGATAGCGATGAGCATCCTTACCGACGAGGACAGGCTAAACAGAATGAAGACCGAGCTTCACGAAGTGGCATTGCGACTCGGCGAGCGGGGCGCCGTCGATCGTGCCGCTCGTCTGGTGCTGGAAATGGGGGGGCTGGCATAGACAGAGTCATCTTTCTGCTCTTCAGAAGACGGACTTTTCTTCTGCTGGCCGGGTCGCTGACTCTGCTTGTCATCGCACACCCGGATCGCAAGGCGTTCTACTTAGGGCTGCCGCTTGTCCTGCTCGGCCAGATCATCCGTATCTGGGCTGCGGGGTATCTCACGAAACTCTCGGGCCTGATAACCGCGGGCCCGTTCGCTCTGTGCCGTAACCCGCTGTACATCGGTAGCTTTCTGATCACCGTCGGCTATCTGATCATGTGCAACAATCTGGTGGCGCTGATCGCTGGTATTCCGGCTTTCTGGCTCTTGCATGGCGGCGCGGTCGCGTACGAGGAAAAGCTGCTGCATGAATACTTTCCGGAGGACTTCGCCAGGTACTGCCGCGAGGTACCTCGTTTTATCCCGCGGGCTCGCAGCCTGGCGGGCGTGGGGGATTTCTCTTTTGCGCGTGCCATTGGCAACGACGAGTTCCGAGGCGCGGCGCTGATGGTCATTTTCGTCGCCTGCTTCGGCGTGATGGCATTTGAGTCGTTTTCGATTATGAACTGGCTGAAGGGTCTGTATTGAGCACACCGAAACGCTTACTCAAATACGTGCTGGTCTACAAAGGCCGACTAGTCATGGCGGTTGTCACGGGCCTGCTGATGATGGCCTGCCATCTCGCCATAGCACGGCTTTCCGGCTGGTTCCTTGCCGCCTGCGGCAGAGATCCAGTTGATGGCATCTGGCTTGTCAAGTTCGCAATCGAGCACAACTGGTTTTCCGCCGCGGATGCAAGGATGGGGCTGGTGTGGATGGTCGCCAGCCTGCTTGTTCTCGTGGTCATTCCAAAGGGCCTCTTCGGGTATCTGAACTCCTATGTCATCGCTTCTCTAACCAATCGGGTCGGCACCGACATCAGGTTCGACATGTATGCGCACATCCAGAGCCTGCCGATTCGCTTCTTCCACCGCAGCCGTATCGGGGACATCATGTCGCGGATGGGCAACGACGTAGCCTTGATCCAAAATGCCAGCCTCGTCGTAACGCAAGCTATCGACGGGCCCATAATGATCATTGGCGGACTGGCCCGAATGTTCTGGATAAGCTGGAAGCTAGCCCTGATGGCGATAGTCTGCGTTCCGCTTATGGGTGTTGCGATAGACCGGCTGACAAAGAGGATTCGCCCGCTCACGACCGCCACTCAGGAAGCGCTTGGCGACGTCAACGCAACTATCGAAGAATCCATCTCAGGCGTGCGTATCATCAAGTCCTTTGGTATGGAGGAGCAGGAGATCAAGCGCTTCCACCGGGTGAACACCGCGAGCCTGCTGGCCACCCTCCGCTTCTGGCGGAGGAATGCAATAGTCCTGCCGTTCATCGAGGTGATGGGCACAGCCGCCACTGCGCTGATCGTGAGCATCGGCGGTTGGATGGTCGTCACCGGCAGGATCAGCTTCCCTGAACTTGGTGAGTTTGCGATGCTTTCCTTCCTCGTGGCCGGCGCTGCAAAGCAGTTCGGCAGGCTGAACGTGACATATCAGCAGACCCTCGCAGCGGGGGCACGCGTCTTCGGCATCCTCGACACCAAGTCCGAGCTGATCGAGAACCCCGATGGTATCGTACTTAAGAACGTGCAGGGCCGCGTCGAGTTCCGCGATGTCAGCTTCGAGTACAATCCCGGCGAGCTGGTCCTCGATGGCGTGTCATTCACAATCAACCCCGGAGAAGCGGTTGCGATAGTGGGTCCCAGCGGCGCCGGCAAATCGACGATAGCCGACCTGATCCTGCGCTTCTACGACGTCACCGCTGGGCGAATCCTGGTTGAGGGCCACGACGTTCGAGACATCAAGACGGCCAGCCTTCGAGAGCAGCTTGCGATGGTGCCGCAGGAGACGATCCTCTTCGGTGGCACGATCGCCGAGAACATCGCGTATGGCCGGCCCGGCGCGAGCATCGATGAGATCATCGAAGTCGCCAAGGCCGCCAATGCGCACGAGTTCATCACCCAGTGTCCGGACGGCTATGAGACCGTTCTCGGCGAGCACGGCGTTGGCCTTTCCGGAGGGCAGCGGCAGCGGATATCTATCGCAAGGGCGCTCCTCAAGGACCCGAAGATTCTCATTCTTGACGAGGCCACTTCCTCACTCGATGCTGCCTCGGAAGGCATTGTGCAGGAGGCGCTTGATCGGTTGATGAAGGGCCGCTCTACGCTCGTGATCGCGCACAGGCTCTCCACGGTCAAGAATGCCAACCGGATTCTCGTTATGGACAGAGGCAAGATCCAGGAGTCCGGCACGTTTGACGAGTTAGTGGGCTCCGGAGGCCTGTTCTCCCAGCTCTACAAGACCCAATTCCGTTCGCAGGAGGCGTCCGATGTCGGTGCGACGCCGGCTTAGCGAGCGCCTGAAGCGGGGCATCGCGTTCAACCTGCTCTGGCTGATTGTGACCGGCATCGCGGCAACGGTCCGATTCCACGTCGTGGGCTGGGACAAGCTGAGGAAGTTGATTGACGATGGCAAGGGTGGGCTTGTGCTGCCGTGGCATGGCGTCACGATTCTGCCCATCTACTACTGCCGCCACATGGGCTTCTATTCGCTTGTGTCCCTCTCGAACGACGGAGACCTTCAAGATAGGCTGCTCCGCAGCCGCGGCTTCAAGACGGTTAGGGGGTCCAGCGGTCGCGGCGGCGCGAGGGCTTTGCTTGAGTTGACGCGAAAACTCAACGAGGGCGGGGTGATGGCGCACACTCCCGATGGGCCAAAAGGTCCTCCCCGGAAATGCCAACCCGGCACTGTCTACCTGGCAAAACGGTCGGGATGCCCGGTGCTGCCTGTAGGGGTTGCCTGCAAACCCGCGAAGTTCCTGCGCTCCTGGGATTCGCACATGGTTCCGCTGCCGTTCGCGCGCGCTGTTATCTACTTCGGCGAGGTCTTGTCTATCGCGCAGGACGAAGACGATGCTGCCGCGGCCGAGCGCTTAAACAAGGCAATCAATGACGCGGAGCTCAAAGCCTGGCAAACGCTCGGAGCGCCGATGCCCGAGGCTGAGAAATGACGTTTCTGGTCTACAATCTGGCGCTTCTGCTCCTGAGTCCCCTTATCGCGCTCTACATCGCCTACCGCGTGTTCGTATCCGGGAAGTCCCGGCATTCCTGGCGGCAGCAGCTCGGGGGAGCCACCTTGCCCAAGGACGTCGCGGACAAGGACCGCATCTGGATTCACGCCGTCTCGGTTGGGGAATCAGTCGCCAGTGCGGCCGTCATCCGCGAACTGAAGCGCGCACTACCGGAGACCGCCGTCGTGGTCTCTACCACCACCGAGAAGGGGCAGGAGATGGCGCGCAAGTCTGTTAAGGATGCCAACGGATTCTTCTACTACCCCTTCGATCTGGCGCCTTGTGTCACTCGCTCTCTGAAACGCGTCCGGCCTGTGGTTTTCGCCAGCACCGATACCGAGATTTGGCCCAACTTCCTGCACTTCGCGCACAGAAGTGGCGCTAAGACCGCCATGATCAACGGCACCGTTTCCGACAAGACCCTTGCAGGAGCGAGGAAGATTTCGTGGCTCTACCGTTGGTCGCTCTCGAACGTCGACCGCTTTTGTATGCAGTCTCAGGCTGATGCCGATAGGATCATCTCTCTTGGCGCCGATCCTTCAAGAGTCGTCGTTACGGGCAACTGCAAAGCCGACGAATCGGCGGAACCGATGAGCGAGGCGGGTAGGGCGGCGTTGCTAAGTACGTATAAGGTTTCGCCCGAAAGCTTGGTCTTTGTCGCGGGCAGTACCAACCCCGGCGAAGACGACCCGGTCATCGGCGCATTCCTCGCGGCGCGCCGGCAGCACCCGAGCCTGAAGCTGATCATCGCCCCGCGGCAGATCGAGCGACGGGCCGAGATTTGCGAGATCGCCAAGTCGAAAGGCTTGTCGTGCGGATGGCGCAGCGACGCCTCGACCATAACCGGGGCCGAGGATATCGTGATACTCGACACATTCGGCGAACTTGCCGCCGTCTATGCCATCGCGCATGTCACCTTCGTTGGCGGCAGCCTGATCAAGAAGGGCTGTCACAGCATCCTTCAGCCAATCGCACAGGGGAAACCCGTCTTCTTCGGGCCGCATACGTTCAAGGCCAAGGATCTGGTCGCCCAGGCCAAAGCCGCCGGCGTGGGTTTCCAGATCGTGGACGGCGCTCAACTCGGCGCAGAGATCGCCAGGATGCTTGCTGATCCTGCCCTTCTGGCGGACATTCGGGAGCGATGTGCGAGGATGATGCAGGCGAACCTTGGCGCATCCAGGCGAACTGCTGAGCAACTGGTTGAGCTCTACCGTCAGGCAACGCTTAGCAAGCAATAGTGGATCAGAGAATGCGCTATCTCGTACAAGTGTTCTTGGGCATCGATCGCGGCCCCGTATCCTGGCTGATACGGGCCTTGCTCTGGCCGCTGTCGCTCATCTACAGGGTAGGCCTTGCGGCGTATCTCTTGCTCTACAACCTCGGCGTCCGCAAGCGATGCAAGCTGGGTGTGCCCGTGATCAGCATCGGCAATCTCACCTGCGGCGGCACGGGCAAGACTCCGGCGGTGCAGGCAGTCTGCAGGATGCTCTGCGAGCGGGGCTGCGAGGTCGTGATCTTGTCCCGCGGTCACGGCGGCTCCGCGCGAGGAGCGACCGTCGTCTCCGATGGTGAGCGGATTCTCGCCGCCAGCGACGAAGTAGGTGACGAGCCCATTCTCCTGGCCGCGACTCTCCCGGGCGTTCCGGTTGTTACCGGCAGGGATCGACGCGAAAGCGGGAAGCTCGCCGTCCAGCGGTTCCAACCCGATGTGATCGTCCTCGACGACGGCCTCCAGTACTGGCAGCTTCATCGTGACCTCGATATCGTGGTCCTGAGCGCGCGCAGACCCTTCGGCAGTGGCTTCGTCCTTCCGATGGGTGATCTGAGAGAGCCCATATCCGGCCTCCGGCGTGCCGGGCTTGTCCTGTTGACAGGCGCCGCCTCGATCCCCGAGGACAGACTAGCCTCGGTCCGCGCCGCTGTGTCCAGGCTTGCGCCGGGCGTGCCTGTCTTCGCCGCCAACCACGAGCCGGTCAGTATCAGAAACGTGGAGACGGGAGTGGAGCAGGATGTGACCTGGATGGCCGATCGCAAGGTCTTTGCCTTCTGTGGAATCGGGCAGCCCGAGTCCTTCCTGAACTCGCTGCACAGCCTGCGTCCCTCGCTTGTCGGGAACACAACATTTCCCGACCACTACAGGCTGTCGGATGCAGACATAACCGCTATAATAGATGGGGCCAACGTTTGTGGCGCGGAGGCTATCGTCACAACGGAGAAAGACTGCGCCCGACTCGGCGGCAGGCACATCCCGCACCTATACACGCTCGTCATTGAACTCAAGATAGAGGATAACTTACGCTTTGCGCAGTACATCGCCAACAGGATCAACCCCTAGGATCAGCCGGCTGTCCCGCAGGAAACGCAGGATCAAGGCCCTTGGCCGCGCCACCTTCTGGTGGATGAGCAAGACCGCCTGCCTTCTCCGCCCGTGGTCGGTGAGGCTCCTCGGCAATGTGCTCGGGTCCCTCTTCTACCACGCGTCACGTCGTTACAGGACAACGGCGCTGCGTAACCTGCACGAGGCGTTCCCCGAGAAGACCGAGCGCGAGATCCAGACCATCGCAAAGAACGTCTTCCGCCATTTTGCGCGAGGAGGGTTTGAGTTCTTCCACCTGCTCTCACTAAAGCCGTCGACCATAGATAAGATGATCGACATCGAGGGCCTGGAGATCATCGACGGGGCTCTGAAGGAGGGAAAAGGGTGCATCATCATCACTGCCCACTACGGGAACTGGGAACTGCTCGCCCGGAAATTCGTGCTAATGGGCTACAAGGCGAGCGTGATAGCCCGGGACAGTGATGACCCCGGCATGACCGGCATAGCGACACGTATCCGCGAAAGCGGCGGCTACACCGTGTTCGACAAGGACCAGCCGCTCATGGGAGCATTTAGGGCTCTTCGGCGCAACGAGATCCTCGGTATCCTGCCCGATCAGAATGAGCTTCGCGGCGGCATTTTCGTCGACTTTTTCGGCCGTCCGGCATCAACCGCCACGGGTCCCGCGGTGTTCGCGCTTCGGTCTGGAGCGCCGGTCATACCGGTTTTCGCCCCTCGGATGCCCGATGGAAGATACAAAGGGATTGTCTATCCCAGGCTCGAGTTCACGCCAAGCGGCGACGAAGACAAAGACATCTACGATCTCATGGTCCTGATAAACCAGGCAATCGAGCGTGAAATCCGCCGGTACCCCGACCAGTGGCTGTGGCTGCACGACAGATGGAAGTTGACGCACAAAGCGCCCAAACGCAATTCGGAGCAAGGTCCCGCCCCGGCGGGTTCGCAGACGCATGACGATGACTGACGCACCCAGGAGAATCCTAATAGTGAAGCTCAGCGCGATCGGCGATGTCCTGATGGCTACTCCGGTTGCGCGCGCCGTGCGCCAGGCGTTCCCTGAGAGCTACATCGCGTGGGTTGTTGAACGCAAATCGGCGGACGTGATCCAGGGCAATCCCTATCTGGACGATGTGATCGTCTGGGACAGGATGAAGCGCGGCAATCTGGCGCTGGACACCATCGGCTTCTTCCGCAGCTTGCGCGGGCTGCGTCGCGAGATGCTCTCCAAGGGCTTCGATGTTTGCCTGGACTTGCAGGGGCTTCTGCGCAGCGCGGGCGTATGCTTTTTCTCAGGCGCCAGGCGAAGAATAGGCTTCGCCGACGGGGCCGAATGCAGCACTCTTTTCTACACTGACAAGTACAATCCCGGCGGTGATCCGGAGCTTAATGCACAGCAGCGCAATCTCGACCTTCTCAGGAGTCTGGGAGTCGAGTCCACCGACACCACCATGCACATGCCTCTCGGCGACGATGACAGGCTGTTTGCCGATCAGTTCTTTGCCGAGCATAGCCTGGAGGGGCAGAAGGTGCTCGGCTTCATTCCCGCCACTACCTGGGTCAACAAGCATTGGACGGTTGAGGGTTGGACAGGTGTAGCCGATTTGCTGGGTTCGCGGTACGGCGTTCGAGGAGTCATACTCGGTTCCAAGGCTGACATCCCGCTTGCCACCAGGATTTGCAGCGCCGCTACCCACAAGCCTGTGATAAGCGCGGGCAAGACTACTCTCAAGCAGGCGGGAGCCTTGATGGAGAAATGCACAGCCGTTATCGGAGTCGATACCGGGCTTCTGCACATGTCGGTTGCGCTCGATCGTCCTTCCGTCGGCCTGTTCGGCGCAAGCGCCTGGCGCTGTTTCCTCAAGAAGGACAACTTTGCATGGGTTGCCAAAGACTTCCCCTGCAGCCCATGCCGAAGGCACCCTACGTGCAGCAACGTTGACTGCATGCAGGCGATCAGCCCGGAGGATGTGGTCGAGGCCGTCAGGCGATGGATCGAGTAGGGGATGCGGGCGATGAATGTTTTGCAAGTTGTCCTGAACCTCGACTACGGCGGAGTTGAGTCCTATGTCATCCGCATCTCCAAAGCAATGGTTAGGGCGGGCCACCACGTGACCGTACTGAGCCAGGGCGGACCAATGACTGAACTGCTGCAGGATAGTGGAGTCGGCCTCATCACCAGTCCCCTCAATTCCACCACGCTGCCCAAGCTGATCGGCGAGATCAAGGACCACGGCTTCGACATTATCAACGCTCACAACTACAACAGCGGCAGGATCGGCTGCCCCATTGCCCGCGGGGCAGGCATCCCCTATGTTCTTACTGTCCACGGGCCCAGAGGTTTCTTCCGGCGCGTCCTCTACAACTGCTGGAGCGATCGTGTGATTGCGCTCAGCGGCGCCGACAAACGCGGTATCAGCGGGTTCCTCGGTCGATCCCCCGATCACGTATTCACCAGCTTCTGCCCTATCTCCACCGATGTGTACTATCCGCGTGAGACCGATCTTGGCAAGAAGCGGGAGTTCCTATCCGAACCCGATGGTAAGCTGATAGTCCACATCAGCCGGTTCAGCAACCGCAAGGCGAAGGTTGCCTTCGAGCTTATCAAGGCATTGCCCGCGGTACTAGCCGAAGCGCCCGATGCGAGGCTGCTGATCGTCGGTTCCGGTCCGAAGCTAAACGAGATCTCCAAACGGGCGGACGAGTTCAACAGGGACCATGGCGACATCATCCGTGTTGACGGTCCCAGACCCGATGTATCGGACCTCTACAATATCGCGGACGTTGTGGTTGCCACTGCGGCTACCGCTATGGAGGCGATGGCCTGCGGGGCGTCTCTCGTAGCGGCGGGACGCACTGGCTATCTCGGCCGTATCACCGAACACAACTTCGACGACGCGCACGACCTGCTCTTCGCGGACCATGGGCGCTGCCCGAGGCAGACGTCCGCCACGGCTCTCGCCGCCGACATTCTTGAAGTGTTGGGCAGTTCCACTGCCGCTGGCTCAACATCACAGGCGCTCGCCGCTCGGTTCGCCAGAGACTTCACGCCCGACAAGGCAGCCGAGAACGTAATCACGCTCTACGAGCGCGTGATCGAGGAGGCTCGCTGATGCAGCAATCCAGCGCTCCGGCAGTCTCGGTGGTTATATCCACATTCCGCCGCCCTCACTTCCTGAACCAGGCTCTGGACAGCGTCTACGCTCAAACATTCACGGATTTTGAGGTCATTGTCGCCGACGACGGCTCCGGCGAGGACTATACGAGCCAGTACAACCTGCGCCCGGATACCATACTTGTCTGCAATCCCCGGCCAGGCTGTGGTTCAGCCATTACCCGCAACCTGGGCACACGCGTGGCACGCGGCCAGTACATTGCCTACCTCGACGATGACGACATCTGGCTGCCGGAAAAGCTCGAGCGGCAGATCGCCATTCTCGAGTCCAACCCTGACTATGGCCTTACCTACTGCCACTACGTCCTTGTTGACAGCGAGCTGCGCCATCTGGATTCACAGCCTGAGCAGAAGAGTGTCCCCGCCTATTGTGTGTGCTGGATGCTGCGAGGCAACCTGATCAAGTCTCCCTCGTGCGTGCTGATAAGGCGCGAAGTCCTGGATGAGTGCGGGCTATTCGATGAGCGCCTGCTGGTGTCCGAGGATTGGGAGTTCTTCGCTAGAATATCCTACCGACACCAGTTCTACGCCGATCCGCGGCCAATGGTGCTGTATCGCACGCACGGGGCGCAAAAAACCGCCAAATCCGTCACACGCCGCAGGCTGGGGCAGGTGAGAGTTGTCGAGGCGATGCAGGAGTGGGTGGAGAGCGATATTCCCAAGGTCCTGCCTCTCCTGCGCCGCAGCCTTGCATTTCGCCTGCAGCGCGTCGCAAGGTGGCAAGCCAGGGACGGTGACTACCGCGGCGCTCTGACCACGATCCGCCGCTCCCTCTCGCTGTATCCGTGGGACTACCGCTCATATGGCAGACTCTTTCAGATTCTGGCCTACGCCTTGACGCGGTGCGGTAAGGCGGAGCCCGCCGAAGTCGCGCAACCGGGCGGCAGCTAATTCGCTTCAGCAAACGAAGCAGGGAAGAGGGGAAGCGGGACAACGGGGCGGTTGCTGACAGAATCTGACAGAGCATTCGCGCCACGCACTACGGCGTTACCGGTTCTTCTGCGATGCTCGCCTGGCGGTACTACCTGAGGAGGACTACGAGGTTGTTTCTACCTTCTTGGCTTGAAGGCCCTTCGGCGTATCGCTGAGTTCGAACACTACCGGCTGACCCTGCGCGAGTGACTTATAACCATCCTTCATGATCTCACTGTAGTGGACGAATATGTCTTTCGTGCCTTCCGTGGGATCGTCTAGCTGGATGAACCCATAGCCCTTCGCATCACTGAACCATTTCACCTTTCCCCTGGCCATACCATTCCTCCAAACTACTACAACAAAGTACGCTAGCTGTCTCCACAAGCCCTCATTGGGCCGGTCCAGGGCCAACACAGAGCTTGCTTGCTTTTGTGTAGGAATTATACTAGCTGTCGCACGGCCTGTCAATCATTTCAGGACATAAAAGTTTAAACTGAGAGGCTGGCGGATAGTATGAGTCACATGTATTGTCACAACTTGTGCAATGGTCCCAGGCGTGGATCGTAAATGCAGGTGCGACTGCGGCAAATGTGATGAGGTGTTATCGCATTGAGTAGAGGATTTGCAGGAGTATCCCGGGCATCCGTACTAAGGTTTCACGCCCGCAGAAGTGCCAGAATCTCCGCTGTCGAGGTTGTGGCAACGCCTACCTTACGGACTACGGCCCCGCCCGCGCAGTTTGCAATTGCACCCGCGGATGCCAGATCGAGTCCGCAGGCGAGAGCCATTGTGAGAGCGCTCACCACAGTGTCTCCCGCGCCGGCAACATCATATACTTCCGTTTCTATCGCCGGAAGATGCGACACGCCCCCGTCGGCATCGAATACGGATAATCCGTGCGCGCCGCGCGTTATCACCAGGCCCTGACACTGAGTGAGGTTCAGAGTCTTCCTGCCCGCTCGCTCCACGTCCGCCTGGTTGTCGATTTCGATACCCGAAGCTGCGCTCGCCTCCGACTGGTTGAGGGTGATGACGCCAATCCCGGCGAAACACGATATGTTGCGGGGTTTCGGGTTGGATACCGACACCTTGCCGGCGCTTTTCGCAGCCGCGATGGCGGTGGCCACGGTGTCTTTGGCGATCACTCCCTTGGCGTAATCCGAAACCAGCACAGCATCCATTCCCGCGGACTCGCGCCTGATGTAATCGACCATCTGGGCGACTATCCCCTGCGACACCTTGCGCTTGCTTTCCCGGTCGATTCGCACCACCTGATGCCGATGCGATGCCCAGATTCGCGTCTTACGAGTGGTCGGCCGCTTGCTGTCGGAGAATACTCCGCTGACATCTACTCCGGCGCTCTCCAGCACCCCGCGCAGCATCGCTCCGCCCTCGTCATCGCCTACAACACCGACCACGCACGCCTCGCCGCCGAGCGCTCGAATGTTATTGGCAACGTTAGCAGCGCCGCCCGGGAGGCAGTCCGGTTCCGAGCTCACCTGCACGACCATCACGGGCGCTTCCGGAGATATGCGCTCGACCGTGCCCCACACATGCTCATCGAGCATCAGGTCCCCGATCACCATAACCCGTTTGCCGGCAAACTGCTTCAGCGCTGATTGGTAGTTCATGGTCTGTGGTTCGTGACCCTTTCGATGACTCCCGCTGCAATCAGCGGGATAAGGAGCTCGTGGTGTCCCGTCAGCGAGATCCCCTCGCCGCCAATCTCCCGCACGCGGGTAACGACCTGCTGGTTCGATCTGTAGTGCTGAACGAAGTCCATATTGACTCCGACCATCCCACGCATGTCATGTCCAAGGTTGATCAGGGTCGTGATCGCCTTCAAGATCACTTCCGGCAGCACGACCGCCGAGCCAATGTTCATCAGTACTCCGCCGCCGCCCAAGTCCTTCAGGGATTCGGTCAGAATTCTGTAGTCGCGCATCGAAGCATCACCGATGGCCGCGCCGTCAGCGTTCTCGTGCATGTGGACGACGTCACAGCCGATGCACGCGTGGATCGTCAGCGGAATCCCGCACTCATACGCTGCCGCCAGCAGGCTTGCGTCCTTGTGCGGAGCATCTGACTCAGCCACGCACTTGCCCAGCGACTCCCCAAAACCGAGTTTGCTATCTCGCGCCTTTCGGGCGCAGCCGTTGACGAAATCCGCCGTCTCCGTGGACATTCCAAACATGCCCGTGTGCATTCCGTCTACCACGTCCTCCGATGTCTCACCGAAGAACGCGATCTCGGAGTCGTGGATAGCCCCGGCCCCGTTCATAGCAAGCGACGTGATCACGCCCTGCTGCATAAGGTCGATCAGGATCGGACTCAGGCCGCACTTTATCACGTGTGCGCCCATCGCAATTGCGCAGGGTTTGCCTTTGCCGCGAGCATCCGCGATCCGGTCTATGACCGTGCGCAACCACTTCCCGGCCAGAATATCCGGCAGACCGGCGATCAGATCAGCCACCGTGGATCCAGGCTTCTGAACCTGAGCGAAATCCTTTACGCTTACCTTGCTCTTGCGGTCAACGATCGACATCGTCCTGAGCTGGGACAGGTCGATCAGAGGATACCTAGAGGCCATTCTTGACTCCGTAGACTGTCATCACGTCATTGGGCTGAGCGATCCGCGAAAAGCCGCTGCCAATCCTTGCGCCAAAGCTGCCCGGAAAGCTCCTTCCACCCACAATCGGCGGCGTTACCGCATCAAATTGCGTCTTTTCCAGCAGCCGGCCAATACTGCCGCTCCGGAAGTAGAAGATATGCTCTCTGGGCTTCAGGTGCCGCCATCGCTCGCGCTTCCTGCGGAACGCTATATGCGCCAAATTCGGCGTGCCGATCACGACCAATCCGCCCGGCGCCAGCACCCGCCGTACCTCCAGCATGTGCGCGGTCGGGTCGGGCACATGCTCAAGCACATCCCACATTGTAACACAATCGAACGATGCATCGGGGTAAGCCGCGTCTTCCAGAACCCCTGTCTTCACGTCCAGGCCAAGCTTTCGCGCTTCCTCAGCGGCGTGGGGCGATATCTCGATCCCCGACGCCTGCCAGCCGCGCCTGCTTGCAGCTTCTACGAAATACCCGAGCGAGCAGCCGATATCAAGCAGCCTGCCCGGCTCCATGAGCAGCTCGATCTTCCTGAGCCGCCTATCCGCGCGCTTGAGTCTGAACTCGCGCCTTCGTCGATAGAGGTCGAAGTAGGATGAATCGTACTGCTCATCCAGCGACTGAGGCTGAGGATGCGTGAACGCGAGCCCGCACTCGGAGCATTGGTAGACATCGCATCCATCCTTGGACAACAGTACAGACGAGTTCCCGTTTCCGCAGATATTGCAGCTTGGCATCAATTGAACAGGGTGTCCGGAACGTTGGTGTTGATCTTGATATTGGTTATGTCCATCGTGCCCACGCTCACGCCGGTGGGCGAGATGAGTTCCGCCGTTGTTGGGACAACTATTGTATCCAGCTTCGTTGGGTTTGTGTAGAGCACGGTGGACTCCACCTGGTCGTTCCCGTCGTGCTTCTCCACACGCTTCAGGTATAAGTCCTTCGCATCGAGCCAGACAACATGGCCCGTGTTGCCTGTGGGCCACTGCAGCCTGATCTTGATCTCACCGTTTGCCTCGGCTTCGGCGTCTGGGATGATCGTCACGCTCCGGTTGTTCCAGAGGGTGTTTGTCACCAGCCCGAAATCGAACGCGCTCTGCAGCTTCGCGGGCCGCTTGGAGCAGTCTTCCTTCTGGTTGATCCTCAGGTTCTTGGCTCTGAATATCTTGGTGGTGCCATTGATGATGTACTCCAGCTTCACCATTCCGAGCTTACTCTCGGTGCGCACCTTGTCGGGCTGCTTTATCCAGACCGTGGCAGTTTTGCATTCATAGAGCCGCGCGTAGGAAGGCTCCATCTTTTCCAGCGCCTTCTTATCCTTGAGGTTGACGGTGATGGTCATCGTGATGTCCGAAAACCCCTTGGTAGCTGCTTCTATACGAGCCTTGAGCTCGTCCTCAGTAATCGCCGCAACGGGCGCTGTGAGCGATAGGAAGAGCATAATCGCGGCCAGCCCGATCGTCAGGCGAGCCGGGTATGTCCATTTGTGTGGCATTTTCATCCGCGCCTTTCTGTGGTCCTCGATAGTTCTATATTCTCTCTACGGCTGAATTGCCCAATGTGGCTCCGGAGGACCCTCTTTTCCTAGACGAACACCGGAGCATTCCATCGCCGGATTCCGGCGGGATGCGAATCGCTATATTCTAGCAAGAACGCCTGCCACAATCAACGAATCAACCTCATCATTGTTGACAGTCGCCGGTTCTTCTAGGATACTTTCTCTGGCGCAGGTTCGCCCCTATGGAGATTTTCGCAAATGCGTTACGCTATCTTGCTGTTCATTCTTGCCATTGCAGTTCCCGCTGCTTACGCCGACGTTCCTGAAGTCATCGATGCTCGGGTGGATTACACCATCGGCAGTGCCTTGGGCACTGATTCGCGCACTCCCAGCTTTAGCTGGAAGATGAGGTCCCACCGGCGAGGCGCCTACCAGGCCGCCTATCAGGTACTGGTTTCGACCAGGCCACTATTTGACGACGAGAGCAAGCGTCTTGAGCCGGACATGTGGGACAGCGGCAAGGTCGCCTCGAGCCGCTGCACAGGGATCGTCTATGCTGGCAAACCCCTGAAGAGCATGACGCTCTACCACTGGTACGTCCGCATCTGGGACGAGAAAGGCCGCGTGAGCGCCCTGGACCACTTCTTCTTCGGCGGCACTTTCGAGACCGGCCTGCTGAACCAATCTGACTGGTCCGCGAAGTGGATCTCTGGTCCGTCCTCAGGCGGCAACGGTTATCATTCCGAGTTTGGAGAGAACCGCAGTGAAGCGAGATGGGTCCAGGTCGATCTTGGCAAGCCGAGAGCGTTCAAGTCCGTCGTGCTCTATCCTGCGCGGCCTTACAACTGGCAGCGAGACGAACCAGGATTCGGATTTCCGATCAGATATCGCGTAGAAGCCTCCGACGATGCCGGCTTCAAGTCAGCCCGCGTCATTGCAGACCGCAGCAGCGAAGATCAGCCCGATCCCGGCGACCGACCCGTTACTATTCCAGTCGGCGATCAGGCCGCCCGCTACGTCAGGATCACCGCCACAAAGCTCGATCAGCCTAAGGGCAGGAAGCCGCTTTTAGCGCTGGTTGAGCTGGAGGTGCTCGATGCCTCGGAGCGGAACCTCGCCTTCAACGCGCAGGTGGAGGCGAAGGACAGCATAGAGGACCACGGTTGGGGCAAGGCGCAGCTTACCGATGGCAGCCGCATGTCAAGAACGCCCGGTGCGATTAGCCCTCTGATGCGCAAGGAGTTCACGATCGGCAAGCCTGTTCGGAATGCTCGGGCCTACGTCACCGGCGTCGGATACTACGAACTCCACATCAACGGCGAAAAGTACGCATGCCACTCCGCGCTCGACCCCGCCCGTACTGATTACAACAAGCGCGTCGCCTACAGCACCTATCCGCTCCGTGCTCTTCTCAGACAAGGCCGCAACTGCGTCGGGGCGATGCTCGGGCAGGGGTGGTGGAGCAAGGCCCCGCGGCTGCTCGTGCAAATCGAGATCGAATACGAAGACGGCGCCACGGAGCGCATTGTCTCGGATGAGTCCTGGAAGTGGTCAAGTGGCCCGATACTCGAGAACTCGATCTACCACGGCGAAACCTGCGACGCCCGCCTGGAGCAGCGTGGATGGAACGAGCCCGGCTTTGACGACTCCGAATGGCTTCCCGTAAGCGTCGTAGACTGGGACGTGCAGCTAACGGCCCAGACGATCCCGCCCATCGGGCCGCTGGCCCCGATGCCGGCGAAGTCTATCACCTCGCCCAGGCCCGGCGTCTGCGTTGTTGATTTCGGTCAGAACTTCTCCGGCTGGTGCCGGCTCGAGGTCGGTGCGCCTGTCGGCACGAAGATCACGCTGAGGCATTCCGAGCTCCTCTACCCCGACGGTACCGTGAACCAGGAGAATCTGCGCTCCGCGAGGGCGACGGATACGTATATCACGAAGGGCGTCGGCACGGAGTTCTACGAACCACGCTTCACGTACCACGGGTTCAGATACGTTCAGATCGAGGGCTATCCCGGCCGCCTTACGCCCGACAAGATCCAGGGCATACTCGTCGCTACGGACTTGCGGCGGGAAGGGCGATTCGTCTGCAGCAACGGGCTGATTAACCAGATCCAGGAGAACGCTGTCTGGGGCATGCGCACCAACTTCCACTCCATCCCCACCGATTGCCCTCAGCGCGATGAGCGCCAGGGCTGGATGGGTGACGCGTGGATGACCTCGGATGCGATGCTCTTCAACCTCGACATGCCCGCGGCGTACTCGTGGTTCCTGAGGCTTATCGCGGATGCCGAGGAGAACGGCGCGGTCCCGGATACTGTCCCCAGGGTCTGGGGAACCCAGCCGGGCGACCCGATGTGGTCCGCTGCTTATCCGATGATCGCCTGGAATACCTATGTCCACACCGGCGACAAGGCTATCCTAGCCAGGCACTACGACGGCATCAGGCGCTCAGTTGATCTCCTCGCGCGCGAGGCAAAGGACTACATCGTTACCCGCAACAACTATGGAGATTGGATCGCGGTCGAGGGCACTCCCAAGGACCTGGTCTCAACCGGCACATTCTGCTGGCTCTCGGGCGTGGTAGCCGACATTGCCGATGCGCTTGGCAAGCCTGCCGATGCCAAAGCCTATCGGGAGCTTCGCGCAAGCGTCGCCGATGCCTTCAACAAGCGCTTCTTTGATCCCGAGAAGTGCAGCTACGGCAACGGCAGCCAGTTCTCGAACGCTTTCCCGCTCTATCTCGGCATCGTCCCTGCTGATAGGCGCGACAGGGTGCTGGCGAACCTCATCGAGAGCATCGAGGTCAAGCACAAGGGACACCTCAGCACCGGGTTTATCGGCACCCCGTTCTTGCTCGATGCGCTCGTGCAGGCGGGTAGGGCGGACGTTGCCTACAAGATCGTGACGCAGGAGGACTACCCCGGTTGGGGCTACATGATCAAGAACGGCGCGACCACGATCTGGGAGCTATGGGAACTCAAGACCGGCAACGGGATGAACTCGCACAACCACCCCGCGCTTGGCTTCGTCAGCGCGTGGTTCTATCGGATACTCGCCGGCATCAATCCGGATCCCAGACACCCAGGCTGGGAGCGATTTGCCATCAAGCCGTACATGCTTGGCGATATGAAATCCGCCGACGCTTCGGTGAACACCGTCCGAGGCAGGGTTATCTCCGAATGGAGGCTGACCGATAACGGCATCACCCTCTCCGTCACCATCCCTGCCAACAGCACGGCGATTGTCTGTGTCCCTAAGCTCGGCAGGGAGGACTGCACCATTAGAGAAGGGAAGTCAGTTATTTGGAAGACGGATTCGTTCAAGCCGACCAGCGGCGTCATCGCCGCTCGTGTTGATAAGGATTATGTTTCGTTCGAAGTAAGCTCTGGCCGCTACACGTTCGAACTCGAGGGGCGAAAATCCCTAACCTTCTAACCTTCAAACCTTCCAACCTTCGAACGTCTCCAGGGAGCCATAGATGGGAAACACAGGTATCGCAATAATCGTAGCGTATGTGCTGGTTATGCTCGGCATCGGCTATTGGGCAATGACCAAGACAAAGAGCGTGGGAGACTTCTTCCTCGGCGGCAGGACGATCGGCCCGTGGATGTCCGCGTTTGCCTACGGCACCACCTACTTCTCGGCAGTGCTCTTCATTGGCTATGCCGGCAAGCTCGGCTGGGGCTTCGGCCTCCACACGATGTGGATCGTCATCGGCAACGCCCTCGTCGGCACTCTGCTGGCGTGGTGGATTCTCGCGAGCCGCACGAGGCAGATGACCGTCCGGCTGAACGCGATGACCATGCCCGAGTTTCTCGAGTCGCGCTACAACAGCAAAATGCTGAAGATCGTCGGAGCGCTGATTGTCTTTCTCTTCCTCGTCCCTTACTCGGCTTCCGTCTATCAAGGCCTGAGCTTCCTCGTTGAGGCATTCACAAGCATACCCTACGGCTACGTGCTCGGCTTTCTGGCGGCCCTGACCGGCGTCTACATCATCATGGGTGGCTACTTCGCGCTTACCGTTACCGATCTGATCCGCGGTGTAATCGAACTCATGGGCGTGTGCGTCATGGTCATCTTCCTCGCGCATCAGGTTGGAGGATTCGGCCATGCGACCTCACAGCTTGCGAACAACCCTGCGTTTGCGCCTGCCCTGCTGCCTGCCCAGGCCCCGCCTCCCGGCACCGCCGCGCCCGTAGGCACGCCCGGCTGGCTGGTGCTTGCCTCATTGGTCCTCCTGACGAGCTTCGGGCCGTGGGGCCTGCCGCAGATGGTGCAGAAGTTCTACTCCGTCAAGGGCAAGGAGTATATCAAGTCCACGATGATCGTCTGCACGATATTCTCGCTTCTGATGGCGTTCGGCGCATATTACACCGGTGCTCTCACCCATATCTTCGCTGAGCACGACCCCAGGCTGGTGGACGTAATCAAGGATCCGGCGCTCGGGATTGATGCGCTGATGCCCAAGTTCATCACCTGGCACACGCCGCCGTCGATTTCGCTTGTGATCCTGGTACTCGTGTTCTCCGCGTCTATGTCCAGCCTGTCCTCGCTGGTGCTGGTTTCGAGCTCGGCTATTGCGATGGACCTCTATCAGGGCATACTCAAGCCGGGCGCATCGAAGCGCTCTGTTATGACCCTAATGCGAGTCCTCTGCGGTGTGTTCGTGGCCGTATCGGTGCTGATCGCGCTCGGGAAGATCACATTCATAGTGAACCTGATGGCGCTTTCGTGGGGCGTGCTCGCCGGATGCTTCGCCGCTCCCCTTTTCTACGGCCTGTTCTGGCGAAAGACCACGACCGCGGGTGTGGCTGCCGGGATATTCGGATCCCTTGCTGTGAACCTCGCCCTGTGCTGGTTCCTCGGCGACCCTGGTTTCAGCGCGAAGGACCCCTCGATCCCGGTAGCAGGCGCGGTATCGATCGTCATCCCCTTCATTATCGTCCCGTTGGTGAGTATGGTCACGAAGCAGCTTCCGAAGGAGCTTGTGGCGAAGGCGTTTACGGACTAGCAGACGGAACCATTGAAGGGATGAAGCTGGATGAAGCCGCTGAATGTCAGCGGCTTCAGTCGCTTCAGTGCCTCAATGTCTCCGAAAGCCTAGGAACATCCCACACCCCCGCCTCGTCACACAGTCATGCCGAATCGAAGCAGGAGAGCACGGCAATGAGAAGCGGCAAGTGCTCATTAGGCCTTGTGGTAGTGGTTGTCATCATCTTCCTCGTCCTGGCAGCGATCATGTTTCCGGTGTTCACAAGTACCCGTCATCCGCCTGGCAGAGACACTTGCCTCAACAACCTCAAGCAGTGTGCGCAGGCGCTCAAGATGTATGCCGACGACTATGAAGGCGCGATGCCGTCGTCATACCTCGTGCGGAACTCCAAGAAGTGGAACAAGAGGGACTCGCTGTACTTCTGCACGAAGCGGGGCAACATCGCCTCCGAGAACTCGCCCAGACGCACATGGGCGGAGGCGCTATACCACCACATGAAGATGCCGGATAGAGTGTTCTGCCCTAAGGACGAGGCCGATACGGAAGCCCGCAATCCTACTACTTCATACTGGTACAAGGTCGCCAATGATAAGGCCTGGTATGGCGTCGGCTGCAAGAAGCCTTGCCGGAATATGAGCGATTACGGCTACGAGTCCGATCAATTGGCGTTCTATGAGCGCCTGGGCTGGCACTGTGGTGACACGAGCGGGCTCGAGAACGGAGTCCAGATCAATGCCTCGTTCATCGACACTCACGTTGAGACGGTCTACATAGAGCACAATGCCACATCCGGTGATCCCGTCAACTGCGCGGTCAACTCAGACGGCGCGCCGATGTACTACAACACGCGTGTAGACCCAGAGTCAGGCCAGGCCACAAAGCAGAAAGGGCCGGCGACCTACACCGACCCCACCTGCTGTTACGACGAGTCTCCTTTGCCCAATTTGCAACTCGCAATTCGTAGTTCGCAACTTTCCCTTCCCCCTGCCGCTGTGCTACCATGAACGCATGGGCCAGTATCTCGGCGTCTTCTTCACAAATGGGGTGGTTGTCGGTTGCATCTATGCGCTCATAGCGCTCGGGTTCAACGTCATCTATTCCACCACCGGGATTATCAACTTCGCCCAGGGCGAGTTCGTGATGATCGGCGGGCTCACTACCGCATGGGCCATCGAATCGCTGAGGCTTCCTCTGCCGCTCGCGATGGCCACGGGCATCTCGGTTGCGGCGCTCGTCGGCCTGCTGTCATACCTTATGGGCGTTAGGCCCGCGAAAAACGCTTCGCCGGTCACCTATATCATCATCACCATTGCGATCTCCATTGTCCTCAAGTGCGCGGCCTCGTTCGCGTTCATCGTGAAGCCCTATACGGTGCCGAAGTTCATAGAGGGCACTGTCGCAATCGGGGCAGGGCAGGTGGACAAGCACCAACTCCTTGTGATTCCCGTAGTTGCCGCGTGCATGCTCCTTCTGCTGGCGTTTTTCAAGCGCACGAGGACAGGACGCAACATGCGCGCCTGCGCTGAGAGCCGTGAAGGCGCGAAGCTCTGCGGGATCAGTGTAGAAGCCGCCTCCGCGAAGTCGTTTGCGATAGGGGCTGCCCTCGCCGGAGTCGGCGGCGTGCTGGTCACATCTATGTATAGCATGCAGTTCGACGGCGGTACGATGATCGGCCTCAAAGGCTTCTCCGCGGCGATCCTCGGAGGACTCGGCAGCCCGGCCGGCTGCGTGCTGGGCGGACTGATGATGGGCCTGTTGGAGCAGGGGATCAAGCTCAAGTCGCCCGAATACGCGGACATCCTCGCGCTCGCGGTCGTGATCGTGATGCTCCTCATCCGGCCGAAAGGATTGGTGGCGAAATGATCGGCAAGTACCCTCGCCCCAAGCCGCTCTGGAGGCTCTATATCGGCCCGATGATCATGGCGCTCGTGGTCGCGGCATTTCCCGCCATCGCCCGCGGGGACTATGCCTATTTGCTCGACCTCGCGCAGCTCTGCGGGATCTACGTTATCATCGTCTGCGGGCTCACGCTGCTTATGGGCTACACAGGGCAGGTATCGCTCGGCCACGCGGGGTTCTACGGACTCGGCGCATACATCCCGGCCGTCCTGATCGACTCCTTCAACTGGCCGCTCATTCCCGCCGTACTCGTGGGCATGGTCGCCACCGCTATATTCGGCTTCCTGATCGGCGGCTCGATACTGCGCCTCAAGGGCAACCACCTCGCGCTTGCCACGCTGGCTGTCGGCATCATAATCAGCCAGGCCATATCCAAGTTCAAGATCACCAACGGCGCGGACGGCATCACCGGCCTGCCGAGCCTCCTGAGCCGTCCCGAACTGCACCTTTTTGGCCTCACCATCGACCAATCCGTCCTCAAGCTCTACTTCATCTGGGCGGTCGTGACCGCGTGCATCATCTGGGCGGTCCACCTCATCGACTCCCCCGGCGGGCGCAGCCTGCGCGCGATCCACGGTGATGAAACCGCCGCCGAGTCGTTAGGGATCAACGCTTTTTCGCTCAAGGTCAAGGTCTTCACCGCGTCTTGCGTGCTTGCCGCAGTAGCGGGCGTGCTCTTTGCGTTTGTGCATGCAGACGGCTATCTCGGGCCGGATGAGTTCGGGCTGATGATGAACGTCCAGCTCGTGATGATGGTGGTGATCGGCGGGATGGGCAGCATCTGGGGCAGCGTAGCGGGCGGTGTCCTTCTCACCGTCCTGCACGAACTGATCAACATGGCAGGCAAAGCGATGGGCCTTGCCGATACGTCTCGCGTCGAGCATCTGGTGTTCGGCATCCTGCTCGGGCTAGTTCTTATTCTCTCACCGGCGGGCCTCATCCCCGGCCTGAAGAGGCTGGCCCTACGGTTCCGGACAGCGTTCAACACTCAATGATCGATACACAATGGCTCAACTTTCACTTAGTGGAATAACCAAGGACTTCGGCGGCCTCCGCGCCGTGAACAGCGTCAGCTTCTCGATCGACGCTGGCAGCCTGGTTGCCGTCATCGGACCTAACGGCGCCGGCAAGACGACGCTGTTCAACCTGATCGCGGGTGCGCTGCCGCCCAGCGCCGGCACAGTCCACTTCTGCGGCAGGCCGCTCCAGGCGTCCTCCCACAAGGCTGCCAGGGCCGGTATCGCCCGCACATTCCAGAACGTCAGGCTGTTCCACGAGATGACGCTTCTCGAAAACGTCCTCTGCGCCTGGAACTCCGGACCGTTCTTCAGGGCATCCTTCTGGCCGGGAAGCTACCGGGAAGCGGAGCGCCTGCGCGCGAAGCGAGCATGTTACATACTTGAGGACCTCGGCCTGGATGATGACATCCACACCCGTGCCGGTGACCTTCCGTTCGGAAAGCAGCGCCTCGCAGAGATCGCCCGCGCCCTAGCGCTTTCGCCGAAGCTTCTTCTTCTGGACGAGCCCGCGGCAGGGCTCAACCGCACGGAAGGCGCGCAGCTATCGAAGATCATTCGCCACATCGTCAGCAGCGGCATCACCGTCCTGCTCGTCGAGCACGATATGCAGCTCGTGATGAACCTCGTGGAACGCGTCATCGTGCTCGACAGCGGAAGACTCATCGCCGACGACAGCCCCGCTGAGGTCCGATCGAATCCGCAGGTCGTTGAGGCCTATCTGGGAGCGGCGCAATGCTGAAAGTGATCAACTTGAGCGCAGGCTACGGCAAGCTGCCGGTGATTCGGTCCGTATCAATGAGCGTCCAATCCAACGAGGTCGTCGCGCTCATCGGCGGAAATGGCGCGGGCAAGAGCACGCTTCTGCGCAGCATCGCCGGGCTAATCCCACCAAGCGAAGGCCGTGTCCTCCTGCGCGACCGCAACATCGCTGGCAGACCTGCCGAATACATCGCCCGCAGCGGCATCGTCCTTGTTCCCGAGGGCCGGGCGCTCTTCCCGGGCATGACTGTCTACGAGAATCTCCTCGTCGGCGCAAATGCGAACAGCCGACGCGAGAGCGTTCGGAACACCCCGACGGCGCGCGAGCGAACCATCGCGGCAGTAGACGAGCAGAGCATCCTGAGCCCCGTCGAAGGGTGCGAAGCCGCCCCCAGCACCCGTCATTCCGAACGTAGTGGGGAATCTGCTTTCTCCGTCAAGAACCGCCTCGACTCCGTCTACCAGCTCTTCCCCGAACTGAAGAAGCGGGCCGCCAGCAGGGCAGGGGAACTGAGCGGTGGCCAGCAGCAGATGCTCGCCCTCGGCCGCGCCCTTATGTCTTCGCCCCAAATCTTAATTCTTGATGAACCTTCTACAGGACTTGCGCCCGTACTTGTCAAAGAGTTATTTGACAGGATCGTGGAGTTGCGAAAAGCCGGGGTGACCTTGCTCATTGCAGAGCAGAACGTTCACAAGGCTTTGGAGGTCGCAGACCGTGGATACGTCATAGAGAACGGACGGATCGTACTGGAGGACACCGCAGAGGCGCTCAAGTCTTCCGACCGCGTCCAGAAGGCTTATTTGGGAATCTGAAACGGCCGGGCGTTGCCTCGTCCCGGACATTGTGGCGTTAAGACGGAAAGGAAACGAGATGAGAAGACTGGCATTTGTGATTCTGGCTGTATTCGTGCTATCCGCGCTCTTCGCGTGCGCGTCGAGTGCTGCCAAAGAGATCAAGATCGGCGGGCTTTTTGCCCTTTCAGGCAAGGCGGCTCCCGTAGGCATCACCTCACAGCAGGTCGCCAGGATGGTTGTTGACGAGATCAACAAGAAGGGCGGCATCAACGGCAGCAAGCTGGTGCTTGTAGTTGAGGACACCCGGTCCGAGCCCGGTCAGGCCGCGATCGCTATGAAGAAGCTGATTGAAAAGGACAAAGTCGTCGCCATCTGCGGCCCTACGAGCACCGGTGAGATAATGGCTTGTGTCAACACGGCTGCGGCGGGCAAGACTCCGGTCGTCGCCTGCGTCGGCGGAGCGGCTCCCGTGACGCCTATACGTCCGTGGATCTTCAAGAGTCCGCAGAAGACCAGTTCGGCGGTGGTGAGGATCTACAAGTACCTCCAGTCAAAGAAGATCAAGCGCATCGGTGTCATCAGCGCCGCCGACAAGTTCGGCGAGGAAGGTGCTGACCTGCTCAAGAGCCTAGCCAGGAGCTACGGCATCACCATCGTCGAGAATCAGACATTCGACCCCAACGATACCGATGTTTCCGTTCAGGTCGGCAAGATTGCCGCCGCCAAACCGCAGGCGATGGTGGTCTGGACCATCGGCCCCGCCGGTGGAATAGTCACCAAGAACGCCCGGCAGCTCAAGGTCCCGTTCCCTATCATTCAGTGCCACGGCCAGCCGGACCCGGTCTACCTCAAAGTTGCCGGCGCGGCGGCGGAAGGCACCATCATGCCCTCTACCAAGTTAATGGTAGCCTCGCAGCTTCCGAACAGCGATCCGCAGAAGAAGGTCGAGTTGGCGTTCGTCAAGGCATTCAAGGCCAGGCGGCTCGGCGAGTTGAGCACGCACTCCGGCTATGCCTGGGATGCTGTCCAGATCATTGCTAACGGCATCAAGAAGGCGGGCACAAACCCCGATAAGCTGCGGGCCGCCATCGAGAACACGAAGAACTATGTTGGCGTCAGCGGCATCTACAACATGTCCAAGACCGACCACACGGGGCTCGACTACTCCTCGCTCGTGATGGTGACGGTCAAGAACGGCAAGTGGGTCATGCTCAAGTAGCGATTTCGCGGTTGGGAGATATCCAACATGCGGACGTGACACAAATGTGGGGGCGGGATGCGCGCAGCCCGCCCCCGGCTTTCCAGCGCCGCCCTGTCTAGTGAGGCCAAACAGACACCTCTCGAAGGTAGTAGTGCACTCTGTGTCGAATTGTAGTACCATTGATGTGTCTGATGGCCGGGGCTGGTCGGGCGCTGATGCGTCACTCTCATTCCCCACGTGACAACAGACATGTCGTGGTTGCAATAACGAACCCGCTGGCACTAAGTAGCCCGCAAGCCGAAGCATTCTGAGATAACTGCTCAGGGTTGATGAGCATCATCGTCATCCTGAACCTGTTCCGTCATCCTGAACTCGTTTCAGGACCCATCCGGCTCGCCGCCTGGATGCCGGATCAAGTCCGGCATGACGTGGTGTTAACTGGGGCTGAGCAGCCACATTCTGAGCACTGTTGAAGGACGCAACGGCGCGGTGGGCGGTCGAAGTGCATCAGTAGCATAGCAGAGGTAAAGATGTCCACTTACTGGAACGAAAAAGCCGAGACGATGTCCCGCGATGAACTGGCGGCAATCCAGCTTGCGAAGCTCAAGGAGACAGTCCGCCGTGTCTACGAGCACAGCGCGTTCTACAAAGCCAAGATGGATGCCAAAGGCATTAAGCCCGGCGATATCGAAATGCTGGAGGACATCCGCCACCTGCCACTTGTTGACAAGAACGACTTCCGCGACCAGTATCCGCTGGGCATGTTGTGTGTAGACCGTTCGGTGCTCCGCGAGATGCACATGAGTTCGGGATCTACCGGCGCGCCGGTGGTGATGGCCTATACGCAGAACGACCTCGACCAGTGGGGCGAGTGCATGGCCCGCTGCTACTATATGGCCGGTCTTGCCTCGGGCGACTGCATTCAGATCACACCCTCGTTCGGACTTTTCAACGGCGGATTCGGCTTCTACCATGGCGCCCGCATCTCCAGGATGTTCGTCGTTCCTACCGGAGCGGGCAACACGCCGCGGCAGATCAAACTGATGCAGGACTTCAAAGTGAAAGGCCTCATGGGCGTCGTCAGCTACGGCATCCGGATAATGGAAGTCCTGGAGGAACAGAAGGAAGACCTGCCCGATCTCAAAATCGGCATCTTTGGCGCGGAGACGTTCAGCGACAAGATGCGGGAGAAGATAGAGAACGGCCTCGGTATCGAGGCGTTCGATATCTACGGCATGACTGAGACCGGTGGCGTCGGGACTACCGGAATGGACTGCGAGGCGCACAACGGCATCCATCTCTGGGAGGACCATTACATCTGCGAGATCATCGACCCTGAGACGGGCAAGGCTGTCCCTGACGGCGAGGTAGGCGAGGTAGTCTTCACTTCGCTGACGCGCGAGGCCATACCCGTGGTCCGCTTCCGCACAGGCGACCTCACCCGCATCATCACACGGCAGAAATGCTCCTGCGGCCGCACGAGTCTGCGGCTCGACCGCATCACGGGCCGCCGTGACGATATGCTCATAGTCAAGGGCGTCAACTTCTTCCCGAAGCAGGTGGAGCAGGCCCTTATGGAAATCCCGGGCGTCTGCAGCCACTATCAGATCATCATCGAGGAAGTGGACGGCGTCAAGGACGTGCGTATCAACGTCGAGGCGGAGGAGGGCGTCACCGGCTTCACGGTCGAAAAGAAACTCAAGGAAGTCCTCGGCTTCTCACCGAAAGGAGATGTCTTCAGACCGGGCTCACTCCCTCGCCAGGAGGGCAAAGCCGTCCGCGTCTTCCACGAGAAGAAGTAGATACCATGCTGCCATCTCGGATCGAGGATGCTGTTCCGAAAGCGACGTTCCGTCATGCTGAAATCGATTCAGCATCTACTTTCCCGGTCCCCGTGGGGGGACTTCGCGTTTTCGTTGCCCGCGATTTCAATCGCCGAGCCTTCCGCCGCAAATGAAGTGATCATCCCGCCCGCCGGGTAATCATCATCCGGGTGATCAAGTGAAGCATACAGACGACCCCGACGCCCAACTGATGCTCGCGTTCCAGCGCGGAGACGAAAGCGCCTTCGCCGACCTCTTCTCGCGCTACCGTTCGCGCGTACTGAACACGGCCTACCACTTTCTCGGGGATCGTGACGCCGCGCAGGACGTCGCGCAGGATGTCTTCGTCAAGCTCTACGCCTCACCCAAAGCCTATCGCCCGAACGCGGCATTCTGCACGTGGCTGTATCGCGTGACGGCGAACTGCTGCCTGGATGAGGTCCGCAGACGAAAGCGGTCCCGCTCCGTTTCCACCGAGGATGTCCCCGAGTGCGCGGCCGCTTGCGCGTCGCCGGAAGAGAGCGTCTCATCAGATGAACTCGCCCGGCTGGTCAGGGCAGCCGTGGCGTCGCTGCCGGAGAACCAGCGCATGGCAGTCGTGCTGCAGCGGTACGAGGGGCTGTCCTACCAACAGATCGCCGAGGTAATGAAGACAAGCGTTCCGGCTGTCGAATCGCTGCTTTTCCGGGCGAAGACCGCGCTCAAGACCAGGCTTTCGCCGTGTCTTGCGGAAGACACCGAACCGGCGGCAGAGCGAAAAAGTTGATTATCCACCGCAAGTTTAGGTGGGCCAAATACGTTACAACACTAGAAAGGCGCCAGTATGAACTGCAGAACCGCACAAAAACTGATTCCGGCAATGCTGGACGGAGAGCTCGATCCCGGCAGAGCGGAAAGGCTGAACGAGCATCTCGTATCCTGCTCAGGCTGCCGCGCGGAGGCCGCTGCCATTGGCCGCGCCATGGAGGCAATGGGGGCCTGGTCGGATGTCGAGCCGCACTTCACGATGGCTGACATCCGCGAGCAGGCAGCGCAGCGACGAGGCCGTTGGGCGTTCCGCTGGGTTTACGGAGTTCCCCGTCTGGCGGGAGTGGCAATGGCGATCGCAGCCATCGCCGCGGGCGGAATCACCGGCGCCTATTACGGCTCGCACAGCAGCACGACCGCGGCCAAAGTGACGGTATCGGAGGACCAAGCGTCGGACACCTTTGCGCTGGATGCCTTCGATGACGGTCTCGCGGGCGCTGTCTACGTTGTGAACGCGAGCGCGGATGGAAACGCGGAGGTGACCCAATGACACCGTGGAGATGGATCTGGCACGCGCTGGTTCTTTTCGCTGTGGCGGGAGCGTCCTTCGCGGTAACGTCCACCATCAGCTCGAGGCAGTATGGGAACGGCCCCGGCTGTGGAATGGGAGTCGGAACTGGAGCCGGCCCGTGCATGGTCATGCGCTACCTCGAGTTGACCCCACAGCAGGAGCGGGAGGTTGCTGCCATTACCGAGCGGTTCTGCACCGAGCAGCATGCCGGAGGCGTAGGCATGCAGCAGGCTCGGGCCCGGCTGCTCGAAGAGCTCAAAGCTCCAAAGCCTGATCGAGCCAGAGTCGATGCGGCTCTCGACGAGCTTGCCGCTAGACAGGCTGAACTTCAGCGGAGGACCGCGGAATATCTACTGGAGCTCAGACCGGTGCTGAACGACGATCAGGAAGCAAGGCTCTTCGAAATGGTCGGGCGAGAGTTCCTCCGTCAGGGTAAATGTGGAGGAGGCGCCTGTCCCGGGATGGGAGTGCCGGGCTGCCGTGTGCGGCCTGGTGCAACCGCTCAATAACAGTTAGGAGTGTCAACATGAAGCGAACCATACTTATCTACGCACTGGTGCTGTTGGTTGCCCTTATGGCGGTTGTGGCCGTGGCTCAGGGAAAGCGCGGGAATCCGGCCGGGCCCGGTGGGTGCGCTGTGATGTGTCAGCAGATGCTGAACCTTTCACCCGGTCAGGTAGCCGAGATGAAAGAGATCCGGGCCGCGCTGGCGAGAGATGTCGCGCCTATGCAGGCCGATCTTCAGGCTAAGATGAAAGAGATCGCGGCCCAGTGGGCGGTTGCCGTACCGAACGTGGGCGAGATCAAGAGGCTTTCCGATGAAGCCGATCAGATCAGGGCGGCAATCCGCAACAAGGCAATCGACGCCAAAGCGGCGTGCATAGCCCAGCTTACGCCGGAGCAGAGGGCCAAGTGCCTCGAGCAGTGCGCGCGGGCAGGCGCCCCGTGCTGCTGCGCGATGTGCGCCGGATGCGGCATCGGCGCATGCTGCGTTGGTGGGCCGAACGCCGCGATGTGCCCCCTCGGACCGGGCAAAGGCCCTGGCTGTGGAATGGGCATGGGGCCCGGCAGGGGCCCGGCTGGAGCGGGCTGCCCGCTGCAGAGAAAGTAGACTTCAGGAAGAGCGTAGTCAGTGCCCGGGCGGTTCATCTGCCCGGGCATTTGCGCATCTGCGTCAGCCGCCTATCTCCTCGCGCACTATCTTCACCCACTCGCGAAGCCGCTCCGGCTGGTTTTCCACGGTCTGGATGTCCTTCAGCGTAATGTCCAGATGGCAGCCTTCCGCCGCCTGGAGGTCTCGCCGGATCACCTTCCGCACGTGCTCCGGATCGAACCCGCAGCACACCATCTCCGCGGGGTTCGGCCTGTAGGAGAACACATAATCTTGCCCTATCTGCTCCGCGCACCGCCGCACATTTGCCCTCGGAGCAACCGCAATCCGCCTCAGGTTCGGGATTTTGCGCAGTATATCGATCTTCTCCGTCAAGTCCTCGCAGCACCCGTATGCAACCAGCCCGAACCTGGCCGCTATCGGCATCTGGTAGGCGAGCAGGAACTCGTCGTGCATCGCCGGAGACACCAGCGTGTATTCCTGCGCCGCCACATACCACCATAACTGGTCGCACCGGGCAGGAGTATTCGCCTTCGGGTCGGGCAGCTCGCTCGCGTAGGCCATCGCCTGGTTGTAGGAGTTCGCCTGTCCCCAGTCGCCCGCCGCCTCCGCCTCGGCGTGAGTGGTCATGATCCCGTCCCGCATAAACGCGAGCACTCCGTGCAGCCACTCGGGGTTATCGACCATATCCCACATCATCTGCTCCAGACCGCGCAGATACGCTAGCTGGGTCGATATATCCGCGTTCCACACGGTGTATACTGGCGCGCGGTCCACGTTTACCTCTATAATGTCGCCCACCACATCCCGCAGCTTCTGCACGTCCCGGGCGGTTGCTTCCTCGTCGATTACGTGGCGCGGGCTGACCATGCGTTGGGCGTCTTCGAGAGCCTTGATCGGCGGATCGAACATCCAACTGCCGCCCTTCTCGGGACTTGGAATTCTGCCGATCTTCAGCCCCCACAGCCCATCCGGATGTGTCACGCGCTTTGCGGGGACGGTTATCCACGGCTCGAATATGTAGTCGTCGCCTATTGTGCTCTGGTATAGCAGCGTCCTAAGCGACCGCTCATAGGCCCGCAGGAACTTGTCCTCGCACTCCAGCACCGCCGCCTCGGGCACCTCGCCGACAGGCCACCCGCGAACATATACCAAAGGCCGCGTGCCAACGAGCGAGTTATGCTTCCGCCACAACTCCCGCCTTTCCTGCTGGACATCAGCATTGCAGACCTCCACATACCGCTTCGCAAGCTCCCGCACAACCCGCACGTCAGACTGGTTCATTCCTGGCAAAATCCTCCGCTTGTTCTATTCCTAACCTTCTGAGTCCAGCGATCATCAACCTTCAAGTCGCGTGCCGCTGCCGTGCACGGCTGCCGACGGGGCGACTGAAGCGATGAAATTTGCCCCCCATGATATAAGCTTCCGAAACGGGGGTTTTGGTCGGTCGGAAGCATGATATTTCAGTTAAATGTTGTTCACCAGCTGTGTGGCACCACAAAACAGGGGCGGCGGGCCGGGGAGCGCCCGGATCAGGACCGGCCTGTAAACCCGCCCCGGAGGCCTCTTTCGTGCTCAGCTATGCAGTTCTGAGCGAAAGTCGCCTGTCCGCGGGCGCGTCTGGAGACCAGTGCGATGTGCCTACGGACGGCCTGCCTGACGAACGCGCTCTTGCCCTCGGGGGCGCATGCTGCCTCCAATTCCTGCAGTTCCTGGTCGCTCAGCAGCACTGTTACGGGGTTGCGGCGAAGTTCTTGTGGCTGTTTCACGGAAAAACCTCCTAGAATATAGGAGAACATTTGTTCTCATGCAAAGTATAGCAGGCGGGGTGGAGGTTGTCAACTGGCTGACGGGAGTGGTGGCTGACGGGAGTGGAGTTCAGCGGAGTTGAGAGTTGAGAGTGGAGAGCCGAGGTTCAGACCCTCGGCCCGATTAAGGCTGTGTTGCAACCGCGTATTCCTCTGCGACTTGCCCCTCAGTGCTGTCCCAACCCTCGGCCCGATTAAGGCTGTGTTGCAACGTGCCGCCAATATGGCGACGATAGCAACAACAATCAGTCCCAACCACCCTCGGCCCGATTAAGGCTGTGTTGCAACGCGAAACAGCAAGTAGTACCAGAGAGGCAGTGATAGTCCCAACCCTCGGCCCGATTAAGGCTGTGTTGCAACCTGCTAGTCGATACTGGTCGCAGTCTCTGCTAATCCGGTCCCAACCCTCGGCCCGATTAAGGCTGTGTTGCAACCGAATCGCTCTATGCAGTCGAGCAGCACTTCCTGCTGTCCCAACCCTCGGCCCGATTAAGGCTGTGTTGCAACCACTCGCTGTGCGCCTGTCTCTCAAGCCTCCCCGGTCCCAACCCTCGGCCCGATTAAGGCTGTGTTGCAACGGCATCTTCAGGTGGAGCATCAGCAAGCGGCCGTCGTCCCAACCCTCGGCCCGATTAAGGCTGTGTTGCAACGACGTGCGGATTTCGCTGAAGCCGAGCAGTTGTTTCGTTTGAAAGCGATCAGTCGTTTCGGCGATGGCGATCACCCTAATCGGAGCGGAGCTACGCTGGCCGGTAGTATAATAGATCAGCTTGCTTGTT
>JBPOHN010000105.1:0-25144 GCA_052035525.1 Armatimonadota bacterium
CTGCCATAGGGGTCTTGCACCGGTCCTCAGCGACCGGTGAGGATTGAAACCCGAAGATGTGGACGCCTGGCGATCCGCTCGAAGCCCTTGCACCGGTCCTCAGCGACCGGTGAGGATTGAAACCGACCTCTGCTGCTTCAACCAGTAGTGGCGCGCGTCTTGCACCGGTCCTCAGCGACCGGTGAGGATTGAAACGCCTGCCTCATCCAGGACCTCTTGCGTTGCACGTCCTCTTGCACCGGTCCTCAGCGACCGGTGAGGATTGAAACGAATACTGCGCTGAGCGAGCAACACTCTTAGCTAGACTTGCACCGGTCCTCAGCGACCGGTGAGGATTGAAACATACAGACGACTTAGCAGGTATCGTTACAAGCGACCGCTTGCACCGGTTCTCAACGACCGGCGAGGTTGAGACAGGATGGCCAAGCCCGAATCACTGCTCGCAATTGACAAGCCCGAGCGTAACACAGTATCATACAAACGCTCAGTATTGCCGAGCAGCTAAGTGCCTCAGTGTCTGACTATGAGCTTCTCCGCTGGTAGGTTCTGCCATCGGCGGCGCGGGAGTTTTGCGGATGAGACCTCGTTGCAGGGGTTACCTACTGATACTGGCCACGGTTCTCCTCGCCCTCATATGTGGATGCGGACCGCGCAAGGCAGCTACACGGGATCAGGGCATCACCCTTCAGTTCTGGAACGGCTTCAGCGGCCCGGACGGCACGACTATGGAGCGCATCGTCCGCCAGTTCAATGCCGAGCATCCTGGCATCAAGGTGCGAATGCAGATCATCCCCTGGGGCACCTACTACGACAAGGTCACCCTCGGGCTCGCCTACGGAGGCGCCCCGGACGTTTTCGTGCTCCACTGCGACGCCCTGCCTCGCTATGCGGACAGCAGTTCCCTGAGCTGCCTGAACGATCTGGTTGCTCAAGGCGACCTCACGGCAGACGACTTCACAACCCGCCCCTGGCAGGCCAGCCAGTGGAAGGGCAAGCAATACGCTATCCCGCTCGATTGCCATCCGCAGGGCCTCTACTACAATGTTGATCTCTTTAAGAAAGCCGGCATAGTAGACGAACACGGCAATGCGAAACCGCCGTCGAACCTCCAGGAGTTCCTGCACGCCGCAAAGAAGCTGACTGTCGATAGGAATGGCGACGGCAGGCCAGACCAGTGGGGTTTCGTGTTTACGTGGATGCGCACCAACTACGTCACGTTCCTGAGTCAACACGGCGGCAGTTGGCTGTCCGAGGATTGCCGCAGGTCCACCCTCAACGCACCCGAATCCCTTGCAGCGCTCAACCTCATGACCGACCTCGTGGACAAGTACAAGGTCGCGCCCCGTCCCGAAGGCCAGGATGCCTGGATCGGCTTCCAGACGGGCAAGGTGGCGATGGCGCTGGAGGGGATCTACATGCTCTCCAGTCTCGAACAGCAGGAGAAGCTCAACTTCGCGGGAGCGCCCTGTCCGATGTTCGGCAAGCAGCGCGGCGCGTGGGCAAGCTCGCATCTTCTGGTCATGCCCGCGAAGATCAGCCCCGAAAAGCGCCGGGCGGGCTGGGCCTTCATCAAGTATCTCTCCGATCACAGTCTGGAGTGGGCCAAGGGCGGGCAGGTGCCTGTCCGAAAGAGCATCCTCGCCAGCCCCGGCTTCAAAAAGCTGTCGGTTCAATATGAGTTCAGCAAGCAGTTGGCCTACGTCGCCTATCTTCCGGCATCCATATCGATAAATCAGGTGATCCCATTCGCCGATGCCGCGGTCGAGGGCGCTCTGTGCGGCATCAAACCCGCGCACGAAGCCCTTGAGGAGGCGCACAGACGGACAAGCGAGGTGCTGGAGCGAGAATGAAAGGCCGATCTCCTCGACTGGGCGGGATTTCCAGTCCGGCCCGGAACCAGACACTGGCAGCATTCCTCTTCCTGCTGCCCTATGCGGCGGTCTTCTCGGTCTTCGTGCTGGCGCCGGTCCTCTACGGGCTCTTCATCAGCCTGCACAAATGGTATATCCTGGACCCACAGCTTGAGTTCGTCGGCCTGCAGAACTACAGGATGGCGCTCAACGACGACCTCTTCCGGATCGCCATGTGGCGTACGGCGTTCTTCGTCGTGATGGTGGCGCCAATCGGCAACGCGCTGTCGCTTCTGCTCGCGGTCGGCCTGAACCAGAGCTTCCGCGGGACCACTTTCTACAAGGTTGCCTACTACCTGCCCGTCGTCATGACTGTCTCCGTAGTGGCGATCCTCTGGAGGTGGCTCTATTCGACGGAGTTCGGCCTGCTCAATCACTATCTAGGTCAGGCAGCCACGGTGATGCATAGAGTGCTTCCGGGAGTGTTTCCCGCGTCGCTCAAGTTCGAATGGCTGAACAACCCGCGCACCGCCATGCCCGCCATCGCGCTGCTCAGTATTTGGTGGGGTGCGGGCGCGAACATGCTGATCTACCTGGCCGGGCTCAAGAACATCCCGAAGGAACTGCTCGAGGCGGCGGAGATCGACGGCGCGTCTCCCACGCAGCGTTTCTGGTCGGTCACCTGGCCTCTTCTGCGGCCGACGACGCTCTTCTGCCTTGTTATGTCCGTCATTGCGTCGTCCCAGGTCTTCGGCCAGACCTACATCCTCACCGGCGGCGGCCCATACTACTCGACCCTTACCGTCATACTCTATATGTATCAGCAGGGGTTCGGGCAGTATCAACTCGGCTACGCCGCCGCGGTAGGGTATTTGCTGTTCATCGCGGTGCTGGTGTTCACGCTTATCCAGTTCCGGCTGCTGAGGGTGAAGGAATGAAGACGAGACAGAGGAGGAAGTCCATATCGATCAAGCGGCTCCTGGCTCAGGCGGCGATGATCGTTGCCGCGGTCGTCATGCTCGCCCCAGTCGTATGGATGTTCTCGACCGCCCTCAAACCGGAGTCGGCTATCCTGGATGCGAACCCGAAATGGATCCCGAATCCGCTCACATTCGAGCACTTCCACCGGCTTTTCACGCAAGCCCAGGATTTCCCGGTCCTTAGGTGGCTCGCAAACAGCGTGTTCGTCGCCTCGATGATAACCCTGCTCGTGCTCATTGTCACCAGCACCGCCGCCTACGCATTCGCGCGGCTGAAGTTCCCGGGTCGAGAGGTGCTCTTCATGATCGTGATCGCCACGATGATGATCCCCGGGCAGGTGAACCTCATTCCGGTGTTCCTGATCGTCCAGAAGCTGCACTGGTTCGACAGCTACTTCGGGCTGATAATCCCGTGCATCGCGGGAGCATTCGGCGTCTTTTTGCTGCGGCAGTTCTTCCTGACGATACCCGTCGAGCTGGAGGAGGCTGCGTTCGTGGATGGCGCGGGCCTGTTTACGATCTACTCCCGCGTGATACTGCCACTGGCGAAACCGGCCCTCGCTACGCTGGCGATCTTCACATTCATCGGCGCGTGGAACGACTTCGTCTGGCCGTTGATCATCACCAGCGACATATCCATGCGCACGCTTCCAGTCGGAGTGATGATCTTCCAGGGCCGCTACACTACCGAATACGGCGCTACTATGGCCACTGCCGCAATCTGCAGCATCCCTACGATAATCGCGTTCCTGATATTCCAGAAGCGCATCACCGAGGGGATCGCAATGACCGGCATCAAGGGGTGAGACAAATGCCTTCAGTAAGCTGCACAATCACACTTGCGTTCTGCCTGCTGGCCCTTGCGGCCACACAGGTCGACGCGACGAAGAGACAGGACATCGGCATCCGCGACCCGTTCATCTACTGCGACCGGGCGACGGGCAAGTGCTACATGTATGGCACGACGGGCACCATCGATGGGAAGCGCGGCTTCGATGTTCGCGAGACGACCGACCCGACGCTGCAGACGTGGAGCGATCCTAAGCCGGCGTTCCGCAGCCCCGAGGATTTCTGGGGAGTCTGGGCCTATTGGGCGCCTGAAGTGCACGAGTACAAGGGCAAATACTATCTCTTTGCCACTTTCGAGGCTCCGGGACGCGCGAGGGCGGTGCAGGTTCTCGCCGCTGATTCTCCTGCCGGTCCATTCAAGGTCCACAGCCCGGAGCCGCTTACCTCGCCGGAGTACTTCGCGCTGGATGGCACGCTCTACATCGACAAGAATGGCGATCCCTGGCATGTCTACTCGCGCGAGTGGGTCTCGATCCATGACGGGGAGATGCGAGCGGTGCGCCTCAAGCCTGACTTGACCGGTGTGCTGGAGGGAGCGGAGGACATCCTGCTGTTCAAAGCGAGCAGCGCGAAGTGGACCTCGCATTGGGACAACAAGGGCAATACGTGCTGGCTTACCGATGGCCCTCAGATGCTGCGGCTCTCCACCGGCGAGCTTGTGATGTCCTGGTCGAGCAACAACGTCCTTCCGCCACCTCTCCATTGGGGCTACTCCGTGGGCGTTGCGACTTCCAAGAGCGGCGATATCCAGGGGCCCTGGGTGAACGATAGCAAGCCGCTCTACAACGGTTTCGCCGGGCACGGGCAGCTCCTCCGGCATCCCAAGCTCGGCCTGATTCTTAGTGTCCACCAGCCCAACGGCGGCGGCAGGCCGTACCCCTTGTTTCTCCCGGTCTACGAGAATAGGGGCAAGCTGACGATGGCGGACCCGACACTCCCGGACTGCGTGCAGGCCTACTGGCGCTTCGAGGACTGCACTCCCGAGCGCACTGTGCTGCCATCTATTGACATCATCGACTCCTCGGGCAAGGATAACCACCTGCGCGGGGCCGACTTTAAGTATGACGGCAGCGGCTCCGCCGATGTGCCCGCATCGACGATACCGGCAACAGGACGGGTCAACCTCTGCAGCTACGACAACTCAGAAGCGCCCAAGGACGGAGCTGAAGCTCGCTATCTGAGCACTGCCGATAGCCCGATCAACCGCCTGAAAGCCAGGAGTTGGGCGATCGAGGCTTCGATCTTGCCGAAAGATACCACCCGTGCGCAGACCTTCCTCGGCCGTGAGAACGGCGAACTGCAGTTCGGGCTTACTGCTGATGGGCGTGTCGAGATCCGCTGCAAGGGCGCGTCCGCCACTTCGAAGAAGCCGCTGACGGCGGGCAAGTGGTACAACCTCGCCGCCATGTGCGATGGAAGCAGCCTCCGCCTATACATCGATTCGATGGACGGCAAGGGCTACGTGCTCGACTCCAGCGCGAAGCTCGCCGATTACACGCCCGGCGAGGGCAAATGGACAGTCGGCTGCGCGCTCCGAGATGGCAAGCCTGCAGATCAGTTCTTTGGCCTGATAGATGAGATCAGAATCAGCAACAAGGCTTTGATGTTGAAGAGCCTGTTATTTGCGCGAAAGGCAGGGAAGTAAGCCCATGTTCAGTAACATCAGCTTCATTCTGTGTGCTTTGCTCGCGCTCATCGCGCTCTGCATACCCGCCGGGGCATATCAGAACCCGCTCAAGATGCCGGATGACCCCTGCGGCGGCGGCATCGCAGACCCCGGCTTACTCCGCTACATGGGCAAGTACTACCTCTACGCGACCAAAGTCGGCAACGAACCAGCCGTCAGGTGCTGGGAGTCCAAGGATTTGGTGAGCTGGACTTTCAAGGGCTTCTGCACCGAGGACAACCACGTCTTCGCGCAGGGCCACGGCTGGAGCCCGGGGCCTTTCTACTACAACGGCAAGTTCTACCTCTACGTGTGCAGCATCGATCAGAAGCACAGGGTATTCGAGGCCGATAAGCCCACCGGCCCGTTCAAGTGCGTGAACCCGGACTTCCTGAACGTGAACTCGCTGGATGCGATCATGTTTCTCGATGACGATGGGCAGCTATATCTCTTCTACGCCGGTTGGGCGGGTGTCGGCATCCAGTACCGCAAGTGCTCATCGCCTACCAAGGCCGACGGAGAGAACCAGTCTCTCAAACCCTGTCAGTTCAGTGCGGAGGATAACGGCAACTTCTGGACCGAGGGTCCGACGATGTATAAGCGCGACGGCGTTTACTACCTTGCCTACTGCGGCAACGATTGGGCGCGCGACAGCTACCAGGTTCGCGTGGCCCGGGCGAAATCCATCCCGGAGCTGACTCCGCAGAATAAGAACCCGATCATCTCGCAGTATACCGGCGAATGGGTAGCCCCAGGCTGCAACTGGATCATCACCGGCCCTGATCTCAAGTCGCTCTGGAACGTCTATCACGCACGCAAAGGCGGCGGTCACGCCCGCAGGCTGTGCCTTGACCCGCTGCGCATCGACTCGAAAACCGGCGATCTCGTCTGCGACGGCCCAACCTGGGAGCCCAGGCCGAACCCCGCACCTCCGACCTGGTGCGAGGACTTCGCCCGCGAGGACTTCAGCCTCAACTGGAAGCCGGTATCCGGGCAGTGGAAATCAGGCGGTGGTGTTCTCAAGTGCGAAGCGACCGGAGACAACAAGACGGGCCGGATGCACTGCAAGTGCCCGATGGGCAAGGATTTCGTGGCGGAGTTCAACGTGAAGCTCATTGATAAGCCCGCTGCCGGACAGTCCTACGGCATATCCATGTGCGGAAGCGACTCCGAAAGCCTCTACGTAGTGGTGGATGCAGCGTCCAAGTCGTTCCAGCTTCGTGAGAGTGGGTCCTCGAAGCCTATTAAGCAGGCAGTGCTGCCCGAGCCTTTCACCCTGGACGTCTGGCATACGATCGTCGTCGAGAAGCGCGGGAACCACCTGACAGCCTATTTCGACGGCATGCGCAAGATCGATGCCGAGATCGAAGCCGAAGGCACTGCGTTCGGTTTCGTCACAACCAACTGCCGCGCGGATTTCAGCTGGTGCGGATTCTCGAATCTGTAGGCGCCACCTGGTCATGCTGAGCTTGATCAGCATCCGGGCAGGCCACCTCGTCATGCTGAGCTTGATGCAACGTATCCGCTGGCACTGAGTAGCTAGATCAGCATCCTGAGCTTGTCGAAGGATCGCTGATCTAGCGTATCGAAGTGCGCTCTTGAGTTTTCGCGATTGGCTTTAGACGACGGTCACCTTCGCCAGCGCCTCTATCGCAGCCGAATCCAGCGCGTATAGCCCGTTCATCAGCTCCATCGCGAACGTGCCGGGCCTGTTGCCGGACTGCTGCGCCGCCAACTCGCCCGCAGCGCCGAAAGCGACCAATCCCCCCACCGCGGCCGTGAACGCATCCGGCTGAACGGCCGCGAAAGCCGCAACGACCACGTTGGACATGCACCCGGTCCCGACGACCCTGCTCAGCATCACGTCACCGTTACCTATCGCCGCGTTGCGTTTTCCGTCGCTTACGGTATCGATCGGTCCGGTAATTGCCACCGTGCAGCCATACGTGGACGCGAACTGCCTTGCTATCTCATCCGGAGTGGCGGATGCGCCTATCGATTCCACTCCACGCACCTCGGCCGCTATTCCAGCAAGCGTCGCTACCTCACCCGCATTGCCGCGTACGATCGATATCTTCACGCTCTCCAGCAGCCTCTTGCTCGACTCCGTCCGCAGCTTGGTAGCGCCTGCGCCCACGGGATCGAGGATCACCGGAATTCCGCGCTCATTCGCCTTCTGACCGGCAAGCTCCATGGCATCTATCCACGCCGGCTCCAGCGTGCCAATGTTCAGCACCAGCGCGCTCGCTATCCCGACCATCTCCTCGACTTCCTCGCATGCGTGCGCCATGATCGGCAGCGCGCCGATACACAGAGTCGCGTTCGCTGTCTCGTTCATCACTACGTAATTGGTGATACTATGCACAAGCGGCCGCTTCTCGCGGATCAGCTTAAGATCGTTAGCAATTGTCTTTACAATGTCCATCAGATCCTCCGAGCCCGTTACTAGTCTATATGATAGCCAACAAGCCGACGGGAGGGAAGAGGGCTGTGCCTGTAGAACAAGCAAACATGACGAAACTCACGCTCCGTGAAGACACTCCCACCTACCACTGCCCCAAAGTCCCAGCGCCTCCGGCCGTAGATGGCAACCCTGATGATCCCGCCTGGCAGATTGGGCCGCCGGTGCGGCTCGTGCTGACCCAGACCGGCGATCCCGCGAGCAAGGAGACCATCGTCAGGATGTGCTGGGACGACGGCTACCTCTACATTTCCTACGCCTGCGAGGACCAGGACGTCTGGAGCACCTACACCGAGCGGGACGATCCCATCTTCAACGAGGAGGTCTGCGAAGCGTTCCTCTGCCCTCACGGCGATCTCTCCAACTACTTTGAGATCAACGTCAGTCCACGCAATGTGGTGTTCGACTCAACCATATTCATTCCCGGGCACCCGACCGGCAGAAGCGATGCGGGATGGAACTGCGAAGGCCTCCGTACCGCGGTAAGGGTAGATGGGACCCTCGACTGCCGCACTGACATAGACCGCGCGTGGTACGCCCAGATGGCCATCCCGTTCGTTGCAGTGGGCAGGGCGACCCCACAGCCCGGAGAGCAGTGGCGCGCCAACTTCTACCGCATCGAGCGCACTCCACTGGAGTTCCAGGCCTGGTCTCCGACCTACGTCGATCCACCCAGCTTCCACGTGCCTGCCCGCTTCGGTACCATCGTATTCTGAGAAATACCGCCGGATTCCGTTCCGATTTTGGCCAAGCGTCGGCAGTCCGCCCTTTCCAACCTCCAAACAGGAGGTAATCCGCGCGTTTGCAACGAAATTCGGAATCATGAAGCGCGTTACGGTCATTGCACTGATTCTTACGCTGACTCGGGCCGCCGCCTCTGCCGCAGCAGTAAGCGTCTACGTCTGTCCGAAGGTCAGCACGCCGCCGACAATCGACGGCAAGCTCGATGATTCCGCCTGGCGCATAGCCCCCGCAGTCACGCTTGTCGATGCTGTCACCGGCAAGCCCGCGACGAAGAAGACCATCGCCCGAATGTGCTGGGATATAGATAACCTCTACGTCTGTTTCGACAGCCAGGACACCGATGTTTGGGGCACACTCACGAACCGTGACGACAAGATCTACCTGGAAGAAGTCGTCGAGGTCTTCGTTTCTCCGTTCTGCGACCTCAAGCGGTACTTCGAGATCAACGTCAGCCCCCGTAACGTCGTGTTTGACTTCATCGTCTATGACCCCGTGGATGGGCATCCAAGCCCGCCGAGCAGCGGCGGATGGAACTGGGATGGAATGCGCACGGCTGTGGTAGCTGACGGCACCCTGGACAATCGCTCTGATACGGACAGGGGCTGGACTGCCGAAATAGCTCTTCCGTTTGCCGGTGTCGGCAGATCGAGACCGAGGCCGGGCGAGCGCTGGCGGATCAACCTCTACAGGATCGACCTCACGCCGAAGCCGACTGAGTTCCAAGCCTGGTCGCCCACTTACCACGATCCCGCGGCATTCCACATTCCGGAGTGCTTCGGCACCCTGTTCTTCACAGACTGCACTATCAACGATAGGAGATAAAGTCCAATGAAGTCTCTGCACGTAGCTGCCTGCCTGCTTCTGATCGCGGTTCTCGCCGGATGTGGCACAAAGCAGCCCGCCTCTAAGCAGGATGCCGCCGCCAAGCCGAGGATCGCGCTTGTGATGAAGTCGCTCGCAAACGAGTTCTTCAAGACCATGGAGGATGGAGCGCGCAAGCACAACTCCGAGCATTCCGCCGATTACGAGCTTATCTGCAACGGCATCAAGGACGAACAGGATGTTGGCAAGCAGATCGACGTTGTGCAGCAGATGATCGCGCAGGGCGTTGATGCTATAGTGATAGCTCCGGCCGATTCCAAGGCGCTCGTGTCGGCATGCAAAGCGGCCCAGAAGGCCGGAATCGTCGTCGTTAACATCGACAACAAGCTAGACGCCGGCGCGCTGAAGGAGGCCGGTCTGAAGGTCCCCTTCGTCGGGCCTGACAACCGCAAGGGAGCCAGGCTGGCAGGCGACGTTCTCGCCGCGAAGCTCAAGGCCGGCGACAAGGTTGCCATCATCGAGGGTGCACCGAATGCCTACAATGGCATCCAGCGCAAGCTCGGCTTCGAGGACGCGATGCGAGCGTGCGGGGCCAACATCGTCACTTCTCAATCAGGCGTATGGGAGATGGACAAGGCCAGCAAGGTTGCCTCCGGTGTCCTCGCCAAGTATCCCGACATCAAGGCCTTGCTCTGCGCCAACGATAACATGGCGCTCGGCGCCCTGGCGGCTATCCGCGGAGCCGGTAAGGCGGGCAAGGTCTACGTAGTCGGCTTCGACAACATCTCCGCTGCCCACGATCTGATCGCGAGCGGAGAGCTCCTCGCAACTGTGGATCAGCACGCGGACAAGCTTGCGATCTACGGCATTGAGTACGCCCTTGCGATGATCAAGGACAAGGCCGCCCCCAAAGATCAAGAGACGCCTGTGGACCTGATAACGGTGGCGAGCAAATGAAGAAGCGCGGGCGAGGACTGGGCGCTTACGGTGAGTCGCTTAGCCTGGTCGTTGTGATCGGTGTGCTGGTCGCGTTCTTCGCGCTCAAGACTGGCACATTCCTCTCCGGCGCCACGTTCAGCGCGATTGCAAGCCAGGTGCCTGCCGCCATCGTCATAGCCGTCGGTATGACGTTCGTGCTTGTGATTGCTGGCATCGACCTCTCCGTCGGCTCCGTCGCAGGGCTGTGCGGCTGTGTCCTGGGGCTCAGCCTCAAGAGCTGGGGGTTCCCTCTGCCGCTCGCTATCCTCGTCTGCATCGCAACCGGCCTTGCCTGCGGCGCCCTTAACGGCGTCATCAGCACGAAGTGGCGCTTGCCCTCGTTCATCGTGACGCTCGGAATGCTTGAGGCCGCTCGCGGCGCCACATACCTCGTCTCCGATTCCCGGACTATCTACATCGGCGCGCAGATCGAGTCCATCGCTAACACAACGCTTCTGGGCATGCCGCTCCCGTTCGTGATCGCGCTTGTCGTGGTGGCGGCCGGCCAAATCGTACTCTCGCGCGCGAAATTCGGCAGGTACGCACTGGCGATCGGCGCAAACGAGCAGGCAGTGCGCCTGAGTGGCGTCGAGCCCGCCCGGATCAAAGCACTCGTCTTTGCCCTTTGTGGGACCCTGGCGGCCATAGCAGCCCTCATCGACACCTCCCGCCTCGCATCCGCCGATCCCAACGCCGGCAGCGGCTTCGAGCTTCAGGCGATCGCCGCGGTAGTCATAGGCGGTACCAGCCTCTCCGGCGGCAAGGGATCGATCGTCAACTCGCTCCTCGGCGTGCTTGTCATAGCTGTCCTCAGCGCGGGTCTGACGCAGATGGGCGCTCAGGAACCAACCAAACGGCTCATCACCGGCGGCGTTATCGTTCTTGCCGTCATCGTGGACAGCATACGCCGAAGGCGCTATGCGGCCGCCACGTAGCGTTCGTACTGGCTGGCCTCCGTCCGGGCCAACGCTGCCGCGACTATCGAGGTAACAAATGAGACCATGTCTCTTCGTGGCGATCATCTGTCTTATTCCGCTGACTCACGCGGCGGCAGTGCCTGCATTCCGCGTCGGCATCGAGTTCCCGACCCAGTTGCCCGTCTCGCCCGCGATCGAGAACGCGCTGCGAGACATGGGAATCAGCTATATCAACTACTACGTGAAGAACAGCACGGGGCAGGACCCGAAGGAACTGCCAGCGGGTGACGTCAACAAGGCCATGCTTGCCCTGGCTGATAAGCTAGGTGTGGACTACTCAATAGCCTGCCATCATCTGGACCCGCCTGGGGGCTGTGTCCGGGATGCAGTTGCCAACGCCAGGGGCAACGCGCGATATCGCGGGGTGGTGTTCGACGAACTGGAGCACTCGCGCCTGCTCTGGCCCTATACCCCGACTCCGCTGGCGGATGCGTCCAAGTTCGAGACGCTCAGGCAAGGCCATGACGGCACCTTTGAGGCATACCGCAAGCTCGAATCGAAGTTCGGGGCACCCGGCTCAACGGTCACCGCAACGCATGTCTGGCCGGTGATGCATCACATCGCCGCCAGAGCCGGTTTTGCCGTCTGCCCCAAGATATGCAAGGAATTCTTCTCTCCCGTCAGCCTGGCGATAGGAATGGGGGCAGCGAAGCAATACGGCCGCGAGCTTTGGGCCGATTGCGACCTCTGGTTCTATGATATGATTCCGGGCCACCCGCCCGAGGAGTTCAAGAGCAACCTGCTGCTTGCGTATTGGCTCGGTGTTGATCTCGTCTACGTCGAAGGCGCCGGCTTCAACCTGCATCCTGCGGGAAACCAGGGCCTACCGTTCTCGCTCGTGAACAAGATCAGTGATAACGACTACCAGCTAACCCCACACGGCGAGGTGCTTCGTTGGTTCTGCAGGGAGTACGTGCCCGCGTACCCCAGAGGCTATACATTCCGCGATATCAGACCCGACATCGCCATCGTCCGCTTCGAGGATACCTGCCACGGCCAGCGCTACACCAGCTTTGCCGACAAGCTCTACGGCTCGGACAAGCTCACAAGCGACCGAGATACGGAAGCCTGGTTTCAGATATGGAACGTGCTGACGTTCGGCAAGACGGGTAGGGATGGGCTGTCCATGTTCAAGACATGGATTGGCCCCAGCAGCTACGAGCGCGGAGTCGAGAAGGGCGTCAGGCCTTCCTATGCGACTCGACCTGCATTCGCGGACATGCACCGCTTCTTCGTTCCGCTCAACGGGGTTGTCGTGTATGACGACAACGTGGGATACGACCTGCTCCGGGGCATCCCGCTTATCTACCTCACCGGCAAGCATGTTAGCGAGCCTACCATGGCCGCGATTCGCAAGTGCGTGAGTGAGGGCTCAGTGTGTGTAGCCTGGGGGCCGCTCGCGTCACGTCACGGGTACCCGGACTGGAAAGACGGAGTGCAGGTGACCCCCGAGGGCAAGGGCAAGATGATCCTGACCGACGATTTTGGCCTGCATGCCGTCACGCGCGAAACCAACGTGCTGGTCGGCCATCCGGACAAGATCCGCTACCGCTTCGGCGACCACCAGGTCACGCTCAAGCGCGTGACCGACAACGAGATCAGCGTATCCATAGACAGATGACGAAAGGCCCCGAGCGGCTATGAAGCACCCTTCGCCCATTCAAAGGATCGCGGAGGCCTATGGCGGTTGTCATCGCTTCCTCGCCACCATCATGATCTCCATCTCGTCCAGATCGATAGCCCTGCGGCCCCAGTTGCCCGCGGTGCCGCCCCAGATGTGTAATACCTCAAACCCGGCGGTCCGGGCGAGGAACCGCAGCTCGGTTGGAACGTAGCCGCGTTCCCGGCTTACGAAAGTGCGCTTGCCATCGGGGGTTTCGTAGTCGAGGGTATTGCGGTTGGTCATGGTGATCGGGTCAAACACGCCGCTTTCCACATCGTCCTGAGTGTGCTTTCGTGCCATCCGCAGGCCGTTCAGCGCGGTCAGAATGAACGTGGAGCCCGGCTTCAGCGCCGCATGCACGTTCCGCAGAATCGCCAGGTCTCTGTCGATCGGGTCATCCTCCACCCCAAGCAGGCAGAACGCGCCCTCGCACAGGCATATCGCGGCGTCGAATGCAGCATCGGACCTGAACTCCGCAGCGTTGCATTGCACGAACTCGACTTCCACCCCGGCCTCGTCCGCAGCCTTCCTCGCCTGCGCGAGCATCCCCGAGGACAGATCGACCCCCGTGACGCGATACCCGCGTTTCGCAAGCTCTACGGAGTGCCGGCCCGCGCCGCAGCCCATATCGAGCACACGAGCGCCGGGCCTGATCCCCGTCTCCTCGACCACGAAATCGATCTCGGCCACGGTATTGGTTACATAGCACTCGCTCATATACCTGGGCGCGTACTCGTCGAAAAACTGCTGCCAACTGCTTATGCTCATACGCCAACCCTTTCCGCGCGCATTTCAGCGACAATCTCCCGCAGACTCGACAAGTCGTCGATATTGGCTTGCCCGCCTGGCGCGGCCCACGAGAGGCCCTGCTCGCTGGGGAACTCGCCCGCCTCGGAAAAGCGATCAATTGCCGGCTTGATGCCCCGGATGGCGACGTACTCGCTGCCACCCGCAGGCGTGATTTCAAGATCATCCGGCAAGACGGTGGTAATATGCCCCGCCGCCACGTAGACGAGGTCACAGAGGTGCACGAAAGGCCGGCAGTCCTCCAGTCGGTTGACCGGCCTCTTACGGACGCCCCGGACGTAGTCAAGATAGCCGGCCATGTTATATGCCAGCCAGTTCTGCTTCCCGGCGGGGCCGCTTTCCGCTCTGCCGTCATTCCAGTCGATGCTGTATTCGCCGCCGATGACGTAGCGGATCGTCGCCTTCTCACAGACCAGCCACTCCAGCGTGGGATACTGGCCTTCGCAGGCGTGGGTGAGCGCGAGATCGAGCTTAGCTCCGCTTTCGAGCACGGCCGAGGTGAACACCGTATCGATCCCCTCGATATCGTGCGCGCGGTATAGCTCGGCCTTTGCGGACCGAATCGGCGCCCAGGACAGCACCTGGCCCTCTCCTCCCCAGAACAGCACGTTGTGGACGAGGTGTGCCATCGCGTTGCCCATGCACGAGTCGAGCACCAACCGTCCGTCCATCATCAGGCGAGCCGCCCAGGACGCCCGCTTGTAGTAGGATCGCGGTCGCGGCGCTGCGCACTTGAGGCCGATCTTCAGGATATCGCCGAATTCGCCTTCGAGGATCCTCTGCTTGAGCACGTGCCGGACGGGATCGTCGATGAAATTGAAGCCGACGTGGGTCAGCTTGCTGGCCGACTGATCGGCGGCGATCATCTCCTCCAATTCGCGCCAATCAAGCGTCGGCGGCTTTTCCAGATACACCGGCAGCCCGCGCTCTACGCACGCGCGATGCATCTCCGAGTGCAGAGGTACAGGCGTGGCGATGGTGACGGCATCCAATTCGCTCGCGCACCCGTCGAGCATGCTGACGTAGTTGTCGAAAACCCGCACGCCGCGCCCGGCGAAATCCCAATCACGCATCTGCTGCTCGAACGCGGCCGGATTCGGGTCACACGTACATATCAGCCGGCACTTGCCTTCCGCCTCAAGACCCCGGACAGCGCTGTGATGACTGCCGGCGAAACCGCCGAGGCCGATGATTGCTATCTGCAGAGGTTCCAATTGCTTGCTCCTGTTTCAGCTTCCGCACGCCCCGGCGCAGTCGCGCTGCTTTCTACTACGGCAATGCGCGTGGTTACAGCCTACTTTCTCACCACATTCAGTCCCTCTTGCACGTCACCCTGGGACTCGTTCACAATGCGCTTTGCCTTGTTGAATCTGTTGCCGGAGATCACAGCCGTGGTAACGTTTTTGCCGAGCCTGATGTCCGGCTTGTCCATCCAGAACCGGCAGTTGGACACGTTTACATCGCCTGAGAGGGCATCTATGGTAAACGCGTCCTTGTCATTACCCTGGTTCAGGAACGTGCACTGGCTGAAGCTGACCGTTCCCTTGCCGTCGATCTTTGCTATCTGCGAGGCCGGCCCCCAGAACGAGCAATTGCCGAGCTGCACAACGCCAGTATGCGTCGCGGTGACTTCCATGAATATGTCCGTCTTGTCGTTGCCGACGAATTCGCCGTTTGTAATCAGCAGCCCCGGCGGCTGGCACTGCTCGACCAGAACGGCCCTTCCGCACCAGTCAGCGCCGATCCCGAGGAAGTTGCCGTTCACTGACCCATCTGGTCCCTCGTAGAATCTGTAGCCCACCTTCGCGCCGAAAACGAACGTATTCAGCACGTATTCCCAGTCGGTGCGCGCGAACTCGAATGCGACCAGGTTCTCGCCGATATACTTGATCAGCGCGCCCCAATCAGGCACCGCCTCGCCCGCACGGCCCCAGTAGTGAGGATTGAAGTGGACGTTTTCGATTCGGCCAATATCAGTGCACTTGTCGATATGCACGCCCACCTTGAGCGGGCACCCGAAGCAGTTCCTTATGTAGTGCAATTCGTTCGAGTACGTGCCGAAGTCGATAGCTTTATAAGGGTTCACGAACGTGCAGTCGATCACGCTGTTGTGCATGCCCCTGCCCTGAATGGTGTAAGGGTAGGGTATCGCATCGGGTATACGCTGTTCGGGATAGAAGAACGTGATGCCCTTGATCGCGCTTGAAGGATTGAGCGTCACAGCCGGCGGGCCGTTCTCGTCGTTCTTGCCCGCGTGGATGCGGAACACCGTGCCCTTTGAAAGCTGCGCGTGATGTGGGGCCTGCCACACGCCCGCCAGCGTCACGCCCTCAGGCACATTCAGAGGCTTGTCGATCCTATACTTTCCCGCCTCGAGCTGCACCACTCCGCCGCCCTTAGACCCAGCCAGATCCAGAGCCTTCTGAATGAACACGGAATCGTCGGCGACCCCGTCACCCTTCGCGCCACAATCCTTCGCATTGATCGCCCCATTCGCCGCCGTTGCTGCCAGAGCGACCCCCGCGATCGCTGCCATCATCGTAAGGTTCATTTGCCTCTCCCACTGTAACAGGATAGCTCAAGTATAGGCAGCATACTGATGGGTGTCAACGAGCCGCAGCAGCCCGCGGAGTTCCTGCCGCATGTTATGCTGAACTCGATTCAGCATGCAATCCGCGAAAAGGGACCGCCCATCGGTGTCTAGACGCAGCGGAAATCTCAAGACACGCCCGGCCCGTATTATAGGTGTGTGGGCGAGGGAATGAGCTATATGATGACGCACCGATACCTGATCGTCCTAACGCTTGTCGCAGCGCTGCTGCTGCCGGGAGCCAAAATGCAGAACACAGAGAAGAGTAAGAACTACGAGAAAGCAACCTTCGCCGCCGGATGCTTCTGGGGCGTGGAGTCCGCCTTCCGGGAACTGATCGGTAAGGGCGTGATATCAACACGGGTCGGCTACACTGGCGGCCATACGGAGAACCCGACCTACCAGCAGGTCTGCTCGCATACCACCGGCCATGCCGAAGCCGTCGAGGTCACATACGATCCGAAGGAGATCACTTACCAGCAGCTTCTCAAGCTCTTCTGGAGTATCCACGACCCGACAACTCTGAACCGGCAGGGACCGGATATCGGGGACAACTACCGGTCGGCGATCTTCTACCACTCCGAGGAGCAGCGCAAGCTCGCCACGGAGTCCAAAGCGGAACAGCAGAAGCTGATACCTGAACGGAGGATCGTAACGGAGATCACCGCTGCTTCCACGTTCTGGCCCGCGGAGGACTACCACCAGCAGTATGCCGAGAAACGCCGGACCTCGGGATGTCACCTCTGAGGAGATCATTGCGGGGCCTGGTTGGCGTCAGGCCCCGCATTCTATTGGCTGCTTGCCGGCTAAGCGGAGGAGCTCAACTGCGCCGGGCAAGTCCAATCAGAGCCTACTCGGGGCGGCAGCCGCGTCTGTTCTCGCTCACCCTCGTGATGTAGGTGTAGCTGGACATCCAGTCGGCGCTGTAGTAGGCGACACCCACGTAGATGTCGCCGCTTCGCTGATCAACCCTGATGAAGGTGATCGCGGGGAAGTTGGCGCCCTCCACGTTGAACGTCGCCAGAGCGCACATGTCTCTGCCATCGAATCTCGCCAGAACTGGAGCAGGGCCGGAGTTGTCGGTGAAAAGCAGCCGGTTCCGTTTGTCGAAGGCGAAACCATAAGCTCCGCCGACCGGCGCCACTGTCACAGCGTCAGCGGTCGTCAGGCCGCCAAAACGGGCCACTTTCTTTACGTCCTGCTTATCCCACATCAGGATTTCCGTGGACGATGGGAATTGGCTCGGCGCGTAGAACAGGTCGCCCCGAGTGTTGAATGCAAGCGGCCCCGAATATCCGGGTGCGCTAGCCACTGCCGTAGCAGTGCCGTCGCCGTTCAGGGCATAGATCGTGCTGCCCGCAACAACGTAGGGCTTGCTGTTGCACAAGTCCATATCGAAATTGTTAGCAAGCGACGTCAGGATCACAGCCCTGCCGCCTCTCCTTGGAGGCAGCACATAAATACCGCCCGTTGAGGATTCGCCGAAGTACAGCGTCCCCTTGTCGCAGCGCACGAATGAGCCCATCACCGGCTGTGGAAACGTGAAGAACGTCTGGACGTCCTTTCCGCTGTGGTCCACTTCCCGGATCGTGTAGCCGTCGTTGATTACGAAGTTGCCGTTCGGCAGCAGGTCGAATCCGCCGAGAAATGCGAAGTCCGGCATAGTGATGGCGGTGTCGGTGCAGGTGTATCCGTGCCCTATGAGGACACTCGCATTGGCGCCCGCTGAGATGATCAGCAGTGCCGCAGCGATCATAATTACCATAAGTGCCCTAGTCAATGTCTTCTCCCTTCAGTTCCTTTGCTATGTCAGTATCGCGATTGCTCACGCTCCGTGGCTAACCGTCATTCCTCGGCCTTCGGCCTCGGTATGACGTCGTGACAGATCATGCACAAGGAAGCCCTTGCTCAATATGCCCGTATGTCTTGGATTGGATCAACTACGATGATGTTGGCGTCGAATCCCTCCTCCCTATCGCACACTCCGACAACTGAGACGTGCTGATTGATCGCGGGGGCCTCAGCTTCGCCCGACCACGTCACTCTGGCCGTGTGCCCTGAGTAGCTGATGACGCAGTAGCCTGTTCCCCTGTTGGTGACCTTTCCGTATGTCTTGATTCGCATTCCGTAGGACATATCGCCGGACAGATCGCGTATCGACATCAGGAGCGGGGGCGGAAGCTCATTCTGGATGGAGGTGCAAGTCCACATCGGGTCCGGGAGCCTGAACACGCCGCCAGTCTTTGAAAGATGGCCGCTCACGCTCATCTTGTCACCTGCCTCAACCAGCTTCCCGTCAACAGGAACGCTTGTGTCGTAGATCACCTTCATGGCCGCCGCTCGATTGGGCGATTGGATGAAAAACGCGTCCGGCAAGACTGCTGTCACGATAGCCTCGGTTATGAATGCGAACCCGCCCCCGTCGAGCTGCTTTGCCTCGCTGATGCTCATCGCCGGGCGTGTTGCCGATACGGCGTCTATCTCGGCGGATATCTCGCCTAGGCCGGGGTAGGTATCGCCCGATCGAACATCCGTCAGACGAACATACCTGAACCAACTGATGTTGGCGGGAATCTCGTTGCCGAACGCATCCAGAGCCGGCACCCCTGGCGACGACTGCACCACGGCATCCGCGATGTCCATAGCATCCCCGCCGCCGGATACGTAATCGAACCGCACGGAGTTGAACCCGCTGGGCACGCTAGGCCTGTCGGGTATGGTATACAACTCCTCAGCCGTTCTTGTGACATTGCTGAATGGGTCCGTGTCTCCCGCCGTGGGCAAGTGAATTGACGGCGTGTAATCGGCGTAGCCGCGCAGCACGATGTCGGAGTCACCCGTGGCCGCGCCTTCCTGCGGAGCGACGATGAGCTGCGATGGCAGTATGTTCGGCCTGATCAGATACCAGTTCTCGAGGTCCTGGCTGATCTCCACCATCGCCGGCTCCTGCCACCTGTGCGTCGGGTTGGCATATGGTAGTGGGAAGCCGGCTGACTTGAAATAGGCATTGCTGAATACGACAAAATCCAGCCCGTAGGGGTTTCTCGGATCATCGTAGACGGGCGTCGAAAAGCCTACGATCAGCCATCCCTTGTTGTTGACGGGATCCCTGTCGCCGAGGGTTACGTGCCGCCCTGTCACGTAGTCATTGAGCGGGTCATATACCTCGCCTGCCTGAGGGGCGCCAAGCGCATTCGCCGGATTGTTGAACGCGGGATATCGCACGAATTGCCCGGGTCCAGGCCGATACCAGTCCGCCCACGTCCAACTCGGGTTCACATCCTGCGGGCTCAGGTCCGCGAACCAGGCCTTCGCCGACGCAGGCGAGCGGAGGATTAGCACGCACATCACTATCAACAATGCTCCAGCAGGCTTCCTCATATCTTCCCTCACTTGTTGTCAAAAAGGCTGTTGTCGTTGGGGCCGAACCAGCCTATGGAATAAGCCGCGTTATCGCAGCCGTAGATGTTTGGCGCGGGCTGCGTGTGGCTCATCTTCTCACACGAAACATGACCATCGCACCATCCGACGCTTGCCATGCCGTTGTGCCGGAAATGGATGCTGGGGGTGGCCGGGTAGGATGGGCCATCGGCGAACACGAAGAACGGCGGCTCGACAAACGAATACTGCCCCGGCCCTTCGGTGCTATCCGCGACAGCCGCGTCCGCGAACATGATCGTGCGCGTGGGTCTGGCAAGGTCGCCGATAGTCGATGTCTGCCAGGCGCACTCGGGTGGATAGTTCCGGTAGTTGGTTCCGCCGACGTAGACGGCATTGTAGCCATATCCGCCGCAGCCCGCTTCGTAGCTGCCGCGTTTCGGCATCAGAGGGCAGATCTTCAGCCCTCCCGAGCGGCCAAGGTATACCCAAAGCGGCCCCTTCGATGGCTCGAAGGGGACGCCCGCGTTTGCGCGAGTCCCGTGCCATCGGTGGAGGTTGGCGGTGCCGGACAGGCTGCCATACATATCGCTTGCGGCGGGCACGAAGTGGCCGGCGTTATCGTCGGCGTAGGAGAGGTTGGCGGCTACCAACTGCTTGAGCTGACTAAGGCACTTCGCGCGTCTGCCGGACTGCTGTGCCGAGGTAAACACCGGGAACAGGATCGCGGCGAGGATGGCGATGATAGCTATCACCACCAATAGCTCGATCAGCGTAAACCCATATAGACCAAAACGGGCTCCTCGCCCATTTCGGAAGTCTCTTTGGACGGGAGCCCGTATAATGCTAACGGGGTTGACTGCGTCCGACATCTTTGCCTCCGAAGATGCACTGAACAAATGCGAAGAGGGTAGGTCTTCTGACTTCCGGATCGTTCTCCCCGGCTCCCTTCCCATCCTGATGTGTCTCAGAACAGTGGTTAGCAGCCGGATCGTCCCCGGTTACAGCGGCGGGCCCGTGACGGTCTTTCACCGTCTTCCCTTAACCCTTAGCACGCAACACTATATTCGTTTGTCTGACAGAGTATAGCAGCCTACCTGAACCCCTGTCAACAGGTTGGAAGCAACTTTTTCTGTGGTGGTTCTACCCATCTCGATCGTCCAGGATCCGCTGTCCGGACCTCTGATCCGCGCCAACTTCCTCTGCCCGGCATCGAAACGCCGCGACAGGGGTACCCTCAGAAGCGGAGGACTCAGTATGCGCACCGGCAGCACAAAACCGTTCTACATCCTGCTCGATGTCATCTTCATCACGCTCTACGCCGGCGTGCTGTTGGCACTCTACTACCTCGGCAGGCTCCCGCGCGGCATCAGCGTTCTCGACTTTGTGCTCCTCGGACTCGCTGCCGCCAGGCTGTCTGACGTGATCAGCACCGACGACATTATGCAGTGGCTCCGCGAGCCGTTTGTCGGGGTGGAAGAGGAGCAGATCGCTGGTGAGGAGGTGCAGACGCGTGTCGGCCGCGGCCGCGGTATCCGAAAGGTGCTTGGCGAATTGCTCTGCTGCCCGTGGTGCGTGGGCGTTTGGGTCGCCGCCGGTCTCACCTACGCCTACTTCCTGCTGCCGCGCATCATCTGGCTTTTCCTGCTGCTCATGGCCATAGCTGAGGTAGGCTCGCTGCTGCAGACATTCTCCACGATTCTCGTCAGCGTGGAGAAGTACCTCAAGAGCATCTGCCGCCCCGACGAAGCGCCCTGACCAGCCAAGACACATCCAGCAGCCTAACGCTGCTGCTCCCTGTGCTATAATCTCATGTCAATCGGTGACCATCAACCGTCAAACCATCAGACCATCACACGAGGCTGCCCATGGAACCCTTGAACTTCCGAAGCGATACCCAGACCTTGCCGACGGAGGAAATGCTCGACGCTATGCGCTCTGCGCCGCTCGGCGACGATGTGTCAGGCGAGGACCCGACCGTCAACAAGCTCGAGGAGATGGCGGCGGAGATGATGGGCAAGGAAGCCGCAATGCTCGTGATCAGCGGCACGATGGGAAACCTCGTCGCGCTGATGACGCACGCGAAGGCGCTTGGCGGCGAGGTGCTGGTCGATTCGGAAGCCCACATCTTCTACTACGAGGGCGGCGGGCTGTGCAGCATTGCCGGCTGGACGCCGATGCCGCTCACAAGCACCGCCGGGACGCTCGACCCCGATCAGCTCGCGGCGGCGATCCGCAAGCCCAATGTTCACTACCCATCACCTGGCCTGTTCTGCCTCGAAAACACCCACAACCGCAGCGGCGGGCGTGTAATTCCGCTCGATCTGCACAAAAAGCTGTGCAGCGTCGCGCATGAGCATGGCTTGGCCGTCCACCTCGACGGCGCTCGCATATTCAACGCCGCGATAGCGGCGGGCGTTCCCGCGTCAGCCTACGCGGCCGATGTCGATTCCGTGCAGTTCTGCCTCTCAAAAGGCCTGAGCTGTCCGCTCGGCTCGCTGCTCGTTGGCGGCCGGGAGTTCGTCGACAAGGCGCGGTTCCACCGGAAGCGCGTCGGCGGCGGGATGAGGCAGGCGGGCGTCATAGCGGCAGCGGGGATTGTGGCGCTTGAAAAGATGATAGACCGCCTTGCCGACGACCACGCGAACGCTAAGCTGCTGGCGGAGGGCCTTAGCAGGATTCCGTACCTGAAACTGGACGTATCGACCGTTGAAACGAACATGGTCCTCGTGGACCACACCGGCACCGGGCTCAGCACATCGGACTTCGTTGCCAGACTGAAGGCCGCAGGGGTACTCGTAAGCGAGCGTCCTCCCAAGGCCGTTCGAATGGTCACGAGCCGCCACACCGGCAGACCGGAGGTCGACGAAGCCATCCGCCGCATCGAGTCCGCCCTCGCTTAATCACGTAAGGGGCCCCTGAGCAGCGGATCAACGTCCCACGCCAAGGGAATCCGCCAGGCAGCGGAATCCGCATCAGTCGTCGAGGAAAATCAGCCAGATAGCGGAATCAGCAGCCTGAGCTTGTCGAAGGGTCGCTGATCCCGCGCACGACGCCAGCGCCGACCATCACTCCGGCACGACCGATACCGCAAGCAAGCTGATCGGGGCGTCTTTGGCCTTGCCGGCCGTCTGATACCCCGCCACGTAGGCGCGGCCGAGCACCACCGTCCGCGTGGTTTCCAGGCTGAACACCTTCACAGGTTCCTTGGATCCCGGCCTGGATGCGAAGACTCCGATGCCGGTAAGTGCCAGTTTGACGATGTGGGGTTGGAGTTGGCTCACCCACGCAAGCCCCGTCATCTGGAGGCGGTTCGGGTCGGATTTGTCCGGCAGGATCCTCAGCTCAGCCTGAGCTTCCGCAGCGTTCTCGCAGACTACGCTGCCAGCGAGTTCTAGGGAGTAATCATAGTCCCTGGAAACGCTTTCCATCTGCTTTCGGAATCGTACAGGGGTGCTGATATCAAGAGTGAAATTGACCCCATCCGTGGGAAGAATGGCCGGGTTGTTGGGCCGGACCTGCCCCGGTTTGAGCGGTTTGGGTGTGGCTGTGAAATAGGCCAGCAGCACCCTGAATTTCTTCGCGGGTGCTGCCGGAGCGGCTGCGCACAAGGCGTCAGCAAGCAGCAGTATCACAACAACGATCAGAGATCGCGACAAGACTCTCGCCATTTTCCGGGCTCCTTTTCGACCGTCTACGCATGGTAAAGACGCCGAAAACCCGCCGCGGTTACCAGGCGATCTGAATACACCGTTCTAGGGAGGGAAGAAGACTTCCCCCTCCTTAGGAAACAAGCCGCTCCCCTCTTGAGGGAGCACCTCTCTCCCTTCCTTACGAAAGATGGGCCGCGAAGAGGTTACGAGACTCAATCCTCTGCCTGTTAGTACCCCGCCAGGTCCTCCTGCTCGCGCAACTTCACCACCGCACGCAGTTCCTCGCCGACGCGCTCGCAGGATGATATTCCTGTCACCCGCACGTACTGCCAATCGGGATTGACCGTCACTCCCTCCGGCAGGATGCATTTGAGATCCAGCGCGCTGCCATCATCGATAGTGAACCACCTCGGCTGGGCAGGCTCCTCCACCGGGTCGATTCCTGTTACTTTGCCATACGTGCTGATAAGCAGCCGATGTTGTTCAGGCCCTTCATCTGGCCCCAGACCCGTGCCGGTTTGCCGGAGTCGTCCAGGATGGTGCTCCAGCCCCACACGCCGCCCTGCAAGCCCTTACTGCCGCCACCAATCGAGCGATTGGGCATGGCGAAGGGTGCAACCGAACCTGTCCCCATCGCGTCTGCTACCGTCGCTTCGATGAAGCATTCCGGATCGTTGTCCGGCGCGAGGTTCCCGATTGCCCGCGCCCGATCCCCTTCCTTCAGAGCGTGTCCCTGCTTGGTCACCATTATCCCGCTGCTGCGATCGTCGGACTCCACGTAGAACGAGTCCCCAAACGCCGCCGTCACGACCCCGCCGTAGATATCTACCGCCTCTGCTGGACGGCGCGGAAGTATGGGTGCAGACAGGGCATTACCCGCAACGGATATCGTATTCGCAGGGCGCTAAGCAATCCCGAGCCGCAGTTCATGCAGGTGGACTTTGTGCCTTCGTCGCCACGAGTTCATCGCAAGGCTGCGGCGACTCAGCGCTTCGCTGTCAGGTATCTGTCCACCGGCAGGCAGGCGGGCATTTCTCCCGCTTTCTTGGATAGCAGGGCGCGGAGCAGCGCCTTAGCAGTGTCGAGCGAGGTGAGGCAAGGGATGTAGCGCTGAACGCTCGCCTTGCGGATAACCGCCGCCTCCTGCTCGATCTTCCTGTCCTTTGAGGCGGTGTTTATCAGCAAGTCGACCTTATTTCCGGTGATCAGCTCCATCAGATTGAGCTGTTCAGTATTGCTGATCTTGCCCACTTCGGTTGCGGGGACGCCGTTTCTGGAGAGGTAGCGCGCGGTTCCCTCGGTTGCGTAGATCTGGTAGCCGAGGTCCTGAACGAATGCGCGGATGATCGGCAGGGCCTCTTCCTTGTCCTGGTCGGCAATTGTGGCTATCATCTTGCCGCCGATCGGAGCGTCCAGCCCGCAGGCGATCATCGCCTTGTAGAGCGCGCGCGAGAAGTCCATGTCAATGCCCATAATCTCGCCCGTTGATTTCATCTCCGGCCCGAGCGAGACATCGACTTCGCTGAGCTTCTGGAACGAGAACACCGGGGCTTTAACGGCAAGGCTCGGCTGCTGCGTATACAGCCCCGAGCCGTAGCCCTGCTCCTTGAGCGACTTTCCGAGGACGACGTTCGTGGCCACATGGATCATAGGCACGCCCGTGATCTTGGAGAGATACGGCACCGTGCGGCTGGCGCGCGGGTTGACCTCTATCACCTGCACCTCG
>JBPOHN010000030.1:0-7975 GCA_052035525.1 Armatimonadota bacterium
AAATCAACACATTGGCGAGAACGCTGAACGCCGATAGCCCCCGCGTAACCGCTCCACTACCGGGTGCAAAACGGGTGCGATGTCGCAGCTCGATGACGACCGACCGAATCCTGGCGAAGCCTGCTCCGACACATGCGTTACACGCGCAACATTCCTGTTTGAGGACTCTGCGCCTGGCTATCACCACTGATATCTGACACTGCACAATCGGTGCGCGACTGGGTTGCAATCGGGGACCAATTGGGGTGCGATTGAGGACTAATCGGTGATTGATTTTCTGTGACGGAGAGGCCGGTTCATGACGAACCGATCAACCGAGACGAGCTGTACATGACGGTGGGTGCTGCAGCATGACCTGCGGGGCCGGAAACCCGCCGCACAAACACCGGCGCGACATGAATCGTGAGGTCAGCGACAGCCGGAAACTCATAAATTTGGAAAATCCCGGAAGAGCGCCCGCGTGAGCCAACGGTCCAGGTCATTTCTCAATAGACCGCGCAATGCTGCCCTGTGCCAGATCGAAAGATCTGTCGCCCCGATCTCGAAAAACTGTCCGGATTATATCGGTAAACGAGACGGCTGCGTGACCGGCTGCCCCCCATCCTATTTGATTACCAGAACCCTAGCCGAGTTACGTGGGGCAGGGCATTCGGGACTGACGAGACGGAGCCGGACGAGAAGAAGCCGAAAAAAAGGCGAGGTAGTTTTTGGGGAAATGGGTTGACAAGGCTTCCCGCTAAGCTTATACTCCTTATACGCAGTCCTCGTGATTGCTCCTTCTTCTTTAGGGCGGGAGTCTTTGACTCTTGCTCATCCACACTGGACCTCGTGTTCGGTCATGCTGACAACACAGCCTCGTTGTTGTGTTGCTCAGAGCATTCAGTTGCCCTAGTTACTTACACGTGCCATAGGCACTGGTGTATCTATTGGGCTCTCAATTCCGAACACATGCTGCCAAGACGGCAGCAGAAAGGTGCCAGTAATCATGGCTAAGCAAAAGAACGCATTCAAGACCCGCAAGAATCGCAAGAAGCACAGCTCCAAGGGAGCTTCAAGAAGATCCAACCGGCAGCAGTCCCGCCGTTCCGGCATGGATACCATCAACAGGGTCTACAGCCTGCTGAACATTCCGTATGCTCCCGACGTTGCGGTCGAAGCCGCAATCGTCGAATCCGATCACTTCATGCTGCTGCACTACCCCGGATACGGGGTTGTCGTGTCGGCAGAGGATGAGGTCTGCGGATACCACCTGATCGGCGATGGTGGTGAGGTACTCTGCCCGGTTGGTGTCGTGTCGAACAGCCACGGCACGCGCATCCACTGCTATGCTATCCCGTATCTCAGGGAAGACGGGAACTACGTCTTCGGCACAACCGACTGGTCGCTTGCCATAACCAAGGTCAAGGACGGAATGCCTGTCGAAGCAAAGGAAGGGCCGTATCCCGAGGAGTACAGGCCGAAGGAGCGGCAGCTCCGGCGCGATGCTCAGTCCGAAGCTCGGCAGGAGGGTTTCGACAATGAGTAAGTTCATGATCGAGATCTACGAGCCGATAATGGCCAAGTACGGAGAGAACAACCTCCGATTTGCCCGAGTGTCAACCGACGGGGCCGCGCAGGCCGCTAACGACGACGCCACCAACATCTACGAGGTTCTCCACTGGGACTTCCATCCCAGGTTCTTCCCGGAGTACCTGGAGAGGTTCGCTGAGGACGAGGAAGACCTTCCGTGCGAGTCTGATCCAGTCACCAGCAGGACGGTGATGAAGGATCTGGTGAAAAACCAGACCTACAGACTGACTGCCGTGTTCGTCCCGGAGGATGCGCTCTACCTCTGCGGCGAGCCGGGCAAGTACACCCAGTTCGCCTTTGAGATCAACCCGTTCGACTGGGACCTCTACGAGGCCGGTGAGGTCGAGGGCGTCAAGGTGCTGCCCAGCGCTGACCCCAACCTGCCCGTTCAAATCGATGGTGGACTAACAGGGAAGACCCATGACGAACGAGCCCGTCGGCACGTTGAATGGCCCTGCGCAACCGTGGAGCCTGTTCCCTTCATGCTGGAGTGCCTGGACCACAACACCTTCGTGCCCTCTGAGACAGTGATCGAGGAAGCCGTGACGGCGATACAGCTCTACGAGATCGGCTATCTGGATAGCGTGCCGTTCCGGGAGATCGCCAGGAAGTACAAAGTGCACTTCTCGAAGGTGCGGTCATTGCTCAGGAAGGCCCTTAACGTTGAGATCCTGAGTTGATCTGTCGGGTTGCCCACAACTGAACTGAATAAGCCCTCTCCCCGATGCCGCCGGGAGGGGGCTTTTTCTGTTGCACACCGGCAGGAGCGACGCAGGCGGGCGTACAAAGATCACATAGCAATGGGAGGACACAAGTGACAGAACAGCCATCACGGGATCTGACCAGCGCCGATCTGAACGGCGTCTACGTACCAACGAAGAAAGCCCTCTACAAGAAACGCAAGGACTGGGCCTACACAAGTAAACTGGACCCTGGCTATGTTGAAGTCGATGATTTCAGGCCTCTGCTCTGGATGCCCTGGGATCTGAACGGAAACGGGTGGCCCGAGTACGACCGGCAGCAACTGATCCATGTCCTCTTCGAACAAGGCAAGTGCTCAGTATCCAAGGCCGTGATCCTATGCCAGCAACTGACGCGGCGCACGAAAGAGCTTCTTCCGCTGGATCAGCGTGGCAAGGTCGGCAAAGGACTAGCTTACTCGACAATAGCTTCATGGAGGAAGAAGTATGCCAGGCAGTGAGGGCAGCACACCAGACAAGGATCTGGATCTGTTTGCCGACCTCGTGACCGAGACAATCAAGCGAGGCGGGACGATTGACGACATCGGCTGTGGTCATCCACTTCTCACTCTTCCCTGGGACAAGAGCGGCGGCGAATGGAGCATTTGCGAGCGCGAGCTGCTGGTGTCGATTTGCTTCGATCAGGCTGGCTGGGTCATCCGCAAGGCAGCAGGGCTGTGCAGGCAACTGACCTCGATGACGGAGGACTCCAGCACGAAGGGGCTAACTACCAGCACACTCAACAGGTGGCGCAAGCAGTACGGCAGTCCTTTCAGGTCGTCACCGCCTCCAAAGTCCGCACAGATCACCAGGAAGGATCTGGGAATGGCTGCGTCCATGCGGCTGTTGGAGATGATCGACCCAAAATCGCGGATCTCCCGGACACCGAGCCTGGCTCAGCTTCCTCGGAGGGTTACGAAGAAGCTCAAAGAGGTCGTGGAGGCCATAGACGAGTTTATGGCTGACTACGCTGAGCTAGATGAGCTGAAAGAAGCTGCCGATCAGGCAGCCAGAGCGCTCAAGGACAAGCAGAAGTCGCTCGGCATAGAAGACTGAGTCGCCATTGCACATGTACTAGCACAGACTACCCGCTATGACACCAAATAACCTCAACTACTCTGCTCCATGTACTAGATAAACATTCCTCTGGTTCGTATAATAATACTGTAGGCCCATGCTATTACAATCACCCGGCCATAACCACTCCTCGATGTTACGAGTGTAACACCACCATACTAGCACACCCAGGAAAGGACTCGGCACAGCACCAAGAAGACGATCGCGATTCACCACCCCTCTCCTATCTTCATGATCATAGGAGATATTCTCTTCTCTACAAGGCATAGTATTCACGCTTGAAAAGTGTACATTCACTGTACAAACAGACAGTGAACAACTGCTCGTTTCACCCCGGCAGAGAAAGGCATATTCCCCCAACTAGATGGACTTCAGGTTCCACTTCAACCGCAGGGTAAGCCCTGCATTCCGAGATTTGATCACTACACTCTATCCCAAGGCTGCCAGGAATCCAGGTCATATGAGAATGCTCTAATACCTACTGTTCTAAACTTGGATCGACAACAACGACTGCAGCAGGATCGTCTTATCACAGTCGCTGCTGTGGAAGCAGATATACCCCAGCAGTTGGGGCAACAAGTCCTCCGAGAAGCTCCGGAAGGACTTCGAGAAGGCCACCGGCATAAAGCTGAATGCCCAGGAGGGCGAAGATGAGGAGCACGCTGCCACTGTGCGCCCGAGGTTCCCGGCAGAGCTGCTGAAGACGCAGATCGAACACGTCAAGACGCCGATGAATGAGCGCACGGTCTATTTCGTGACCGGCAGCCCAGTGACAGCCAGAAGCGAGCGCAAGGACAAGAAGGCCCGCTTGGAGGAAACGATGGCACTCGTGGACGGGGTTATGGATTTCCTGGACACAGACGACGAGCGCCGGGAGAAGATCGGCCTGCTCAACAGCCAGCACCGTTCCGCGCAGCTGATCAAAGAGGCCATCCCTAATGTCGAGGCCGTCATCAGCGATATGCCGGAGACCACGGAACGGCTGTCAATGCTCAAGCGACACAGCACCAACGTGATCGAAGCCGTCAAACACAATCCCGGCATCGTGTACCAGCCGACAGCAGGCTCCCCAAGGCTCTTTCCGGCATCTGCCAGCATCCTCCAGATGCCCAGAGTGTTCAGGCTGCTTACGTTGGCGTACTGCGGGGACAACGGAGAAGTGGTCGAGGCCGACCTCAGCTATGTTCATCTTGCCATCATCGCGGCAAAGTGGGATCTTGCCGAGACCACAGCCTTGATAGTGCGGAACAGGGAGTTGGGCACGAGCATCTGGACTGAGTTCCTCGACTACCTCGGACTCGACAAGTCGTTCAAGCCGATCCTAAAGAAGAGCATCTACAGCATCGTTTACGGTATGGTGCGAAACAACAACCGGCGCGATCGGCGTGGCAAGCCCAAGCCCAGCCTGCGTAGGCAGTTCTTGGAAGGAGATCCCAAGAGCCTGATCCCGGTCAAGGGAGTGGGTGATCCAGTGCTATGGACGAAGTTTGTAAATCATCCCGTCGTGGCCGAGCTTCTGCAAGCCCGAGATGTGGAAGCCAACAGGGTTCTCACGGACGGCGGCAGGTACGACGCGTGGGGAAACTGGATCAACCATAGAGATCGCAGGACAGGCCAGCTGAAGCCGCGCTCGATCCTGAGCTACGTGAGTCAGTCCTACGAGCAGCTCTTCATGTACAAGTTGCTCGACAGGATTGAGCAAAGCAAGCGCGTGTATGTCCTCGCGTACGTGCATGACGGCATGTCTCTGCACCTCTCGGATCCCGCCAGAACCGGCGCCTATGTGTCCGGCCTCAAGCGCATCATCGAGCAGTGTTCGAAAGAGATGGGCATACTTACCGGCCTCGAAGTCGAGTACCTCAACAGCGACGAGGCCCTGCAGTCTGTAAATCAGGTCATATCCGAACTGGCTGCAGCTGCATGAGACGAGAGAGAGAGAAGGAACCCAGCAATGGAACGTACCGGCCATCGTGCTTAGTGCCGGTCACCTATGTTTCACGGGCCCACCGGGACCGGGCGAAGAGCCGCGACGGAGCAGTGGAACTGCCTCTTTGCAGACTGATCCCAGTTGTCCCAGGTAGAAGACACTTCAGAAAGGAAACCACACCATGGACGAACAGACCGAAGTAGCCGAGCCAGCGCCTGTCCGCAAAGAGTGCGACTTGGACAAGCTTCTGGCCGAGATCGAAGCCATCCTTGGCACTGAAAAGCCGTGTCATCCGATCTCAAGTCGGACACATCGGAAGCGTGGTAGACCGCGCAAGAGTGAAACCACTCAACACGCCTAGGACGAAAGTCGCGTCAGTCACCGGGATAGGTATCGTGTTTTGAGGTCGGCGGGGTAGGTCGTTTATCCTGCCCGACCCCTCTCATGGCAAGGCCGGTCCGCTCGGCAACGCCACAGGGCCATCGGAGTGAGAAACATTCCGGTGGCCTTTCTTTTCGCCTGGACGCAGTCGTATGTCCGTCGATGCTCAGTGCCTGCCCTCCTCATGCGAGGAAGTCGGGACAGTGGGCATCAGCTCACACATCAAAGGAGGATTCCCACAATGTCGAAGAAATGCGTCGTATGCAATGCCGAGGTGGATTGGGCGCAAGTCCAACAGGAGTTCGAGGGCATCCTCGATCAGGTGGATCGTTATGGCGTAGATAGCCTGACCGAGCAGCAGCAGGTTGTTTATCTCGGACTGTGCTGCAGCAGGGAGTGCTTTGAGCATCTCCGATGACCAGGGTGCTCTACGGGCCTTCGGCCCCGGTCAGAGTGGGCACCGATCAGGCCATGTGTGATACAGGGGAACCGCAACGAGCCTTCTGGCCTCTCATCATAGTCCATAGCCGCAGAATGTACCCTCAGTCCCCACCTCTAGCCAGACCTCTCTCTCAGCCCATAAGGCTTGTCGATCTTAGCTGTCTTGCGAACACCGGCATCGACCGGGATCAGTCAATGGAGGCCACGACAATGGCAGCAAGAGCATCAGCACCTACAACCGATGTGCCGACTGTGCCCATCACTGCGGAGGGAATCACATCCGCTCCGCGCACGACTATGAGCTATTTCACAACGATGGCTCTTGAGAGCACCGACTTCGCGATCAAGCTGAAGCCTGTTACCCCCAGCGTTTTCTTCGCGGAGCACGTGGACGCGAACGGCAGGCTTGTGCTGGACCTGATGGTTGACCTCGGCTATTTCACTGTCACTGGCATCCGGGTGCGGGAGTGGCAAGGTCAGATCGCGCTGGCGGATGGATCAAAGATCACATCGTTCGGCGTCAGCTTCAAAGGCATCCCGGTCACGCCCCAGACAGGCGGCAGGGTTAGCCTCAACGTTCATCGGAACGAGCGCGTGCTCGCCAACAGCGACGTCATCGAGGCAGGCGATTTCACGGTCGGCGGCCTCAGCGTCTACGAGATCGCTTCTCAGGTCTGGCTTGCCTATCAAAGCGGCAGGTTTGCCCAGATCGACCACGAGAAGGCTGGCGTGCGCAGGCTCTCAACTGAAGAGCTCGCAGCCAAGATCGAGGCCGCGATGGCAGCGAAAGCTGAACGGACGGCGAAGCGGGCACAGTCCCAACAGATGGCAGAAATGCCCAGCAGCAACGAGCAGGCAGTCCGCGTCGGATAGACCTGCAGTCTGGAGGATGGACAAATGATACGAACCATTGGGAAGACCGGAACCATCGACAGGTCGGCACTCGCGCAGACCATCCTGGATCCGGCATCGACTGGGAAGGCGATCAGCGTGGACATCGAGAGGTGTGTACCTGGCGGCATCATCGCCGACGAGGGCGTGCGGATACGTAAGTGCCGCCTGGACTCACGACTCCGGCAGGGATTGCCTAGAGATACGAGCGGGAGAGTGATCCTCACCCCGATGGTTAGAGCTACTGACGACTTGGTCGGAGCCGTGCTTGAGGGTGATCCACGCAAGGTGCATCGAGCCACTTTGGGCTTCTTCGATACCCGATCAAAGGAACTCAAGCGTGAACTCAACAAGATCGCCAGAGTTCGCAATGCCCGCAGCGCCATGCTGGTCGGCGTCGCTCAGTACGATGATGAGGTGTTCCTGGGCACCAGCTTCCTCGACGGCGGGATCAGTCGTCTGCAGCCCTGGGAGATCGGTCTCAGCTCTGGCGCGATGGCTAAGCTTAGCATCGTATCGGGAGACCTGGTGATCCTGAGCCGGTATCCAACCACGCGGGTAATCGTGGTCGAGGTCACGGAGATCCGGGATGGATCGGACGGTGCAGTGTGTCTGCCGGTCGGCAATGTCCTCGTTGATGGCGAGGTGACTTCCGCTACAGACTTGCTGGACGGTGACCGCGACGGCGATTCCTACGTGATCCGGTCAGTCGAGTCGCCAGAGGCAAAGGCGGAGCTGGCAGAGGCCTTCACGAGGTTCTGGCACGGCGCAGCGTCCCAGGAGATCGACCGCACGGTACTATCCTGGAAAGATCACGTCGAAAAGCCGGAGCATCCCGATCAGATCGCATACGAGAAGATCATGCAGAAAAGTGCTATCGGCTCAGTCACCAAAGACTTCTACAGCTTGTTCGGTCACATGATCAACGGCAAGGCCGCAGGTGTCGAAT
>JBPOHN010000110.1:0-5307 GCA_052035525.1 Armatimonadota bacterium
CGTTCATCCATTGCGATGTCTTCGGCGATTTCGGCGTGCCCGCGGTCGGATATCTTCAGGAACGTGCCAAGGACGTTACCAGGGAACGTCTGCAGTGCAGCCTCGATCGCGCTCTGATCCCTGGACACCTCGCCAATCGCCGGGCGGTAGAAGGTCGAGCCTCCCAGTTCATTCCAAGCGTGCTTCGCCATGACCTTGCTCGCGTCGGCCCCGCCAGCCTCGAAGACCGTCTGGGGGATCACGTTGCGCCCGCGATAGTCGTCAACCGGGTTGTTGCCCTTCACGTAGTACTGATACAGATCCCTACCGACCTGCGCGAGCGGGTGCAGTTGATACGGCGACTTGGACGCGACCGTGCTGATAGCCCCGTTCTTTCCGGTGACTCTGCCGTGGACGATATCCCAGACAAGCGCGCTCCAGAACTCGCCTTCATAGTCCTGCGGCAGCCGGAGGTAGATGCTCTTGCCCTTATCGTTCACGCCGAGGGGCACGCAGTTGTAGTGCTTCTTGTCGTAGTCGGAGATCCCGGTGATGCACTCCTGCATTTCCTCTGTGCCGAAGATGCCGGCGGCGATCAGGAGCAGCTTCGGCACGATGTTCATGGCAATCGTCTTCCAGATATAGGCGCTCTTGTTCTCGCGGAACGCTTCCCATGCTGCGCGTGCGCCCTCCTTGCCGACGTTGGAGAACATGAAGATGTTGTTGGTGACGATATGCCATGCCCCGCGGCGCTTGTAGTCCGGGGTGCCTACTCGGGTGCGCACGATGTGGGCGAGCTCTCGCGGATCGTAGATGCCGAGATGCTTCAGGTACTTATAGCCGGCCAGCTTGCCGCTCAGTTCAGATACCCGCCCCGCGGCGTCGGCCTTGCCGTAGAGCCACTTGAACGCGGCGACGACCTTACTCCGGTATGAGGCTTCATCCTCCGCCTTAAACACAAAGTCATTGACCAGCCGTTCGATTTCGTTATCGAAGCTGCGGTCGCGCGGACTGTAGACCCGGCCCTCGGTGATGGCGAAGCTGTCCAGCGCTTCCTGGATGTCCTCGCTGCGCTCACCCTTGAACGCATCGGCCCATGCCTCACCAATCGCATTCTTGTAGGCTTTGGCGAGCGCCGGAACATCCCGCAGTCGGACCTCCGGCACGTTCTTTACGGTCCCGAAGAAGTCTTTGACCAGGTTTCGAGCCATCCATATCGGGTTCTTCGACACCAGCACGTCACGGATGGGCTGATTGATGCTCGCCCATATCTCCGCCAGCTTAGTTGCCTCGAACGGCCGGAACTCGAAGGACTCAGCAATCGGTCTCGCAACGTAGAAGTGGACCGGAGTGCCGTCCTCCATCAGTGTGAGCAGCCCGAGCCTGGGATCCTTGGGCTCTACCGGCACCTGGCCCATAGTGTCACGACTGTAGCGCATCTTGGCAGGCTGGATCTCGCCGGCGTTCCACAGGTCCTTGACCAGACTGCGCTTGGCGCTATTGATCTTCGCCGCCCGGATCATGGAGATGTCCTGCAGGATCGTCGCCACCAGTGGGTTCTCTATCTCCGCGAGGGTGCCGACCTGCTTGTATATCCGCGCGGTCGTCTGTCCGCCAAACTTCTCCTCGAGGTAGTGAGCCACACTGAACTTCGCATAGTTCTTGCTCTCCTTGATGAGATCCATGAGCTCGGGCGAATACATCCGCGACTTCTCGACGCGGGGGAATATCTCAGACTCACGAAGGGCCCGATAGTCGGCAGCAGCTTTCTCCACGGCGGCATACTTCTCGGGACCCAGCCGACGGCGCAGTCCTTCAATGGTCTCGGTGGCTGTGGCGGGTGTGTGCCCGAGCGGGTTGGCCAGGTGCGCGCGGTCCGCTGTGACGCGCCGCAGGAACAGATATGTGCCGACGTCCTCGTAAGAGATTCCGGCTTCCGCCATCGGCTGAAGGACACGCTCGTCAAGCGTGTAGATATACTGACTGACCCGAGAACTGAGGTAAGCGGTCTCCTCGATATCCAGCCGGGCAGCCCGCGCCGTCGCCGCGACTCCCGGCCGCGCGTCCTTTTCCCGCTGGCGGATGCCCTTGAGCTTCGGATGCTCGGCGTCGATCAGCCCGCGCACCAGCACGTCTATCACTCCGGTGGGCTTTACCTCCGCGTCGGCAGCGGCTTTCTGCCGGGTGGCAGCAGCCCGTTCCTGCATATCGTAGAGGTTGGAGATACGCTCGTCGGTAATGGCTTCGCGGTTGGTGTAGCGGTCCTGGATCGCCTGGTAAGCCGTCTTCACCTCCGGCTTGCGCTCCATATACTCCATGAACATCCGGTAGAAGTCCGGAGCGATCCTCTGAGTCTCGGCGGGGTCGTTCAGGATCATCGACACAGCGTCCGCATAAAGCTCCTTCGCGGAGTAGCGCAGAGCCGTATACTTCGGGCTGCGCTCCTCGTCAAACGGGTGCCATTCCTGCGTGATCGCCTTGAGCTGCTCCATGATCTTGTCACGAGTGACCAGCCCGCGGGCAGCTATCTCGTCCTTGATCAGTTCCTTGTAGACGCGGGATATCTCGGCTGACAGCTCCTCTCCCTCGAGGCCGGAACCTTTCAGCGTGTTCTCTGCCTGCCGATGGATGGCGACGCGCTCTTTCTTCGTCAGGAAGTCATCGGGGCTATTCGGCAGCTCGCCGATCGTGGTCTTCAGGTATCCCCTCAGTGTGGCGACGTGCCCCAGAATGTTGCCGCGCTTCGTCGTGAAGTCGGGCAGCCAGTCTATGAGGTGGCCTATCTCGTGCGCAAGGACGGCGGGGGCCAGGTCCGGATTGATCCGGTAAGCCCGGTAGACAATATCGCCGGTGGCTTTGTCGCGCTTGTAGCGCACCACAACATCACCGAGGGGTATGTCCATCCGTTCGGCTACCCTCTCCTGCAGGGCACGAGCGTTCTCTTTTGGGCTGGTGTCACGGCTGGACATCTCTCCGGGCTGAGCAAGGATCGACGCGCCGGGCTTCGCGCGGAGCCGGGCGAGCTCGTCGCCCAGGAATACATCCTCCCGAAGTCGAATCTCCCCAATTCCAAGATCGTCGTTATGAGCGAAGAAGCCCAGCGCCGTGTTATTAAGCGCCCGGATGTTCGGCAGGATCGTGGGCAACTTGCCCGCGTAGATCTGCCGCGCCAGTTCCACGAGCTCGGGCAGTTCAATCCGCATTGCCCCGGCCTTGACATCGACCGAGCCGGTCGGCTTCGCGCCCATCACGGGAGCAGGCTGCGGTTTCGGCCTGTTGTAGCCTCCGGAAGATGCTTCGCCGCCGGACCCGCCGGGCTCATCAAACAGTCCTCCCTCTACTGGCTTCTGCTCAACAGGAGGCTTCGGCTTCTCTTGGCCGGGTTTCGTGACCGTCTCGGCGTTGTCGAACAGAGCGCCGGTGTCATCGGGTGCGGGCTGTGTTGTGAGGTCCGCCGTCTGATCCGGCGTCTCGAAAGGCTGTGTACCTTCGAGCGCGGGTCTGCCCTGCCATTTAGGGCGAAGCACCGACAGCTTCTTGCCGGTGGCCTGGTCCTGATAGTAGACCATATTCGGCGTGTCGCGAAGCACCTTAACCTGCGTGCCGTCGGGCAGCACCTAGCTCCTGCCGACCTCGGGCGCGGCAATTGGGAGGTCGGTGCCGGGGAGGGTGTCGGGGGGCGGCGCGAGGTCGGGGGTAAACGCATTGTCATTCAGCGCGACAAACTCGGTGAACTGAGGCGATTGGGTGTCCACTCCTAAGATGGCATCGTAACCCTGCTTGCGAGCCTCTATGCCTGCAACGGCTTCGACCATTTCTTGCTGGTCGTAGTAACGAGACCAATCCACTTCGGGGTAGTCTTTGCTCAGTCGCCCTGCAAGGTCTGCGCGTGGCATCTTATGCATCGCGGTCACTGCGTCATCTCCGAGCAACTGCCGCGCTGCCGCTACGCCAGTAGATTGCCCGATGTTATCTCCGCGATTCGTGGATACCGGGGTGCTGGTATCGACACGCAGCACATTCGCATCGCTGTTAACTGTCCATCGCTGAGTCTGGCCCCCCAAGTCTGAGTGCGGGTTTCCTATTTCATCAAACGCTGTGTAGAGTCCTTGGGGTTTGTCTGTCCCGCTCATTGTCGCGCCGGATTCTTCTGTGCGAGTCACTATAGCGTTGGGTTTGTCCCACGCCTGCTTCTGCGCGGGCGCGTCCACAGCGGGGGAGGGGGGAGGGGTGGGTTGCTTCTTGTTCATCTCGTCAGCGAACGCTTGAGCCTGTTCGCGTGTGGGGCGTGCAGCAGCTTCGGAGGGGACGTGCTTTCCGGTTTCCGCCACTGGCACTACAGCAGCCACCGGCGGCTCGGTCGGCGCTACTGGCGGGGTCGGTGGCTGAGCGGGAACCTCCGGCTTTGCGCCGGTCGCTTTCGTGTAGAGATCGTCAAGCCCTGCCGCTGGTTCCGCCGCGGGTGCTTCGCCTGCAGGCAGTCCCGCCGGCTCTTTCGGAGGAGTCTGCTTCGCTCGCTGTGCTTTTACCTCGTCGGCCATCTGGCGAGCTCGGGTCTCAACCTGATTCATCCAGTGTTTGCGCTGAGCCTCGCTTGCGGACTTCCATTCCTTCGTGCGCTCCATGCCCCTGCGGAACTTCGATACCGCTGCCTCTGCGTTGCCGGCTTCGGCGTCGAGCAGTGCTTCCGAGAGGATAGACCTGGTGCGAGCGTTCTTCATCACGTCGATCAGTTTGCCGCCTGCCGCTAGTGTTGGCTGCAGCACGGCACGGCCAGCCGCGCCCATCGCCGCGCCGGTCCCGGCAGACTGCAGCAGCACATCTCCCCAGTTCTTTCGCGCCTCGGGGTTCATGGCGATCTCGGCTGCGCCGAAGCCTGTGCCTATCGCCGCGCCCTCGACTCCGCCGACTCCCGCGCGCAGGCCGGTCTTGGCTATAGCCTGGCCGAGCTTGTTCCCTACGTTCGCCGCTATTGCGGCCTCGCCAGCCTTGAGCACCTTGCCGACGTAGGGGATCGGAGTCAGGCCGAGGAGCCCCTGAATCATCACGTCGCGGGAAGACGGCTCCGCGAGCATTGCCTCACCCGCAGGCAGAGCGCCGCCGTGAGCGGCCTGGTAGTTCTTCGACCACTGGTTTTGCAGTCGGGCTATCTCGGCGTCCGAGTACTTGTTCTTGCGCTTGATCTCAGCCCAATCGGGCTCAGTCACGTCCTGCGCGGTTTTCGGCACGGTCGAAGTCCACGACGCCTTACCCTTGTTGGGATTGTAGACAGAGCCTTGCCGGATCAGTCGAGCGGCTTCCTTCGGCGCGTGATCGGGGTGCGCTATG
>JBPOHN010000003.1:0-2849 GCA_052035525.1 Armatimonadota bacterium
CATCGTGCGGCTGACAGCCTGGGCGCCCGACAGGGAGAACCCTGCGAGCAATCCGATGACGTAGAACCATACGATCCCGTCGACTGCGTAAAGTCCGGCAACAGATGCGATCAAGATGACAAGCGAGATCAGGATCGCCTCTTTGCTGCTGCGCCTATCGGATATGCGCCCGAAGTAAAGGGAGCCGATGGCACCGGAGATGTGGATCAGGATCACGAACATGATCAGCTGTGTCTGCTCGTAAGCGACAAATAGCACCCACATTGTCGGTGGCCAGCCCACATGGGAGAATCCTCTTAGACTGATGCTGCGAGGGGGGCCATGTAGGGTGACACGTGCGGAAACGCGCAAGGTGTGGGAGCAAGAGGTTAGTGAGTTCGTGGCCAGCGGGATGAGCCTACGGCAGTGGTGCAAGCTTCGCGGTGTTGGCCGCAGCCGGCTGTCATATTGGGTGAGTAAGCTCAGCGAAGTCAAGCAGAAATCAGCATTAGAGTGGTTGCGGGTAGATGAGGATGAGGGCATGGGTCCTGCTCAGGCCCACTGTTCGGCCGGCATGATCGGAATCAGGATTGGCAGCGCGCTGATTGAAGCACGACCTGGATTCGATCCGGAGCTGCTTGTCGAAGTGGTGCGTGCACTGGCGAAATGCTAGACCTCGCGGGCATCGACCAGGTTTACCTGGCATGTGGCAGCACAGATCTGCGCAAGTCCATCGACGGGCTGGCCGCCATCGTGCAGGAAGGGTTCACCCTCAATCCGTTCTCCCCTTGCCTCTTTGCCTTCTGCAACCGGGAACGAGATAAGATCAAGATCCTCCACTGGGACCGCAACGGGTTCTGGCTGTACTACAAGAGGTTGGAGAAGGGCCGGTTCAGGTGGCCTCAGCATGGCTCCGGCGCAATCGGAGTCACGCGCCGAGAGCTCCGCTGGCTGCTTGACGGCTTGTCGCTAGAACAGCAGTATGCTCACCCTACAGTGATGGCCGGAAAGGTAGTGTGATATTGAGGATAGCCAGTAGTTTTTCTTCAAGAGTGTATCTTGACCGGCAGGTACAACGCCGCCCGTGTCGAATACACATAGCATGAACAGCAAAGATGATTTCACCAGCACAATAGCGGATCAGCAGAATAGGATTGCACAGCTGGAACAACTGCTCGCCGAAGCGAATGCCAAGCTCAAGTGGTTTGAGGAGCAACTCCGTTTGAGTCGTCACCGCCAGTTCGGCGCGTCCAGTGAGCGCACAGATCCAAACCAGCTGCGGCTGTTTAATGAGACTGAAGCCACGGCGAACCCGGTATTCGCCGAACCTACCATTGAGAAGATCACCTATGAGCGCCGCAAGCGCCAAGGCCGCCGCGAGGAGATCCTTGCCGACCTGCCTGTTGAGAAGGTGGAGTATCGCCTACCAGCCGAAGAGCAGTTCTGCTCTTGCTGCGGAGGGCCGCTTCACGAGATGAGTACCGAAACCCGCAGGGAACTGAAGTATATCCCCGCCGAGATCAAGGTTGTAGAGCATGTGCGGCACGTATACTCCTGCCGCAGGTGTGAGCAGAACGAGACTAAGGTGCCTGTGACAACGGCCCCGATGCCCGCGCCGGTGCTCAAGGGCAGCCTGGCTTCGCCCACGCTGATGGCCCACATCATGACTCAGAAGTACGTGTATGCGATGCCTCTGTACCGACAGGAGCAGCAGTTCTCACGCATGGGGGTAGGGCTCTCCCGTCAGACGCTGGCCAACTGGATGATCTACGGGGCCGATAGGTGGCTGAGGCCCCTCTACGACAGGATGCACGAGCACCTCCTGCAGCAGGACATCCTCCATGCCGACGAGACCACTCTGCAAGTGCTGCACGAACCCGACCGCTCCGCAGAGTCTAAATCCTACCTGTGGCTCTTCCGCACCGGCAAGGAGGGCCCGCCGATAGTGCTGTATGATTACAGGCCGACAAGGTCCGGAGCCGTTCCTCACGAGTTCCTGAGCGGGTTCGAAGGCTACCTTCATGTGGACGGCTACTCAGGCTACAACGGGATACCAGGCGTGACCCTGGTGGGGTGCTGGGCCCATGCCCGACGCGGCTTCGACGAGGCGCTAAAGGCCCTGCCAGCCAAGGACCGTTCCGCAGACGTGGGCTCCAAACAGGGGCTTGAGTTCTGCAACAGGCTGTTCGCCATCGAGCGGGACCTCGAACACATGTCCCCTGACGAGCGCTTCGAGGCGAGGAAGAAACGCAGCCGGCCGGTGCTGGATGCCTTCTTGGCATGGCTTCAGGCGCGGTCACCACAAACGCTTCCCAAGACCGCCTTCGGCCAGGCAGTAACCTACTGCCTGAACCAGTGGGATAAGCTCACGGCGTTCCTCGAGGACGGCCGCCTGGAGCTGAGCAACAATCTGAGCGAGCGCTCGATCAAGCCTGTAGTGATCGGTCGGAAGAACTGGCTATTCGCGAACACTCCGCGAGGGGCCGCAGCCAGCGCCATGATCTACAGCATCGTCGAAACCGCCAAGGAGAACGGGCTGAACCCCTTCGCCTACCTGTGCCATCTGTTCGAACAGATGCCGAACATCGACCTTCAGGACCCCGCTGCCGTCGAGGCGCTGCTGCCCTACTCCGATTCGCTGCCACAGATCTGCAGGGCCTCACGCTAACACCCCCCAAATGCACAATCGCCCCCGCTTTGTCTAGGTGGGGGCTATTTGTCGCTCACGTAACAACCAGCATGTAGACAGCTCCAATAGGCACGCTCACAGCACGTCAAAGGGTCCTAATCCCGCCTTTGGCTCCATCCTGCATGCCGAATATCGCGCAAGTTCGCAGCCACACCGATTGGATAGGGACAAATCGCGCGGC
>JBPOHN010000002.1:0-62059 GCA_052035525.1 Armatimonadota bacterium
CCAAAATGAAAATTGGCTCCCCCGCTTGGACTCGAACCAAGAACCCCCTGGTTAACAGCCAAGTGCTCTGCCAATTGAGCTACAGGGGAGCGCCCTGACGTAGGAATTATACCAAATTGCCGGAATCTATGTCAACGTTTTTTGCCTGCAAAGAGGAGGATCGTTTGCCACGAATCACTCCCCTCAGGTCCCCCCTTCGCAAGGGGGGGAAGTGGCGGTTGCTCACCTTCTCAAGGAGGAAGCCCGGTTGCTGTCCTTCTTACAGCGGCGTTTGCTCCCCTCCTTACGAAGGAGGGGCCGGGGAAGGTTACATCACCAGCAATGCTCCTGACCTGCAGGCAATCACTTCTCTATGCTCCAGACCAGATCGCCGGGGGTGGTCCGGGTCTCTCGGACCGCGCCCTCGTTCTTGAGGTACTCGCTCTCAGCGTAGAAGACGAATCCCCTGCCCTGCCGCCGGTAGACGAAAGGCTTGCCGCTGAATGGATCGTCCGGGACTTCCCAATCCAGCCGCTCCCGCAAGTCGTTCAAATCGTCCGGATACACGCCGAACCGATCGCGATAGGCAAGCAGGCCCAGGAATATCCTCGAACCGGCGAGGCTGGACTTGCACCTGTCCACTTCCTTTGCTAGCTGATCGAGACGAGGGAGGAGCACCGTCGAGAACAGAGCGTAGCGCGGCGGGCGCGGAGGCTCATCCCGGCGCGTTTCCATAAGCGATCTGTAGGGAAGATCGGCGATATCCAGGTAGCGCCTCATCTGCCGCAGGTAGAACAACTCATCACTGTAGAGCCAGGTCTTGCCCGGCATGCTGCTGCACATCTTCCTGAAAGCCTTGCCTGTGCTCACGTGCTCGGTGGTATCCATGGTCGGCTCCCTGCCGCAAGACACATTCTCGTAGAATGCTATGGCAAGCGCACGCTTTTCTTCGAGGATGTTCCTGGTATAGTTACTAACGTCGATCCGGCTGATCACGTCGCTCAGCCAGCGAGCCTCGTGTTCCGAAACACGCGCCAGTGAAGCCACCCGAACAATAGCTTCCGCCGAGTTGCGTATAGCGGATAGCCGGGCTCCCTGACCATTGGTGGTGCGATCCTCGGCCAGCGAATCCGCAATTCGGAACGCCAGCGCCAGATGCTTGATCGCCGAACCGGAGTCCCCATCTCGCGCGTTCACCAGCGCCTGAATCAGCGCAAGGCGGTTCAACTGCCTTATGCCCCTGAGATGCCGACTCCCGACGGCCACGTCTTTGGATATCGGGTATCGACACTTGGGCATAGCCGCAGCTTTCTCAGCCGTGTCCAGCACCCCGGCGTAGCTCTTGAGATATGCTCGCGCGTCAGCCCACTGCCGGGGATCACGCGTGCTGCCGTCGAAGCGGTAGAAGCTGCCGGAGCGTGTCGAACGGCGGCGATAGCCGCTGCCAAAACGCGGAAATGCCTCGAAGCACTTGGCGTAGACGTGGGCAGCGTTCTGCGAAGCGGGAATAGGCTTACCTGCAAGATCAGCCATAGACACAGGTTCGCCGCTCTGCCTGATCCGCTCGATCTCGCGGTCTACAAGTCCGGACCTTCCAGCCAGATGGACGACGTACGCTACCGGGGCCAGGAAAGACCCCACGATGAGCGCTAAGGCCATCCCAACAATCGATCTGCCAATCCAGCCCACGTGTCACTCCGACATACAATGATAACTATTTACCGCTTCGCCATTCATACCATCTTTCCTGCAGTACCGCCGCCTCTCTGGCCACCTGCCACGCCAAAAAGGCCGCGGGACGAAGTTCCGCGGCCTTAGTCGTTCTCTGGGCCAGCCTGGCCGGCGATTACTGAGCCGGGGCAGGCGGAGGCGGAGGTGTTGACGAATCAGCCTCAGCAGGCGGTGTTGACGACTCAGCCGGAGCAGGCGGAGGCGTCGACGGCTTCACTGCAGGCTTGGGCGGAGCCGGGGGCCGCACAGCCGCCGGAGGTACCTTCGGCTTCGCTTCAGCAAGCTTGTTATCGACCTGAGCGGAAGCCTGCACCTTCTGGTACCACTCCTGCATAGCGGGCTGGAGCTTCTTGTTCTGGATAACCTGTCTCAGCTCTTCCTTCTCGGCACCGGTGACATCCTTGCCGAGGGCGTCGATCTTGATAATGTGGTAGCCGTAGTCGGTCTTGACGGGCTCGGTGGTGTACTCGCCAACCTTGAGGGCGAACGAGGCCTTCTCGAACTCCGGCATCATCTGTCCGCGCGTGTACCAACCGAGGCTGCCGCCCTTCTTCTTACCGTCAGGGTCCATGTTGTTATCTTCGGAGTACTGATCCGCCAGCTTGGCGAAATCCTCGCCGGCCTTGACCTTCGCAAGCACCTCATCGATCTTGGTCTTCGCGGCGGCCTCTCGCTTAGCCTGATCCGTCTCGCCGTAAGGGAAGCGGACCAGAATATGGCGGCCCTTGACCCACTCGGCAAGCTCGGCGTCCGTCACTTTGATGGACTGCTTCGCAGCCTTCTCAACCAGAGCGGATCTCCGGATAGTCATAACGAACCTGTCGCTGCTGACATGGAACTTATTGCAGAGGTCCTGGACGGACTTGGAGTTCGATTGCTTGATCGCTTCGGCTTTCTTGGCGTTGAACTCCTCCGCCGTGAGGGTAACACCCTGCTTCTTCGCCGCCTGCCTGATGGTCCTATCCATTATCAGGTCGTCGAGCGTGTTAGCGGCGCTCCAGAACCAGGTTGCCCTCACCAACTCTCCCTTGGTGATATTGACGCCGTCAACAGTCGCCACTACGGTGCTGTCCGGTGCGTTCCACAGCTTTTCAAGCGTGGCAGCATAGTCGAACGGCGCGGGCTGCGCGGGCTTGGCCGGTTGGGCCTTAGCCGGTGCGGCCTTTGCGGGGGCCGCCTTTTTCGGAGCGGCTTTCTTCGCTGGAGCAGCCATAGCCGTCATCGAGAACGCAAAGCAGATCAGCATTGCCAGAACCACTGCGAGTGTTCTGTTGCGCATAGAAACCAGTACCCCTTTCAAGTGTTTGAAATTGCTCTGAAATCTTACTATAACCAAGCCCTGCCGGTCAACTGCAAGCAGCCGCTCACACGCAGGGTGGCGCGGCATCGGTGGCAGGCGAACGAAACGGCAGGCTGAGCCACAATGACTAGATTACTGTGCCGCAAGTGCCGCTAGTTCCCGAAATCGAACGTTTCGACCTCTTCCCTGGACGGCAGCGACGACTGCGCTCCCATCCGGGTAACCGAAATGGCGGCTACCTTAGTAGCAAACCGCACGGCAGATGAGATATCCTGTCCCTCGGCAAGACCGCAGGCAAGAGAGGCCGTGAATGCGTCGCCTGCAGCGGTGGTGTCTACAGGAGTAACGCGCATCGGCTCGATGACCTCGGATATGCCTTCCGCGCAGACGTAGGAGCCTTTTCCACCGAGGGTGATCACCACCGCTCCCGCGCCATACGCTCTCAATTCGGTTGCGGCGGTGGACGGATCGATGTCCCTGCCCTCGCCCGGCCTGCCTATGAGGTCTGCCGCCTCGTGCTGATTGGGAATGAGCACATCGACCATTCCCAGGAGTTCCCTGGAGATCGGGCGTATCGGGGCGGGGTTCAGCACGATGCGGACCCCCAGCGACCGGGCCACCTCGATCGTGTGAGCAACGGTGTCCTGCGGAATCTCCAGTTGCAGCACGACCGCGTCCGCCCCCGCGATGGCATCTCTGGCGCGATCTACATCCTCCGGGGTCAACCGAAGATTGGCTCCGGGAGCTACGACGATGGCGTTTTCACCTTTTTCATCAACCACGATGAGAGCGACGCCGCTGGGAGTGGAATGGTCTTTTGTCACGAACCGGGTATCGACCCCGGTTGCGGCCAGGTTATCTAGCGAAGCTTCGCCAAACGAATCATCACCGACTCGGGCGACAAACTTGACATCCGCGCCTAGCTTAGCGGCGCAGACGGCCTGGTTCGCTCCTTTGCCGCCGGGGACCATGACGAACTCCCCTCCGAGGACGGTCTCGCCGCCCGAGGGAATCCTTTCGCACTTAACGACCATATCGGTGTTTGAACTGCCGACTACTACCAGCCTTGGTTTGCTCAATTTGTCACCTCAACGCTACCTCATCAACGCCGCCACTACGAGCACTACGGTATTATAGACGCTGTGACAAACCATGCAAGGCAAGAGAGATCCGCTGCGCTCGCGCAGTACCGCCAGCACGCACGCAAGCGCGAAAATGGGAAGAAATCCGCCCGGCAGGGGATGTATAGCCGCGAAGATCGCGGATGTGACAAACACCGAAGGCCAGACAGCTATCCGGGTGCGGAACGCAGTGTAGAGCGCCCCTCTGAAGAATGTTTCCTCAACAATCGGAGCAACCACCGCCGCGGCGAATAGGGTCAGGGCAATCTCCAGCGTCCCGCCTGTGCTGATTATATCGTCCAGCGGTTGGTCGGGCGTCGGGAAGTTCCGGAATACCGTCTTGTTCAGAAGGGCCGCGATGACGGCGGCGACGAACACGAACGGCAGGGAGGCAAAGAAACCGGCCAGTCCTTGCATAGTCTCTCTGAGCGGGTTGGACGTCCGAAAGCCAATCTGCCGCCAGTCTTGCTCTACCAACCCGGACCGGCTGACAAGTACGAGCATGCCGAGACCGAACGCGGCAGCCGCAGAGAAGATCACAAGACCGACATACGCGAGGCCAGACCACTGCGAAACCTCCGCCAGTCCCAGTGCGGCAGCCACGGCTTCCGCCAGGCCACTGAGGCCGATGTAGCTGCCCAGGTAGACAATGAAGGCCGTCATCAGCATCGACGACTGCAGTGGCACGGGAGGAGCGTGGGCAATGCGCTCTGCATTCGACTGCAGAAACACGAGTGCGCCGATCAGCCCGGCGATTCCCCCCATGACGAGGATCGCAAGCAGCACGAATAGCACTGCGATGTATGCCCGCGCCGATGCATGCGATTCGGCCCTTATCTGGTCGTACTTTTTGTGATCGCCGGAACGCCAGTAGACCTGCGCAATCGCTGCCTTCTTGAGCGGGCCAAGGTTCAGGGACTTGATCTTCTCGATGTATCGTTCGGCCTCGGCGGCTGTGAGCTTTTTCCCGCTGAATATGCGGAGCCACATAGCCTTCTCGCTGCGGAGTGAAGCGATTTGCTTCTTGCTCATCCCGCACGTCGCCTGGCGAGAGTCGAGCTTTTCGAAGTCCTTGAGGCCAGACTTGCCGTAGGACTCCTTCATCACGCCGAGCCGCCTGTAGGCACTTGGCCACGGGACTGCTTCTTCGTAGTGGCGCAGCGCTGCGGCGGACGCGGTGCGTGATGGTATGGCCTGATCGTATCTGATGTACAAATCGCCGGTAACGAGGGCTGTGGACTTCTCATTTGATGCGGTTGCCGTGCCCTCGCGCCGTATCCCGGCACTCCATAGCCCGGCCGCGACAACGAACCCGATCAGCACAGCCAGCGCTATCAGGCTGCGGCGCCACGCCCAGGTGTCATCAGGCGGCCGAGGTTCGAGCTCGAACTCCAATCAAGCGACCTCGCTGCAGACGATATCGTCCTTGGGTCGCCTATCGAGCCACTCGGTGTACCCGGACAGCAGTGACCGCAGTTCGGTCTCGAATCTGACTTTGGTTGCCTGCAGCAGCGCGATCTCTGTCCGGCACTTCTCTGCTTCCGCCTGCACGTCCGCGACAAGCTTAACCCGGGACTGCTCGGCTTCCTGGAGAATCAGCTCAGCCTGCTTGTGAGCGGCGGCTCTGAGATCGTCTGCGGTCTGTTGAGCGACAGTCAGGGCCTCCGACAGCGCCGACTTTACCTTCCGGACCTGGTCCACCTCTTCCTCGAGCAGGTCGATACGGCGCTGCAGGTCCGCCTTCTCGCGGAGCGCCATTTCCAGGGCCTGCCCAACATCGCGCAGGAATTGATCGACCTGCGCCTTGTTGTAGCCCCGAAGAGCTGTCTTGAATTGTGTGTGGAGGATATCTACTGGTGTAAGGGACATGGCCGTCTCCCTATATCAAAATGAGCCGGGCGATCAGACTGGCGACTATGCGAATGCCGATTATCGCAATCAGCGGCGTCAGGTCGAGCCCTGCGTCGCCCAACCTTACCGGCGGGATCACCTTGCGCAGTGGTCGATAGATAGGCTCCGTGATACTGCGAAGCAAGGCTACCAGCGGGTGGCGACGGTCGATCGACGGGATGAACGTAAGTATCGCGTCGATCACCATGAGCCAGGTGAGCACCTCCGCCGCCAGAAGTATGGCATTGGCGATCATAATCCGTGTTGCCAGACCCGCAGCAGGACCATTCATCTCGGCTAGATCAGCTCCTCTGAACGCTTAGCCGCCGCCTTAACGGCCTCGATAAGTGCGGAACGGAAGCCTGCGTTCTCAAGCGCGTCGATTCCCGCGATCGTCGTTCCACCAGGGCTGGTTACCTGGTCTTTCAGGACGGCAGGGTGCGCACCCTCGTCTATTACCATCTTCGCCGAACCAAACACCGTCTGCGCGGCGAGTTTGGTTGCGATAGGCCTCGGAAGCCCGACGCGAACTCCGGCGTCGGACAGGGCTTCGATCATCACATAGATGTAGGCCGGGCCGCTGCCGCTGAGACCGGTTACCGCATTCAGCAGCTTTTCCGGGACCTCGAACGAGATGCCGACAGCGTCGAAGATCTTCTTGGCCACGGCGGCCTGTCCCTTTGTGACTGACTTACCCAAACTGAAGCCAATCGCTCCGGCGCCGACCTGGCAAGGGGTGTTCGGCATGGCGCGAACTACACCGACACCCTCGGGAATGGCTGACTCGATCTTCTCCAGAGTGACGCCCGCCGCAATGGAGATAACCAACTGCTCCGCGCGCAGGACCTCGGCCAGTTGCCTGGCTACCGGGAGCACAAGCGGCGGCTTGACTGCAAGAAGAACCACATCAGCCTCTCTGGCGCACCCGGCATTGTCCGTAACTACCTTGACACGGAGGTCCCGCGCCAGGGACTGCAGGCGCTGCTCGTCCACGTCGGATATCGTCACCTGATCGGGCTGCAATACGCCGGAAGAGATCACTCCCTTGGCGAACGCGGCGCCCATCGCGCCCCCGCCTATTATGCATAGCTTTGGCATGGCAGTTCCCGTCCCCCTTGCGAAGGGCGACTACAGGGGGTTGACCTCCCCCAACCCCTCCTTCGCAAGGAGGGGAGCAACGGCACCGAGAGGCCCGGCGTATTAAGCAGAACACGGACGAAACTGCAGGCTGCGCCGGACCCTCGACGTTGCTAGTTCTCGTTGAACGGTGAGTGCACCCTGCGGTCGCCGTTCTCGTTCTCTACTTCGATGCAGTAGTTCCGCGGCGTGTAGAGATACACGTTCTCCCCGACGCACTCGACATAGCCGTCGAGAGCATAGGTAACGCCGTTGAGGAAATCCTTGATCCGGTTGCGGATCTCCGGCGAGGCCTTTTCGAGGTTCACGATCTGCTGGTGACCCTCTTTCAGCCCATCAGCGGCCTGCTGCGCGTTGTCCAGCGACAGCAGAGTCCTCCAGACGGAGACATGGTGCAACCGCGCCTGCTGCACGCGAAGCACTGCAGGCTTCTTGGGGGTGGAGAGATCTTCGATGAAGTCATCATCGTCCTCGTAGTCTCCCCATGTGAACCTGTCTTTGAGGCGGCTCCATAGGCCCCTCGGTTCGTCGTATTCTTCCTGTGGTGCTGCTTTCACGCTTAGAACCCTCCCATTTCAGATGGTGGTGCCAGCCATGGTTGGGTGTTGGGCGTCCACTCCAACAGGAATGCTTGCATTCCCGCTCTTACGCGGCCGATGCCGCGAGTCAGAATCCGTGACCTAAGCGCACCGATTGGTGACGGGCGCTTCCTGCGCCCGCGTGAGACAATATTCTGTTGTTCCGTTTCGGGCGTCATTGCAAATAACGCCCGAGCTTACCTCACAGGGACTGCTTCTATCCTCTCGGACCGAATATGGCCGTGCCGATACGCACCATATTCGAACCCTCTTCGATGGCGACCTCGAAATCGGCCGTCATCCCCATTGAGAGGTAAAGCCGCTGCTCATCCGGCAGCTTATCCCACAATCTCTTCAAATCCCGGAAGTAGGGGCGAGCGTCCTCAGGGTTCTCCACAAACGGGGCCATTCCCATCAGACCGCAGACCCTTATCCCGGCGACTTCTGCTATCTCTCCAGCGAGGTCCACAGCTTTGTCGGGGTCCACCCCGAACTTGGTCTCCTCGCCGGAAACTCTGACTTCAACCAGCACGTCCACGCGCTTGCCGATCTTCTCGGCCCTGCGGCCCAGTTCCCTTGCAAGCTCGGCGCTATCAACGCTGTGCACGACCGAGAAGACTTCCACCGCGTGGCGGGCCTTGTTGCGCTGCAAGTGGCCGATCATATGCCACCTTGCGGCATCGCCCAACTGCGCGTACTTCTGCTCGGCTTCCTGAACGTAGTTCTCGCCGATGTCGGTCGCGCCGCACGCTATCGCTTCCCTGATCTCCTCAACGCTGCGGGTCTTGGTGACCGTGACAAGCGTGATATCTGCTCGCTGCCGACCTGACCGCCGCGCCGCTTTGTCGATGCGATCCTCGACAGACCGCAGGTTATCGCCTATCTTGGACATGAGATTACATTACGAACAGCCGACACACCGTAATCACTCGTAATCACAGGATTACTGGCAGCCAGCCCTTTACTTGTTAACCAGTATTACACTGATCCCCTTCCCTGTCAAGCATATAATTGCACAAAATTTTGGGCGTGTACCTTTACACAGGCCTGAGGGAAATCCAGCCGCTCATGCGTCCGGTCTCGCCGTCGCGTCTATAGCTAAAGAATTCACTACTGTTACAGCTAGTGCATCGTTCGCTTATAGCTATATTGGAGTAATCCAATCCTGCCCTCTGGAGAAGGATGGTATTGGCGGCCCGGAGGTCTATTCGCCACTTGTTGGGCGAGCAAGGGGACAGGACGCGCTCTTCATTGTCGAAGAGCCTGGCAAAGCGGCCGACAACATCGTCACCGACCTCGTAGCAGTGGCGTTCGATCGATGGCCCGATAGCCGCCAGGAGTGCCGACGGATCAGTGCCGAACTCACGCACCATCGTTTCGACAGTCGCGGCTACGATGTTGTCTACAGTGCCCCGCCAGCCTGCGTGGGCAAGACCCACTGCCCGGTGAACAGGATCGAGGAAGAAGACGCTGACGCAATCGGCGAAGTGAAGGGCGAGCGGCAGTTGAGGAACGTTCGTGACGAGGGCATCGGTTTCGGGAATGGCGGTAGAGTGATCCAGGGCTCCGCGGCCCGCGTGTGATTCGGTGACTCGAACGACATTGGCTGAATGGACCTGATCCGGGACGACTATGCGGACCGGATCGCGCTTCAGCGCCGCAGCGAACAGGCGGCGGTTTTCCATTACGTTTTGGGGATCGTCGCCTACAGCCAATGAGAGGTTGAGGCTGCTGTATGGCGCTTTGCTGACACCGCCGGCGCGGGTGCTGAAGGCGCAGTCAACGAGGCCCGAGGCGCGAAAATGCCAGGGTGTGTAGTATGCAAGTCTGTCTGAGGTGAATCGAATCCAGTTAGGCAGTCTCATCAAGCGGCGTGCAAGCTCCGCAAGCTGTGCATTCGTCCAATCTGCACGGCCCGGTCAGCTCTCCTTTCAATGCTCTGGTGTATTCGTTCCAGAGGTAGCTCTTCTTGATTCGCAAATCGACGTGGTCCCAGGGCAGGACTTCGTCTCTATCACGTATGCGGTAGAGGTAATGCGACAGATCAAGGCCGGTCGCGCGGACGGCCGCGGGGTAGTCGCCGCCGTTCGCCAGAGCTTCGGCCAGGAGCGCGCCCGTGCGGCGGTCGCCCCGGGCGAGATAGCCCTGGACCGTCGCCTGCCTCGGGCTCTCGCCGGAGAACTTGATGCCGCCTATCGAGAGAACAGACTTCTTGAGAGCAGCAAACCGGCGGCGCAGCACGCTCTCGTGCTCCATCGCGCACCACTGGAACGGAGTCCATGGCTTGGGCACAAAACAACTGGCCGAAACGTGGAAGCTGATGGACGGGAACGCCCTGGAGAGATCACGGGCAAGCTCGGCGATGGCCGCGACATCCTGATCGGTTTCGGTCGGCAGCCCGAGCATGAAATACATCTTGACGCGGCTCATCCCCGCCACCCGTGCGCACTCCACCGCATGATGGATCTGCTCCGGGGTCGATGGCTTGTTTATCGCCCGTCGCAGGCGCTCGGTGCCGGCTTCCGGCGCAATGGTGAGCGTCCTCTGGCCGCCTCGGGCAAGCAATCCTGCCATATGTGGGGTTACAGTATCGAGGCGGATGGAAGACACGGTAAACTGGCCGTCGGAGTCTAGTATGGTCTGGCAGAGGGCTTCGGCCTCGGGATGATCGAAGACGGCGGCGCCCACAAGGCCCAGCCTGCCCTGCACCGGCAGATCGCCGATCTCCCGCGCCCACGGCGGCCGAGTCATATAGCCTGCGGCGCAGAACCGGCAGTGGCGACCGCACCCGCGTGATATTTCAACGAGTTGTATCTCACCGAACTCAGCCTCTGATGTGCGAATGGTGGAACCGGCCGGATATCGAGAGAGATCGGGTGTGATGGCGCGGTGAACCCCGGGGCGAGCCGTCGATTCGTTGGTTACGCCAACAAGCTGTCCGGCGGCGTTGTACTCGGGGTGGTAGAACCGGGGCACGTAAACTCCGGGCACGAAGGCAAGGGCAGAGAGGGCTTCCTCACGCGAGCCATCCTGCGTCTCCTTAAGTGCAGCTATGAGCCGGGGAATCGTGTCTTCTCCGTCGCCTATCGCAAATGCATCCACGAAGTCCGACAGCGGCTCGGGGTTCAGGGTTGCGCACGGCCCGCCGGCAATGATGATTGGATGAGTCTCGTCGCGGTCCTGACGCCTGATGGGAATGTTGGCAAGACGCAGAATCCGAAGGACGTTGATGTAGTCCAGCTCGAAACTGACGGAGAACGCGACGACATCGAACTCGGAAAGCGATGAGAGGCTCTCGAGGGTGAAGATCTGCTCGCCGGAGCGCTCGTGCTCCGCTAGATCCTCGGGGTCAGGCAAGAAGACGCGCTCGCACGAGGCATCGGGGTGGGTGTTGATCATCTCGTAGACGAGTTGGTAACCGAGTGAAGCCATTCCCACGGCGTAGACGTTCGGGAAAGCCAGCGCGAGCCGAACCGGCGCGGCCCTGTCGATAGTCACTCCGCCGTGCTCACGGGCGACTCTCGCCCTCGCCTTTGCACGCAGGTCTATTGCCATACTATCATAGTATGCCACCAAGGGCCGGCTGCGCAAGCACAAGCGTTGGCAGCCAGGAGCATCGATTGTTGTTGCCCGAACCGGGATTAGCTTGCATGCTGAGCTTGTCGAAGCATCGCCGATCCGCACCCGGAGCGCCCTTCGACTAGGCTCAGGATGCCCCGGGTGCTCGGACGGTGGCTACAAACGATGCTCCTGATTGGCCGCAAGTGAGAACCGATGAGCCGGAGGACTCCGGTCGTGTACCGCGGAAGCTTGGAGTGGAGGAGTCTGCGCGATGATACTTGCCGTGCTCTTGACAGGGTTGCTCGCCATAAGCCCTGGCGCTGAAGCGCGCCCGATCGAAGTGTATGTATCGACGAAGGGCGACGACGGCGGAGTCGGGACTCTGAGGTCTCCGTTCGCGTCGATTTCACGCGCGAGGGACGAAATCCGCAAGGTGCGGAGCCGCGAAGGGGGACAGCGTCGCGCGGTGATTGTGCTACGCTCTGGAACCTACTACTTGCCCGAACCGCTCGTTCTAACGCATCAGGACTCGAAACTGACGATCCGCGCGCACAAGCAGGAACAGGCGACGGTGTCAGGCGGGAGGCGCATAGAAGGCCTGAAGGAAGTGGAGGTTGGCGGCAGAAAGGTTTGGGCTGCCAGGATCGACGACGTCGCCTCAGGCAAGCGCTACTTCCGCGCCCTCTACAAAGGACAGCGCATGCTTCCGCGGCCGCGCCTGCCCAAGTCGGGCTACTATCGTATAGCTAATCCGCCGCCGGACAACACCCCTCTAAACGTAACCAGCAATGAGTTCCAGTTCAATGACGGCGAGATGAGCGGCAAGTGGAGCAACATCAGCGACGTGGAGGCGGTCGTGCTGCACTTCTGGGAGCAGTCGCGCATGCCGCTGGTACGGATCGACAACAAGACACGCACAGCCTACTTCTCGAAGAAGAGCGGCTTCCGACTGACGGATGACTTCACGCCCGCGGGGGCACGCTACTACATCGAAAACGTATTCGAGGCGCTTAGCGAGCCGGGCGAGTGGTACCTGGACCGGCTGACCGGAATGCTCTATTACATGCCGATGCCCGGCGACGAATTGGCTACGACTCACCTGTTCGCCCCGTCAAACGAGAGGATTGTCGAGATAAAGGGTGACGCAGGAGCGGGACGGTACGCCGAGGGAATCAGACTTGAGGGCATTGCCTTCTGCCATACCGACTGGTCGATGCCGCCGGACAGATCCGGCTACGAGCAGGCATCCTGGGGCGTACCGGGGGCGATCTGCATATCAGATGCGAGAGACTGCGCCATTCAGGGGTGCACGATATCGGGTGTTGGGGGGTATGGCGTTCAGATAGCCGCGGGCAGTTCAGACACACTGATATCGCGGAACAACATCCGCGATCTGGGCGCGGGCGCGGTTAAGATAGAGAGGGGTAGTAAACGCACCATCGTGACCGACAACGAGATATGCGACGGCGGGAAGGTGTTCCACAGCGCGGTGGGCGTCCTGATCATGGACAGCGGATACAACCACGTGGCGCACAATCACGTCCGCGATTTCGACTACAGCGGCATATCAGCGGGCTGGTGCTGGAGCTATGACCGCAACAACGCGAAGGCCAACGTCATTGAGTACAACCACATCCACGACATCGGCCGCGGGGTATTGAGCGACCTGGCGGGTATCTATACGCTCGGGCCACAACCGGGGACCGTAATCCGCAACAACCTGATCTACAACTGCAGTTCGAACACCTACGGCGGCTGGGGGATCTATCTGGACGCTTCCAGCTCGAACATAGTTGTCGAGAACAACATCGTCTACCGGAACAAGAGCGGGGGGTTCTTCCAGCCTTCCGGGAAGGAGAACACTGTCCGTAACAACGTTTTCGCGCTGAACACTGAGGCGCAGATCGCACGTGAAAAGGCCGAGCCCCACATATCGCTGCGTTTCCAGCGCAATATCGTCTACTGGACGGAGGGAGACCTGCTCGCACAGAACTGGCAGGATGACGGATTCGAGTTCGACAGCAACCTGTATTGGAGGACGGACGGCGGGAGCATCTTGTTCGGGAAGGAGACGTTCGAGCAATGGCAGGCCAGAGGGCAGGACGTCAACAGCCTGATCGCGCACCCGATGTTCCGCGCGCCAGCGAAAGGCGATTTCACTACCCTGCCCGGCTCACCCGTCGCTAGGATCGGCTGGAAGCCGATCGACGTGACTAACGTGGGGCCGCGGAGATAGCTCTGGTACTCCCTGACCAGGGAGTACCAGAGGTTCTTGCGTTACTGCTTCCTCTTCAGATAGCCCTTGTAGAGGCCCATCGCAGCGTCTTCATACATCTTGAGCACTGCAGCGCGCTTCTCGGGCGTTTCATCGGTCTTCATGCTCGCGCGCTCGTGATATGCCTCGAACGCGGATATCGCTTCGGAAAGGAACGCTTTGTCGAAGGCATCCGTGCAGGCGCTCTGCCTGGCGAGAAGGTCCTTGTAGGCGTTCTTCAGCGCGTCCGGCAGGGCCTTCGGAGTGCCCCGGCTGATCGAGGACGTCGCAGCAGGCGCCGGTACCTCATAGGCCGGCCAGCCGCCTTCCATGACGATCTCGACCTTAGCCTTGGCCGGCAGGGATTCATAGTCGAGGGAGACGGAATCCGTGCTGTCGCTCTTCCAGGGCTTGCCGTTCACTTTGACGCACGCGATCTTCGGACCGCCGTTGACAACGGAGATGGTAATGGACTTTTCGCCAAAGCGAACGGGCTCGCTCTGCGAGTATTCGGTTATCGACGGAGGAACATGCGGGACGAGGACCAGCCTATCCGCCTTGTAGATGTACTCGAACAGGCCGCGCAGCGTACCCGCCGGGATGCCGAGAGCGTCGTAGCAGAAATTCGTGATCTCCGTATCGAACCAGACCGTTGCGCCGAAATCCTTCAGCGGCGCGTCCATCTGGTACTGGTCCGCGAACTTCATCGAGGCGATATTGGAGCGGCGGATGTCCTCATAGGCGCCGACGCGATAGTAGGCAAGGATCGTGCGGGCTTCCATCGTAGCCCACACGCCGCCATTCACCCACATGCCGTAGGTCCAAAGGCTCTCATGGTTGCGCGTGCCCCAGTTGTTGTACATGTCATCGTACCCGGGGTAGTTGGCGATAAGGAAGTCGTGAGGACGCAGGTTGGGCTCGCCGGCGATCTGCGCATAGATCTTCTTCGCCGTGGCCATATCGACTCTGCGATGGGCGATTGCATCGACGTTAGCCGCAACGCTGAAGTAGCCGTATTTCTCCTGGCCGACCACGCCATGTCTGGTGCCGTCGGTTTCCATGGAGCGGATGAAGTAGCCATCCTCGGTGAGCAACTGTGGTAAAGCTTGCTGCGTAATCTTTAACCTGTGCTCATATAGGGCAAGCTTCTCCTTGTCGCCGAGCAGCTTGTATAGCTCGACCATTCGCTCCAGCGCGGCGGAGTACGTAACCGACATGCCGGTGAGGTAGGCCTTGCCGAAAGTGCCGTCGGGCTGCAATGCGCCGCCGTAGGAGGGAGCAAGCAGATCAGCCGCGGGGCCGACGAGGAACAGGTTGTTTTTCGGGTCACGACGGGTTTCGATAAACTCGCAGGCGCGCTCCAGGTTGGAGATGTACTTCCTGATCGCCTTCATATCGCGGCTGATGAGGAGCAGTTCGCTCTGGAGCACGACGCCGGCCGCCGTAAACTCGAACGCCCAGTCATGTATCCGCCAGTCGCAGTCGCCCTGCTTGTAGACGCAGGCATCGGGCCGGGATGCATCGCAGAGACATCCCTCGGGCCCCACCATGTCGGCGTACTGACCGTAGGAGTGCTTCTTGCCGTCGCCCTGGTTGTTGAACCACATATCCTGGGAGTGCTGCAGGAAGGTGAGCCAGGGTTCCTTTAGGAATGGAAGCGAGCAGAATGTCGGGCCGTAGGTGTTCTGTATCCACCAGGCGTCCCACTTGGAGCCCAATATGAAGCAGTCCCACTGGGGATAGTAGAACATCGAGATGTTGGGCACGTTGGGGCTCGGGTGAAAGAACTCAAACGAGCGATCGACTATCCGGAGAAACTCGGTGTCGCCCTTACCGGAGCAGTATTTGCCTCTGTAGTCGGCTGCATCTGCTCCGAGAGCAGTGGTTGTCATAGCTGCCATTACTAATACCTCCTTACTAAACAACATGGCTTGAGTTTAGCACCTCTATTAGTATAGCGCAATATGGATGAGCTCAAAAGACTGGATCATTGCGTCTATCTACCCGATTCGTTGGGCTTTCCTGTTATTCCTTGCGTGCAAACGGACGTATTATCCCATCAAAGGATAGGGTGTGCTACAATTCGCACATACTGCTCAGACGGTACGGGAGGTGTTTGCCTTGCGACTGCTGTTCGTGCTAGCGCTGGTTCTGGGTTTGGGCGCGCCTCTGGAGGCGGATGTGAAGATTGCGGTGCTGAGGGACACGTTTCCAACCAGGCCTGGCTTTGCCGATCCGGCCAAGCTCGCGGGGATGCTGGAGACAGCCGGCAGCGAAGTCGAGTTCGTATCAGCGGAACAGCTGGCTGATCCCGCGGCGTTCAACGCCCAGAGGTACTGGCTTGTGGCGCTGCCGTACGGCCCTTACTTCCCTGCCCTTGCGCGGGACAACTTCCTCGCGTATCTCAGGGCTGGAGGAGACTTCATGTCCACGGGCGGATACGCTTTCGACGAGCCGGCAATACGCTGGAATGGCCAGTGGTACACGCTGGAAGACCTTCTGCGCACAATCCCCACCCGCGAGGTCAAGATAGGCGTGAATGACGACAGCTACCTGACCGGGACGTGGAACAACGCGGAGCCATCGCAGAAGGAGTGGGGCGACCCCGCTGCATTCAAACGTTGGACGGGCGAAGGCGCCGGCCTGAGGCTAACCGTCAACCCCAAGATGCGCTACACGATGGAGTTGGATATCTCCGTGAACGAGTTTGCCGCGCGATCGGCCTGGCGTCTGATCGTGAACGGAAAGCCTTTTGCGGACCTCAAGCAGGGCCATGGCCAGAAGCTGAAGTTCAGGCTGGGGCCGGAGCAGTTCCTCGGCAGGACTGAGCTGAACCTGTCTTTCGATGGGAAGCTTTGGCGGCCCAGCGATGTTACGACCAGCCCTGACACCCGGCTGCTTGGGATAGCGGTGGGGGGCTTGAAGATGATCCCGGACACCCCCACGGGGCAGGAACCGGACCTCAGTCCGCTGCACAAGTTTACTAATATGCGTCATGGCGCGCCGAGGGATTTCCTGGAGTGGAATAAGGATCAGATCGGCGTGTTTGACGCCGGTTACAGGCTAAGCAACGCTGTTTCTGCGTCGCCTGCCCCGGAACAGCGCATTATTCGGCGGAATTTCGCGCCAAAGGGGATTTTCCACGGCTGGGCGGCGGCAGGAACCACCGGGTCCGACTGGTACTGGACGACAAAGACGCATCGAAGCAGGCTGATACCGCTGCTCGAGACACGCGACGAGTTTGGCAGGTTCAGGGGCAACGCCGGAGCGCTGATGGTCAACTCGAGAGACCAGTACAAGGGCTCGAACTGGGCGTATTTCGGGATCGAGAACAGGGACCTGTTCTCGGAGCCAGGGGCGAAAAGGATGCTGGCGGAGTTGGTAAGGTGGATGAAGCGCGGCGTTTTCCTGCACGACGTGCACCCCGGTTACGCGTGCTACCGAGACGGCGAAGCGGCTGTGATACGCGCTTCCGTTAGCAATTCCGGAGAAGAGCCTTTTGCAGGCGTCGTGCAAGTTAGCATAAGCGACGAGGATGGCGCCGCGCTGCACACGGACGCAGTGCGAGTGGAACTGCAGCCCAACGAGACTAGAGAGATCAGCGTGAGCTGGAGCACACCCGATTTCGCAAGCGATCTATACAAAGTGAAACTCGATCTAGCGACGAGCCATGGTGAATTGATCGACACCAGCATTACCGGCTTCTACGCCTGGAACGAGCAGACGGTCAAGAACGGGATGAGGCTGTCTTATTCGAACAACTATCTGCGTGTGAACGGGGTACCCAGGTATATGCTTGGCGCGGAGGCGTTCTACGACAGGTATTGCCCGCTCGGCATGGATCCGCTGGACATCGAGCGTGACTTCAGAGATATGTCCGACATGGGCATACGCCTGTCGCGCGTGTTTACCTACAGCGAGAGCGAGGAGGACTGGCGATTCAGGGATGCGCTTGCGATGGCATCGGCAAGGCATGGCGTCGCGTTCTGGCTGAGCGGGACGGTCTTTATGCGCCAGTACCTCGATGATCCGCAGTCGCTGTCTATAGCGAAGAAGATCGCCCAACGGTACGAGGGTATCGATGGGATGTTCATCGACCTGTTCAACGAGCCGAATTGGCACAATAGAGAGGATGCTGCGCGCGACGCCCGGTTCAGCGAGTGGCTGAAGGCGAAGTATGGCTCCGATGAGGCGCTGAAGGCTGCCTGGGGAGATGAGCTTGGCCCGGATGAGAAGATTGGGTCGATAAAGATGGGATGGGGCAAGCAGAACTGGCTCAGCTTGCGGTCGCGCGATATCTACCGGTTCCTGCTGGAGCAGGGGAGCAAGTGGGTGACCGACGTGACAGGGGCGATGAAGGAAATCGATCCATCAAGGCTGGTATCGTGCGGCTATCTTGGGTGGTGGAACGGAATGGTAATGGATCCGGTGATCACCTCGGACGCTCTCGATTTCGTGGACCGGCACCACTACTTCAAGCTAGACAGGACGCGGGGGTTCGATGCGCAACTCGCTATCACAGACAGGCGCTACTGCGGGAAGGCGCCCTCGATCGGGGAGTTCGGCTCCAAGACGTTCCCCACATTCAAGGAGACCGGGCACAACTACGACACCGTCAAGCAGCAGGACACACGTTATCTGCACGTCGGGCATTACACGCTGGCGCTGGGAGGCGTGTTTGCAAGCAACTGGATATGGCGCGACCCGCAAGCATGGATATTCCCCTATGGGATCGTGCATTCGGACTTCACTCCGAAGCCGGTGACGAAGGCGTATCGAGCGATGAGCCTCCTGTTTTCGAGCATGAGGCCGAGGTATGTGGAGCCGCAGGTGTATGTTGTGCTGCCGGATGAGTCCCGGTTCGGCGGGATGTCCGACAGGCCTCACGAGGCAATGATGCGGGCGGTGAACGGGCTCATAGACGCGCGGCTGAGGTTCGGAGCGATCAACGAGTGGGCGCTGGATAAGCTGCCGAGGTCCGCCAAGCTCCTCGTGCTGCCGTCGCCTTTCGCGCTCTCTCAGCGGGGATACGAGCGACTGCGGGAGTTCGTGAAGGCGGGCGGGACGCTGTATGTGTCCGGTGATATCAGCTTCGATGAGGATCGGAAGCGGACGCAGACGCGGAGGCTGGAGGAACTCGCGGGGATCAGGTTCATTGGGGAACGTTACGCGGACGTGCGATATGATTCCGCTGCCAGGCGCCAGGTGAAGTACGATGATGGGTTGGCCTACCCAGGTATCCCGGCCATAGACTTTGCGCCAAAGTCCGCTCAGGTAATAGCCGTGGCGGAAGGTCAGCCCGTTGCGGTGCTGAATAGACTCGGCAAGGGCAAAGTGCTGTTCTCAAGCGATCCGGCGGAGTTCTGGGAAAGCGCGCCGCTAGGGCTCATCTACTCGCGTGCCGCGAAAGAGGCCGGGGTGAAGGCCGAATCCGCGCAGCCTGATACGGATGATATCCAGGTGTTCCGGCTTCCCTGCGAAGGCGGGGAGGCCGTGATGGTCGGAAACATCGGTGAGAAGACGACGCGGGTGTCGGCGACGGCCGGCGGCAAGGCGTATTCGGTGGCGGTAGCTCCGAACAGGCAGGCGATGCTGATTACGGTTGGCGGAAAGCTCGTGGGCGTGGAAGCTCAGGGCGACGTCAAACGCGGCGACAAGACGATAGCCTCAGCCAACTCGCACTTTTTCGCGGTTGCGATGGATGGGGCCGATCTGGCGGCTTCTGATCAGATTGCGATGGTCGGAATGAAGGCAGGCAGGTATGCGATAGGCAAGTCCGGGCTGTCCGCGGAGGTCGGCGAATTGCGCGGCGGAAAGTGGCACACGCTGAAGAGCCTCGTCGGAGGCGTCAACGTGCCGGATAGCCTGGCGGGGGATATCGTTTTGATCACTGCCGAGGATGCGATGGGAGAGGCGAAGGAGAATGTGGCGGGGTTGTTGGCGCAGTGATGAGTTATGTGATTGCGTACTCCGAGACGTAAACCTTCGTTCCCGGATCGACGTTTAGTGATTTGGTGAGCAGCGCTCCAGGGCACCGGAAGCGACACCGATGGGAGGTATCTGATGAAAGCAGCATTGGTCCGTCTTCCAGTCGTTCTGGCGCTAATGGCAGTACCTGCCTTAGACGCGTCCGCAGCAACACACACTCTCAGCTACCTGGACAGCAGCCACAACGTCTGTAGCATCCGCATCAGTGACACGGGAGCACCGATCGGCAAGCCAGTTCGGATTACCTCGGGCGGCGGATACGATACCTATAGCGTCTCTCCCGATCGGAAGTGGGTGGCGGGGCTAATCGACATCGGCGGACCGAACCTCTCTCCCGCGTGGGAGTGGAAATGCTTCGTTGAACGTGTGGGACAGGGCAGGCTGAAACGCTACATGCGCATCACCTCAGATGGACAACCCATTCTCTGGTGGTCGGAGAGAGGCAATTATCTTCTCTGCTGGGGCGGACAAGTCGCCGGAACGACCAGATGCTACGACCTTCGCGCAGGCCGTGAGACCTTCGCTACGGATGACGATCTGCTAACGATGAGCTACGATGAGCGCTGCGCGCTGGTTCTGGAGAGCGTTGGCTGCTGCGGGGAAGGCCGGGCTGACCTCAGCGTTGCGGACCTCAGAACCGGCAGGACCCGCAAGCTCGGCAGGATCATGCACGAGACCAACTATTGCGTCTGGCTGGGGAAGTCCCACAACTGCGCCTTTATCGACGTTCGCGGGAACGCGTGGGTGGCAAGGATCGGCCCCGGCAGTCGCGGGATCAATCTCAGCCTGCATCGCCTCACCAGATACGGTCACTGCTCCGATCTGCGGGCAGCAGGCTCCGCGCTCTATTTCGTTCAGACGGCAGCGGGCCGGAACACGGCCTACTACAGCTATGACTTGAAGACCCTCCGGCAGGGAAAGATGCTTGCCGCCAAACCAGAGGACGAGGGCAAGCGCCCCGAGGCAATGAGCGAGAACCTCCTGCCCCGCAACGCCTGGCGCTCGTGCGCGCTGACCACTGCCGACGGTAACTGGACTGCCTGCCCGATCGACGCCGGCGAATGCAAAATGCCGCTGCTGAAGGTCTTCGATCGGAAAGGCAGGGCGCACGTGATCACAAAAGGCAAGATGCCGATGTGGCTCGGCGCCGGTGAGATGCGCCGGTCTTCATATGATGAGCTATCGAACTACAAGCTCGATCGCTGGAGCAACGCCGGGAGGATATAGGGAGCTGCTCCCGGCTAGCAGCCAAACTGCGGCAGCCACAGGGAGAGGGCCTCGAACATCTCGTCCACCATCGACCAGACCTCCGATGGCGTGCAGACGGCGGCGGTCAGAGGGTCAATTCAGGACCGCCAGCCGTCGCGACTCGGATTATCGGAAACCTCTCAAAGGAAGGGACCAGACGCGAACGGAGCAGACGAAAATGCCTCATTCGGATTGTTTGCTCCGGTACGAGGGAACGAGATGGCGTTCGGATAAGTAAAGTAAGGCGGAGGCATGCTATGAACAACACAACCAAGTTATTGCTGATTGGGCTGGTGCTGGTCGCGGCGTTCATCGGCATTCAGCAGCTCCAGCCAGGCGACACCGGCCACGACCACGACAGTTCGTGCAGCGATCCGGGCGGTGGGTGAGGCGTGCCCGCGGCGCAGTTGGCGCCGGCATTTGAGCTCCCCAAAGGCAAACCGGTGTATCTGACCCTGCACGAGGGCGATACCAATGACGCGGGTCTCCAGTTGCTCGAAAACCAGCTTTCGAAAGAGGTCAACTTCATGAAGCTGGACGCATCTAGCGACGAAGGCAAGGAAGCAGCGGAGGCTTTCGGAATCGAGAAGCTGCCGGCCGCGGTCGTTGCGGATAGTAACGGCAATGTGCTCGCCAAGGTCGAAGGAGCACTTACCACGCGGGAGATGGATCGCGCGCTGAAGGATCTGGTGAAGTAGAGTCTCTGACACACTGTCTATACATGCATAAGTTATGACGGATGAAGTTAGACAATTCAGATGCGGTAACGACGCGGAGATCAAGCTGCATCTGGGCGACTGCGTCGCGGGAATGCGGGAGACGCTGCCCGAGGGCGCGGTCGATGTTGTTGTGACTTCACCTCCCTATAACCTCGGAATCAGCTACAACGGCTACGATGACACCGCCTCCCGCGAGGCATATCTTGCGTGGATGAATGAGTGGGCGGCGGCGGTGTCTCGCGCGCTCGCGGATGACGGCTCGCTGTTCCTGAACGTGGGATCGAAACCCACCGATCCGCTGGTCCCGTTCCAAGTGCTCGACGTTATGCTTAGGCATTTCAGACTGCAGAACGTGATCCATTGGGTCAAGTCGATTGCCATAATGAAGAGTGAGGTCGGTAACTATCCGGGGATTACGCAGGATGTCGTGGTCGGGCACTACAAGCCGATATCGAGCAAGCGGTTCCTGAACGATTGCCAGGAATACATTTTCCACCTCACCAAGCACGCGCAGGTGAAACTCGACAGGCTGGCAGTCGGCGTCCCCTATCAGGACAAGACGAATGTCATGCGTTGGCGGAACGGCGGTAACGATGTCCACTGCCGGGGCAATACCTGGTTCATCCCTTATGAGACGATCCAGAACAGGGACAAGGAGCGCCCTCATCCTGCGACTTTTCCCGTGGAACTGCCGTCGAGGTGCATCAGGCTGCATGGGATAGAGCGAGCAAGACTGGTGATGGATCCGTTTCTGGGAATCGGCTCAAGCGCGATAGCGTGCGCCAGGCTGAGTGTGCCTTTCGTGGGCTTTGAGATCGCGCCGGATTACTACGCTGAGTCCTGCGAGCGGCTGGCAACTGAACTGGATATGAGGCCAACAACATGATCGTTGCGATGAAGAGTGACGCCACCGAGAGAGAAGTCTACGAGGTGGTGAAGCGGATATCGAGCTACGGGCTGAATGCGCTTGATCTGCCGGGCGGAGAACGGCACGCTATCGGGATTGCGAGCGCGATTCCGCCCGATCTGCGTGAGACGCTCGCCGAAGTCGTAGGCTCGATGGATGGCGTGGATCACGTCACGCACGTGAGCAGGAAGTATAAGCTGGCCTCGCGGGAGTTCCGGTCGGCCGACACGATAGTGTGCGTCAAGGGCGTCAACATCGGCGGCAAGGACGTCGTTGTCGCGGCCGGCCCGTGCGCGATCGAGAGCAAGGAGCAGCTCAATGCTGCCGCGAAGGCCGTGAAGGCGGCCGGCGGAAGAATTCTCCGGGGCGGAGCGTTCAAGCCGAGAACATCCCCCTACGCTTTTCAGGGGTTGGGGCTGGAAGGGCTGAAGATGCTGCGCGCGGCGGGCGAGAAGTATGGACTGGTGACCGTGACGGAGCTTGTCGATCAGCACGATCTGGAGGTCGTTGCCGAGCATGTCGATATTATCCAGATCGGCGCGCGTAACATGCAGAACTATCCGCTGCTGACAGCGGTGGGCAAGTCCGGGCGGCCCGTCGTGCTGAAGCGCGGCCCGAGCGCGACCATAGACGAGTGGCTGCTGGCGGCGGAATACGTGCTTGCACAGGGCAACGGCAACGTGATTCTGTGCGAACGCGGGGTCCATCCGCTCGATCGGGAGCATACGCGGTATACGCTGGACCTCTCCGCGGTGCCGGTGGTGAAGGCGATTTCGCACCTGCCGGTGATCGTTGACCCGTCGCACGCCTGCGGAAACTGGAAATACGTGCCGGCGATGAGCAAGGCCGCAATCGCAGCCGGCGCGGACGGCCTGCTGATAGAGGTCCACCCGGATCCGTCCGAAGCCCTCTGTGACGGCCCACAGTCGCTCAAGCTCGAAGGCTTCAAGACGCTGATGGGCGAGATGAAGTTGGTGGCAGGCGCGGTTGGAAGGGGCATGGTGTAGTGCCAACCCCTGCCGTCAACGCATATTCGTCATCTTCGCTCTTCCTTTGAACTCCCCTTCGAATGCAAACAGCCCCGGGGCGCCGCCGGTGTGGAGGAAGATCACGGTCCGGTCGGTATCTATGAGCTTGCGGCGGGCCATGTCTATGAGGCCGGACATCGCTTTTCCCGTGTAGACCGGATCGAGGATGATCGCCTCGGACTGGGCAACTTCAAGGATAGCCGCGTTTCCCGCCTCGGTCGGGACGCCGTACTGCACCCCGTAGTATGCGTCCTCTATGCGGACATCGGAGGCGTCGAAGGTCGCATCCACTTCCAGCAATCGGGCGGCATTCGTGGCTTCGCGCGCGGCTCTATCGCCCCATTTGCCGATTCTGCCCGTCACGCTGATGCCGATGATCTCTGCCTCCGGCAGGAAGAGCTTCTTTCCCAACGTGCAGCCGGCGAGCGTTCCCGCGGAGCCGACAGCAAGGAAGATCAACGGGGCCTTGTCTTCATCTGAAAGCTGCCCAGCGAGTTCGCGCATCATGCTCACGTAGCCGAGGGCGCCGATCGCGTTGGAGCCGCCGATCGGTATCACATAGGGCGTCTGCCCCTCATCTCTCAGCTTCTCTGCCTCGGCCTGCATCGCATCTTCCATGTCCTGAACGGTGGCATCCGGCATGAATCTGATCTCCGCGCCAAGGACAACATCGAGCAGTAGATTGCCCTCGAACCGATCGAACGACGGCCCGCCGAGGAACAGGATGCAGCGTTCGATGCCAAGCTTGCGGCAGGCGGCGCAGGTCAGGCGGGCGTGGTTCGACTGCGGACCGCCATCGGTCATAGCCACGTTAGCGCCCTGCTGGAGCGCGTCAGCCATCAGGAACTCAAGCTTGCGCACCTTATTGCCGCCCATGCCGAGCGTGGTGCAGTCGTCGCGCTTGATCAGGAGCTTGCGCAGGCCTAGCCTTTCGGCGAGCCGCAGCGCCTCCTCAAGCGGAGTCGGTAGCTGGGTCAGCGGTATGCGCGGGATGCAATCAAGTTTCATTCGGTGCCCTCTCTGCTGGTTGTGTGCGCTTATTATACTGCTTTCAGGCTTCAGAAGGGATAGTCGCGAAAGGGGGAAACGCGAACAAGCGGAGCGAATCGAGCGCCGTCAGACAAGCTCAGGACGTTTGCTTCTGCTGCTTGTCCTGCCGCCAAGATCCTGATGCTACCGAGTTCCCATTCTGATTGACAGGGCCATACCCGTCGGGTATACTTTGTCTGGCCGCCAGACGCTGGGTGGTTTATCCTCGATGAGCCAGGCTGGAGAGTATGACACACGACCCTGACAGACGCCCGGAAAAGCCAGGAGATGTCGTGAGCGAGATCCTCCACGACGTAGGCGATGAGCTTGCGGCTGTGGTCTCGGTGCCGGGCGAACTCACCTATCACACCATCAACAAGTTCTTCGGCTTCATCGGCGAGTTCTCACTGCTCCTGGGCCGCTCCCTGAGGTTCATCATACGCGGGGCGGTCGACATCAGGGATACGATCAACCAGATGGCGGTGATTGGGGTCGAATCGCTGCCAATAGTGCTGATCACCGTTGCGTTCTCAGGCGCGGTGCTTGCCCTTTATATGTCCCAGATCGTCGTGAGGTGGGGCATAGGCAGCTACACCGGCGGAGTCGTCGGAATCTCGATCGTGCGGGAGATAGCGCCAGTGCTCACGGCTGTCGTAGTCGCGGCCCGGTCCGGAAGCGCCATTGCGGCTGAAATCGGGAGCATGAAGGTAACCGAGCAGATCGATGCGCTGCGAGCGCTTGCCGTTAGCCCTACGCAGTATCTGGTGGTACCGCGGCTGCTTGCCGGCATCATCATGCTGCCCGCGCTTGGAGCTCTGGCCGACCTTGTTGGAACTGCCGGAGGCTACCTGGTGGCCGTGGTCAATGGCGTTGCAGGAGGCGGGTTCATCAGCACCCTGAAGGCCCAGGTGCTTCCCTACGACGTGATGATGGGACTGCTCAAGACAGTCTTCTTCGCCATCGTGATAGTGATCGTCGGAGCGCAGCAGGGATTGATCACGAAAGGCGGCGCTACGGGCGTGGGCAAATCCACGACAAATGCGGTCGTCATATCGATTGTGATCATCTACATACTCAATTTCCTATTGGCTTATGTGATGTTTGGCGGCAGGACGGCGCGTCTGACGTGATCACAGCACTGCAGCTATCATACAGAGTAAGCGGAAAATCGATCCTGCGCAGACTCGATCTGCACGTGGAGAAGGGCGAGACGCTGGCCGTTATGGGGATGTCGGGCGTCGGGAAGAGCACACTGCTGAAGTGCTTCGGCGGGCTGCTCAGGCCCAGCGCCGGCCAGGTGATGATCAACGGCACCGACATCGCGCGCATGCCCGAGAAGGACCTCGATGCCATCCGCCGCAGGATCGGGATGGTCTTCCAATACGCGGCTCTGTTCGATTCGCTAAACGTCTATGAGAACGTATCGTTCGGCCTGAGGCGGCACAACAGGCTGAGCGAGAACGAGATAGCGGAGATCGTGAACGCCAAGCTTTCGTTGGTGGGCCTGCCGCGCACGGAACGGCTGATGCCATCGGAGCTTTCTGGCGGTATGCAGAAGAGGGTCGGGCTTGCAAGGGCGCTCGCTATGGAGCCGGACATATTGCTATACGATGAGCCTACCGCCGGGCTCGATCCGATAACATCGGCGACTATCGCCGAGTTGATCGTCAAGACGAGGGACAACCTCGGCGTAACGTCGGTCGTGGTGTCACACGACGTACCGACGATCAAACGAGTGGCCAACAGGATTGCCATGCTGCACAGGGGCAAGATCATTGCCATCGGGACCGTGGCCGAAATGGAGAACTCCGACGATCCGGCGGTGAGGCAGTTTATGAGCGGCTCTACCGATGGGCCGATCCAAATAACACATTAGAATCCAGGAAACGGCCCGGTATGCATCGGAGCCGTGTTGTTCTCAACTCGTAGGGAAGGCGTCATGCTGCTGAGAAATGAAGCGAAAGTTGGGTCGCTGATCTTCGTCGCGGTGCTGGTCATCATTGCGATGTATTGGTTCCTGCGTGGTTTCGGCTTGGGCGCGGCCACCTATCAAATCCACTCGATCTTCGCGGACGCGCGCAAACTCGACAGAGGAGCGGACGTACGCATGGCAGGTGTCAAAGTGGGTTACGTCCACGACATCAACCTGACGCCAACCAGCCGCGCAAGGGTCGATATGACCATATGGAACGACATCTGCATTCCAAAAGACTCGAAGGCTCGTATCACGACCGGAGGGTTCATCGGCGACAACTACGTGGAAGTGATCCCCGGCGACCGACGGACCTGCCTGAGAGCGGGGCAGTCGCTCCAGAGCGAGGAGCCGATGAACTATGACAAGCTGATTGCAGACGTTGGAGGTCTCGTCGATCAGCTCAAAGTCTCCGTCGGAGCCATCAACGAGATTCTCGGCGACCGAAGGACAATCGCAGATATCAAGGGCGCCATAAACCAGCTCAACCTGGCGACCGGCGAGGCAATGGAACTGGTTCGCGCTGCCCGTCTGATGGTGGTTGACGCGTCTCCCAACGTCCAACAAACGCTAGCCAACATGAGCGCGGCAACCGAAAACGCCATCAAGATCACGGCGGACCTCGATGCCCTTGTGAGGAGCGACGTGAGGCCACAGACTCGTGAGGTCCTCCGGCAGGCAAGGCTGGCCCTCGTAAACCTGACGGATGCGACAGCCGAGGCCAAGAACATCGTGACTGCGGTCGGCGGCAGCGCGGGCCACATTGAGACGACCCTAGCAAAGCTGGAAAGCGCGGCGGAGCAGGCTGACGAGATGCTGGCGAACCTCAACCAGGCAAGCCAGGGAATCAAGGATGTCACGACTGATAAGGAGCTTCAGCAGAACATCCGGGCGACGATGCAGAACGCGGCCGATGCTACCGCGGAAGCTCGATTGCTGCTGAGCAACCTGAACGAGAAAGTGGGCCAGATCAGGATTCCGGGATTCTTGCGCGGCAACGGCCCTGGCCAGCCGGCTCGCCCCTGCGCCGTCCCAAATGAGGGTTTTGTGATCGACAGCCTGTGGAACACGACCGAGGGCGAGTTCAGGTTCGACGCCAACTACACGTTCTGCGGATTCGGCGGAGGACAAGACTTCTATCGCCTGGGCGCGTTCAACGTCGGCGAGACTACGAGGGCCAACCTGCAGGTCGGCCGTATGCTAACATGCACTACCGCGCTGCGAGGTGGGATATACGCCTCGCGGGTAGGAATTGGGGCCGATCAGTGGTTGGGCAGCAGGTTCCTTTTGTCCGGGGACATATTCAGGCCCAACGATCCGCAGTATGATCTGCGCGGGATTCTGAACCTCGGCAGCGGCTGGGGGCTATACGGTGGTGTAAGCAACGTGCTGGGCGGCCAGGACGTGTTCACAGGAATTCACTTCACGAAGTAGATGTAGGACTGGAGCGAGCAGATGAAAGTCATCCTCAGCAAAGACGTCAAAGACCTCGGGAAAGCGGGACAGGTGGTGAACGTGGCCGAGGGTTATGCGCGCAATTTCCTGTTCCCCCGGAAGCTCGCCATCGAGGCCGGCGCGGGTGCGATGAAGCAGATCGAGGCCAAGAAGAAGATGCTGGAACTCAAGCTGGAGCATCAACTGGCCGAGGCGAAGGAGATTGCGGAGCGACTGCAGGGTGTGAGCATTACCATCGCGGGCAAGACCGGCTCCGGCACCAAGCTCTACGGTTCGATCACAAACCAGGATATTGCCGACGCGCTGCTGAAGCAGCACCATATCAAGGTGGACAAGCGGAGCATACATATCAACGAGCCGATCAAGACTCTGGGCACGCACGAGGCTTCCATTAAGCTGCACCACGAGGTCTCGGTCAACGTGCGCGTGGAAGTTATCGCGCAGGCATAAGCGCGGTTGGAATGTTCGAAGGTTGGAAGGTTGGAAGGTTAAGAGTTGGGACCTCCGCATTCCGCGTAATCCAACCTTGTAACATTCTAACGTTCTAACCTTCAAACGAATTTATGGATACTCGAATTCCCCTAACTGAAAAAGTGCCGCCGCAGAACCTGGAGGCGGAACAGTCGAGCTTGGGCTCGATGATGCTCGAGCGTACCGCGCTCGAAAAAGGGATGGAAATCCTCAGCGCCGAGGACTTCTATCGTCCGGCACACCAGGAAGTCTTCGACGCGCTGGTGTCTCTCGCGGAGCGCGATGAGCCGGTTGACCTCATCACACTACAGGAAGAGCTTCGCAAGCGCGGCAAGCTGGAGGACTGCGGCGGGACCGAGTATCTCATGGCGCTGGTCGAATCCGTGCCGACAGCCGCGCACATCGAGCACTACGCGAAGATTGTCGAGCGAAAGTCGATTCTCCGGAAGCTGATCGCGGCGGGGACGCAGATAATCGGACTCGCCCAGAACGAGGACGAGGAGATCGATTCGGTGACGGACCAGGCCGAGCGGCTGGTTTTCGGCGTTGCGCAGCGGCGGATGGGCGAGTACTTCCGCCCGATAACACCGCTCGTCAACCAGACCTGGGAGTGGATCGAGCACAGATACCACAACAAGGGCGAGTCCAGTGGCGTCCCGACCGGCTTCCACAAGCTGGACCACATGACCTCCGGTCTGCAGCCCTCCGACTTTGTAATCATCGCCGCCCGTCCGTCGATGGGAAAGACGGCGCTGGCGCTGAACCTGGCGCTGAACGCCGCAATAGACGCTAAGGAGACCGTTGCGATCTTCAGCGTGGAAATGTCCGCCGAGCAGTTGGTCCAGAGGATGGTGTGCATGCTCGCACGGGCGAATGCCCACCGGCTGCGCACTGGTTACTTCCAGGACAGCGAGTGGAAAGCGATCGCGGAGGCGTCGGAGAAGCTCTACGGCACCAACCTGTTCATCGACGACAGCACCGATATCACGCACCTCGGCATGCGCGCAAAGTGCCGCAGGCTGAAGGCTGAACACGGGTTGGGGCTTGTGATCGTCGACTATCTGCAGTTGCTGCGGTCGCACCGGACTATCGACAACCGTGTTCAGGAGATTTCCGAGATCGCGCGCGGGCTGAAGAGCCTGGCGAGGGAGTTGAAGGTGCCTGTGGTGGCACTATCACAGTTGAGCCGCGCGGTGGAGCGGCGCGAGGACAAGAGGCCAATGCTCTCCGACCTGCGCGAATCGGGCTCCATCGAGGCGGAAGCCGACCTGGTTATGATGCTCTACAGGCCCGAGTACTATCAGATCAAGGAAGTCGCGGATACCGAGGAGATTCGCGGAACTGAGGAATCCAGCTTTTCCAACGTAAGCGTAGAGGAAACGGAAATCCTCATCCAGAAACACCGCAACGGCCCGACCGGTACTGTGAAGCTCGGTTTCATCAAAGATTTCGCATCGTTTACAAACCTGTACGAAGGCGCGGAATAGAAATGCAAACGCAAGGATCAGAGAGTTAGGAAGGCAGAAATGGCCACGGAACGCCTTTCCTGTTTCTGCATTTTCTGTCTTTCTCAATTTCGCGTCTAGGTTCGCTTCCCCGGAGGATTATCGTTGAAGGTCTTAGTGATTGGCAGTGGCGGACGCGAGCACGCGCTTGCATGGAAGCTCGCGCAGAGCAAGAAAGTAGAGAAGATTTATGCCGCGCCGGGCAATGCCGGGATAGGCCGCATAGCGGAGCGCGTGGATATCGGCGTGACGAATGTAGCGGCGCTGGCGGATTACGCTGAGAAGCAGTCGATCGATCTAACGGTCGTCGGCCCGGAGGCATCGCTCGGCGCGGGCGTCGTTGATGAGTTCGAGAAGCGGCATCTCGCGATCTTCGGCCCTAGCAAGGAAGCCGCCCAGCTTGAGGTCAGCAAAGTCTTCTCCAAGGGACTGATGGCTGAATACGGCATTCCTACCGGCGCACACGAGGTCTTCACCGACGCCGACAGAGCCGACGCCTACATCGAGTCCATCGCCGGCAAGACCGATAACCCGATCCCCGTGAAGGCGGACGGAGAGGCCGCAGGCAAGGGCGCGATCATAGCCAAGAACAAGGAGGAAGCTCTGCAGGCCGTTGATCTGATCATGCGGCAGCGCGCGTTCGGGGCGGCTGGCGACAGGATCGTGATCGAGGAGTATCTAGACGGACAGGAAGCGACGTTCATGTTCTTCGTGGACGGCGACACGTTCGTGCCGATGGTCCCGGCGCAGGACTACAAGCGGGCATATGACGGCGATCAGGGGCTGAACACCGGCGGAATGGGCTGCTATTCTCCTGTCCCGGCACTGCCGGCTGACCTGCAGCAGACGGTTATCGAGACGATCACGAAGCCGACGCTCAAGGCGCTGAAAGCCAAAGGCATCTACTTCAAGGGCGTGCTGTATTGTGGCTTAGCCCTCACGAGCAAGGGGCCGAAGGTGATCGAGTTCAACGCCCGATTCGGCGACCCGGAGACGCAGGTGGTGCTACCTCTGCTGGATTCGGATCTGGCCGAGATCACGCTCGCGGCGGCGACGGGCAAGCTCGACACCGTGCCGGTGCGCTGGCTGGACAAGAAGGCGCTGTGCGTGGTGATGGCCTCGGGCGGCTATCCCGGTGACTACGCCAAAGGCAAGGTCATACGCGGGATCGAGGACGCCGAAAAGACCGGCGCGATCGTATTCCACGCGGGTACGGAGATGAAAGATGGCGAGATCGTCACATCCGGCGGCCGCGTTCTCGGCGTGACCGCAGTCGCCAACTCCTACCAGGCCTGTATAGACAAGGCGTACGAGGGAGTAGAGAAGATCAAGTTCGATAACGCGCATTTCAGGCACGATATTGGAGCAAGGCTGCTTTAGAGCATGGAATCCGAAAAATAGAAAGCCGGAAGGATGAGGATCATATATCTTCTTTCTTCTCTTCTGACTTTCCGGCTTCCATGCTGAGAAGGGCTGTCTTGAGAGGTATGAGCATGACTGGTAAGGTTGCTATCATTATGGGCAGTAAGTCCGACGCTGACGTGATGAACGGGGCGTCGGATGCTTTGACTGATTTTGGTGTCGAACAGGAGACGTTCGTCATATCGGCGCACAGAAACCCGCGCGCGGTGTTCGAGTTCGCTACGACGGCGGAGGAGAAGGGATTTGAGGTGATCATCGCCGGCGCGGGAATGGCGGCGCACCTGCCGGGCGTTATCGCGGGGCTCACTCCCCTGCCCGTCATAGGCGTACCAACTAAATCAGCCGCGCTGCAGGGCCTGGACTCGCTGCTGTCAATAGTCCAGATGCCCCCGGGCGTGCCGGTCGCCACGGTAGCCATCGACGGCGCGAAAAACGCCGGAATTCTGGCAGCGCAGATACTGAGCGTAAAATATCCAGACCTCCGCGAAGCCGTAAGAAAGCACAAGGCTTCGCTCAAGGGATGAATTGCAGCATGGAAAGCAGAAAGTCAGAACGCCAAGGAAGCATTTCTGTTTTTCTGGCTTTCGGGCTACCATGCTGGAAAAGAGGTAGTAGATGATTGAGCGTTACTCGCTCCCCGGCATGAAGGCCATTTGGAGCGAAGAGAACAAGTTCAAGAACTGGTTGGCGGTTGAGATCGCCGTCTGCGAAGCTCAGGAGAAGTTCGGCAAGATTCCGGCGGGTGTGACCGAGAAGATCAAGGCCGGTGCGAAATTCAGCGTCGAACGGATCGAGGAGATCGAAAAAGAGACCGCGCACGACCTTATCGCGTTCGTGAAGTGCGTCACAGAGAACCTCGGCGATGAGGGCAAGTACCTCCACTACGGCGTGACCAGTTACGATATCGAGGACACCGCGACCGCGCTGCGGATACGTCAGGCGCTGGATATCATCATCGAGGATATCGAGCAACTGCTGGAGGTCGTGGCAAAGCTCGCCAAAGCGCACAAGATGACCCCGATGATCGGCCGCACGCACGGAGTCCAGGCGGAGCCGATTACGTTCGGGTTCAAGATGGCCGTGCACTACGATCAGCTTAGGCGGGACCTTGCGCGAATCAAGGACGCGCGGGAGCAGATCAGCGTCGGGAAGATTTCGGGCGCGGTCGGCATATTCGGCAACATCGGCCCCGAGCAGGAGGAATACGTCTGCAAGCTCCTCGGCCTGCAGCCCGCGCCTGTCTCGACCCAGATCGTCCAGCGCGACAGGCACGCGGCGGTGCTGACGAGCCTGGCGATACTGGCTTCGACCTGCGAGAACATCGCAACCGAGATGCGGAACCTGCAGCGAACGGAAATCCTCGAAGTGCAGGAGATGTTCCTGCCGGGCCAAAGAGGGTCTTCGGCGATGCCGCACAAGCGCAATCCGTGGCGGTTCGAGTCGATCTGCGGGCTTGCGAGGGTCGTAAGGTCGAACGCGATCCCGGCGATGGAGAACACCGTCTCCTGGCACGAGCGCGACCTGACGAACTCGGCTGCCGAGCGCATCATTTTCCCGGACAGCTTCCTCGCGTGCGATTTCATGCTGCAGTCGCTTGCGAAGCTGCTCGATCGGCTGGAAGTAAACGAGCACAATATGAAGCGCAACCTGGAAATGATGGGTCAGCTCGTGTTCAGCGAGCACGTGCTGCTGGCGCTCATCCAGAAGGGCCTGACGCGCGAGGAGGGCTACAAGGTCTGCCAGCGCAACGCCGCCAAGTGCTGGGATGAGAATGTCTCCTTCCGCCAGGCGCTCGAGAACGACCCCGACGTCCAGCGGCTGCTAACCCCGCAGGACCTTGACGAGTGCTTCGACCTCGACCATCACCTGCGGAATGTGGACAAGATATTCGAGAGGTTGGGCATTTCCTAATCGCGAAAAGGGCGAAAGCTCAAGAACAATCGCACAACCGGTGTTTCGGGGAACTTGTTCCCGAAACGGGGAGCGTTACAGGTATCGGGGATGCAGTGCCCAATACACCCAGTTGGGTGGTGTGCTGGGAACCAAGTTCCGTCACAAGCCTGATGACTTTGTATGGGCATTCCTCGGCATGACTGGAGAGCCGGGAGCTGCTGTTCGATGGTGGCAGACTGTAGTCGATTCCCGGTTCGTTCACATGAGGCAGAGCGAGCAGATTATCGACTACGTCGTGTCGTGTGAATACGAAAGAGAAGAACTCCAGATCAGCGGCGATCAGCCAGATGCGCTGGAATTGTTTCTGACACGCGGCATGCGCAAGATCAAGCTGCCCCAAGCCGCAGCGAACTGCTGGGGCTACGCTGTGGGTGGTTCCGCGTTCGGCGCTTTGCACCCGGATGTCTTCCGGCGCCTGTGGGATGCATCCCACCGAAAGCAGGACGAGGAGCAATGGCAGAGTGCTAGAGACGCCGGCCTCGACATACCAGAGGAACAGGACACGATGACATATGAGGAATGTGAGGATGGCGAGGTCGAAGCGTTCTTGGCTTACTGTCAGGACTACGCTCCTGCCCTCCATGCGTCGCTGTCCATGGGCTAGCTCTATGGGACGGGATTTGTAATCCCCTGCCTGGGTCTCCGGATCTCTGATCCGCACACAACACTTACCAGGGGTCACAGACCCCAAGAACCACATAAGGGATTGCAAATCCCGGACGATCAATGCTGCTCGCACCTAACACTCTGGTGCGCTTTGTTGATATAATAGAGGTCGGCGCGGGGACAGCGAAGAGCTGAGAGCTTCAGCGGCCGGCCTTGTGACCTTACCCCGGCCCTCTCCCGCGGGAGATGGGGATGGCTTTCCGGTATAGAGGGAGCTACAGGAGAGACTTTTGGACCCTCGATTGGGCGGGTGGCTGAGAACGGCGCTTATCGCCGCCCTTTGCATAGAATACGCGATCTTCGCCGCAGTGCTCCTCTGGGCGCTGTGGACGCGGCTTTCGGGCGGAAGAGGCGATATGCAGTTCCATCTGCTTGCGCTGCAGATCGTGGGAGGAATAGCCGCGGCGGGGCTTGTGGCGGGCTTGATCGTCTACCTGATCTCCCTCCGAATGCGTGATTCCCGCGAACAGGCGATCAGCTGGGGCGCGCTTGCCGCCCTGCTTGGCCCGGCAATCGCCGTTGCGGTGGCCACGAATGTTTCGATGCAGACTCCGCGTTGGGTCTGCTTTTCAATCGGCGGGCTTGCAAGCGTCGCGCTGGTTCTCGTGACCCGCGCGCTGATAGGTCCGCGGCTGACGGCTGGCAACAAATAACTGAGGACTCATAGATGGCCAAAGTAAACGTATACGTAACTCTAAAGCCCTCGCTCTTGGACGCGCAGGGCAAGGTGGTCCAGGGGGCGCTCGAAAACCTGGGCTACGCGGACGTCGAGAGCGTGCGCATAGGCAAGTTCATCGAGATCGAGATTCCCGACGGCAACGGCAACATCGAGCAGGACGTCGATGAAATGTGCCGCAAGCTGCTTGCGAACCCGAATACTGAGAACTATCGGTTCGAGATCGTTAAGTAGCGGGGTTTCCTCAGCATGGAAGATAGAAAGCCAGAAAAGCAGAAAGGTCTGCAGAGTCTTCTTTCTGTCTTTCTATCTTTCAGGATTCCATGCTTCTCCCTTCCGTGCTTGCGTGACTGAAATCTGAGGCGAGTCTATATGAAATTCGGAGTAGTTCAGTTCCCCGGTTCGAATTGCGATCAGGACGCTTACTATGCGGTGCGTGACGTCCTGAGACAGCCGGTGGAATATATCTGGCACCAATCGACCGACGTCAGCGGGTTCGACTGCATCATTCTGCCCGGCGGGTTCTCCTACGGCGACTACCTGCGCACAGGCGCGGTCGCCCGCTTCAGCCCGGTCATGAACGCGGTGCAGGAGTTCGCCGACAACGGCGGGCGGCTGATCGGGATATGCAACGGCTTCCAGATCCTCTGCGAGGCTCATCTGGTCCCCGGAGCACTGATCCCCAACAACTCGCTGCGCTTCAAGTGCAAATATGTGAATGTCAAGGTGATAAACAACACCAGCGATTTCACGCACAAATGCAAGCCAGGCCAGGTGCTCTCGATCCCGATCGCGCACCACGGCGGCAACTACTATTGCGACCCTGACACGCTCAAGGCGCTCGAAGACAACGACCGCGTGCTTCTGCGATACTGCGACGCAGAGGGCAACGTGACCGAGGAAGCGAACCCGAACGGATCCCTGAACAACATCGCCGGCATCCTTAACGAGCGAGGCAACGTCGCCGGAATGATGCCGCACCCCGAGCGCGCGGTCGAGCCAATCCTCGGCAGCGCCGACGGAGTCTACATCCTGCAGTCGATTGTGGAGAGACTGAGCTAACCTAGAGCATGGAAACCCGAAAGACAGAAGACCAGAAAGGGCCAAGAGAATCCCTTCTCCCTTTCTGACTTTCTCATTTCCATGCTAAAGAAGACCCGTAATGAGGACGACATGCCAATAACAGACACCAAGCCCATCGATCCTAAGGTCTATCAGGAGATGGGACTGAATGATGCGGAATACGAAGAGATAACCCGTGTGCTCGGGCGACATCCCACCTACACCGAGGTCGGAATGTATGCGGTTATGTGGAGCGAGCACTGTGGCTACAAATACTCCCGCCCGATCCTGAGGCTCTTCAAGAGATACCGCGAAGCTATCGATGGCGCCGGACTGGAAAACGCCGGAGTCATCGACATTGGAGACGGGCTGGGCATCGTTATGAAGATGGAGAGCCACAACCATCCGTCCGCGGTGGAGCCTTTCCAGGGCGCTGCGACCGGTGTCGGCGGAATCCTGCGTGATATCTTCACTATGGGCGCGCGGCCGATTGCAAACCTCAATAGCCTCAGGTTTGGCCCGCTCACCGAGCCCCGCAACCGCTATCTATTCGAGCACGTGGTCGGCGGAATCGCTTTCTACGGCAACTGCGTGGGCGTACCGACCGTCGGCGGCGAGGTCTACTTCGAGGACTGCTACTCCGGGAACTGCCTCGTGAACGCGATGGCGCTCGGGATCATGAAGCACGAGGATGTCGCCTACGCGCGGGCCGACGGCCCCGGCAACCCGGTACTGTTGGTGGGTTCCCGAACGGGCCGCGATGGCATCCACGGCGCAACGTTCGCTTCGGTCGAGCTTACGGAGGAGTCGGAAAACCGCAAGTCCAACGTCCAGATGGGCGACCCCTTCTGCGAGAAACTGCTCATTGAGGCTACTCTCGAAGCGCTGAAGACCGGTTACGTGGTCGGCATTCAGGACATGGGAGCGGCGGGGATCACCTGCTCCACCTGCGAAACCAGCGCCAAAGCCGGAACGGGCATGAAGATCGACGTCAAGAAGGTCCCGGTCCGCGAGACGCACATGACGCCCTACGAGATCATGCTCTCCGAGTCTCAGGAGCGCATGCTGGCAATCGTCCAGAAGGGCAAGGAAGACGACGTGATCGGCGTTTTCAAGAAATGGGGCCTGCAGGCAGTCGTGGTTGGCGAAGTGACCGACGACGGTCTCGTGCACGTCTACGAGGGCGACGATCTGGTAGCTCAGGTCCCGGCGAAATCGCTTGCCGACGAGGCTCCGACCTACTACCTTGAGACTGAGGAACCCGCCTACCTGGCTGGCGTCCAGAACTACGATCTCACGAAGATACCGGAGCCTGCGGACTACAATGAGGCCCTGCTGAAGCTGCTCGGCACTCCGACCATTGCGTCGAAGCGATGGGTCTACGAGCAATACGACCACATGGTCCAGACGAACACGGCTGTCTTGCCCGGCTCCGATGCTGCCGTACTGCGGATTCGTGGATCGAAAAAGGCCGTCGCGGTCGTCACCGACTGCAACGGGCGTTACTGCTATCTGGACCCGTTTGTGGGCGCGCAGATCGCGGTCGCGGAGGCAGCGCGGAATTTGGCCTGCTCAGGCGCAAGGCCCGCAGGCACGACGGACTGCCTCAACTTCGGCAACCCGGAGAAGCCCGAGGCGTTCTGGCAGTTCAAACGCGCGGTTGAGGGCCTCGCCGAAGCCTGCGAGTTCTTCGGCGCTCCCGTCGTCAGCGGCAACGTGAGCCTGTACAATGAGACCCCCGAGTGTGCCATCTACCCGACGCCTTCGATCGGGATGCTGGGAATCATCGAGGACGCCGAAAAACGCTGCACGTCCGATTTCAAGGAGGAGGGTGACGTGATCATGCTGCTCTCCGGCCTTCGCTACGATTCCGGGGAAAAGCCGACTTGCGAGCTTGAATCCGTCGGCGGCAGCGAGTACCTAAAGACAATCCACGGCATGGTGGCCGGTCGTCCTCCCGCGCTCGATATGACCCGCGAGAAGAACGTGCATGAAGCGGTGCTTCAAGGAATCGAGAAGGGCGTTGTGAAGTCCGCCCACGACTGCGCCGATGGCGGGCTTGCAGTAGCGCTCGCTGAAAGCTGTATTGCGGGCGGAATAGGCGCCGAGGTCAAGCTCACGGCCAACTGCGCCCCGGCTGCCGCGTTGTTCGCGGAGACTCAGTCCCGTATAATAGTGAGTGTGTCGCCGGAGAACCTCGGCGAACTGAGGCAGATAGCTGACGATTGCCACGCGGAATGCACGGTGCTCGGCAAAACAGGCGGGCAGGACGTGAGGATAAGCGTGAACGACGTGGAAGTAGTCAATGTGCCTGTTAGCAAACTCGAATCGTGCTACGAGGACGCTATCCCGAACGCGATGGCGTAGCAAGTCTCAAACGCTGGATCAGAAAAGCAGGAAAGCGAAGAAAACAGACGGATTCGCCTCTGGTTTTCCGCCTCTTTCTCTTCCGCGTTCTAGTTTTGGATCAGGAGCCTTATGAACTACCTAGACCGGCCGGAAATGGCTGAAGAGTGCGGCGTGTTCGGAGTCTACGGCTGCTCCGGTGAGGACGTCTCAAAACTGGCTTTCTTCGGCCTGTTCTCACTGCAACATCGGGGACAAGAGAGCGCGGGAATAGCCATATCCGACGGCAAGTGTGTCCGGATGCACCGCGACATGGGCCTCGTAACCCAGGTGTTCCACCCTACAGCCCTGGACGCGCTCACCGGCCATATCGGCATCGGCCATACGCGATACTCCACGACCGGATCGAGCGTCCTCCGCAACGTCCAGCCAATGATGTGCGAATGCGACTTCGGCCCGATTGCGCTGGCGCACAATGGTGATCTGATCAACGCCAGCCAACTCCGCGAACAACTAAGGGCTGACGGGATCGACATCGAGACCACCAACGACAGCGAAGTCATCATCAAGCTGATAGCGAGTTCGGGCGCGTCGACTATCGAGGATGCAATCGCCTATGCCATGGGCAGGATACGAGGCGCCTACGCGGTGCTGGTGCTGACACGCGACAAGGTGATCGGTTTCCGGGACCCCCACGGGATCCGTCCGCTTTCCGTGGGCAAGCTCAACAGCTCTCACTACGTGCTCGCGTCCGAGACCTGCGCGTTCAACACGATAGGCGCGGATTTCGTGCGTGAGGTCGAGCCGGGTGAGATGATCATCATCGACGAGAACGGCCTGTCCGAGCGCCAGGCGGTGCCGCTCGAGGGCCGCGCACTGTGCATCTTCGAGTATGTCTATTTCGCAAGGCCGGACAGCCGTATGTATGGCCGCAGTATGCATGAGGCGCGCCGCCGGATGGGGCACGAACTTGCCAAGGAGCATCCTGCTCCCGGCGCGCATATCGTATTCCCGCTTCCGAACACAGGCACGCCCGCCGCCATCGGCCTTGCGGAGGCGTCACGTATACCTTACGCGGAAGGCGTTATCAAGAACCACTACATCCACCGCACATTCATCCAGCCCGACCAGCGCATGCGCGAGATGGGCGTCAAGATGAAGCTGCTGCCCCTCAAGGAGAGCCTTTCCGGACGGAGGGTGGTGATGGTGGACGATAGCATCGTCCGCGGGACGACGATTGGGCCAACCATCAAGATGATCCGCGACGCGGGTGCGGTTGAGGTGCACGTGCGGGTCGCGTCGCCGCCGATCAAGCATCCGTGCTTCTACGGCATCGATACGGCGAACCAGGACGAGCTAATCGCATCGAAACTCAAGGTTGAGGAGATCAGGCGGTATATCGGCGCCGACAGTCTGGGCTACTTGAGTCTCGCCGGCCTCGTGCGCGCGATTGGCGTGAAGAAGGACAAGCTCTGCTGCGCCTGCCTTGATGGAAAGTACCCGATCGAAGTATCGAAAGAGGCTAAGCTGAGCAAATACGTGTTCGAGGACCCCACGCCCGCCTGATAGCTTGACCGTTGACCGAGGACCAACCATGACTGATTACAAATCCGCTGGAGTTGATATAGAAGCCGGAGACGAAGCAGTCTTCCGAATGAAGCAGTATGTGCAATCGACGTTCAACAAGCACGTGCTTACCGACATAGGATCATTCGGCGGCATGTTCCGTTTCAGCTACCCGGAGATGACTGATCCGGTGTTGGTTTCGAGCATCGATGGCGTCGGAACCAAGGTCAAGATCGCCGCGATGATGGACAAATACGACACCATCGGAGGCGATCTGGTCAACCACTGCGTGAACGATATCCTCGTCCAGGGCGCAAGGCCGTTGTTCTTCCTCGACTACTTCGCATCCAGCAAGCTGGTGCCGAGCATCGCGGAGCAGGTTGTTAAGGGCATCTCTGAAGCGTGCGTCAACGCCGGATGCGCCCTTATCGGCGGCGAGACGGCGGAGATGCCGGGCGTCTACATCGACGGGGAACTGGATCTCGCGGGATGCATTGTGGGACTGGTCGACCGCGCGAAGATCATCGATGGCTCCAAGGTCCAGTCCGGAGACGCGGTTGTCGGTATCGCCTCTACAGGACTGCACACCAACGGCTTCTCGTTGGTGAGGAAGATCCTTTTCGCGGACAACGACTACAAGATAGACCAGTTCGTGCCGGAGCTTGGCGGAGTCCTCGGAGACGTACTCCTCGCGCCGCACAGGTGCTATCTGCGGCCGGTTATGGCGGTGCTGGAGGAGTTCGACGTTCATGCGATGGCACACCTTACCGGCGGCGGGTTCTACAACAACATTCCCCGCGTATTGCCACCGGACTGCCAGGTGACGGTCGAGCGCCGCTACTGGGGCGTTCCGCCGATCTTCACGCTTCTGCAGGATAAGGGCGGAATCGAGAACAGCGAAATGCATCGCACGTTCAATATGGGCATCGGAATGGTGCTCATCGTTGCCGCTCATCGAGCGTTGGACGTTGTCGCCAAGCTGCAGGAATGCGGCGAGACCGCCTCGATCATCGGCGAGGTGCACAAAGGCACCCGCGAGGTCACGATCATATGATCCGCATCGCCGTAATGGTCTCCGGACAGGGACGCGGCTCCAACATGCAGGCGATCATTGATGCCTGCAAGTCCGGCAAGATCAGCGGAGAAGTCGCGCTCGTAGTTGGCGTGAAGGACGATGCCCCGGCAATGGAACGCGCGCGCAATCAGGCCGTACCTACCCTTGCCATATCGCCTAAGGCCTTTGAATCCACCGAAGCTTACGATTACGCGGTCTACACCGCACTGAAGGACAACTCCATCGACCTGATCTGTCTTGCCGGTTACATGCGTATCCTGGGGCAGAAGATCATCGACCACTGGCGCAATCGCATTATGAACGTGCATCCCGCGCTGATCCCCTCTTTCTGCGGCAAGGGAATGTATGGTCACCACGTGCACGAAGCGGTGATCGCTCGCGGCGTCAAGTTCACGGGAGTTACGGTTCACTTTGTGGACGAGGAATACGACACCGGGCCGATCATCCTCCAGGCCGTGGTCCAGGTAGAGCAAGACGACACCCCAGATTCCATCGCCGCGAAGGTCCTCGTCCAGGAGCACAAAGCCTACACCGACGCCATCGCCCTGTTTGCGCAGGGAAGGCTTAGGGTACTGGATCGAAAAGTAGCCATCCTGCCGGCTTAGCCCATCGTCATGCTCTTGGCAGCGGCGTGAACGGGAGCTCGGTGCGAGATGAGAACCCTTTTCATAGTGAACCCCAAATCCGGAATGGACATCGCGGCGCCGTTACGGCGTCAACTCCTCGACGCTGTGTCCGCAGACCCAAGCGCGGATGCACACGTGCTTACCCGGGCAGGCGAGGCGACCTCCATCGCGGAGGCGGCTGTCCGGCAGGGCTATGAGCGTATTGTCGTCGCTGCGGGAGATGGGACCCTGAACGAGGTCGTGAACGGCATCGGCGATTCGGATGTACAACTGGGGCTGGTGCCGCTCGGAACCGGAAACGTGCTCGCCTCCGAGCTGGGGCTGAGCCCTGACTCGCTGCAGCGATCACTGGACGTCCTCCGCGCGGGCAAGATACGCAGAATCGACCTCGGCCAGGCGGGAACGACTCGATTCCTACTGATGGCCGGGTTCGGTTTCGACGCCGAGGTAGTTCAATCAGTACCCACAAGAGCCAAGGGCGTGTTCGGGAAGCTCGCGTATGCGCCGAACCTGGTGCGGGAGTCCGTCCGCTGCCGCCCGTCGGAGTTCAAGCTCACGCTGGACGGCGGCAAGGTGCTTCACACTCAAGCCTATAACGTCGTCGTCTGCAACTGCGCTTGCTATGGCCCAGATTTCAGGCTGGCGCCGGACGTAAGGACCGATGACGGACTGCTTGATGTGCTGGTCTTCCGCAAGGAGCCCGCTATGAAGCTGAAGTTCCTGGTATGGCTGTCGCAGTCGCTCATTAAGGGCACAACCGAGATATCAGGGGTTGAGTGCTACCAGTCGAGTTCGGTCCGAGTACACGCCAGTCCGGTTGTGAAGATGCAGCTTGACGGGGATGTTCGCGGCGAGAGCGGGATCGACATCAAAGTCCTGCCGAACGCACTGAGTCTGATTGTTCCCTAGGCGGCACCAGTAGGTTGCAGGGCTCCCGGTGCCGGAAGACGCCCAACGTTCAAACCTTCCAACCTTCGAACCTTCAAACGCCTCAAGTCTTACACCCTACCCTGCGCGTCACCTTCACCCGCTGGGGTACACCGCCTTGAACAGCAGGGCTATACCGCCATTGTGACGCGGCGGCTGTGACGGCGCGGTCCCAGTCTCGGTTACCCGAGGACCTGGTCACGCGCACTTGGCTCACGCTGCCGTCCGCCTCAACATAGTATTCGATCTCCGTCTGCAGCGTTAGCCCTTCGTCGATAGAGTCCGGCACCCGCGGTTTGACGTCACGCGTAAGCACTGGCAGCGTTCTGTCGGCTATCCTGGGAACGTGGACCGGTTCAGGAGCCTTGCACCTGTCGCACGTCCGATGAGGCTCGTCGCCCTCTGTGAATGTGGCGGATCGAGTATCCTTGCAGTGCTGCCCGGCCAGCAGCCGTGAAGCCGTGCAGACCGTCCGCGTCACCTTCTTCGGCTCGGGCGGAGGCGGCGGTGGAGGCGGCGAGGCCGGCTGAACGTCGGCGGGTTTCACTGGCGGCGGAGGCGGAGGATCGGAATTGTTCACGCCTGGACGATCGCCGTGGCCGCTTCCCTTACCGTCGTCGGAGCCAGGAACCACACCGACGGGCGTATGTCCATTGCGCAAGGCAATATCGCCGTTCTTGCTTGGCGTGCCCGTGTTCAGAGCGCCGCCCGCGGCGCTGCTGTTCGTCGCACGATACCGGGGCGGTGCGGGACGAGGAGCGAATGCCTTTGCGATATTTGACAGAAGGCCTTTCTGCTCAGGAGCAGGCTTGTCAGGTTTTGGCTGCCGGACCGCAACTGGCTTGGGCTTCGGGGGCTCTGCATACGGGTCCTTCACGAGGTCCACGTTCATCAGCCGCTGCTGCGTCTGCTTAATGGGTGACGCGTTCAGGCGGGTGCTCCACGTGCGCGCGACTACCAGCACCACAACCAGATGCGCCGCGATTGATATGAATATGGCTCTAGTAAGGACCTTGTCTTTCATAATGCCATAGGGTGACGTGAAGCTCAGGACACCGGTTTGGGTTCGGTGGCGATCGTCAGGTATCGGGCGCCCGCGCGCTTTGCCTCATCGGCAAGCTGAATGCCCTTTTCCCATGACTGAGCTTTGTCGCAGTTGATCACGACGACCGCGCCGGGATTATCCTTTAGCCGGCTCGCAAGCATTTCTCGCACGCCTGCGAAATCCACTTGCGTCTTGTCGATGAAGTAAGCGCCGCTCTCGGACAGAGTCACCACGACCTTCACGGTCGGTCTATCCGTGGCCGCGGCGGCTTTCGGGAGGTTCACCGGCATGCCCTTGGAGGTCGTCATTGCCAAAGACGCGATCATGAAGAACACCAGGAGGAAGAAGATGGTGTCTATCATCGGTATTATCTCGATGCGGGCTTTCTTAGGCTGATAGCTTCGTAATTTCACGGGAATGCACCTCCGTTGAATCAGCTATCACGTTGAGCATGTTGTTTCCGCGCGCCTCGATTTCGGCGACTATGCCCCTGATCCTCTCCTGCAGCGCGTTGTAGCCGACGAGGGTGAAGATCGCTATCGCAAGACCTGTGGCCGTAGCGATAAGCGCCTCTGCAACGCCGCCGGTGATCGCGGTCGGGGTGCTGATCCCCTGCTTGGTAGCTATGACGCCAAATGCTGAGATCATACCCGTGACCGTTCCAAGGAGGCCAAGAAGCGGAGCAATCGTGATGATCGTATCGAGCCAGCCGAGACGTGAGGTCAGCGCCGCGGTTTCCCTCGCGCCCTGCTCTTCCATCGCCCGCTCAACGCACCGCTCGCCGAGGTGCCAGTTCCTGACGCCCGCCGCCAGCACTCTCGCCACGGCTGAATCGTGGTTTTCAAGCAGCGAGGCGGCACGATCCACGTTTCCGGAGTACAGCGCGTCTTCAGCGTTGGAGATCGCCTCCGTCGCGTCCGCGCGCGCCTTTGCGATGCGCGCATTCCGCTCAACAAGCACGGCAACGGAGATCACCGAGCAGATCATCAGTGGGATCATGACGAAGCCGCCTTTGACAAGCAGCCCCACAGCATCAGCTATGTAGTTCATACAGCAAACCCCCGGTTCGAGCTAGGTGCTAGGGTTGGGAGGCAGGGCTATCCGCTCCGGCCATCGGCCGAGGCAGTATCCTACCATATGGTTTTTCGGTAGCTCGGAGCCCACTCCTCACCCTATCAAGCGTATTCAAGCGGGTCTGTCTCGCCCGCTTCGGCAAACCCCGCAAGCCGAAGCTTGCAGCTATCGCATCTCCCGCACGCCTTGTCGCCGCCAAGGTAGCAGCTCCACGTGAGGGAGTAATCCAAACCCAGTTCGGTGCCCAGCGAGATCGTCTGGGACTTGCTCAGGTCAAGCAGAGGCGCGTGGACTCTGAACGTCCCTTTCGCTTCCACGCCTGCCCTGGTCGCCAGGTTTGCGGTTTTCTCGAATGCCTCCAGAAACTCCCGGCGGCAATCGGGATACCCGCTGTAATCTACCTGGCTAACACCGATGAAGATGTCGAACGCCCCGATCGTCTCGGCATATCCCAACCCGAACGAAAGGAATATGGTATTCCGGGCGGGCACATAGGTGATGGGGATGTCGCTGCCCATTTCCTCAGTGAGCCGATCCATCGGCACGCCTATGTCGCTCGTGAGCGCGCTGCCGCCGATCCTGCGCAGGTCGAAGTCCACGATGAGATGGTCTGCCGCTTCGAGATGCTTCGCAACGGCCCTGGCGCTTGTGATCTCCCGGCAGTGCCGCTGGCCATAGTCAAAGGATATCGCGTAGAGCTTGTAGCCCTCGGATCTTGCTATCGCCGCCGTGGTGGCGCTATCGAGGCCGCCGGACAGGAGCACAACCGCCTTCTTCACGGTCTGCCCTCCCACTCCGAGCGGGACTCGCACTGATAGGCATAAGCGCTGTGGTTGTGGATCGACTCGAACGTCTCGCACTCGACCTCATACCACCTCACACTCGGGTCAGAGCGGAGCATCAGCACGACGTCGCGGAGCACGTCTTCAACGAATTTGGGGCGCTCGTAGGCGCGCTCGGTGACGTACTTTTCGTCGCGGCGCTTCAGCAGCGGGTATATGTCGCAGCTTGCGGCCTCCTCAAGCTGCCGCACCAGGTCCTCTATCCAGTAGAACACCTCGCGGTCGTACCTGATTCTCGCGCGGATTACTCCCCGCTGGTTGTGCGCGCCCGCGTTGGAAATCTCTTTGCTGCAGGGGCAGAGCGCGGTTATCGGGACCTCGACGCCGAGGATGAAGTCGAAACCGTCGTCGGACAGGATACCGGTGAACTCGCAGTCGTAATCGAGGGCGCTAACGCTCTTCGATACAGGGGCCTGCTTCTCGAGGAAATACTTGAACTTGATGGTCGCATGCGCGCGGGCGGCATTCAGCCTGGACCTGATCTGCTCCAGGATCAGCTTGAGCTCGTGCCCGCTGATCGGCTTCTGGCTCCACTTGAAGACGACCTCGACCAACCGGCTCATATGAGTACCGCGGAACTGCTTGGGCAGATCCACGCTCAAGGTGAGGTTCCCAACGACGGCTTGAAACCCTTCGCCTTTACGCCTTATGAGCAGAGGCAGGTGGAGTTCCTTAACGCCGACTCTCTGAATTGCGACTCCCCGTTTGTCGGGAGTCATCGCGACATCCTTCATCACGTATTCAACCCTTGTCATCCTTACCGTGGGCGACGGCAACTAAGTGTAGCTCACCAGTTCAACTATGTCAAGCAAGCACGCAAATTCTTCTGCGTGCCCCTGTTGTGGCATACAGGTTTTTATCTACTTCTTATACTGCGTTATACAACCCAGATGGTGCAAAAGGGGCATCTTCCAGCCCATCTCCTCCCCTACCCTACCGGCATGGATATCACTGAATCGCTGCGACGGGCGCCATGGCTATCAAGACCTGCTGGCTGTGGTATAGCTGTCGGCTGTTCTTGCTCTGTCCAGCGGCATGGTTCGTCAGCCAACCTCCCCCGGCCCCTCCTTCGTAAGGAGGGGAGTAATCGGACTTCCCACCATTGTAGAAGGGAGCTGGCGGGGCGCGTCGTGATAAGCTTCCCCCTCTACAAAGGGGGGACCGAGGGGGGTGAGTCGCGGTGCTCCTCCGCTATGCCTGGGAAGCTTGACACTGCTCAAAAGCGGGTGCTATACTACGCTTGCCGTCAGTGCGCGACATGGTGGCGAATGGACGGAGATGCGGCGCATTTCCGGTGGGAGGGCAGAACGGATCTGTTCTCCTTTTTTCGCATCTAATCAATAGCACGAACGGCCACAGATGTGGGTGGGGGAAGCACTTGGGTAACCTGGACATCGATGTAACTGAAGTCAAGCAGCTCGTGGAGTTGGTGGAGAAATACCACCTCGACGAGCTTACCGTCGAGCATTCCGACGTATCGATCACCATCAAAGGCAAGTCTGCCGTCACCGGTCAGAGCGTCGTTCTTCATCAGGCGCCTCACTCTCACCCCGCAGAGCCCGCTCCCGCTGTCGAGCACGAGGCAGACGAACCCGCGGCGGCTGAACCCGAAGTCCATCTCGAAGGTAATATAGTAGACATAGTCGCCCCGCTCGTGGGCGTGTTCTATCGCTCGCCCGCGCCTGACGCTCCGCCCTTCGTGGAGGTTGGCGACGTAATCGAAGTAGGCTCGGAGGTGGGCCTGATCGAGGCGATGAAGGTGTTCAGCCCGATCCCGAGCGAGACTGCCGGTGAAGTGGTGGAAATACCGGGCGAGAACGGCAAACTCGTCCAGCAGGGAGAGGTCCTGGTCAGAGTCCGAGTCGCCGAGGAGTAACCTTCAGTGAAAGACACGATCAATATCGGCATCATTGGCTTCGGCACGGTGGGCGCCGGGGCGATATCCATCCTCACAGACAATGCTGCATCCATTCACCAGAAAGCGGGCTCCGTTTTACGCGTTAAGAAGATAGCCGACCTGGATATCACAACCCCGCGGCGGGTCAAGGTGGACCCGGCAATACTCACAACCAACGCTGATGAGGTGATCGAGGACCCGGAGATCGATATCGTCGTTGAGACAATCGGCGGCATCAATCCCGCGGGCGTTTTCATCAGGCGTGCGCTCAAGAACGGCAAGCACGTCGTGACCGCGAACAAGGAACTGCTGGCGAAAGAAGGGCGCACGCTGCTGCCGCTGGCGTGCGACGTGAAATGCGACCTGGCGTTCGAGGCAAGCGTAGGCGGCGGCATCCCGATTATCGGCCCGATGAAGAGCAGCCTGGCAGGCAATGAAATCCTCGAAGTCAAAGGCATCGTCAACGGAACCACGAACTACATCCTTACTAGGATGGCCCGCGAAGGGCTGAGCTATGCGGACGTGCTGCCCGACGCGCAGGCAAAGGGCTACGCAGAGGCTGACCCGACCGCGGATGTTGAGGGTCACGATGCCGGATACAAGATCACGATTCTGGCCTCCATAGCATTCACCAGCCGCGCCGATTACTCCAAGGTCTATACCGAAGGGATCACCAAGATCGGCTCGGAAGATATGCGCTATGCCGATGAGCTGGGCTACGTGATAAAGCTCCTAGGCATAGCCAAACGCGTGAACGGCAAAATGCTGGTGCGGGTCCATCCGACTTTCGTACCGAAGAGCCACCCGCTGGCGAATGTGAACGACGTGATGAACGGCATTTTCGTCACGGGAAGCGCCGTCGGAAACGTAATGTTCTACGGGCCGGGAGCGGGATCGCTGGCTGCCGGAAGCGCAGTGGTCGGCGATATTATGGATATAGCGCGCAACATCAACTTCGGCGCAACCTCGCGAATTCCGTGCACCTGCTACGACGAGCGCGAGATGCTTTCGATGGACCACGTCCGATGCAAGAACTACATCCGGGTGCGCACGCAGGACAAGGCCAAGGTGCTGGCGTCCATAGCCGAGGCGTTCGGAGACAACGACGTAAGCATAGAATCGGTATTGCAGAAAGTGCTGCCGGACTCGACAGCGGAAATCGTTTGGCTGACGCACGAGGCCGATGAGCCCAACACCCGGCGAGCCCTGGAGCAGATCCGGGCCCTGCCGGTCGTGAATGAAGTCTGCAACTGGATTCGCGTAGAGGAGTAGATCGATGACGATAATGGGCGATAGGGCTTCGCAATTCAAGCGAATGCCGCTGATAGAGAGATATCGGGACTTCATGCCGATGACCGAGTCAACGCCGGTTGTGTCGCTGCTGGAGGGCTATACTCCGCTGGTTCGCGTGGACCGGCTGGCCGCGAAGATCAGCGACAAGCTGACGATGTATGTTAAGTTCGAGGGAATGAACCCTACGGGCAGCTTCAAGGACCGCGGTATGACGATGGCTATCAGCAAGGCCGTCGAAGCCGGCAGCAAGGCGACGATCTGCGCCTCCACGGGCAACACGGCTGCATCAGCGGCTGCATATTCGGCCAGGGCCGGACTCGTCTGCGCAGTTATCCTGCCGAAGGGCGAGGTGGCGCTCGGCAAGGTGTCGCAGTCGATGATGCACGGAGCGAAGGTGATCGCCGTGGACGGCAACTTCGATGACGCGCTCCGAATCGTGCGCGAGATCACCGACAACTACCCGATCACACTTGTTAACTCCCTGAACCCGTATCGGATCGAGGGCCAGAAGACGGGCGCTTTCGAGATTTGCGACGACCTCGGCCGCGCTCCGACCTATCATGCGATTCCCGTCGGCAATGCGGGCAACATAACCGCCTACTGGGCCGGGTACAAGGCCTACAAAGATGCGGGAATGATCGACAGGCTGCCCACAGTGCTGGGATTCCAGGCGTCGAAGTCCGCCCCGATTGTCGAAGGGCGGCCGATTCCGAACCCGGAGACGATCGCTACCGCGATTCGAATCGGCAATCCGGCCAGCTGGAAGCAGGCCGAGGCCGCGCGTGATGAGTCCGGCGGTCTGATCGAGAAGGTCACGGACGAAGAGATCACAGAAGCGCAGAAGCTCCTGGCCTCGACCGAAGGCGTGTTCTGCGAACCCGCGTCGGCTGCGTCTGTCGCCGGCGTCATCAAGAAGGCCAATGAAGGCTTCTTCACCGAGAAATGCGAAGTCGTGTGCATTCTGACGGGGCACGGCCTCAAGGACCCGAAGCGGGCGATTGAGATCTGCCCTCCATTCATCGAACTGCCGCCGGACACGGATGCGGTCGCCAAGGAGATGAAACTCAGGGACTAAGGTCAAGCCATGCAGCTAGCACGGGAGAAACTTGACGATCTTGTAGAGCGAATACTGGATGCGGCGCAGCCAGTAAGGATAGTTCTGTTTGGTTCCGCCGCAAGAGGAGAGGCCCGAGCGGACAGCGACATTGACGTGCTTGTCATCGTGCCGAGAGGTTCACATCGGAGGACGACAGCACGGATGATATACAGGCGCCTGCTGGGATTCGGGCTTCCGGTCGATGTTGTTGTAGCAACGCAGGAAGACGTCGAGAAATACTCAGCATCACCGGGACTCGTCTACCGAGAGGCTCTAGGAGAGGGAAGAGAGCTCTATGCAGCCTGATGAGCCAAGGCTGGCCGATGCCGTCTACGACTGGGCAGAGTCAGTCGTTCGAGAGCAAGTGGATTAATATGATCGTAACCGCAACTCATATTCAGGGACTGAAGAAACACATCACCGGCAAGGTGCGTGATGTATACGACCTTGGCGATTCGCTGCTGATCGTGGCGACGGACCGCATTTCGGCGTTCGACGTCGTCTTGCCCACGGGGATTCCGGACAAGGGCAAGGTGCTGACGCAGATATCGCTGTTCTGGTTCGACCTGACCAGGGACGTAATCGAGAACCACCTGATCACCGCCGATACGGACGAGATTCTGAAGAAGATCGGTGAGTCCGGATGCGACCAGCCTGAAAAGTACCGGGCAACGCTTGACGGGCGGTCGATGATAGTCGCCAAGGCGAAGCCCTACCCGATCGAGTGTGTGGTGCGCGGTTACCTTGCCGGCTCCGCGTGGAGCGAATACACCAAGCTCAAAGCAGCCGCCGAGCCTGGCGCCGAGATCGTTCTGCACGGCGTGACGCTGGCTCCTGATATGGTGGAGTCTCAGAAGCTGCCGAAGCCAGTGTTTACTCCATCGACCAAGGAATCGAGCGGGCACGACATCAACATCAGCGCCGAAAGGGCTTGCGAAATCGTGGGCGTAGAGGCAGGACGGCGGCTCGAGGAAATCAGCCTCTCCGTCTACCAGCGCGCATCCGAGTACGCAGCCGAGCGCGGTGTGATCATCGCCGATACGAAGTTCGAGATCGGGACCATCCCACAGGCTCAGGATGGCGAGAAGATGATCCTGATCGACGAGGTCCTGACGCCGGACTCATCGCGCTTCTGGGATGCAGATGTCTACGAGCCGGGCAAGAGCCAGCCGAGCTACGACAAGCAGTTCGTGCGGGACTACCTGCTCACGCTGCCGTGGGACAAGACCTACCCCGGCCCCGAGCTGCCCGCGCACATAGTCGAGAAAACGGCAGAGAAATACCGAGAAGCCTATCGCAAGATCGTAGGGAGAGAGCTCTAGCGCATAAGATAGCTGTCATGATTGAGATTACGAGACAGACTGCGGTCGAATTTCTGAAAGGCGATTCGCTCCGCCACGTCTACATACCACTCAGCGAGGCGTTTGAAGACGGGACGCTTCCGGCGGTTGTAATGGCAGATTCCGCCAAGCCCACTGCCGTGGCCATCGCGCCGCCCTCAGCCGGAGACTACAAGTGGTGACTATGGCGGGATATGATCACGCGTTCACGGCGGATGTCGCACGATGGCTGTCGAAGGCGTTCGGTCAGTTCCGTCTCATCTCTCACGACGCGAGGGTCTTTGAGCATCCCGAGGTTCGGGCGACTCTCGAATTCAGCTTCATCGGAGGGAGCCTTTCCTGGACATGCGATTCTCTCGATCGTGTGCCGCCGATAACGGATGGAGAGGAGTACCGCCGCCAGGGGCTTGGCTCATCACTGGCCGCAATGTATGCCCGCGCCATGCTTGAGACGGGCAGGATACCCTATTACTCAGGCGCCACAGAGATCTCGGGACAGGCCGCCCAGCGGGCCGGCTACTTCGTTTGCAGGGAGTTGACCTGTTCGGACTTGAAATCCAGGCGTTGACACTATCATGAAATACCTACTCATCATATTCGACGGCATGGCTGATGAGCCGCTGGCTGAGCTAGACGGGAAGACCCCGCTGCAGGTCGCGCGGACGCCCTATATGGACGAGCTCGCCTCCCTTGGCAAGATCGGGGCCGCGAACACGACGCCCGAGGGTATGGCGCCCGGCAGCGATGTCACGAATATGGGAATCCTCGGCTTCGATCCGCTCAAGTACTACAAGGGCCGCGGCGCGATAGAGGCCGCAAGCCTGGGAATCCCGATGGACACTAGAGACGCCGCGTTCAGAACCAATCTTGTGTCCACGGACGGCGAGAAGATGATCGACTCCAGCGCCGATCATATATCGACCGAGGAAGCCCGGGAGCTGATTGCGACTATCGATCAGAAGATCTCCACAAACGTGATCAAGTTCTATCCCGGCGTCAGCTACCGGCATATAATGATCTGGCGCGGCGGGTCCGATGCCGTCCACTGCACGGCTCCGTATAAGATCCACGGCGAGCCCTGGCGGAAGTACCTGCCCGAGGGCGACGGTGACCAGAAGCTGAAGTCGCTGATCGAGGACTCATATGAGATTCTGGACTCGCACCCGGTCAACCGCAAGCGCAGGGACGAGGGGCACCTCGCCGCGAATATGATCTGGTTCTGGGGCGAGAGCCGCATGCCGGCGATCCCCAGCTTCTTCAAGGAGTTCGGCAAGACCGGCGCTGTTGTTGCCGCCGTTGATCTGATCAAGGGGCTCGGCCAGATGGTCGGGCTTAAGGTGATTGACGTGCCGGGCGTGACGGGCTACGTCGATACGAACTTCCTCGGCAAGGGGCAGTATGCCGTTGATGCGCTTGCCAAACACGATTTCGTGTGGGTGCATGTGGAAGCGCCGGACGAGGCCGGGCACGAGAGCAACATCGAGAAGAAGATCAAGGCTATCGAGGACTGCGACAAGATGGTGCTGGGCACGATCCTCGATGGCGTCAAGAAGGCTCAGATGGACGTTCGAATCCTGCTGATGCCGGACCACCCGACACCCATCGCAACAGGGTCGCATTCGTCCGACAAGGTCCCGTTCCTGCTGTTCGACTCCACCAAGCCCGAGCGCAATAGCCTGCCGATGGACGAGCGCGGCGCGCACGACACCAGCCTCATCGTCAACTACGCGCCGGACTTGATGAAGATGCTGCTGGAAAGCTGAGAGTGGAAAGTGGAGCGCGAGGAGCAAACCACTGACATCATCTCCGCGGCAAGACGCTATCGGATGTTCTCGGCCGGGGACAGGGTGCTTGTTGCCGTGTCCGGGGGGCCGGATTCGGTGGCGATGCTGCACACGCTACACGCGCATTCCCACGAACTGGGAATCTCCCTTCACGTCGCTCACCTGAACCACCAGATTCGCGGCGAGCAGTCCAATATTGATGAAGATTTTGTATGTAATCTTGTGCACTCTCTCAACCTGCCCATCACAGTCGAGCGCGTTGACGTGCCTGCGCTGCGAGCGGAGATGAAGACCGGCGTAGAGGAGGCTGCAAGAGTCGTCAGGCATAGGTTTCTGCAGGACACCGCTGCAGGGTTGAACATTAACAAGATCGCCGTGGGACATACGGCCGACGATCGGGCCGAGTCGGTGCTGCTTAACGTCGTCCGGGGCTGCGGAGTGGACGGGCTGGGCTCGATTCGCCCGGTTAGCGGTAACATCGTGCGGCCGCTGATTGACACCACCCGGGCTCAAGTGATGGCCTATATCGCCGAGCATTCCCTCCCCTATCAGACCGATGAAAGCAACGAAGATGTAACTTACACGCGCAACCGTATCAGGCACGAACTGCTGCCGTGGCTGGAGCGCGAGTTCAACCCACAGATCAAGTCCGCGCTGGTGCGGCTGGCGGAGATCGCGTCGGCCCAGGGCGAGTTGATCGAGGACCTGGCGGAATCGGCCCGAACAGAGATCGGCTGCGAGGACTCCCTCGATGCAATCCTCCTGATACGCCTGCCGGAGGCGCTGCAGTATGAGCTTCTGAGGCGCGAGATTCGCCGCGTTAAGGGCGATCTGATGGATGTTACGTTCGAGCAGGTCAGAAGCATCATCGACGCCATCCGCCAGGGCGGCGATTTCACGATCACTCTGCCGCCCGGTGATGTCTTTGCCACGCGCAGAGAGAACACGTTCTGGGTGTGGCGAAAGGAAGATATCCCTGAGGCCGCGTCATTCGATCTGGAGCTTCAAGTGCCCGGCATCACGCAGGTTGAGGCTGCGGGAATCGCAATCGAGGCCTCTATTGTGGACAAGCCAGTCGCTCGCGCGCTGCCGCCGAACGAGGCGATGATCGACGCGGACGCCGTTAAGGGCCGGCTTCGCGTCAGGAGCGCGAGGCCGGGCGACAGAATCATGCCCCTCGGAATGACGGGCCACAAGAAGCTACAAGACGTGTTCGTTGACAAGAAGATCGCCAGACGGGAGCGCGCGAACGCGGCGGTAGTGTGTGACGATGAGAAGATCCTGTGGGTCGTTGGCGTTGTCGCCTCAGAGCCCGGCAAGGTGACCGACGCGACCCGAAAGGCTATTTGTCTATCTGCAGCGCCTTATCGATGAGCTGCACCGTGTGGATCACGCGCTGCGGCATCTTGCGGTGGACGATGGAATCCCTGAGCTGCATGATGCAGGCGGGGCAGCCGGTGGCGATCAGGCCAGCGCCGCTTTCCTCAACGCAGCGCATTTTCGTATCGGCGACTATCTGCGAAAGCTCCGGGTGATACACGCTGAACGTCCCGCCGCCTCCGCAGCACCGGTCCGCAAGCTCCATCTCCACATAGCGTTCGCCGTACATCGCCCTCAGGAGCTTCCTCGGCGATTCATGCACACCCATCCCCCGCTTGAGATGGCAGGAATCGTGGTACGTGATGGTCTCGCCGTCCTCTATCCTGCCGAGCGCGCCATCCGGCAGGTACTTGACTGCGAAGTCGGAGATGTCAATCACCTTGCGCGCAATTGGCTCGGCTTCGGACAGGCCCAGAAGCTCAGACCATTCCTGCGAGATCGTCAGGCCGCAGGAGCCGCACGAGGTGATTATGTGATCGACCTCCATCGGCCCCATCACCTCGATATTGCGCAGGGCAAGCTCGCGGGCGTTCTCTATGTCGCCGGAGTTGAACACAGGCGTCGAGCAGCAGACCAGATCGTGCGGGAGGATCACCTTCGCGCCGAGTTTTCGTAGTACGCTGACCGTGGCAAGGCCGATCTCCGGGTAGATCAGGTTCGCCGAACAGCCGGGGAAGTAGAGCACGGTCGTCTTCTGCTCGGTAGACGGCTCCAGCGTCTCAGGCAGCAGCGAAAGAAGCGACTTGCGGCCCATCACGGGGAAGTCCTTGTCACGGCGCATCCCGACTATCGGCAGCAGGTAACGCAGCGGGTTGTTCTGCAGGTCGATCGCCGACAGGAACTGCGCCAACCCGGCGGCCTTCGACCCCATCGCCATCAGACGAGGACGCTTGAGATTGGAGAAGACCAGGCGCTTCGTGAGCGGTAGGCCGTCTCGCTCAATCAGGCCGCATCGCGCCGCTAGCGCTACTCTGTTGGGCTCCACTCCGCTGGGGCATTCGGCGGCACAAGCACGGCAGTTGATGCAACGCTCCATCTGCTCCTTGAAGCCCCTGGTCATCTCGATCTCGCCTGCCGCGACGGCACGGGCGAGGCGAATCTTTGCCCTCGGAGAAGTGGTTTCCTCGCCGATGAACACCGGGCACGCGGCCTTGCAGAAGCCGCATTTCATGCAGCTCGAAAGGGCGTCATCCAGTTCAGCTAGCTGGCGAGGGATCATTCGCTACACAAACTTTCCGGGGTTCAGGATGTTGTTCGGGTCCAGAGCGCGCTTGATCCGGCGCATCATCTCCATGCTTCCCCCGCCAACTTCGGACTCGAGGAACGGCGCTTTGCAGAAGCCAACCCCATGCTCGCCGGAGATGGTGCCGCCGAGCGACAGGGCGGCGTCGATTAGCTGCTGGACGGCGGTTTCCACTCGCTCCATCTCTTCGGAGTCGCGCTCGTCGCTGAGAATGGTCGGGTGGAGGTTTCCGTCGCCCGCGTGGCCGAAAGTGCCTATCGAAAGGCGGTTTTCGCAGCCGATTTGCTCGGCTTTCTGGATCATTTGGGCGAGTTCCGGCAGCGGAACCGTCACATCCTCAAGGGTTGTGGTCGGTTTCGCGCGGGATAGAGCTGCCAATGCGACCCTGCGAGCCTGCCAGATGCGGTCGCGCTCGGCATCGTCCTTTGCAAACTCAACGCCTGATGCGCCGCTTTCAGTGAAAACGCGTTTGCATATCTCGCCCTCTTCCGCGACTGCCGCTTCCATCAGCCCGTCGAACTCCGCAAGAAGCAGCGCGCCGGCGTCAACCGGCAGCCCGAGGTGAGCGTAGTCTTCTATCGTGCGGAGCGTGAAGTTGTCGATGATCTCCAGCGTCGCGGGCACGAGTCCGGCGGCGATGACGTTAGCCACAGCCGCGCCCGCCGCGGGAGCGTCCGGGAACGTGGCCACCATCGACTTGCGATACTCTGGCAGCGGAACGAGCGCGAGTGAGACCTCCGTGATCACGCCGAGAGTCCCCTCTGAGCCGCACATGAGCGACACGAGGTCGTAGCCGGCAACGCACTTGCGCGTGCGCGCGCCGCTCTGAAATGGCTCGCCCGTGGGCGCGATTCCACGAAGCTGCAGGAGGTAGTCTCGAGTAACGCCATATTTGCCCGCGCGCAGGCCGCCCGCGTTTTCGGCCACGTTGCCGCCGATGGTGGATACCTTGATACTGCCCGGGTCCGGCGGGTAGAGAAGGCCGACCTTCTCGGCTTCGGCGGCGATGGCGGATGTGATCACGCCCGGCTCCACGATCATGTGCCTGTTGGCAGGGTCGATCTCGATGATGCGGGTCATGCGCGTGAGATCGAGCACCATACCGCCGTTCGAGGCGACCGATCCCCCGCTCAGACCGGTTCCCCCACCCCGCGGGACGACCGGGACCCGCTCGTTATTGGCGAGGACGAGTATGCGCGAAATCTCGTCCGCGTCGATGGGCCGGACGACGGCATCGGGAAGGTATTCTACTCTCTGGCCGTCGTAGCCGTAGCAGATTCGGTCTTCCTTGCCCGTGAGAACGTTAGCTGCGCCGACGATTTCACGCAGTCTCGATTGCGCCAGTTCGCTGAGCCTGGGGGTTTCCATGCCTTTAGGATACATCAGGCAGCAGCCAGGTGGCAACAGTGAAGCGATAGAGAGCCTGGATGAGACCAAACACGGAACCACGGAAGCGCGGAAGGGATGGAAGATCCACGTCAAGACATTGCGAGAAAAGATTACCCCCCATAATTATGAGACGGCGAGAAGGCCATTTCTGTACATCGAAAGATTGAAACTTCAGTTAAATGTTGTTCACCCGTGGTGTATATAGGGGATTTTGAGCGTGGAGGAGGCTGTGTTGCCCCTGGCAAGGGGCCGACAGGAGGTGTTACGCGACAGGCAATAGCGGAGTGGAGTGAAGACGAATCCTACGACCGCCGTACGGCTACCAAAGTCCGCGCGTAGAAGTCCGACGCCAGGGAGTCAATGGCGATGCCTCTTCTGCTGGCGGCGCAGTGGATGAAGTAGCCGTTGCCGGCGTAGATGCCACAGTGGTCCGGATACGGGTTCTTGCAGGCGAAGTATAGCCTGTCACCGGGCTGAAGCTGATCATACGGGACGCTCGCTCCGACCTGAGCCTGCTGCCGTGCTGTGCGCGGCAGCTTCACGCCGTATTCGCGGAATACGGCCTGGACGAATGCGGAGCAGTCCATGCCGCTGACGGGCGAAGTGCCGCCGTAGACATAAGGAACCCCGGCGTATTTCATAGCGGTGCGGATGATAGCAGACTCGGGAAGCTCGCGCGAACCCGTCGCGGACCGCGACATAGCCGTGGCGCGATCGACGTCAGACTTCTTCGCCACCAGGTCGTATTCGATCAACCGGACGCTGGACCGCGCTATCCACCCTGTGGCGCCATTCACCATGTAAACGCCAAGCCAGTTGGGGTCTTCCTCGTTAGTGACGGCGAGCGGGGTATCGGCCTTGACTTTGGCGTAGACGCGGCTGTTTGTGCTCTTCGACTTGTAGATGACCCCGAGCGGACAGGACACCAGGCCCACGCGGCCTATCTTCACGGTGTCGGCGGCTTTGGCGGCCGGAGGCGGCGTGGTGGATGTCTGAGTCGAGGCAGCAGGCTTTGATGGGCCGGTCTTGCCCAGAGTGGGAGTCTCCAGGCTAAGGGTCAAGCTCTGTGCGGCAAAAGTAGACGCGCAGAAGAGCATCAGCACTGCTGCAAATGACAATCGCGCTATCAACGAATCCCTTCCTCCGAAATCCAGTGTACGTCAGTCCCAATACACATTGTCGGCAAGTGTCGCACAGGTTGTTAGACGGTCATAATACCGGCATTGTTTCGCCTGCCCGGTACAGCGCCCTAAGCTCTACGCCATTGATGCGGAGAAATCCTCTGCTGAACGCGGCCCACGCGCGGTGGCAGGCGCGGCATCCTACCAACTGCTGTATTGGGTGCCGTCAAGTGCTGGGCCGGACGTCGCGCTCGATACCTTTCCCGTCTTTGGTACATAACGAAACCATCCACCTGAGACGGGATCGTGTGGGATGGACTCCAAGTAGGGCCCTTGCCAGGTCTCCTTGTCCACCTTTCGGCCGCTGGCAACCCGGACGCGAGTCACGTCGGTTTCAGCGAGATCTTGAAGTCTGAAGGGATAGTGGCCCGTATCGGCGCGGAACGCCTGGATGGCAGTTCGGAGAGTGATGAGGTCGCTCTTGAGCTCGATTTCCTTCGCGCGGGTGTTCGAGCTCATCAGCTTCGGCAGCAGAATCGATGATAGGATTGCCAGTCCCACTACGGCAGCAAGCAGTTCGGCCATAGTGAAAGCGGGTTTGCCGCGACTTTTCTCTACATGCTCCACAAGTGAGTACATCCTGTACCACCCCCACTCGAGCGCGTTGGTCGGTTTCCATCCATTATCGGGGAAGCGCCAAGGCGTCTGTAGAGCCTGAGCCGCTTAGTAAGCTGGCTCAGCGTGTGAAGTTGGGCCGCAAGTATCGCAAACTTTGTGATTCCAGCATGTGTACCGGTTGACAAGCAGGCGAACTGCGGTTAAGCTGAGTAAGTTACGGGCAGGCTTCTACTGGAGGCGACATTGTCTAGAGGAATGGGAAGATCATTGTGGGGGCTGATCCTCACGGCGGTAATCGTCACTGTTCTGCTGGTTTCCGGGACGGCCTATGGCCAGGCAAACCCGGAGTTCAGGGCGATGTGGGTAGACTGCGTTGCCGACCATTCAGGGCTCTTCAGCATAGCGGAGATAAACAAGCTCCTTGGAGTGCCCGGTGACCCGAACAAGATCGGCGACCTGCGTGAGGCCAACTGCAATGCGGCGATCATCGAGGTACGCAGGGCGGGAAAGTGCATCTACGATTCCGCTTTGGGTGAACCGTGGCTGACTTCATTCGATGCTCTGCAAGCCGTCCTGGACCGGGCGCACGACACGACCGGCGGCAAGAAGCGGATCGAAGTGCATGCGTGGATAGTCACGTTCAACACTGGCGGAGGGAAGATCTGGGGAGACCACATGGATGCTGACAACCCCGACAACTTCTGGTGCACGCTCACAGACACCGGCGCCCTAAGCAGCGCCTACATGTGGGATCCGGGCCATCCAAAGGTCCAGAAGTACATAGTAGATGTGATGATGGACCTGGTGACCAACTACGACGTCGATGGCGTACACTACGACTACATTCGCTTCAATGCGGCAAATGAAGGTTACAACCCGACAAGCATAGCCCGCTACAATGCGCGTCATGGCACTAGCGGAAAGCCCTCCCCTTCAGACGATCGGTTCGACCAATGGCGGCGGGACCAGATAACGGGCATCGTAAGGCAGGTCTACGCCAGAATCCAGGCCGTGAAGCCGCACGTCTTGCAGTCAGGCTCTTTCGTCACGTGGAATCCGTCCCCAACTGCGTCCACGGACGCTGCTTGGAAGACTACCCGGCCGTATGGAAACCGCAGCGATGGGGTGTTCTCCGACTGGGATGCCTGGATGAAAGAGGGCATCATGGATGTCGGCATCCCCATGAATTACTACGACGACGCGCTGCGGCCCGCTGACTATGTGAGGTGGTCGAACTTCATCAAGGACCGCAGCTACAACCGCCACATGGTGATCGGCCCGGCTCTCTACAAGAACTTTCTGTCCAACAACGACGTCATCAATCAGATCCTTGCCACGCGAGAGCCCTCGCCTGCCGGAAACTACTGCGCGGGCTTCTGCGGTTTCTCGTATTACGCTCCTTACGTAGTGACTAAGGAGACCGGATATGGCAACTGGGACACGTTCGAGCCAGTATTCAGAGCGCAAGTCTGTCCCACATGGGCGGACATTCCGGACAGGCCGTGGAAGTCGAACCCAACGAAGGGGCACATCAGCGGGTCCATCACTTTTGAGGGAACCGGCGCCTGGGCCGACGGGGCGACCGTCACGATTAGCGGGCCGGAGGGCCGCACTCAGATCTGCGACGGCACCGGCTTCTACGCGTTCATTGATGTCACGCCGGGCACTTATGTCGTTACCGCCAGCATGCCCGGGTATGCCGATGCCGTCAGGCAGGTGTCGGTCGGGCTTGGCCAGGTCACCGGTAACATGTATGTCACCGACATGACGCTGGGAGCAACGACGCAGTTGGTGATATCCGGCGTCTCGGAAAGCGGCGTGACCGACAACTCGGCGACGATTACGTGGACTACCAACCTGCCCGCAGACTCCCAGGTGGAATATGGCCCAACCGCGAGCTATGGCTCAACAACTGTGCTCGATCCGAATGAGGTTACCTCGCACTCGCAGACGCTGACCGGACTCAACCCGGCCACCACGTATCACTATCGTGTGAAATCCACCGCCTCCGGAGCGACCAAGTACTCGGGCGACTACACATTCACCACGGCCGGCCCTCCGACGATAACCAACGTTCAGGCAGGCATCGTGACGACCACGACGGCCACCATCACGTGGAACACGGATCAGCCGTCGGACAGCCGGGTGAACTACGGAACGACCTCGAGCTACGGTCAGACTGTCTATGACGGGGCTCCCGCAACATCGCACTCCATAGTCCTGACGGGCCTGATCGCCAACACCGAGTATCACTTCCAGTGCGTGTCTACGAACGCCTATGGGTTCGACAGCACTGTTGACCTCACGTTCACGACACCCAACCCGGCGGTCGAGGTGATCGTCGATAACCTCGACTCCGGCTGGCAGAGCACCGGCACGGGCGCCTGGAACGTAGGAAGTGTTGCCGAAGTGCCCAAAATCGGCACCAACTACCTGTACTACGCCGGCCAGACGACGCCGACCCGGAAGTGCACGTGGACGCCGCTGCTTACCGTGAGCGGTTACTACGACGTATACGCGTTCTACCAGAAGGGCACAAACCGCAATACGGCAGCCCGCTACACGACTTACTACAGCGGCGGAAGCGAAACGAGCATCCAGGACCAGTCTTCGACACTGGCCAATCAGGGCGGCTGGTTCCTTGTCGCGGAGAACAAGCCGTTCGAGGCAGGCATGTCGGGTTACCTGGAGTTGACGAATGAGTCCGCGGATACCAAGTATGTCAGTGCCGACGCGGCCAAGTGGGTTTTCAAGGCGCCCTTCGACACTACGCCACCGACCGTTTCCATCAGCGCTCCGTCCGTAACCCTTACGAAGGACGGCCCCGTTACCTTCACAATCACTTACGATGGGGCCGATTCCATCACGCTGAAACCGGAGGATATCTCCTTCGGAGTCAGCGGAACAGCATGGGGAGAGCCGTCCGTCAGCGGCTCAGGGACGACAACGCGCACGGTCACGATATCATCGGTGACCGGGGATGGCACGCTTAACCTATACTTGGCACCGGGCACAGCCAGCGACGCTGCCGGCAACCTTGCTCCCTCAGCAGGCCCAAGCCAGGCGTTCGCGGTAGACAACACTGCTCCGGCGATCAACTCAGTCACCGTCACCCCGGCGATGGCGGGCGTCGGAGATCCGATCCATGTTGCAGTCGATGCCACGGACCCCCACCCGATCGCGAGCGTGACCGCTAATGGTGTCGGTCTGGACGCGTCCCCGGGCGACGTGTGGATGGGGACCATTCAGGCGATTGCTCCTTTCGGGGAACACGACGTAGCTGTCGCTGCCACTGATGAGGCAGGCAACGTCGCCACGGATACGTCGCGGTCATACAAGAGTGCACAGGTGATGGCTGCGCTTACGGAGGCCTCCTGGAGTCCTGCCGTTTTGAGCGCGTCCGGCTTGTTCGTCTTCAAGTTCTTCGGCCGGGTAACCGAGGCTGGTGATGACCACTTCACCCTGAGTGATGGGTCGAAACGGTCCGTCACCGTGCATGCTCCCGGTTACAAGGCCAAGGTCCAGGAAGGCGACTACGCGTCAGCGCGAGGCATCGTGACAGCCGCCGGCCTGGTGGAAAGCGATCCCGCGGTTATCCGGAAATACTGATCCGGCGTAACCACACCGTACGATAGGAAAGGCCGCCCAGCAACCGGGCGGCCTTTATCTTGTGGCATCTGTGTTGACTGGTGGGCGAGGAGGGAGTCGAACCCTCATGGGTTTCCCCGGCGGATTTTAAGATATC
>JBPOHN010000009.1:0-45243 GCA_052035525.1 Armatimonadota bacterium
TCCGCGTGACCAGGGCAGTCCACGTGAGCATAGTGACGGTTCTCAGTCTCATACTCAGCATGGAAAATGTTGATCGTAACCCCACGCTCCCTCTCTTCAGGAGCACAGTCGATCTGGTCGTAAGGCGCATACTTCGCCAAACCCTTCGTCGCCAACGCCGCCGTGATAGCCGCGGTCAACGTCGTCTTGCCGTGGTCCACGTGACCAATAGTGCCAATGTTTACGTGCGGCTTCGTTCTCTCAAACCGCTGCTTAGCCATCTTAGTGCCTCCTAGGATAAGTCAAAAGTCTACAGTCCAGAATCACGTCACTCCAAACTCGGTTCAGCATCCACTGGATCCTGAAGCAAGTTCAGGGTGACGAGCGTAGCGGCCTATCGCCTTACCAGGCGGCGGCCCGTCATCTTCATTACCAACTGCTCCGCAAGCTGCCCGGAGACTTCCTCATAGTGAGAAGGCTCCATCGAATACGATCCCCTGCCCTGAGTCATCGATCTAAGCGCGGTTGCATAGCCAAACATCTCGGCCAGCGGCACCTTCGCCGTGATCTCCTGAGTCCCGCCAGGGGCGGATTCCAAATGCTCAATGTTGCCTCTCCGACCGCCAAGATCGGAGATCACGTCGCCAAGGAAGTCCTCCGGCACAACGACCTCAACTCTCATAATGGGCTCCTTCAGCGTCGGATTGGCCCGCTCCACAGCGTTTCGTGCGGCTATGGACCCAGCGACCTTGAACGCCGCCTCGGACGAATCGACCTCGTGATAGGAACCACCCGTGAGAGTAACCTTGACATCCACAACGGGACAGCCGGATACGACCCCGGACTCCAGGGCCTCGATAACGCCGGCCTTGATCGCGGGAATGTATTCCTTGGGAATCTCTCCGCCGACAACCTTGCTTACGAACTCGATGCCTGACCCCGGCTCGGCCGGCTCTATCTCGATGATAGCGTGGCCATACTGGCCGTGCCCACCGGTCTGCTTGACGTAGCGCCCTTCGGCAGATGCCGAAGTGGTGATCGCTTCCTTGTATGCGACCTGCGGCTTGCCGTGGTTGGCCTCAACCTTGAACTCTCGATACATGCGATCGAGAATTATCTCAAGATGCAGTTCGCCCATGCCGGAGATGATCGTCTGGCCCGTCTCCTCGTCGGTGTGCGTCTTGAATGTGGGATCCTCAGCGGCCAATTTCTGAAGTGCAAGAGCCATCTTGTCCTGATCGGCCCTGGTGCGCGGCTCGATGGCGACAGAGATAACGGGGTCCGGGAAATGGATGCTTTCGAGGAGAGTCTTCTCGTTTTCCTGGCAGAGAGTGTCACCGGTGGTGGTTTCGTCAAGCCCGACGCCGGCTACGATGTCACCGGCAAAGACTTTGTCCAGATCTTCGCGGTGGTTTGCGTGCATGCGAAGAATACGGTTCAGGCGCTCTCGCTTACCCTTGCTAGCGTTGTAGACGTTCTGGCCCTTCTCAAGGCTGCCGCTATAGACGCGGAAGAACGTGAGCTTGCCGACGTAGGAATCAGTCATAATCTTGAACGCCAGAGCCGAGAACGGCTCATGGTCGGATGCCTCGCGAGTCACGGGCTCTCCGTCCTTGACCCTGATCCCCTCAACCGGCGGAATATCCAACGGGCTCGGCAGATAGTCTACGACGGCATCCATCAATGGCTGTATGCCCTTGTTCTTGAACGCGGCTCCACACAGCACCGGCACCAGCTTGTTTGTGATGACGCCGTGGCGGATGCCACCCTTTATCTCTTCCGGAGTGATCTTCTGGCCCTCGATGTACTTCTCCATCAAGTGCTCGTCGATCTCCGCAACCTTAACAACCAGTTCGTCCCTGGCCTCGAGAGCGGCTGAGCGATACTCCTCCGGAATCTCGGCCTCTTCGTAGTCACTTCCCAGGCCGTCCGTGAAGCGGATAGCCTTAAGCCGCACAACATCAATAACGCCCGCATGTTCGGCTTCGGAGCCCAACGGGAGCTGAATGGGCACAGCGTTCGCGCCAAGCTTCTCGCGCATCTGCGACACCACGTTCCCGAAATCCGCGCCGACGCGGTCCATCTTATTGACGAAGGCGATGCGGGGGACGTGATATCTGTTGGCCTGGCGCCAGACCGTCTCAGACTGAGGTTGCACTGCTCCAACCGCACAGAAGATGGCGATCATACCATCCAGTACGCGGAGGCTGCGCTCTACTTCAACGGTGAAGTCTACGTGGCCGGGGGTGTCGATGACGTTGATGCGGCAATCCTGCCATACTGCCGAGGTGGCTGCAGAGGTGATGGTGATGCCCCGCTCCTGCTCCTGCTCCATCCAGTCCATGGTAGCTGAGCCTTCGTGAACCTCGCCCATCTGGTGGATGCGACCGCAGTAATAGAGCATGCGCTCTGTGACCGTGGTCTTACCAGCGTCGATATGCGCGGCAATACCTATATTCCGTATCTTTTGCAACGGATAGTCGCGGGACATTTGAATAACCTTGTTCAATTACTGAGGGAAAGCCAGAAAGCAAGCTCGAATCCCGGGGCTGCGAACCTTATGGGCTCCGTTCCCTTACGGGATAATCGTCTTCTTGCCTTCTATCTTCCGCCCCCTCTCCTTAGGGAATTGCTTGATTTTAGATCTGAGATTTTGGACTCTGGATTGAAGCAGCAACCACACGGAGCGCAATCTTCAATCCAAAATCCACAATCGAAAACGACTTCTACCAACGGTAGTGAGCAAACGCCTTGTTCGCTTCGGCCATCTTGTAGCCGTCTTCGCGCTTCTTCACCGACGCGCCCGTGTTGTTGGCAGCGTCGAGAAGCTCACCAGCCAAACGCTCCTTCATAGTGTGCCCTGAGCGCTTGCGTGAGTTGGTTACGATCCAGCGCATAGCCAGCGAAATCCTGCGATCGGACCGAACCTCCACCGGAACCTGATAGGTGGCGCCACCAACACGCCTGGGTCTGACTTCGACCGCCGGCATGACGTTCCTGAGAGCTTCCTCAAAAACTTCAATGCCGCTGCGCTTGGTCTTTTCCTCGACGATCTCAAGAGCGCCGTAGACGATCTTCTCGGCTACGCTCTTCTTGCCGTCAATGAGCACCCGGTTAATCAGGCGCTGAAGCATCCGGTTGCCATAAAGCGGATCCGGAACAATCTCGCGCTTCTTTGCTGGCCCTTTTCTAGGCATACATTCCTCCGAACAGCGTTACAAGTTCAAGGTTGAAAGCGATCGAGCAGCGCAGCCTATCAGCTTTCAACTTGCCACTTTACAACTTTTCAACTGGAATCACTTAGGTCGCTTTGCCCCATACTTGGAGCGGCCCTGCTTGCGGTCGGCCGTTCCCGCGGAGTCGAGAGCGCCCCGAATGACGTGGTAGCGCACACCCGGGAGGTCCTTGACTCTTCCGCCTCTGATCAGCACTACAGAGTGCTCCTGCAGGTTGTGGCCGATTCCGGGGATGTAGGTTGTGACTTCCATCCCGTTGGTAAGCCTAACCCTGGCTACTTTTCGCAGCGCGGAGTTCGGCTTCTTAGGCGTCTCTGTTCGCACAACGAGGCAGACGCCTCTCTTCTGCGGGTTGCTCCTAAGAGCCGGCGCCGAGGTCTTCTTCTTGATCCTCTGACGACCCTTCCTGACAAGTTGGCTAATCGTCGGCAAGCTGATACTCCCTCTCGAATCCAGATTCAGGGCATCAAAAAAGCCCTTCGCGACACAATCGAAGGGCATTAGGCCACCTACAAACTGGTTTAGTTGTTCCCGTGCTTTCGCTGTGGGAAAAGGTGTGCTAATCGCCTCCTGCTGTGTCGGCTCTTATGCGAGCAGACCCAGGTCGCTCGAACCTATTGATTATATCGAACCATTTTGGAGCTTGTAAAGCGCTCTGCAAAAAAAGCGCCTGCTCCCAGTCCCCGGCCACACAGGCCGAACGTTAATATACCACAACGAGCGGCACCCATGCAACACTTTGGGGAGCAAAAGTTGTACAAAAAAAGAAGCGGATCGGTCTTGCCCCCGATCCGCCCCTATCGTACCCGTATCCGTATCTACTAGAACGTGGACAGGTTGAAGCTCACCCCGCCATAGAGATCCTCGAAGTCCACGACGCCCGCGGTAAGCGTGAGCGCCTGGGTGGGATGGAAGCGAACACAGCCGCTGAAGACCGAGTTCTCGGCGATGTAGTCAACAGCCAGGCTCAACTTGGGAGACATAGCTATATCCAGACCGGCAAAGAAACCGTCGAAAACGCCGGTGCCGAACCCAAGGGTACCCTTCACAGGCTTGGCAACCTGACCGCTAATGCCCTCGGCCCAGCTAGTCAGGTTCTTGCTCACGAGCACGAAAGCCGATGTTTCATCCCTGATGGACTGCGTAGCATCCATCACGCCGACGACCAGCGCAGGCTTCGTGGCAGTCTCACTCATCAACCGATACTTGCCGTTCAGCAAGACTTCGGTGTTGTCCTCAACCGATACCGCGACGGCGCTGACCTCAAGGTTCGGGATGATGCCGAAAGCAGCACCGTAGGTCGTGAAGTCAATGTCCTCGTCGAAAACATGGCTCACGGTCGGGATCAGCGTGGTCATTGGTGCGATGGTGTCATCGGGAATGAAGATAAGGCCGCTCATCCCGTAGATGCTGGACGCAGCGTTTGCCGAACCAACGCAGCCCGCCAGAAGAACAACCACCGCAAGCAGAACAGAAATCCTTTTCATCTTGATCTTGCTCCTTTCGAAAGCTCCGTTCCAGGTATCTCAAGACGCAAGACCTACAGCCGAGTTACCGTGTTGCCTCGTCTTTTATCTTGCATCAGGAGAGGGGCTGACCGGGACAAGCCGGCAGCCAGCTAAGTGAAGCTATTCGTCAAGCAAGCTCATTATTCCTTCATGGAGTTGTGGAGACCGCAGCCCCAAGCTGGTTGGAGGACGAGGTGGACCTGACGGCAGAGTGATGGTCTACGTGCCGGAAGGCTGTGCGGCCGCAGGATTGGGAGCCGACGGAGGGGCAGCCGGCGGCGCCGCGGGCATCGCAAATCTGCGACTCCCGGGTATCTTGAGGCTTCCGCCCTCAAGCGGCGGCTGAAGCTGCCCATCAAGTTTCAACTGCACCGCGCCCGCCTTGCCCGAGCGGATGTCGATGACCTTGCCCTGGAACGTCTTGGTCTGTCCTTTCGGCAAGATGCCGATAAAGGCTGTCTTCCCATCAACGACAACACGCAGCCAGACCTCAGCCAGCGTTGCGACTTCGAGAGTCTGATACTGCGGCGTTACAGGAGGGGCCTCAGGCTTCGGCGCAGGAGCGGGAGCCTTCGCGACCTCAGGCTTTGGCGGCGCCACAGGAGGGGCTTTGGGAATCACGGCGCCTTCAGGCTCGGACTCATCAGCATCGACTGTGACTGCCCGGGCCTCGGACTTGCGTTCACTCTGCAGTTTCTGCCAAGCGAAGTAACCGCCCGCACCCAACGCGCCGGCAACGATCAAGACGAGGAATGTGTAGCCAAGCGCGCGCCACAACCAGGCGCAACTACTTGGCCGGGTGGTTTCCGGCGGCGGCTTCGGGCTCCAATTCTCCTCATACTCCGTCAGGAGTTGGGCGCTGTCCAGGCCGAGGAAGTTGGCGTAGTCGCGCAGGAAAGCACGCGCGTACACCTTGTTCGGAAAAGCATCGAACCTATCTTCCTCAAGAGCAGAGATGTTCTGTACCGTAATCCTGGTATGCTCGTGCGCGTCCTCCAAGGAAAGGCCGCGTTTCTCTCGCTCCGCTCTTAGTGTCGCGCCAATTGACTCCATTCCCGCCATTCGTCCTTTCGTGTAGCACGGTAAGCAGACGCGGTATCCAGCAGTCCCGGAAGCGTCTTAGCCTGCAACTATTCTATCCAGAATCCCACGGCTAAGCAACGACTACTTTGAGCAGTAGTAGCACAACTCGAGAAGCTCACCCACAGGATCCAAATTCACAGTCTTCACAGTGTCCGGCAGCACCAGCAGTTCGCCGCTCATGTTAAGGATTGCGCGAATACCGAGCCGCACAAGCGCCGCTGCTATGGTCCTCGCCTCCGACCCCGATATCGCAAGGACCGCAGCCTGCGGCTTGGTCCGTTTGAAGACCTCTGATAGCCGCGCCACAGGAAGCACTTCGAGATTGCCTACTCGATTGCCGACACTTGCCGGATCGGTATCAAGCAGGGCCACGACTCTGCCACCCTCACGTTCCAGCCTGGCGAGCGCCGAGCGATGCAGGCCGAAACAGGCGGCGCCAATCCAGACTAGCCTTTTCGGCTCGTTGAGCCCCAGTATGCTGCGTATCCTCTGGCAGAGGAAATCCACGCGGTAGCCAAAGCTGGGCGTGCCGAACTCGCCGAACTTGGACAAGTCCTTACGTATCAGTGCCGCGTTCACCCCGACCCGTTCGGCAAGCTGCCACGACGACACGGATGTAACCCCCTCGTCAAGGAGCGAACCGAGCACAGTCAGATACATCCTGAGCCGGCTGACCACGCGCGGCGGAATAGCCTGCTCCTCACTGTCTGAGCCGGCGGGCTTCCTGCTCTCCAGTGCGCGTGACATACGTCCCGCCCACCAGCGCATGCTCTCGTAACGACTGCGCATCGGGCAGATGAACTCGACGTTTCTCTTCTGCAGGCAGCTCGGCTGCGTGCACTCGCTGCACGATTGGATGCTGCGGTGCTGGGCGCACTCATAGATGGAGCAAGCCTGCTCCATGCGGTCTATTAGCTGACGGTTGCCCTCGACGCAGCCGGGGCATTCGCCGGTGGAGCTAAACTGGCATTCCTCGCAGTCGTAGACACCACACACAGATCCCAGTGACTTCATCCTATGCATCCCTCGCCGGCAGCGTCACGCGGAAGGTGCTGCCCTTGCCGAATTCAGTGTCCACCCTGATCCTGCCCCCATGCGCGTCAACGATGTCCTTCACTATCGCAAGCCCAAGGCCCGTGCCGCCTATCCTCCGCGAGCGCGCCTTGTCCACACGGTAGAACCTCTCGAATATGCGGTCTACTTCCCCGTGAGGGATGCCGATCCCCGTGTCGGACACGCAAATCTCAACACTCGAATCCGTGCCAGTTGCGGTCGCTACTACTTCGCCACCCGCTGGCGTGTACTTGACGGCGTTATCGAGCAGGTTGCGTATCACCTGCACAAGCTGCGTCTCATCCGCGTACGCCACGAGTTCCGCTGGAGCATTCAACTCGACCGCTATGCCGGTCCGCTCCGCCTGGGGACGCACGGTCATATAGGCGCGCTCCATCGCATCAAGGACTAGCACATCCGCCTTCTCCGTCTGGGTGATCCCGGACTCTCGCTTGGCTATCTCCATCAGGTCATCTATGAGGGCGGATAGGCGGTCGCTCTCACCTACGATGCTCGTCAAGAACCGATCGACAAGGTCAGGGTCGTTCTTGGCGCCCGCGAGCAGGGCCTCCGCCGTCACCCGGACCGCCGTTATCGGGGTTCTGAGTTCGTGACTCACGTTCGAGACGAACTCCTTCTGCATCTTTTCGTGCCGCCTTATGTCGCTCAAATCGCGGAGGAGGAGCAACGCACTGCTGCCCCGGCCAAACTCAGGGAACCTGGTGGCGCGGATGCCGATGACGCGTTCAGGAAGCCCGGGAAGTCGAATCTCCGCCGTTCGCGCACCCTTGCCATCGAGGCAATCACTTGCGAGCCGGGCAAGCTCGGGGTGCAAGTCCGCCGATTCAAGATCCCGTCCTACCAGGCGCGAGGCCTTCTCCCCGAGCATAGACTCGGCGGCAGTGTTGAACAGAGCCACCTTGCCGGCTCTGTCAACAGCTATGATGCCGTCGCCGATCTCGGACAGCACTGTCTCCGCACGCCGCCGCTCGTTCTGCAGCGTCTTCACTCGCCGGTTCAGCTCCGTTATCGAAGTCAGCAGTTCCTTGCTCAGACCCTGACGCTTGAGGAGGCCGATGTCTGGGTCTCGGCCGGCAGCGATCGAGTCCAGCGCGTTCAGAATGCTCGCGGGACGATAGGCCCGTTCAGCATGCATTCTTATCAGTAGCGCGGAAGCCCCAGCGAAGGCGATGAACAGCAGAGGCCATTCGGCAGCCTGGCTGATCTCAGTGGCTGCAATACGAGCCACGGCAACGCCGAGCACACCGACGGATGCCGGAACCAGGAAGTAGACGGCGGAAGTGACGATCTTCCCGTAAGCGCCGCGCCAGAATGAGGTACGCGCAGTGCGCAGCACGTCACGCCTCGCTCTCAGAAGCAACGCGATACCCTACACCGCGTACGGTGAGGATTCGCCTGGGGTGTCCGGGATCGGCCTCCAGCTTCTCCCTGAGCCAGCGGACATGCACATCGAGCGTGCCGGTATCATACACTGTGTCAGCGTCCCACACCGAACGGAACAGCTCCTCCCGGCTGACTACTCTGTCCGCGTTGGACATGAGAACCCTGAGAAGTTCGAACTGCTTGAGCGGAAGATGGACCATCTGGCCGTCCACGGAGACCCTGCGGCGCACCACGTCCATGGATATGCCGGCGGCCTGCAGCCTCGTGTTGTCGCCCTCGCCTCTGGCAGACTCCATCCGGCGGAGAATCGCCCTGACGCGGGCAATCAGCTCGCGAACGCTGAAAGGCTTGGGGACGTAGTCGTCCGCCCCGAGTTCCAGACCAACGACGCGGTCGATCTCTTCAGTCTTCGCGGTGAGCATAATGATCGGAATGCTGGACTCCTTGCGAACGGTGCGGCAGAGGTCGAGGCCGCTGAGCTTAGGCAGCATGAGGTCAAGGACGATCAGGTCCGGCCCGAACGCCCGGTATTTTGAAAGCCCGTCGAGTCCGTCAACAGCGATCTCCACGTCGAAGCCCTCGCTCCTGAGTGAGTACGCGACGGAATCGGCGATGGCGGCTTCATCTTCTATGAGCAGAATCTTGTGGCTCAAGGGCAAGTCTCTTTCTTCCCAAGGTCATTTGTACCCTGCAGCACTAACTGGCCCATGTTACGTCTGCACAGACCACATGTCAACAAGCAGAGAGGGAAGGGAAGATCACGAAAACACGAGTTACGAAGATCAGAAAGAGAGCGAAAGAACCCCGTTGCGAGTACACGAATGAGTCCAGGAAAGAGGCCGTGCGTATGGCCGGAAGCAAGGGTATCTCTGTAGCGCGGGTGGCGCGCCGATCAGGAAGATGGTTTGGCAAACGTGTCTTGGATTCGCGTCCCGGATTGCAGGCTGAGTGTTCGCGACACCCACGCAAGGCCGATGCATCCGACCGCGATATCAGTTACCAGCCGCCCACCAAACACACCGATTATGCCCCAAAATCGCGCTCCCAGAAAGGAACAGGGGATCAGCAACACCAGTACCCGTATGGCATTGAGCACCGTCGCCGATGCGGCTTTGTGCATTCCGGTGAGGAAAAAGCCGCAGTAACGATGCACCTCCATCATCCCGTAACCAAAAGAGACGATGCGGATGTACAGAACCAGCGTGTCACTGACCTTCGCGTCGTCCGTGAATATCGACGCCAGCCAGCGAGCGCCTATAAAGAACGCTACTGTTACCAAGCCCCCGTAGCCGAGCGCGAACCGGGTGGTTACACTCTGAGCCTTACGCACCCGATCCATGCAGTCGGCCCCGAAGTTCTGACTTACGAACGGCGTAAGTGAGATTCCCAACGCCATAGGAACCATGAACGCGAAACTCTCGATCCGGGTCGCTGTTCCGCTGGCGGCGACAGCCTCGTTGCCGAAACCGCTTAGAATCTTCGTGATGACGGTTGCGGAAATGGGCATCAGCACCATGCTCAGTATGCTCGGTACAGCAAAGGCGGTTATCCGCCGCAACGAATCGCCAACTCCCCGTCGCCACGCTATGAGTCGGTGTTTCCGCCAAAGCAGGTTAACCAGCCAGATTGTCGAAATTGCTTGGGCAACAACCGTCGCTAGAGCGGATCCGGCAATCCCCAATGCAGGAAAGCCCAGGTAGCCAAAGATCATGATCGGATTGAGAAGCGCATTGATCACTGTTCCCAGGATCATAAGCCAACTTGCGGCTTTGGAATCACCCATAGAGATCAGAACGCCGCTGCCCACCATGGGTAAGGTCATGGATATGCATCCTATATACCAGATGCGCATGTAATCGCCGATCAGGGGCAGTGTCTTAGCGTCGGCTCCAAGTTTGGTGAACATCGGTACGAGTAGAATGTAGCCCGCAACCGACGTTAGAACCGTGACACCCAGCGTCAAGACTATGCCGTGAGTAAGGATTCTTGCTGCCTCAGGATGGTCCTGTCTACCAACCGCGTAAGATACCAGAGCTGTGACACCGGATCCAATACCTCTGGCTATGCAAGTCAACAGCATAACAACGGGGAAGATGAACCCCATGGCGGCCAGCGGACGCATTCCCAGTTGCGCAATGAACCATGTGTCAGTCAGACTGTATGCATTCATCGCGAATGTCCCGGCCAGCATAGGCAATGCCATTGAGAACAACGTGCGGGTCACGCCTTCGCGAACAAGAACCGACACATCGGCTTGCCGCTCTTGCTCAACGGCCGAATTCGAGACACAGCTCTTCATATCTCCATATCACCACTCGCGAGACGTGCCAGGTCCGCGTAAATCCTCCTTCGCTGCTCCTTATCCAAGATCGAAATGTTGAGCAATGAGGTGTAATGCAATCCTACAGCGGCAAGAAACAGAATTGTGGAGCGCTCAGGATGCTCGCTAGAGAGAATCCTCTCAGAGAAACGTTTGCGCTGTCGTTCGTGGAATTGCTCCATGAGTCCTGGCTGATTAGCAGCTACGGCCAGCAGCGCGGCGCTGCAGCGGCAACTGGCCTCGTCCAAGCTCGACAGCATTTTGACCTCAACCACCAGCTCGTTCGGTATTTCATTGGGGGCAGATTCCAGGCGGATCTGCTCACGGAGCTCTTCGAATCTATCAATTAGCCTGCCAATCATCGCCTGGAGCAGTGCCTCTTTGCTGGGGAAACGGTACATTAGCCCCCCTTTGCTGATCTGAGCACGTTCCGCTACTGCATCCAACGTCATGTGTGCAGCGCCTGACTCGCATACAATTGCTTCAGCGGCATCAAGAATGGTATCTGTTGAAGCAGAACGAGACATTTGTACTGACCTCCAGCACGGCGTCGCGATAACAATCCGACTGGTCGGTTTGTTGTCCTACTCAGCATAGACCTCAAGCCGATAGTCTGTCAAGAACGAAGTCGAACCAGCCGCACAAAACGGCAACCCAGTTCTCAAGATTCGGCGGATGCTGCGTCAGGGGAAACAGCAGGTTTGTGCTCAAATCCACGCACAAGACATCAGATTTGAGGCCACAAGAAGGAAAAGCGGAAAACCTTCGCTGTTGGGGTTTTCCGCTTTCCGGAATGACAGGCGCTGCAGTCTGCAGTTGGCTCTGGCATTCTACTCCTCTTCATTTCGCGCTGCACTTGCGGAGCCGAGAACGCAATTTTCGCATTTTCGGGTTCGTGTTTCCTGTTTTCGTGTTCTCCCGCTTTGGCGTTTTCGTGCATTCCCTTCCGCACTCCCGCGCTAAGAAGCCTCTCCCTCACCCGCGACTGCGCCGAGGGCGTCACCCGTAAGCCGCATCAGGAGCCACTCGTCCATTGACTCCGCGCCGAGAGCGTCGTAGAACTCGATCGATGGCGTGTTCCACTTCAGCACGCACCACTCCATCCGGCCGGAGTTGCGCTCGCGGGCCACGCGCGCTACCGCACAGAACAACCGTTTCCCGATCCCCTGCCCTCTGGATCCTGGTCTGACGTAGATGTCTTCGAGATAGATGCCTGGCCGGCCGAGAAAGGTCGAGAAGTTGCGGAAGAAGATGGCATAGCCGACGGGTTCATCGTCAAGTATGGCAATGAGCGCTTCAGCCGCCCGGTTCTCTCCGAACAGCGCTTCCTTGTAAGAGCCCTCGGTCGCCGTTACGAGGTGGGTAAGCTTCTCATATTCGGCAAGTTCCCTTATCAGGGAGAGCAGAGCAGGTATGTCGGCTTCGGTGACTTCTCGAATTGCAAGACTCACTTACGATACCCTCTACCTGATCTGCTCCCTGATCCAGGAGCAGCGATCCGTGGCCATACCGTCGACCCCCAGCGCAACCTGCTGTCTGGCCTCATCCGGATCGTTTATCGTCCAGGTCCAAAGAGCCAACCCCGCAGACTTGATTGCGTCGGCGAACTCCCTGGTCACGGGCGCGTAGTGCAGATCGAGCCCGTCCAGGTTGTTGTCGAGCGCGGTCTGGATGAGGCGGTCCTCCTCGTAAGGCGGCCACTGCTGTGTGTCAGGGTCCTTTTTCGTCATCTGAAGCCAATAGGCCGGAACGTCAGGCATCACCTTCTTGGACTGCGCGACAACGTCCAGGCTGAAGCTGATTATCACTACCTGCTGTCGCTTGCCTGTGGCATCGAGCTCGTTGGAGACTAACGGCAGAATCTCCGGGCCGCACTTGATCTCAACCAGAATTTTGCCGCCCGGCGGAATCGTCCGAAGGACCTCGTCGAAGAACGGCATCTTCTCGCCGGCGTACTGCTCCCCCTTGTGCTTTCCCACATCGAGCTTGCGCAACTCGGCCGAGTCCGTCTCAGCGATCAACAGATCAGTGCCCGAGCATCGCAGAGTGCTCTTGTCGTGACTGAGGATGATCTTCTTATCCCTGGTCAGATAGATGTCGATCTCAACCGCAGTGGCTCCCTTATCCCATGCAAGATTGATTGCCGCCAGCGTGTTCTCCGGGGCGATGTATGACTCTCCTCTGTGTGCTAGTAGTTCCAAGTGCCGCCTCCCTTCCTGCAACTGAGTGTCGCCTTGCTTACCTAATGATACTACTTTGCCGCGCCAATTGGCACCATATGGGACTTCATCTCCTCATAATGCGCCTGTATCACCTCAGGCGTTACGGCGTAGGCATACATCCTGACGCCTCCCATCCAGCCATCGACGTGGAAGTCCTTTGATTCGTTCTCGTACCTGCCCACGTACAACAACCGATTGCACGGATTGATGATGCCGGATGCGGGCGTGGAGCCGACCTTCTTGCCGTTGATGTAGAGGGCCATCTCGGCCCCATCATACGTCGCAGCCATCGCGGTCCATTCGCCGAGCTTGAGGCTTCCGGCATCCAGGGTGCCCACATCGCCAAGGAAGAACCGGATTGCCGAGTTGTGGTACTGCACGAACACCCCGTCAGCGTTCCACATGCCATGCGAGACGAAGACAGGCATCACACCGGGGCTGGCGAGCTTGACCCAGAACAGCACGGCGATCTCTCCGCCTGTGTTGAAAGCGTCCTGATTCGGCACCGCAACAAACGGATCCGACCCCGTTCGTACGCACGGAACGCCATCCTCCTGGGTCGTTGTCACCTTAGTCGCCGAGTCAGTACCATCGAAACGCAGGTCGAGGATAGGCTTTGCGTTGGGCTCGAAGGCGGTCGCAGAAAGCGGATCCGACATCGGCCCCTCCCTACCGTCCAGTGAAATGCCGCAGACCCTGTAGTATGTCTGCACACCAGGCACTGCGGGACAGACGCACATCCGAAGCCCCCTCACGTCCGTCAAAGCCTTGGCATCAGGCACGGGCGCGAATTGCCCATCCATGCTGGTTGAGCTGTACACGCGATAGTCGGCGCAGTCGATGTCATGGGCGCTCCAACTGAGCCTCACACGGCCGGGACCTGCCACTATGGAGGGCTTTGGAGCAGCCGGCAGCGGAGGCTGTGTCACAATCACCGCGTCGGACTCAGCAAGCAGCCTGCCCGTGTCTCCGTCCAGCACGCGATACCGGTAGCTGGAACCGGCCCTCACATCACGGTCCTCATACCAGTTGTCCCGGGCTGTCGTGAGAGCGGCCCAATCTCCGCCGTACTCGCTCCTCATCAGGCGGAACACGCGTGACCGCGGCGAATCAGGCCACGACACTTGCACGAGCAATGGTCCCAAGGAGCAGGCCGCACGGCCGGCCGCCGTACTCGCAGCTTCAGGAGCCACTTTGGCCCGCGACGGGACAGAGAGCACGGGCGGGACCACCGACAGACATGCTGGTGAAGAGGCCCCGCCCGCAGGCCACGTCGCATCGCCGCGCACATCGCGGACACGAATGTAGTACTCGATCAATCCCTGCGTTTGGGCCGGAATGGCACCCTCCAGTCGACCGGCCGACACAAACCGCAGTGCCGCGGCAGTGAACGGCTTCCCCGGCTGTCGGTACAGCACCTCCGCCTTCGCGCCCGGGCTGGCTCCGTGAACAACGGCCGAGATTCTGAACGCCTGGCCGGCACAAGCGGTGTAAGCAGGCAGGATGGAGCGAACGGCAAATGGCCGATCAACCGCAGCGTCTTCAGGAACCGTGACTCCGGCCACTTCCCGCGCCTCCTTCTCAACTCCAAGCAGGTTCGCCCAAGCCTTGGCGTTGATCGTGGCCAGGATACCAAGTTCGCCCCGGTTGGCTATACGTCGCGCCGCGGCGTCGGCCAATTCCGAGAAGCTCCTGCGCGCAGTGCTGAGCATTGAACCGATCTGCTCCTTCTCTTGCGCTGTCGCGGCACGTTTCTCTGATCTGATCGAGTTGAGCGTTTGATGAAGCGAACTGCCACGCCAAAGCGCTCTGGCAACTATATCGTACGCCTCCAACCAGCCTGCCATGAGCTTAAGATCGTTGAGGCGTTCGCTCGACGGCAGGTCGGCGTACTTCTCGAAGAGGGCTCGCATCTGCTGCGGACCATCGTCCCGAGCCACGCTCCAGGCGAACCCGCCGCACTCGCTCTGCCCGCTGCCTCCGACCCATCGATAGCCCATGTCCTGCAGCCCCATGAGCAGCCCCGCAGCGCGTCTGTCACCGTAGGCTTTCCGGGCGTAGTCCTCGTAGAACCCTTCGTAGCTCAGCTTCTCATTCCACGCGAACTGCGACATATAGGCGTGTGACTCCTCGACATCCCGAGTCCGCCAGTGTATCCCGAGCATGCCGCTGGCTCCCTTGCTCAAGGCATCGCGGGTGGCGTTGTAGAAGCGCTTGGTGTTCGGCTGAGGGCACCACTGGTCGCCATCGTACTCGAACCAGGGAATCGGCCAGAACTCGCGGTCCTTGGGCAGCTTCCCATAGGCGGCACTGACTGCGTCACTCGTAATGATGTTGTCCAGCGCCGAGAATATGATGTCCTTGGGGAGAATCTTGTCATAGCCGGGATAGAAGTCTGTGAAACGCAGGTGGTTGTCCCCACCCCAAGCGCTCAGGATCATCCTTACCTGGGGTGCCTCTCGCTTGAGTATTCGATGCGCAGCAAGTGCGTAGATGCCCACCCTTACGGCCTCCGTCCTTCGCTTGGGGTTGTCTATGTAGCCGAACACGTCCTCCCACCTGCGGCAGTAGGCTCCCAAGTCGCTGCGAACCGGTGGCGTATCGGCACCCCACAGCCCGAGCCCCTCCGGCTCCCATATCCAAACGTAGTCGAGCATAGGGTAGTTCTTCAAGACTGCTCTAAGTCTGCGCTCGAGCCTATCTAGTTCACCCGGCGAGGTCGGATCACCCGCAACCTCAAAGCCAACGCACGTCCTGACGCCACGCGCCTTCGCATACCACAGTGCCTCAGCGAGCAACTTCTGAGCGTTCTCTATCCCCTGCTCCGGAGTCTTATAGTCCATGGAGCGGTCCGCGCCGAAGTAGGGCTTCTCGAAGTAGGGACGCGCGACCGGTACAAACTCGGAGGTCTTCATCGAGGTTGTGCCCCATGTGGGAGTCTGCGTGGAGAGCAGCGGCGCGCCGCCTACCATCTTGCCGTCCGTGTCCCGATACGCGCAGAACGGCTCGTAGTCGTAGCTGTGGAACCCCAGGAAGTTGTTCTTGGACTTCGCAAGCTGATCGATGAACGAGCGGTAGTCCTCGATGTTCCACGCAGTGGGGCTGTTGAAGAAGTTGTACCACGGCAGCACACCGCGAACCTTGAGCACCGGCTTCTGCACGATATTCAGCTTTGGAATCGAGAAGGCAGTCCGTGTGCCGGGCAGCACATCGCCTCCCAGGTAGAACCCCGCGCCGTAGTGCTCGGCCAGCGTGTAAACCGCGTAGGAGGTGGACACGGGATTGGCCCCTGCGGCGATTAGAAGCGTCCTGCCGCGGCTCGACACCGTCTTTAGCACGAAACCCTGCTCGCCAAGCCGCCCGGCAGACAGATCGACGCCGCCAACAGGGGAGAACCCCACCGCAATCACGGCGCGGTCGCTGGTGTGCGCAGCGCCGATTGTGAGCAGCTTTCCCGTAGCAACATAGATCACACGCTGCAGATCGCCGGCAGCAGCGCGTTCCGTCCAGGTCGCATCCGGGCGCAAGACGATGGCGGCGGCATCTGCAGACGCCGGCAGAGAGACAAGGAAGCCTGTGAGCAGCAGGGCTGAAAAGAGCAAACGCATTGAATACACTCCTAGTAGTAAGGGATAGGAACAGCACCCTCGTCGCTCACGAGGAAGCATAGATCCGGGTCATTCAGAACATCCCACAAGTCCCGCCCCTTACCATCCACAACCATCTCCCGCTTGACGAGCCTGATGCCGTGGCTGTAGTCCACGTACCAATCCACGTGAACTGTGGTGAGCGGCTGGATCGGATCGCCGTCGAGTTTGTGCCAGCCGTAGATGGCCACACGGTTCCTCCGCTGCTGAAGCAGGTTAGTGATCACGACATCCTTCTTGATGCCTGCAACAAGCGATCCCAGGCGCTTGCCGGCGCGCTGAGTTTCGATGATCGCGTTGTGCTGCACGAAGGTCTTTACGGCTTCGCGTTCTGACGTGAGCGGCTTAGGCTCCAGCTTCACATCCGCCTGCTTGTAGATCTGATCGACCATCTTCCGCGTCGGAAGGGAGCACCCAAGGAAGTCAGCAATCGACTGCGCTGCCATCGGGGTAATGCAGAGTCGGACGAAGTCCTTATCCGTACCGACTGAAAGGTAGTCAGGCGTGACTTGATAGGAAGCTGTGTGCAATCTGCCTCTTGAGTCGATTCCGCTGACACGAATGGTGGCGAACTCCAGGAGGAACGAAGGGATGTTGCCAGCCTTGACCTCCTGGACCAGCACTGCCTCACGGTTTTCGCGGGTTAGCGACGCGACCCCCTTCATAATGGCTGCTCCGCCGGTACCCTTCGGGCTTTCAACAGCAGGCTTCGGCTCAGTGGTCGTGCTCGTGGCTTTCGGCGCGGGCTGAATCCACTTGGTATAGGCGCGCGGCGCGCCGAACACGCCCCACGTGCGGTGCTGAGGCGTGCCCAGCGTCATTGCTTCCAGGAACCCGTTCATATCGCCGACAAGCGCCGTGTGGAGAATCTTGTTCTGGGGGTTGCGGTGGATAATGAACGTCACTTGCCCGTTGAGGCCAGTGTATCTTTCCATATCGCCTGAAGTGCTGTGCTCCAGCTTTATGTCCTTTTGGAAGCGGGGCAGCATGCGCTCGGTGGTAGCGCGGAAGGTGCCGCCAGTTGGCCCGACGACGGGCTTGCCGTTAAGGGTGATATTGCGGTCGTCGTAGCAGATCACTACCAGGTGGTTCTCACTGCTCGCCTTCAGCCACGCGATCAGCTTATCCCCGTGCTTCTCGGCATCTGAGTAGGCGTAGTTGGCATCCAGCCAGACGATGCGCTTCACGTTGGCGGGAATTGCATCAGCCGAGTTGAGGAACCCGAAGATCATGCTCCCGCCGCCGCTGTGTCCGGAGAGGACAATGCTGACTTCCGTGCCGGGCAGGCCGCCGATCTGCTCACTGACAAAGGACTTGATCAGAGCGGAATTGTCGGGATGCTTGCCTCGCCAGCCTGGCCAGCTCTTGCCTTCGGCCTCCGCGCACACCAGGACGATATTGGCATCTGGCGTGACCTCACGCAGACGGCGTGTCTGCGCGGCGATGTGCTGGATATCGTAGTGCCAACCGAGCTCCGGCGTCATCTGGCACCCGAGTGTCTGTTCGATCGTGTTGCCGTTAGGGGTTGCATAGACGATAACGCGCGTGGGCCGGTCACTTCGCATCGCCTCGGGCGCGTTGGCGATGTAGCGTATTCCCTCGGGAGTGTTGCCCGCGCGGACCTGCTCGTTCCAGTGAGGGCTACGCCGAAAGCCTTGCATCAATTCAGCCGCGACACCCGCGCCGCAGGCCGATATGACACCCATTAATACGACGATCAGCTTCAGCGCGAGCATATCCTCCACCCGTTCAGGCCGACTTGTTCTTCAGCAGAGAGAGAATCTGGGGCACCACGCAGCTGACGACCACGGACAGAGCTTTGCGTCCGAACTCGGGCGACGCGTTTCCGCCACGAGGATCAACTCCATCTACGCCGTCCCTGAACATATCCAACTCACCCTCCTGCGGCAGTCGGGAAAGATCGACGGAATCGGGGTGAAACAGCATCATGTATGAGGTCTCCGTCTGCCCCGCATGGTCGCCTCTCATGCCTACTTCCTTCAGCGGCGCGTAGTCGGGGAAGCCATAGGCAACAGCGCGGTCCTGCTCCTTGTTGAACTCCTCCAGGACTTCGTTGAGCGCCGCCACCTGCTTCGGGCCATAGTGTCCCATCACCAGGACGATCACCTTGAACCCTTCGTCCGCAAGCTGCTGCAGCGTCTCCCTGGCAAGCAGCTGGACGCATTCCCTGGAGTACTCGATGGTTGAATCGAAACCCGCATAGGGCTTCATGGTCTGATGGCCGCAGTATACGGGAGGAAACACAACTCCACCCGTCTTCTCACAAAGAGCCAGGCATATTCCATGGGCCTTCAGAGTGTCCAGCCCGAGCGGGTTGTGCAGACCGTGCCACTCGTGCGCGCCCCAGGGCACGTAGGCTATCGGCGCGGCCTCTCTGGCAGCACGATACTGATCCGGCCTGGACAGCTCGTACCTCATTCTTGGACCCAACCGCGCAGGTGGTTGAGCGCGGCGACGCATTCGGTATCGAAGCTCCGCCAGGCGCACTCGACGGTCAACCGGTCATCGTAGCCAACCGACTTCAGCGCGTCAACGAAAGCGCGAGAAGGATACGTTCCACTTCCAGGATACAGCCGATCCGTGTCCGATATGTGAGCGTGGACAATGTCCACACCCAGCGTCGGTATCGCCGAGACCGTGTCGTCCTCCTCCATCATGTGGTAGAGGTCCGCAAGCAGCTGGACGAAGGGGTGGCTGACTCCACAAACAAGTTCAGCACCCTCCGCCAGATTGTTGATGATATTAGTCCCTTTCGAATGCAGCGGCTCAAGGGCAATAGTAATCCCGTGGGCGCCGGCGACCTGCCCGGCAAGCGTAAGCACCTCGCGCAGTTGATCGTATGCTTCTTCCCTGGGAAATCGCTCCGGAACACAGCGGGCGCCGCCGCTGCCAAAGACGACAATCTCTCCTCCGACCTCCTCTATGCGCTCAAACGCCGTGCGCAGATAGCGTTCCACACGGTAGAGGTCGACTTCAGGCCCGACAACTTTCATATCCGGGGGAAAGAGAATATTCCAGGCCTCGGGCCGGATGTCATAGGAACTCAGCACATCCCTTACGGGCTCAAACTCCGAATTCGGCTGTTCGGGCTTGATCGTGCCCACAGCAAGCTCGACGTAATCATATCCCGCGTCCTGGATAGCCTTGATCTGGTCCAGGCTCGCGCAGCATCCGATTCTCATTGCACTCCTACAGCATTACTTTTTGGCCTCGACAAAACGCACCAGTGATATGACGGCATTCGCCTCAGGCTTGAGGTTCTTAGCGACGACGCTTACGCGGCCACTCGCCGTGTCGGCGGCAGTTGCGGGCACCTCGACCCATCGCCCGTTTCCAAAGGACTCGTACTCGCCGAGCAGCCTTCCTGCCACGCTGATCGACTGCTTCCTGCCGCCGTGGAAGTTGTCGCCGTCGATAATATAGAGCTTAAGCGTGCCGGCAACATCTTTCGGACATAGCAGGTCAAACTCCAGCGAGTCGTAGTCAGCCCAGCAGTGGTTGACCTCGGTGGGCCAGCCAGCGAAGGAGTAGCCTTTCCTGAACCTGAAGTCCCAGCCTTTGGCGAGGTACACGATATCACCTTTGCGGCTGCCGAGGTCCAACGCAACGACCTCGTTGGGGTCGGCGCGATCTTTCCTGGCAGTATCGAAAAGGGTTGGCGCGCGATTGGAAGCGGAAGGAAGCGGCTCGAATGCCACGTGCGGCTCCTTCTGGTACCAGTAGGTGACGCTCGATAGCTCCAGCGCGTTTTCGGGCTTGGCAAAGTCTTTGCGGAAGGATGGATGCTCCTTCCGGCCGAAGCCGACAGTCACGCGTAGCGACTTCTTGAAGGCGATGCGGTCGATGTCATTGAACCGATAAGCACACGCGCCGTTGTAGTAGGGTTGATACCCCGTGTAAGGGAAGCCGTTAGCCTCCTCAGGAAAGCCCCAACTGAACCCGAATCCATCCTCCAGACCCTGCCAGACGATTGACGGTTCCGCTTCGCCATCGATGTAGAAGTTCACGTTCTCATCCACGGGGTAGAAGACCTCCGGCCTCAGCGGCGCGTGAATGCTCATGTTCCAGCCGACCCACTGCCCCTTGCCCGTGATCTCGACGACCTTGTAGTCTTCCTTGCCCAGGAGCAGCGTCTGCTGCCTCCAGCTCGCGTGGAAGTAGCCTGCATCGGCCGGCATGGAGTCGAGAATCTTGTAGTGGACGTAGCTGTAGCAAGGCGCCTGTCCCCATTGCGCGTTAGGGTAACGCTCGCTCTCCAGTGACACTTCGATTTTGGCGGACTTCGCAAACGGCATCGGGAAGTAGCAGTTCCAGCCGCGCTTCTTGTTCACGAAGGCGGAATCGACCCGTTCCAGCGCGCCGTTCGGATCGCAGAAGAAGTCGCAGAGCGGGGCTTCGACGCTCGGGGTCTTCTCGCCGTCCCACCAGATGCGCAGAACTACATCGCGGGTGATCCTCATCTGCGAGGGCAGCGCGAAGTGGATCATGGTGATGATCCCCGGGCCCTTGAGGTCGGCGATAACAACCTTCGTCCGGCCCTCGCCGAACTTGAGTTCAGGCGGATTCTCGATCCACAGGGCGTTGACCTGTTTCGTCTCGCCGTCAGTGAGGCGGTAGAGCGGCTCACGCATCGGCACGCCGGTATTCACGGCGCCGGCAGTGCCGGCAAGCAGAAGAAGAAGCACAGAGGCAACAGCCAAACGAATCACGGGAAAGATACCCCTCAACTGAGCGTTTCTTACCTATTGCCCTACGCCAACATCATTTCCTCCCCGGCTGCTACGGCTTGTGCTCGCCCAGATTAGCTCCCTGCGCAAGCAGCACGCGCTGAAGCTTCTTGCTGTCCAACTTGCGAGGAATAGTGCCGCCGTTCACGCACAACGCCGCCGCCGCTCCGGCGGCCTCGCCTATTGCAGCGGCTATAGGCATCACTCTGATCGCCGAATGCGCCTCGTGAGTGGATGATATGGGGCGGCCTGCGACCAGCAGGTTGTCTATCTTCTTCGGCACAAGCGACCTGTACGGAATATCGTAGCTCTCGCCGGGAGGAAGCCGCTTGATCACGGTGCCGCCGCCGTCGGGATCGTGGATATCCACGCTGTACGAACCTCGGGCGATGCAGTCGTCAAACTTGCGCGCGGACAGCAGGTCCTCCGCGGTCAGAACATACTCGCCCACGATGCGCCGTGACTCGCGGATGCCGATCTGCGGGGCCATCATCTGAAGATGCGCGTTCTCGAAGCCGGGAATATCGCTCTTGAGGAAATCGACATACTGACCCACCTGCCTGCGGGCCTCTATCTCAGCTTTGGTCAGTTCTTCGGCATCAGTTGCATCGCACCGGATAACGCGCGTGGTGTTGAAATGGATCTCATCGTCGCGCATCGTCTCAAACCACAGCACATCGTTGCGGGGACATTCGATCCGGCCCTCTGCCCGCGCCTTGAGGTAGAGTTCCGTGATCTCTTTCCGATCCGGCATGCGGCTCTTGTCCACTCCGGCCATTCGGAAGTTGAGCGTCATCGGCTGCGAAAGCCCGTCCTCCGCCCTACCCTTCTCGCACGGAACACCCGCGAGGTAGGCCAGATCGGCGTCTCCCGTGCCGTCCACATACATCGCTGCCGACATGGTCTGCTCACCCGACTTGTTGTGCACGCGGACGCTCTGGATGCGACCGTCACGGGTCTCTGCGCCAAGAACAGCGGTATGGAACAGCAGCTTGACGCCGGATTCGAGGCACATCTCATCCGCAACGATCTTGAGCAGTTCATTATCGAACATATGCGAACGCTCGGGACCACCATAGCCGCCTTTCGCGTCCAGGCGCTCGATGATCTCCTGCAGCAGGCCGTCAATAATCTGCTTGCCCCCCGCGTAGCGAGTCATGAACGGAAAGACGAGCATATTAGTCGCCGCCCCGCCGAGGAAACCATAGCGCTCGACAAGCATCGTATCCGCGCCGTTACGCGCAGCACTGACCGCCGCGCAAAGCCCGCCCGGCCCACCGCCGCAGACCAAAACATCGCAGGTGTAGATGTTCATTTGCTAGCTCCTTGCAGAAGGGGAACCCGACCCCGAAAACCTGCTCTCTGCCTCTCCGCTAACCCAGCTTCTTCTTCAGAATCTCGTTGACCGCAGCTGGATTCGCCTTGCCCTTGGTCTCGCGCATTATCTGGCCGACGAAGAAGCCTATCAGCCTCTCCTCGCCGCCCCTGTAACGCTCGACTTCCTTTGGGTTCGCGGCGATTACGGCGTCTATCGCGGCCTCTATCGCGCCGGTGTCGCTGACCTGCTCCAGGCCCTTCGCTTTCACTATCTCACCCGCGCGCTTGCCGGTCTCGAACATCTCACTGAAGACGCTCTTTGCGGTGTTGCGGTTGATCGTGCCCTTGTCCACCAGTTCGAGCAACTCGCACAGCCCCTCGGGTGTTACCTTAGCCTCCGCAACCGATGTGCCCGTCGCATTGACCAGCCGCAGGAACTCGCCCGTCAGCCAATTAGCGATGTTCTTGGGGTCCTTTCCGCACTTCACGCAGGCATCGTAGAAGTTGGCGAGGTCGAGTGAATCGGACAGCGTCTCCGCGTCCGCCTCGCTGATCCCGTAGTCCGCGACGAACCGCCGCAGCTTCGCAATCGGCGGTTCAGGAATCTCCGAACGGAGGGCGGACACGAACTCGTCGTCGAACACCATCGGCACGAGGTCAGGCTCGGGGAAGTAGCGATACTCCTGCTCGAACTCCTTGGAGCGCATCGAAACGGTCACGCCGCGGCCGTCGTCCCAACGCCGCGTCTCCTGCACCACCTTGCCACCCTCGCGCAGGACCTTCTCCTGCCGCTTCAACTCGTAATCGACGCCCATATACACAGCCCTGAACGAGTTGAGGTTCTTGATTTCGGTCTTAGTGCCGAACTCGATCTGGCCCTTCGGCTTGATGGAGATATTGGGCTCGCAGCGCATGCTGCCCTCCTCCATCCTGCAATCGGAAACGCCCAGGTATAGCAGTATCTGCCGCAGGCGCTGAAGATACTCGCGCGCCTCCTCGGCGGATTCGATCTGGTCATAGCCCGGCGGGGGCGGGTTCATCGTAACGATCTCCATCAGCGGAGTGCCGGCGCGGTTGTAATCCACGTGGCTGCGGTTCCCCTCCATGTGGAGCAGCTTGCCGGCATCCTCTTCCATATGCACTCGCCGAATGGCGATCTTCTTTCCCTTGCCGCCGGCAAGTATCTCCACGCAACCATCCACGCCGATGGGGTTGTCGTACTGGGATATCTGGTAGTTCTTCGGCATGTCGGGATAGTAGTAGTTCTTGCGGTGGAAGATGCATCTTGGCGCGATGTTGCATCCAAGTGCGATTGCCGACTTGACCATGAGCTGAACCGCGCGCTCGTTTACGACCGGCAGGCTCCCCGGCAGCCCAAGGCACACTGGACAGCAGCGAGTATTCGGCTCCCCGCCGAACTCCACCGCACAGCCGCAGAACATCTTCGAGTTCGTCTGCAGCTCCACATGGACTTCCATGCCGATTACTGGTTCGTATTCGATCATTCCCCTACCTCAGGACCCAGTGATTGGAATCACGGGCAACGCCTACACAAAGTCCCCCGTCGGAGACTGGGATCACAGTATCCCTGCTACAACACCGGCTTGCTCTTGTGAAAACTCGTGTTCTGCTCAAACGTGTACGCCACCCGCAGCAGCGTTTCCTCGTCCAGACTCTTGCCCATTATTTGTAGGCCGATCGGGAGGCCGTTCTTGAATCCACAGGGGATCGAGATGCCCGGGATGCCGACCATATTGACCGGGATCGTGCAGACATCCGCGAGTTTCATCGCATAGGGATCATCCACAAGCTCCCCGATGCCGAACGCGACTCCGGGCGAGGTCGGCGATATGATCACGTCAAACTCCTCGAACGCCTTTTCGAAATCGCGTCTCAGAAGCGTGCGGACCTTCTGCGCCTTGAGGTAATAAGCGTCGTAGTATCCGGCGGACAGCGCGTAGGTGCCGATCATTATCCGCTGTTTGACCTCGGCGCCGAAGCCCTCCTCACGCGTGTTCTCGAACATCCCGATCACATCCGGCGAGTCCTTCGACCGCAGGCCGTAGCGAACGCCATCATAGCGCGCGAGGTTGGAACTGCACTCAGCAGGCGCGATGATGTAATAGGTTGCGATGCCGTACTTCACGCTCGGCATCGAGATCTCTTTGTACTGCGCCCCGAGTCCCGCCAGCACATCAATCGCAGCGCGCACGGCTCTTTCCACCTCAGGGTCAGTACCCATCCCGAAGAACTCCTTCGGAACGCCGATCTTCAGCCCCCTGACGTCGTTCACGAGCGCCTTGGTAAAGTCCGGTGTCGGCACATCGAGGGAAGTCGAGTCGCAGGGGTCCTTGCCGCAGATCGCGTTCATCACAAGCGCGCAGTCCGTCACATCCTTGGTTATTGGACCAATCTGATCGAGCGAGGACGCGAACGCCACCAGCCCATAGCGCGACACTCTTCCGTAAGTGGGCTTCATGCCGACAACGCCGCAGAACGATGCCGGCTGCCGGATCGATCCTCCCGTATCGGACCCCAGAGCAAACGCGCACTCATCAGCCGCCACCGCAGCCGCCGAACCTCCGCTCGACCCGCCTGGAACCCTGTCCAGATCCCAAGGGTTACGGCTCGTGAAAAAGCCGGAGTTCTCGGTCGACGAACCCATGGCGAACTCATCAAGGTTCGTCTTGCCCGTCATCACGAACCGCTCCGCCTTGAGGCGGTCAACAACGGTCGCATCATAGACAGGCTTGTAGTTGTAGAGCACCTTGGAAGAGCACGTAGTCAGCACGCCACGTGTGGACATGTTGTCTTTCAGAGCCCCGGGGATGCCTGCAAGTGGCCCGACCTCCTCGCCGCGCGCGATAGCATCATCGACGGCCTCGGCCTGCTCCAGAGCGATCTCCGGCGTGACCGTCACGTATGCCTTAACGCGATCCTCAACCGCATCTATCCTATCGAGGAAGCTTTGCGCGACTTCTTTCGCGCTCACCTGCTTGGACCTGATCATATCCGACAGCTCGTGCGCCGTCAGTGTGTGTAGTCTCTCAGCCATCCTACGTCTCCACCACCCTTGGCACCACGAAGCAGCTATCATCGACTTGCGGGGCGTTAGCGATCACGTCCTCCGGCTTGAGCGATGGCCGCGCCTCATCCTTGCGGAATACATTCGCGACCGGGATGGTGTGTGATGTGGGCTCGACATCGTCCGTGTCGAGCGCCTGAAGCTCCTGGAAGCTCTCCAGAAGACGGTTTATGTGAGTGGTGAGCTTGTCCTTTTCCTCTTCACTAAGCTCGAGCCGGCTGAGGTAGGCTACTTTGTCGATGTCTTCGCGGGTGAGTTGAGCCATGCTCGCCTCCTTGGGTGATCGTGCAACGGCCAATTATATCAGTATCAGGAATGGGCTATCAAGGTTCAGACAGGCGCATGAACCGGGAACTGGTGCTCCTCAGACACAGAAAGGGCGCGAGGCCGGCGAGTACAATCAGGCCGGCTCCGCGCCCTTCCTAGTCTCGTCGTCAGTTACTTTGCCAGGAGTGCCGCGATCTCCTTGTCCATCTTGTCCGCATCAGCCTGTCCGCCGAATCCGGAATGGACGTGACGGATCACGCCTTTCTGGTCGATGATGTAGGTTACGGGAATTCCCCGAAGCTGGTACGGCTGCCCTACTACCCGTCCACCGGGATCGAGGGCAATCGGGTAGTTGATCCCCTTGTCCTTGATGAACTTGGTGACGTCGGCTTTTTTCTGATCAACCGACACGCCCACGAACACAACGTCCTTGCCCGCGTACTTCTTGCTCAAACGAATGATGTGAGGGATTTCCGCGCGGCAAGGGGGACACCAGGTCGCCCAGATGTCCAGGAAGATCACTTTCCCGGGATGCTTGAGCGTGAACGTCTTCCCGTCAGCGGTCGGAAGGGCAAACGTCGGAGCTTTGACACCCGGTTTCAGGTCGGCAATCGCAACTGAGGCGATGCTTGCAAGCAAGAGGCCGATCAATAGAAGATAAGCAACGTTTTTTCGCATAATATAATCCTTTCCACGCATGAACGGGAGGCACGCCCACGGTTCTTATAAGCTCCGCAGTATCGCTTTACAGGTTGTATGTGCCCATCCGCGCCTGTTCCTACACGGATTACGCACGAAAAGCCGCAGCCGTTTCCAGTAAATGATCTGCGTGCGTTGACACCGCTGATGGGCGGGTGCTATTCTTTCAGCAAATCACAGCAGGTCACCTATGGTCAGAACCAACCCAACACTAAGGAGCCTTGCGGTGCTGGCGATGCTTCTGGCGGTCTGCTGCGCCGGCACTGCCTATCTGCGAGCGAACCTGAGCCGTCCGGTTCTTCCCGAAGGACGAATGCCCACCGCTCGCTTGCTGTGGACAAAGCCTGCTCCTTATGTCCATTCAATGGGCTTCTCCTCCTCCGGACGCTATATCACGGCTGTATCAAAAGGCGGCCGGATACAGTGTTACGACTCCTCGGGAGCACTGCTATTCGACACAATCGTGCCGGGTACCGACAGGGCCGTGGTGTCCTCGGATGGCAGTTGCACTCTCGCGTATGCCCACATGAACCGCGCCAACACGCGCCTAACATTCCTAGACGCAGGAGGTCGCGTGCAATGGCAGACGAATGTGCCGGGAGCCATATGGTCGGTGGATGCCGTCGGTACAAGAGGCGAGGCACGCTTCGCGCTGGGCACGGGGTCCAGACATGTCTACCTGGTGAGCCTGAAGGGAGCTTCCAAGAGATACCGGAGGTGGCGGGCTCCTGGCGCCGTATGCTCAGTGTCACTAAGCTCCGACTGCGAGAAGGTCGCCTATGGCACCTGGCAGCAGTCATCGGTATGCCGTTCAGATGTTACAGGACACAAGGATTGGGAACTGGATGCCGACGGAGCACGACTGCACTACGTTCAGGCTCTGGATAGCTCGGACCGGCTGTTCATCCGCGCAATCCCTAACAGACGAGACGCCGACGGCCAGGCATGGTTGGCAGAACCGGATGGGACTCTCGGCAAGGAACTGCTGCTTGCGGCCTCTCAGCGTACCAGCGCGATGGCCTCGCCCGATGGGAACTACATCTGCACCGGCTACACGAAGTCGATCGCGCACTCCGGCAAATCGACGCCGGAGAAACATGCGGCCCTGTATGATCACAACGGCAGGAGACTCTGGGACAAGGGCTCTCTCCTCTTTCCGGTTGTACCGATCCAGGTGATGGAGGGCGGTTACGTGTTGGTAGCAGGAGCGAAGAACGCGGTCCTGGCGATAAGCCCGTCCGGCGAAGTGCGGCAGACATGCCAACTCCCCGCTGCGGTAACGAAATCAACTACGTCGCGCGACGGTCTGCGTTCCCTGTTGCTGTGCGCGGACGGCAAGCTTCGTCTACTTCAAGCTATACCGTAATAGCACAGTGGCCGCGCGCTAGCGCGGCCACTGGCTCAACGAGACTGGGCTGGGTGCCCGGTTCAGTTCCCCGCAAGCGTCGCCTCTAGGGGAACGAGTCCCAGACGAGTAGCACGCCGGAAGGCCTGAACACGGTTGGACACCTGGAGCTTGTCATATATGTTGGCTAAGTGGAAATCCACGGTTCGCTTGCTCACATACAGAGCGTCGGCTACGTCCTTGCTCGACTTGCCTTCGATGACAAGACAAAGCACTTCGAGCTCCCGCTTCGTAAGACGAACTGAGCGATCGGTATGAACTTCCGGGAGACCGACAGCCGCCATATATCTCTCCTTTCCCTGTTAGCCACTCAATTAGGTTTTTCCATTATGAGTGGGGATTGGGACAAGGAATGTTGGGAATGCCCGATTTCATGCGTGCCGTAACGCATCGAAGGCTGACGCCTGTCCGTCAATTGTTCTTCGTTCTTCGGAACGTCTCCGGCTGTCGACCAGTAAGCAGGCTGATCCGGTCTATCGAGCGTCCATCAGCGGCTTACATCCTCCGATGGCTGTAAGCTAGGCAGGTACACGTGGAAGCTCTGCTCTTGGATCTTGCCCTCGTCATCAAGTGTCACGCGGAAGTAATACTCCCTCCGACCATTCGCGAATGCCGAGCTTGCCGTCACGAGCGCCTGTCCACCGGCGGCCTCGCTGAAAACCTCTGTGCCCCAGGTATACTTCCGGCCATAGTGAAACATCTCCCGGTACCTCTGCCACTGCTCAGGGTTCAGTGAGCGCGGATCGAGTCCGCCGGAGAACAACATGGAACGCTGAGCGGGCGAGAGGCGGAGGTAGAACCGCATCATGCCTTCGTGGTCGTTGATCTCCCACCTGACGCCAAGGGCCTCGCTGAGCAGCTTGTCGGTGTCTATATTCTCCTGCTTCTGCTCCTGGGTGAGTGTGGCCATCCGGAGGAAGCTGTCGAGGTCCATGGTCCCAGTCGATCTGAGCTGCTCGCGCCATGGCTGCAGCCACTCATCGGGAACTTGGGAAGCCCGACGACGGAACCAGTCCCTGCGGCGAAGCTCCAAGATCGAACCTTGCTTAGCCCAGTTACAGCAAAACGACTTGCAGAAGCCGTCCAGCAGCGTACCCAGCTCCGTCTCATTGCCTTGGAGCGAGTACTCGCCGGAAACCGCATTGAAGCTGTCGGAGACGATTCCCAGGCCTGCCGCCGCGGCGATCGCATTCTCGGCCGCCTCATACATCAGTCGTGGTTCCACACCGTGGCCTTCGGATTTGACGCGCTCTGAAATCGCCTTCCTCGCCTCATCACTGATCTTGGGGCATATCTTGGTGTGCAACTCAGGCTCGCCGGCGTGCACTCTGCCCATGTGGATGTTAAGCTTCGGCAGTTCCTGATCCAAACTGTCCTGCAGCTTCTGGGAGCCGCCGTGAAGCTTGTGGTATTTCCAGTTGCTCTTGAGCACGTCCGTGAAAAGCTGTTGGGACTGCGGCGATAGTTCGGCGTACGGGATCTTGACGTTCTTGTTCCCACCGATGTACGCCTCCCTCAGGCCCGGTTTCTCCTTGAACAACTGCGCCATCAGCTTCGCAAAGCCCGTCTCCGCGCTCATATACGAATAGGGGTCAGTCTCCCTTAGTCCCTGCATCTCGGCATCGGAGGCGGTGGACAGCCTATCCATCGCATCAGCCACCGCAGCCCTTCGCCGGGATACCTTAAGCCCAAGTTCATTCTCCCGCCGGGTCGCCTCTGTCTGAAACGTGGCGATCAACCGGCGGTCGGCAACTAGGCGATAGGTCGGCGGCATCGCCTGCTCACTGACCGACCACTTGAACTTCATCACCCTCGCGATGGAGTTCATCAGTTCGGCAAGGCTAACGTCCTCGACGAGAATGCTCATCCTGCGGTCGCGGACCTGCCAATCCTGCTTGTTGTAGCCGGAGTTGAGGGTGACGCCGGTTTGTTCGGAGAGATCGGCGAGGATGGTCTTCAACGGCATATGCCAAGTCTCGTAGCTGAGACGTTGTGCCAGTCGAGAGTCGGTCTTTGCTGCGGTTTCCTGAACAGCGGGGCCGGCATTGGGGTCGACCGTGACCTTCTGCGCCCAGCATGTCTGAATACCAAGTAGTACGACGACCAAAGCGGCAACCGGCCTTACCCAATCCCTTACTCTCATTGCGCTCCTGGCATATTCCTGCAGCAGCGCCCTATCCGGGGCAAGCGCGGGATCGGATATCATCGGGTTCCTCCGTCTGACTTGATCAATGCATAGACGTATCGCAAAGTCCGATTATGCGCGGGAGAAGGGAATCGGGCCCTGATTTCTTAATCAAGACACACTACTTCTCCGCGAAAGTGACCGGACGTGGAGACTGAAGACTGCCAGTTCGGCCCCGCGCGGCTGTCAGCCGAAAGCTGATAGCTCTCCGCTACTTTCCGTCGCTAATACCGGGCCAGCCAAATGGGGAGCAGGATATCTTGCGCTTGATACGCGCGAGGGCGTTATCGACTGACTTGGTCTTGCACTGCAGTTCCGTGGCTATCTCGCGGTAGCTCTTGCCTACCTGATATCCACTGAGCACTTGCCACTCGAAATCAGAGAGGAGTCTTCTCAGCATATCCTGCAGCCGCGAGTTGTCCTCCCTGCGCAGAACCAAATCCTCGGGGTCGATCGTCTCGTCGGAGACCAAAATCTCCGCCAGATTCCATTCGGAATCGTTGTCATCAGAGGGGTATTCGAGCGAAACAGACGTATTGAGCGGGGTCTGTTTCTGCCTCGTCGCGGTCTTTATGGCGGTGATCACGTGGCGCTCGATACAGATACGGGCAAAGGAGAGGAACGAGATCTCCTTTTCCGGACGGTAGTCAACGATAGCCTGCCACAGGCCGATCATGCCGACCTGAAGCAGGTCCTCCTTCTCGGCGCCCATGAGGAAATACGAGCGAATTTTGGTGCGAACCAGACTCCTATACTTGTAGAGGAGGTACTCAGAAGCGAGCTCATCGCCGGCTTGCGCAACCCGCACAATGTCCTGATCAGACAGGGCAACGTAGTGCGATTGCAAGAGGCTTCGCTCTTCCTGGATCTGGTCCTGCACGTCGTTCACCTCTTCCTTGAACAGCATCCATCAGCGCTGCAATTGAGACCGCGCAATGGGAGCCGGATTCGGGTCAGTCCTCGTGTTCGATCTCTATGGCCAGCTTGGTAAGAAGTACGGCCGTCAGCCCTGCCGCAAAAGCAGCAGCAGCGGTAAGCGCGAGCGGGAACTCCGCGATCGTCTTTTCGCCAAGCCGAACCTTTAGCGTCTTCGGTCGACCCGAACCGATCAGCTTCTGGATGTCCTCGAGCACATCAATGGCGACGTCAAGAGCATCGGAAGCTTTTTCAGCCGCTCTGATCAGCTTCTGCTCCCCCAAGCTGTCGCCTGACGCACCGGTAATCTGCCGATCATTGTCCACGCTCATCACTGGAACGGATTATATAACAAGTAAACGTTGGAAGACAAGCTCCCAAGCTCAACTTTTTCGCACGATTTCCTTCCCGGCAGGCTGCTATAATGAAGGGCATCTGTTGGAGACCGCTGCGACGCGCTGTTGTTGCCCACGTGACCCGGCGCACTGCCGGAAAAGAGGCTGATCGTTGATGACCGGAACCGTCATAACGTCTATGCTAAATGACCTCAGGACGATTGGAGTTGGCGCCGGGGACCTCCTGATCGTCCACAGCTCGTTCCGTTCGCTCGGGCTTACCGGTAGGACTCCCGCTGACGTCATACGCACCCTGCTAGAGTCCCTGGGGTCCGAGGGCACGCTGATGATGCCGACCTTCACCTACTGCTACTCAGGCATCTGGGGCGTGAAACCGTTCAATCCCGAGACTACACCGTCCGTCTTCATGGGCGTGCTGCCGGAGACCTTGCGCAGTTGTTCCGGCGCGCGGAGAAGCGCCAGCCCCACCTATTCCGTCGCAGCATTTGGCAGGCACGCAGAACTGCTCACGAAGGGCAAAGAGAATGCAGGAGGGCTGGGGCCGGGTTCGTCTTTCGAGGACGCCTACAGGCTCGGCGCGCGAATCCTGCTGCTGGGTGTGGGCAATAACCGGAACTCAATGATACATTACGCGGAGTACGCATCTGGCCTGCCGGTGTGCGATATCCCCTATCGCGCGTTCTGGGGCAGCAGCGCCCTTGTCGAGAGGGGCGGAGAGGCTGTGGAGGTGCCGCTTAAGCCCGACTTCCCCGGCTGCAGCGCCAACTTCGGCGCAGCCGATGAGTTCCTCGTTGAACACAACTTGCGGACTCGCGGCAGTATATGCGCCGCGAGCGCCTGTCTTCTGGACGCGCAGCCGATGGTTGACGCGATAGCAGAACAGCTCAGAAAGACGCCGGACTGGCTCTTCTGTGAGAGCATCTCCTGCGAGCCCTGCACTCTCAGACGCGCAAGACTGCGAAGCCTCGGATTGCTATAGCCGGCTCCCGAGCCTATCCCGCCGGAAGGGAGGGCAAGAGAAAGTCCTCCGATCCCGCGACCGGAGGACTCCGTACCTGACAACGATGATCGGCTATATCTTCTCCCTGCTCGGGTCGCCGTGGATCGGTGGAAGCGGATGAGGATGCACCAGCGCTCCGCCGTTCTCATACGACTCGATCGCCGCCTGGATATACTCCAAAGTCGCAAGCGCGTCGCGGCCAGAAGCGCGGATGTGTTCGTAGTGCACGCCGTTGGTCACGTCTTCCATGAAAGCGTGGATGCGATTCGGGAAGGTCGAACCGAAATCGGTAATGCCGGTGTTGATCACTTCGGGATCGGCTCCGCTGGGGCCCGGCCAGAATGTGAACTTCTCGACGCAGTTCTCGATGCAGAAGGTGCCTTTGCTGCCGGCGAGTTCGCAGCTCCACCAGCCGCCAAGCCCCCATACAGCGTCACCGCGCTGGCTCAAGAGATAGCCCACGGTGTCGTCGGCAAACCGCACGTGAACGCTGTTGACCGAGAGCAGCAGGTCATTCTTGTTCTTGCGGAAACCAGGCTTGGTGCAGAAAGCCTGCACGTCGATGATGTCGCCGCAGAAGTAGCGCATAACACTGAACGGGTGCGTCAGAAACGCCTTCATGTGGCCGTAGGGCTGGTTGAACCTCGGAGAGCGATTAGGGCTGTAGCCTTCCTCGCCGCCGTTGAAGCCCATCTTGAAGAGCATATAGACCGTTTCGCCGAGCTTGCCAGCATCGAGGTATTCCTTGCCTTTCTGGGCCAAGGGCGTAAAGTAGTGGTTCAGGTTGCAGCCAAGGTAGAGCTTCTTGGAAGCTGCGAACCTGACCATTTCCCGAGACTCATTGATGTCGTTCGAGAGCGGCTTCTCGCAGAGCACGTGCTTACCTGCATCTAGAGCTTCCATCGCTGGCTCGAAGTGCCAGCTTCCGTTCTCGTAGCCGCTGGTGGTCACATCGACAACATCCAGGTCCTCGTTCGCCAGCATGTCCTTGAGGCTGTAGTAAGCCTTCACGCCATGCTTCTCGGCGGCGGCATCGGCGAGCTCTTTCTTCAGGTCGCACACCGCGACGAGGTCCGAGAGATCGTCCTTTGCATGACAGTCTGCATGGGTGTTTCCGATGCCACCCATCCCGACGATTCCTACTTTCAGTGCCATTGTCACGTCCTTTTGGACTCTCCCGCCTGACCGGGAGGCCATTACTACTCAATAAGTGGTTAGCTTACGCACGCAGGTAGTCTACGACGGCTCGCCGGAGTAGTCAAGACCAAATGCACAGGGCAAGCAGATCAAGAGCGAACACATAGATGCAGGATCGCGCAAGCACGGAAGGCAACGGCCAGAGTGCTCCTGCTGGAAGGGCGAGGTTGTGGTGATGATCTGTCAAGGTCACAGGAGTTCCCTTCAGCGGTTCCTGTCCTTCCGTGTGGAACGGATTCGGCAGTCCGTCTCATCAGCCCGTTCCTTTCAGCAGCCTTGCCAACTCTTCACGGGACCCCGTGTACTTGTCGAGACTCCTGACAGCACTATGATAAGCGGTTACTCGCCTGTCCAGGTCGTGGGGATAGGCGAATCCTAACCGCTCACCAACCTTGATCGCGGTCTTCCGATACAGTGCTGTCATCCGGAACAGCGACTCCCAAAGGTCGTCGATGTCACCGCCGGCAAAGGTGCTGATCAACTCCCGGGAAGTTGCCGGGTCCAGCGATTTGGTAAGTCCTCTGCCAAGGTTTCCCGGCCTCCAGCGCCACTCGCGGTCCATCGCGCACGACCACTCCACTACCTCTCGCAGACCGCGGTCGAAAAGCTCGTGGAGTCTCCATTTGGCGCCGATAATGTCCTCCCGCCAGAGATACCTGGCGACATACGTGGAGTTCATCCAAAACGTCTCGACCCTTGAGGCATATTGCGCTGCTGTAGGAGGCTGAAGGATGTATGCCTCGTACTTCGGCGGTTTCATCGAGGCTGTGATTCCGTCCTTGTCCAGGAGCACCTTGTAGCCTATGTCGTAGTGCTGCGGCAGTTCTTCCGCTTCGCTTACGGCGCGCAAGTCATCAACCTGGCCAAGCGTGATATCGGCCTTTGTGCCGTCCTCGAAGTACGTCATCCGCATCCAGTGGTGCGCGTCGCCTTCTTCGTGGTCCCACTCGTTCGGCCAGTGCCACAGCGCCATTACACGGCCCAGGCCTATTGTCTCGATCCAATCGTCGCACTCCACAAACGGCATCGGGTCGTCGAAGAACAACTCGATGTCAAAGTCCGAGAGTATGTCCGAAGGCGCGTCAGGATTGCACAACGAGCTCGTCAAGAGTATAGCCCGAACCGCATCCGTCCTGTTGCCGAATGCCACGAATTGCCTGATAACGCCGTTCTCATATTCGCTGTTCATCGATGCCTTCACCACCAAGCGTGGCATTATCTCTCAGTCGCTCGAATTCCTTTACGGCAGGAGTTGGGCTCTTGCGTGTGAAAGATTCCTGTACGTAATGCAATGCGGGGGTACAGGAATGGCGTTCAGCCTAGATAGGGTGTTGATGATAGCTGTGATTGCGATACTGGCAATCAGTTGTTCGCGAGCACAGGCGAGCCGGGCGGGCATAGTGGGCGCGGGGCTTCCGGGTGAGGACCCGGCGCTGCTCAATGGCCTGAGTTCCCAATTGGCGCAGGCCGGCTATGATGTGATCGACTTGGACACGACGACGCTGTGTGATACGACCAGGCTGGCTGCGGCTCAGCTCGATCTGCTCGTTTTCGCGAACGGGGCAAACCTGCCCGCAAAGGCAGTGAAACCTGTAGGCGACTTCGCGCGGGCCGGCGGCGACATCATGGCACTGAACGCGCCCCTGTGGCAGCGAGTGCTTATCGATGTGGATGGCAAGTGGACCACCTACGAGGACTATCAACGGTCTGCCGCGAGCACGCTGCCCGATAACGTGCTCTTCGATTTCCGCGATGTCACGGGCTGGAAGCGAACGTCGAACAAGATGGAATCCCCCGCCACCTATGAGGTGGTCCCCGACGGGCCGGCTCCGACCCAGCGCGCGGTGCACGCCAAGATAGCTGATCAGAGCGGCTGGGACAATTGGGGCAAGACAGACCTTGTTAGCCCGTTTCCCAAAGGCCACACTCTGACGGTTTTCTCGGCAAAAGGAGGCGAGGGGACCAGCCAGCTTGCCATCGAATGGTCGGAAGAGGACGGTTCACGATGGATCGCAGTCGTCCCGCTCTACCCTGAGTGGCGGCGATATGCGCTTACACCCAAGGACTTCAAGTATTGGACCAGCACCGAGGGACGCGGCGGCCGCGGTGATTCGCTCAAGCCTGAGAACGCCAAGTCCTTCTCATTCGGTCTTGCCCACAGCCATACAGGGCCCGTGAGCGGCCCGCAGGAGTACTGGATCGGGCCGATAGGAACCGCCGAAACAATGCCCGACCTGGGAGGCGTGCTTAGCGCCTTCGACCTGCCTGCGATGGACACCCTGTCGCCGGGCTATAAGCTCTTCGACGCGCACGGCGTGACCGAACTCTCCCTTAGAGCGGATCAGGTGATGGTTTCCGAGGCAGCACTTGCTCCATCTAGCATAATGCGATCCCCTCAGCCTCGTCCGGGCGGTGGCGGGTTCGACAAACGCCGCGACTGGCGCTGGATACCCATCGTTGAGGCTCGGTCCGCCGGCAAACAGTGGCGTGGGACACCCGTGACAATGATGGTGAACGCCGCCGGGCAGTACAAGACCGGCGTTTGGGCATCATTCGGCTTCACAGACGGCGCGGTCTACAAGCAGCCTGAGACTCTGGCGATGGTGGGGCAGATCGCAAAGAGAATGCGTAACGGCGCATTCATCCTCGATGGGGGAGCGAACTTCTACACCTACTTCGAGGACCAGGACGTTGAGCTTGGAACGCGAATCTGCAACGTGGGCAGGACGCCGGCCACGGTCACCGCGCGCGCGACCGCAACTCCGAGCGACGGCACGAAACCTGCCGTGGAGAAGCAGTGGGATGTGACGGTGGAACCCGGCGAGGTCAAGTCAGTCTCCACTTCCTGGCATCCGAACAACTGGCCCGCGGATGGCTACTCCGTCCAGGTCGAGCTTCTGCAGAACGGACAGGTGATCGATCGTGTTAGCCACAAGATCCACGTCTGGAGGCCCAAGCAGAAGAAGGAGTTCATGACGATCAAGGACGGAGAGCTGATGCTCAACGGCAAGCGATGGCGGGCCCACGGCGTGAACTACATGCCCTCTTCCGGCATCGGCATCGAGGATGGCGAGTACTTCGAGCACTGGATCGGCGCAAAATCGTACGACCCCGAGGTAATCGCCCGCGATCTGGATCACTGCAAGCAGATGGGCCTCAACTCCGTAAGCGCGTTCGTCTATACGGGCTATGACAAGGACCAGAATATGCTGGACTTCCTGCGCCTGGTCGAAGAGCGCGGAATGAAGGCGAATATTGGCCTCAGGCCAGGCATGCCGCATTGGTTCGATGCCGAGAAGATGCACAACCTGATCAAGATGCTGAGGCTCGCCGAGAACGACACGGTTTTCGCCTATGACATCGCCTGGGAGCCAATGTGGGGAACTCACAGAGAGCGAAAGCGTTGGGACGCCGATTGGGAGAAGTGGATCATAGAGCGCTACGGCAGCGTGGAGAACGCCGAGAAGGACTGGGGATATCCCGTCCCGCGCGAGGACGGCAAGATAACGAACCCCGACACCATTCACATCACGTCCAAGGGCGACTGGAACGTGATGGTGGCGGCGTATCGTCGTTTCCTGGATTTCCTCGTCTACAAGCAGTACAGCGAAGCCGTGTGGATCATCAAGAGCGTCGATCCGAACCACTTCGTCAGCTTCAGGATGGCCGAAGCGGGCAACCCGACGGCACTGTGGGGAGGCATAGCTTACGACTTCCCATACCTGGCGGCAGCGGTGGACATCCTTGAACCGGAGGCGTATGGACGGATCGGCGATTGGGAACGGGTCAAGCCCGGATGGTTCGAGTTCGCCTATGCCAAGTGGGCAGCGCCCGAGATGCCTATGCTCTGGGCGGAGATGGGCGTGAGCACGTGGGACCTGGGCCGGATGATGGACACACCCCAGAAGCTTGAGTATCAGGCAATGTACCACCGTGCCTGGTATCGGATGCTGAACGGCTCTGGAGCAAGCGGCGTCTACTTCTGGTGGTATCCCGGCGGCTTCAGATATGGCGAGAACAGCAACTACGGCATCATAAATCCTGATGGGACCGACAAGCCGGTGACAGCTGCTATCCGCGAAAACGCCCAGGGCTATCTGACGGGACCGTCGGCCAAGAAGCCTGACTACTGGATCGAGATCGATCGCGACGAACACCCTGAAGGCATTGCCGGCATCTACGAAGCGGTCAAGGACGAGTTCTGGGCCGCAATCGACAAAGGACTGACGCCCGGTCTAAGGACCAAGGGCACGGGAACGGATTCCTCCAACTGCCCTCGTGTTGCTGTGGGCAACGTACCTCTGACAGGCTCTAACCCACCCAAATATCTCGATGCCGCCATCGACTCCGTCCGAATACTGGACGCGAACGGCAAGTGGGTTGAGGTCAAGAAAGACGGGGTTCTGAAAGCAGCCGCGGGCAGGCCTGTAGTCGCGCGGGTCGCATTCACGAATCTTGGTGAGGCAAAGCTGCTGAAGCAGTCGAAGACGGGCGCGGTCACACTGACTGTCGCAGTTGCCGATGGACGCCGGGCATCGCAGCCAATCAGCGCCGATGTGCCCCGCCTCGGAAAATCGACCGTAGATGGGCTCAGGATAATGGACGCGACGCCGATCCAACCAACGAAGGTGACGATCACGTTCGCTGCAGGCGATATTCAGTTCGGCGAGCGCTTCAGCTTCACGGTGGAACCGTGATTCGGGCTGCCCGGCACTCACAACTCACGACTCGCAACTGATTTGTGGGTAATCTATTAGCGGAACGTGCGACAGGGTCGGCTATGAAAAGCGGATCGGAGGCCGGAAATGAGCGAGCTTGATGCTGAAGCTCGCGCATTCCTGCAGGAGTTCCAGGATCAGCCCGAAGAGGTCAGGCGGATCTTTGTATACGTGATGTGCCAGACTATGGTGGTCACGGGGATGCTCAGGTTCGTGGGGGCGTTCAGAGACCCGCTGGTGGGGATCACCTTGCTATACAAGAACCCCGACACCGGCGAAGTGTTCGAAATCGTGAAGCCTGATATGACAATCGAAGATGAGCGAGCCGTACGCGCGCACATCACCGAATTGCTTCAGGAGAACGCGCGAGCTGCTTAGGAATAGCAAGGCCCGGGGAGGCAACCTCTCCGGGCCTTACTGCGTAAAAGGTCGAACTGCAACAGGCGTAGAAGCAGTATTTGGATTTGACTAGACAACCTGGAGCACGTTTTGCAGGAGACTCAGCATAAGCAAGCAACCTCCGGCGACCTCAAGCGCTTGTGGGCCGCCGTTTTCTTCCTCTTCCTCGGGTTTGGGCTCTACAGCGCCTGCTCGCCGAATTTCGCCACTGATATCATCAAGATCAGTCCGATGGGGATCGGCATAGTGGAAGCCGTTCGCGAATTGCCGGGATTTCTGTGTGTATTCGTGGCGGCGCTGACGATGCGGATCGTGGAGCCGGTGCTGGGCGCCATCGCCGTGACACTGATGGCCATCGGTGTCGGGGCCTACGCAACCGTGATGGGCGTGCCGAGCCTGCTTGCCTGGTCCTTCGTGTGGAGCCTCGGCATGCACGCCTGGATGCCGATATCTTCCTCCCTTACGCTCAACCTCAGCGACAAGGCTGACAAGGGCAAGCGCATGGGCCAGACAGCCGCATTCGGCGGCGTCGGCACGGTGCTCGGCATGCTCGCGGTCAGGTTTGCGGTCCACCACAACGCGCATCCCGGGCGCTCGCTCTACCAGATCGTCTTTACGGTTGCCGGATTGCTGATACTGGTCGGGGCGGCGATCCTGATGACGCTTCGTCGGGATATCGCTCCGATGGACAAGCCCAGAATGGTCTGGAAGTGGGAATTCTGCCGTTACTACGTGTTGAGCATGCTTGAGGGCGGCCGCAAACAGGTCTTTTTCACATTCGCGCCCTACACTCTCACGAAGGTGTTTCACGCTCCGGTCAGGATAATGGCAATGCTGATGGTCATCAACGCCATAGTCGGCATCATCGGCGCGCCGCTGATCGGACGCCTGATCGACCGGGTCCGGGAACGCAGAATCCTGCTCGTGAGCTACTCACTGCTGATCCTTGTTTTCGCCCTCTATGGCTCTGTCCATCTAGCGCCCAAGGCGGTCGGAATGCCGGTGTTGTGGGTGTTTCCCATCCTGTGCGTGCTCTACTGCCTGGACAACCTGCTCTACCTCTCCACGTTGTGCCTCACCACCTACGTGCAGCGGATAGCGGGCCCTGAGGACTTGATGCCGACGCTTTCGATGGGCGTCACGATGAACCACGTGGCCGCTGTGTTAGTGCCGCTGATAGGGGGCTACCTCTGGATGCGGTTCAGCTACCCCATAATGTTCGTCGCGGGCGGAATAGTCGTGCTGCTGTCCATCTTCTTCGTCCACGGAATGCGGGAACCGAAAGCCAGCGAGGCGCAAGCATGAGTCGGGTCATCGTGGTCGGAGGAGGCCCTGCCGGTATCCTGGCCGCAGGCCGCGCGGCCGAATGCGTGGCCAGCGTCGTGCTCTGCGAGAAAGGCCCGCGTCTGGCGCGCAAGCTCAGGATCAGCGGCAAAGGACGCGGAAACGTCACCAACACGGCTGATCTCGACGAGTTCATCGAGGCTTTCGAGCCAAACGGCAAGTTCCTCTACGGTGCGTTCTCCAGGTTCTTCCGCGATGATCTGCTCGATCTGCTCCGCCGGTTCGGCGTTGAGGCCAAGGTAGAGCGCGGAGGCAGGGTGTTTCCTGTATCGGACAAGGCCAGCGATGTTGCGGATGCGCTCGAACGTTGGATGGCCTCAACGGGAGTCAGCGTCAAGCTCAATGCCAGGACACGGTCCATCACACTTGCCAATGGCAGAGTATCGGGAATCGGACTCTATGGGGGCAGCATGCCCGCGGACGCGGTCGTTCTGGCCACGGGAGGCGCGTCATATCCAGGAACCGGATCAACTGGCGACGGCTATGCTATGGCTCGTGAGGTAGGACACACGATAGTGAAGCCGGAGCCTGCGCTCTCGGCCATGGTCACAAGAGAAAGCTGGGTGGCCGACTTGCAGGGCCTGTCGCTGCGGAACGTGGAGGCTTCCCTGATGGTCGATCAGGGCGGTAGGCGCAAGAGGCTGGCGTCCGAGTTCGGCGAGATGCTCTTCACCCATTCCGGCGTATCGGGGCCGATCATCCTCACGCTCAGCAGGACGGCACGGTGGCGCCTGAAAGCAGGGCCTCTCGAGCTTTCGATAGACCTCAAACCCGCGCTTTCGGCCGAGCAGTTGCACGCGAGGCTCATCCGCGACTTCACCCAGACGAAGCAATTCGGCAACTATGCACGGGCTCTTGTGCCGAGGCTGCTTGCGGACATCCTTCCTGCCCTATGCGAAATCGAGCCGCACAAACCGGTCAATTCCATCACAGCCGCCGAACGAGCCCGGATCGTCAGCCTCCTGAAAGGCCTGAATCTTACGGTCACCAGCCTGGGGAGTCTGGAGGAGGCTATAGTGACCGCCGGGGGCGTGCCCATAGGCGAGATCGACCCACGTACTATGATGTCGAAGCTGGTTCCTGGCCTGTTCTTCGCCGGTGAGATCATAGACATCGACGCCGAAACCGGCGGCTATAATCTGCAGGCTGCATTCTCGACAGGGTATGTGGCGGGCGAAGCCGCGGCTGCGCATGCACAGACCGGCTATCCGCTGTGAGCCGCCTTAGTCGCAGCTTCCCAACTGCCAAACCGGTTCACTGCACGCTTGTAGAGCCTCGGGTATCGCGCCTGTGCTTCCTCGCTGGAAAGCGGCTGATCACCCTTAGCCATCAGCCGGAGCTTTCTGGCGATCGCCCTCGTCCCGCGAGCTTCACCTACGCGTGAACCGCTTGCGCGACTCTGGTCGAGTATCGCGTCGTAGTCCACGCCATTGGCAGTCAGCGCTTCCCTCCAACTCCCGTAGTATCGCGGGCTGACGGCCGCACTAAAGAGAGCTGGGCAGTTTGCCCGGACTGTGGCTGCGGCCAGGCACTGACCTGATTCCACCAGCTTCTTGATCTCCTCGTTGATCCTCTCCTGGGACCACTTGGTAATCTTGGCAGCGCGAGCCATCTGTGACTCTCTGCGTATGCCGGCGTAGTCGAATCCTGCCGCGGCAACGGCCGCTCCCCAACTTCCGAAGTAGCGTATTGCCGCGCTTACAAGCCTGCTGTTCTTGCTTGCGACAGCGTTGTGCCTTAAATCGGGGGACTCCTTACTGAGGCGGACAATCTCTCGGGCCACTACTTCCCGAGACCAGCGTTCGGTAGCCATTTCACTTGCACTCCTGACAAATTCCGTAGACCGGCATCGGCGTCAGGAAAACCACGCAGACGCCGAACAACCTGACCGGCCGTCCGGAGCCAACCTGCAGATGGCTGGATGCTGTCTGGCAGCCAGCCCGGTCGGCTTGCTTCATATTTCGCCATGAGTTAACGGATTCCCTATCACCTGACACGAAATCGCCCCGGCTTTTTTCGTCGCCTCCGGCACGTTCAGGAGGCCTGGCTTTACGGTTCTTCGAACAATAGTGTAAACTGAAGTGCCGAATGTCTCGTATTAACCATGTAAGGGTGGTGCTCTATGATGCTCATGGGAACCGTGTTTCTGGCCTTTCTAGGCGTGTTGTTGGTGATAGCTATATGGTTTATCGCCATGTATAACAGACTGGTGAGCCTGCGCAATCGGATAGAGAACGCGTGGTCACAGATCGACGTTCAGCTCAGGCGAAGATACGACCTGATACCGAACCTGGTCGAAACCGTCAAGGGTTACGCAACGCACGAGAGGGAAGTGTTCGAGAACGTTGCCGAGGCTCGAAGCGCTATGATGAAGGCCGAGGGGGCACATGCTCAGGGCGAAGCTCAGAACATGATTTCCGAGGCGCTGAAGAGCCTCTTCGCCGTCGCGGAGGCATATCCTCAGCTCAAAGCCAACGAGAACTTCATGATGCTTCAGGAAGAGCTCTCCGGGACTGAAGGCAAGATCGCTTATGCAAGGCAGTTCTACAACGACCAGGTCATGACGCTCAACACGATGGTGCAGTCGTTCCCGAGCAACATCGTCGCGCGCATGTTCGGCTTCGGAGAGAAGGAATACTTCGAGATGGAAGACGTTGCACGAGAGCCCATCAAGGTGGATTTCAAGCAGCAATAGATGTACGAACAGATCTCAAGCAACATTTGGCGTTCCCGGTTCTTGATACTGCTCTTTCTCCTGTTTTTCGCCGGGATAGGTTACGTTTTCGCACGTGCGCTCGATAATGTCCTGCTGCTGCCGTTAGCAATCATCGTCGCCGTCGTGATGAGCGTGGGCAGCTTCTACTACAGCGACAAGATCGTGCTTGCATCTATGCATGCGCGTCCCGCAGACAAGGCCGAGTTTCCACACTTCGTCAACTCGGTGGAGGCTCTGGCCTTGGCCGGCGGAATGCCGGTGCCCAGGGCTTACGTGGTCGATGACCCGGCGCCCAACGCCTTCGCAACCGGCCGGGACCCGGAGCACGCGGTTGTGTGCGTGACCACGGGACTGCTGAAGATACTGGACCGGCAGGAACTCGAGGGCGTCATCGCACACGAAATGTCCCATATCAAGAACTATGACATCAGGTTTATGATGCTCGTGGCGGTCCTTGTGGGCGCGATAGCGCTGATGGCCGATTGGTTCTGGTGGAGTGGGAGGCTGGGCGTCCTGGAAGACCGTAGAGACCGTGGCGGAGGACAGGCCCAGGCGATCTTCTACCTCATAGGCATCGCCCTGGCCATTCTGGCCCCAATCTCCGCAATAATGATCCAGGCCGCAATCTCACGAAGGCGCGAATACCTGGCAGACGCCAGTGGCGCGATGATGACGAGGTTTCCTGACGGGCTAGCCGACGCACTGGAGAAGATATCCTCGAACCGGCAGCCGATGGAGTCGGCTAACAAGGCCACAGCCCATCTGTTCATCGTCAATCCGCTGAGCGGGGCGACGGTGGCGAACCTCTTCTCAACGCATCCACCAATCGAGGACCGCGTTCAGCGCCTGAGGGAAATGTAGTCCCTAACGCCAGATCAGCCAGCCCAGAGACCCGATCGCGGACAGCACACCCCATACGCTCTGCTTCTCGCCGCGTTGAGGGATGACAATCGTGTCGCCGGGCAAGACGGCGATGTTCTCCGCCTTCTGCCTCTCAACATCCGCCAGATTGATGGGAATGCTCTTCTGCTGCGAAGATCGCAACAGGGTTGTGCGCTTGATGTTGGCGCTGCCCATATAACCGCCCGCCATGGCAAGCGCGTCAGTTAGCGGTATCGATTGCTTGATGGAATAGGTGCCCGGCCTGTTGACGGCGCCATAGATGTTGAACGTGCCGGAGTTGGTGCGGATGTAGATGGTATCGCCCGAGGCGAGCAGTTTGTCTTCGTCCTTGTCTTGTTCGAGCGCCTTCTTGAGGTCGAAGTCCGTCTTCACTCCATCCTTGCTGGTTATTGACGCATTCTGCATGTCGGCGTCGTCGGTAAGACCTCCCGCACCCGCGATGGCGTCATGGACCCGCATGCCCGGCCGAAGTTCGTAACTGCCGACACGCTGGACTTCGCCTAACACAAACACCGCGCCGATGGTGGAGATCCTCTCGGGGATTACGACCACATCACCATGCGCGAGTGTCGGATTCGATGTGGACTTCCCGTCTATGAATGCCCGCAGGTCGATCGTCTCTGTGGGCTTGCCGTCCGTATGTATGATGCTCACTCTTTCAAGGTCTGCGTTAGTGTCCTCTCCTCCGGCCAACCCCAGCAGTTCCAGCAATGTCGTCTTTAAGCCCACCCCATAGGGACCCGGCTTGCGGACGCGCCCTGAGATCACGACAAGTGAAGCCGCTTTCTGAGCAACCTCGACCCTGACGTGCGGCTCTTTGACGAACTTCGCAACTGCGGCTTGCACCTCGACAGCGGCCTCTGCCGGCGTCTTACCCCCAATCTTGCATACACCCGCCACGGGGATGCTTATGGTGCCTTCCGAGTTCACTACGCATTCCCCGGTCATATCATTGGCGCCGAGCACGGTAATGCGAACTTTATCGCCGGGCCCGATCGTGTTCTCAGCCCCGTATGCACAAGCCGAGACTACAACCAGCAGCACAGCTATCGCTATCAAGGGAAACGTCCTGTGGGGCATAAGGCACCTCCTGGAGCGTCCCGTCTTACACTTAGAGGCCGCTCCCAAGCCAGTGTGGATTACCCACCCTGCAAAGCGGCCCAAACGCGGGCCAAGGGTGTCTCAGGAGCGTCTGCGGCTGAAGCTCCGCAATGGCTGAGGACAAGGAATAGACGAGCGCGGTCTTGGTGGCGGTTGTGATGCAGGCAGCGGTGGTACGAGGGATTCGTGGTCGGGGCGGAGAGATTTGAACTCTCGACCTCCAGTTCCCAAAACTGGCGCGCTGACCAAACTGCGCTACGCCCCGTGCGATCTTCATTATAGCATCCGGTGTCACAACAGGGAAGGCCGAGGGTGCATCCCTCATTGAAGGTAAGGACCTGCGTATGGTGCAAGGTCAATATTAGGATTGGTCAGCAGCGATGCGCGCAGGCTAAGCATAGCCTCTGCGCCTTCTTGAGACCAGCGCATCCCCGAA
>JBPOHN010000022.1:0-10189 GCA_052035525.1 Armatimonadota bacterium
TGTGCGGAGACCCACGCACAGCAGAGTCAGCATCTCCGACACAGCGACACAAGTTCCTGCACCCCCGGGTTCATATGTGTCGTCGTCGCTCCAGACACATTCGTCAACCATATCGGACGGGTCCGCAACAGCCGTGCCATCTGCGACGACACGTCCAAACCCTATAGGTAGTGGCGTCGTGTCGCATTGTCACTTGCGCTTGGCGGGCCTGATTGCTGCTGAGCGTTAAGTGAGGCTAGTTCAGCCTCTGTTTCCACAGCGCCGCGATGCGCTTGGGGATTTCGGTGTTATCGAGTGTGCCCGTGAAGTTCTCAGCGCCCGGGCCGAATGCGTAGACCGGCACCATATTGGCCGCGTGTCCCTTCGTAACCCAACCCATCGTCAACTTCGGGTTGTCCTTGCTGGGCTCCAAGACCGCTGCTCCACCCGTTTCGTGGTCCGCCGTCACGACAACCAGAGTGCGGCCATCCTTCCGGGCAAACTCCAGCGCCTTGCCGATCGCCTCGTCGAAGTCCAGCATCTCCTTGGCAATGCCCTCGGCGTTGTTCCCGTGGCCGTATACGTCGATCTTTCCACCCTCGGACATCAGGAAGAAGCCGTTGCGACCCTTGCTCAACGTCCCAATCGCCTTCTCAGTCATTTCGGCAATGGTCGGCTCCGGTCGCTCGGAGGCCATTACGTAGTCGGCGAACAGCCCGAGCATCCTATCCGACTTGCTCTTCGCCATGTCCTCAGCGCTCAGACACACGTCGTAGCCGAGCTTCTTCGCTTCTTTCAGTAGATTGCGATCATCCTTCCGCGAACCACCATCCGACTCGGGCAGGAAATACCTCTTACCTCCGCCCAGGATCAGGTTTGCCCTGGAGTTGATCATCTGCACTGCTATCTCTTCGCCCTTGGCACGATTGTCCGCATGCGCCACGAAGACCGCGGGAGTAGCATCAACTATGTGCTTGGTGGAAATGATCCCGGTCAGCTTGCCCATACTGCGCGCAACTTCGAGTATGCTGGTCAACCGCTTGCCGTCGGGCGTCTGGGAGATGACCCCGTTATTGGTCTTGTGGCCCGTTGCAAGGGCGGTACCTGCGGCGGCTGAGTCAGTCACGAGCTTGCTCGCGGACGATGTCTTAACGAAGCCCGTATAGGGCATCGAGTCGAGCGCCAGCTTTCCATCCTTGCTGGCTACTCTTCCCGCCGTCACAGCCCCAATGCCCATGCCGTCACCAATCAGCAGTATGACGTTCTTTGGAGCCTCGACTGCCGCGCAGGACGACGCCAGCAATACGAGAACGGCAATAACAAGCGCCAAACGGCGCGCAAGTTGTATGTGGAACACGAAACACTACCTCCAAGTACTAGACGCAAATCTCCCACTTGGCAGGACCGCTATTGGCCCAGGTTGAGCCACTTCACCTCTTCGGGTGTAAGCTCGATATCCAGCGCATCCAGCGATACCATCAGCTCTCTCAGCTCTGCGGGGCCGATCAGCGCGTGAGTCGAGAATGGCTGATGCAGCACCCACGCCAGAGCTATCTGCACCGGCTGGACGCCCTTCTTCGCGGCAAGCTCCTTAGCGCGTTCGAGCCGCCGGAAATTGTCTTCCGCATACCAGCAGTAAACCATCTCCCGGTCGGACTCGTCGGCGGGGTTTCCACGCACGAAGAATCCGCGGGCGAGGCTGGACCACGCCAGCAGCGGAATCCGGGTATCCTCGAACCACTTCCGGGAGGCGGCATCCGCGGACGATATGCAGCCGTCCCACGGCGGGTTCACCATCCGCGCCAGGCTGAAGTTGTTGTTGACAGCGCTGAAGCCCTGCAGGCCCTTCGACTTCGCGTAGTCGTTGGCTGCCTGAATGCGATCGAGGGACCAGTTCGATCCTCCGAACGCCCGCACCCGGCCGGCATCTTTGTGCCTGTTGAGGCAGTCGATGAACTCGCTGACGGGAATCTCCTCGTTGTCGCGATGCAGCACGTAGATGTCCACGTAGTCGGTCTGCATGCGCTCCAGCGTCTCGGCGAGCTGGCTGTCGATTGATTCGGGATTGCAGTTCGGCGTGTGAGCGCCCTTGGCAAGCACGACCACTTGATCCCGGATGCCCCTGTTCGCTATCCACTTGCCGAGGATGGTGTCGGAAGCGCCATCGCCGTAGATGTAGGCGGTATCAAAGCAGTTGCCTCCCGCGCGGAAGTACTCGTCGAACATGACCGAAGCGTAAGGCAGCCAGATATTGAAGCCATACAGCGTGCAGCCCATGATCAGGCGGGAAACAGGCAGCTTGACGCCCTCGATCTCGCCGTACTTCATGTTGTGGTTCGCACGGCGGGCCAGCGGACGGTTGTCGATCGTCGGTATGTTGGCGGTCGGCTGCTCAGCCTGGTAGGTGAGGCCGATGGCGAGCCGCCAGGCATCGAGCGTGCGCATGTTGCCGAGGGTGTCATCCCAGGTCATCGCCGGCGGTTTGGCCTGCCGGTTGGCTATGTTTGCCGCGACCACATCGGCCTCATAGGTGTAGATGTCCTTGGCGTCGTCGAGGACGATCTCCTCGGTTGGCTGGCCGTTCCTGTTCACGATCAACTTGTCCGGTCTCCAGAATGCCGGGATGAGGATGTTGCCCCTGGTGCCGAACACCTGCACGGCGTTGTCCTGATTGAGCTGCACCCCGGTCGAGACCTGCGCTATGATGTCGCCGGGGAATCTGAGCAGCGCGGCCGTGTATTCATCTACGCCTGTCTCACCGAGTTTCCCAATGGCCTTGACATTTATAGGCTCCACGAAGTCCTTGCCCAAAGCCGCTCCGGCGATCATCCTGGCGACTGACGTGGTATAGCAGCCGACATCCAGAATGCCGCCTCCGCCCATTGCGTTGTTGAGGAGCCTGCCCTCCGGGTTCCAGCCCGCGTCAAAGCTGAACGAGGCCCGGATCATCCGCACATCGCCTATCGCCTTCTCTTTGATGAGATCGACGAGTCTGACGATCAGCGGGTGGCACTTGTACATGAATGCTTCCATCAGGAACACATCGTTGCGCCTGGCAGCCTCCACTATCGCCATTGCCTCAGCATAGCTGATACCGATGGGTTTTTCGCAGAGGATGTGTTTTCCGGCCTCGGCGGCCTTGATCGCCCACTCGGCGTGCATCGGATGTGGAGTGGAGATGTATACGGCCTGCACGTCCTTATCCGCCAGCAGCGCATCGTAGCTTCCGTAGCGGCGCGGGACGTTGAACTCGTCACCGAACTTGTCGGCGGATTCCTGAGTCCGGCTGCCGACGGCGAGCAGTTCGCCCGTGGTCGACGGGACCAAACCCCGAGCAAAAGTCTTGGCAATGTTGCCCGTGCCTATGATTCCCCAGGCAAGTTTCGCACCCATAGCACTAGTCCTTCCACCTATTGCGCCAGTATTCTTCGGCGTGTCTGTGTGATCCAGTCCTCATTCTTTGGGAAGTCGTTGTAGTCCTTCAGTTCCGCCAACATCGCGTCATCAGGATCTACGCCCGCCGTCTGCAGCAGCGCGTAGTCGCGCAGTGATTCCCCGAACATCTCCCACCGGATCGAGTCCAGCGGCTCATCCGCGCCGGGATAGACCACGAACGTATCGCCGTTCGACCAGTGCGGCCAGATACCGCCCGCAAGCTCCGCGAATGGGTCGATCATCTGCTGGGTCTGCGACGTATACCAGTAGTTGTAGCCCCAGTGAAGGAACCCCTGCGCGCGGAGCCTGTAGAACAGCCAGCCGGACATGCGTATCTTGGCCAGTGGCGTATCGACAAACCGGTTGAGATAAGCGCCACGAGGGCCGCAGCAGAAGTAGGCCCACGCGTCCACTCCGGCTTCCTGGAACTTGCGCGCTACCGCGATGCTCGGGATAGGGATATCCGTCAGCCCCTCCACCGCGAAGGCCACGTCGCTCAGGGCATCCATCACTTTCATCCACGGCGCAAGCTCCGCCAGCATGGCTCTTGCGGCCTTGTAGTCTACTATCTGGTCGCCGTGGGGTTCATCCGAGAGGTGGAAGAAGGATTGATCAAATATGCCTTCCGCAAGCAGGAACTCGTGGAACGCGGGAAGGAACTGCGAGAGGAAGTTGCGATACACATCGGATGTAGCCTCGGTCTCCGGCGGCCACAGGAGCGACTCCGGGTCGGCGTTGTCCCGATAGACCCGGATCGCGTGCTTCACGCCCCACTGCGAGAAGAGGTGCGTCCATTCGAAGTGCTCCGCGCCGCACTCCAGCGCCAGCTTGACCCACTTCCGAACGTCGCTGAAGTCGAACTCGTACTTGCCTTCGCTGGGAGTGGCCACTTTCAGAAGCTGCGTCGGGCGCTTGACACCGTCAGTCGGCGGGGTGAAGATCGGCGCGTAGATGCAGTTATTGCCGTGGTCGATCAGGTTCTGGATATACTTCCGGTTGATCTCCCAGAACCGGTCCTCCCACGGGTTCACCTTATACCAGTCGCACAGCGCGTCCGCGTAGAACCAATGCGTTACCGGGAAACCCTTGCGCGGCTGCACCACGAGGGAGCTCACGACCACCTTCGCGCTCAGCTCAGCGACCACGTCCTCGCCCACCTTGAACGAGAGGCCGATCAGCTTCTCGACCGGCTCCGCATCTGCGGGGACGGATACGTTGATCCAGAACGCGTTCGTTTCCAGCGGCCCTGCGGTGACGGTGGACTCAGGGAAAAGCGGATCAGGCACGAATCCCGGAATCTTGTCCGCTCCTTCGAGTTCGGCAAGCGGGGTATCCGTGTTCAGGTGCTTGATCGGCACGTATCCCACCCGCCGTATGCGCACGTCGATTCCCTCCGGCGCGGAGGCCGAGAGCGCAGCCTCCGCCACCTTTTCGGCCGATAGATTGCGTATGCACGCCTGGAAAGAGACACGCTCACCGCGGGCGGCATCAATACTATAAGTAGAGTCAGCCGAAGCTTGAGAACTCGGGTAGACCCTCTGCATCGAGCTTTGCAACCAACACTTGACTTCAGGCATGGGAACCTCGATTCTCTGCCCTGCGGGCCCGAACCCGAGTGGCAGCGTCTGTCACCAAGAGCATAGCAAATATGCTGATCGATGACAACAGAAGGTTGCAGTTGCACGCGCAGTCGTTACACTGTGATTCCGTGCTTGACTCCGCCCATGACCGATTGACGCCACACCCCCTGTCACGCTACGATGTTAACGTTTACATGAGCTTAAGGGGGATTGTCAATGAACCGTGTTGTCATCTGCATCGTGTTGATCTTCGCCCTTTGCGCCTCGTGTGCGGCCGCGCCCACCATCGTAGTGCGCAACAACTACGATTTCGCTTATTCAGGTCCCATTTCGTTCAAGACGACACTGCCGGACGGCGAATACGCCGGCAACGGAGCTTATGGAACGGTAGACGGCAAGATGGCCCGCCTGATGGCCACCATAGGCGCTCATTCAAGCGTCAGATTGACGCCGGGCAAAGGCGCCGCCGCGAAGCTTGCGGCCTCGTCGCTGGACCCCAACGCCATGCAGTTCGGTATCGTGCATATTCCGGGCAGGACAGCCGGTACCGAGGAGGCCATTGCCGCATTCCAACCTCTGAACCTGGAGTTTATGCAGCCAGTTCCGGGCGTCTATCTCGCCACCGCCCGCTCGGGCGACTACGAACTCACCTTAATAGCGGAACCGAAGCCGGATGGAGGGCTGGAGATCGACGCACGGGTCACGAACAAGACCGACAACAAGGAGCCGGCGTATCTAGCGTTCGTCCGCCGTATATCGGCTCCCGGCGCGTCCGACTTCCGCATGCGATGGAACGGCCAGTTCATCGACGGCGACACCGAGCCGGACAAGTTCGTCGGAAGCTGGGCCTACAATCACTGCGTCGATTGGTTCTCCTGGAAGGCGGGCGACCTCTCCTATGTCGCCGTCAGCGGGTTCACGCCCGGCCTCACGACAGAGACTTCGCCAGGCCGCTGGCAGAACGCGAACCACAACTATGTCTGGGAGCACGTGCGCAGGCAGGGCCATGACATCTACTTCATCTCCGAGATCGCGGGCCCGGACCCATCGCAGAAACCCGGCTACAAGGGAATCAAGGCTTACATGCCTCCGCTGAAGAACGAGACCGTGAGGCTGCGCTATCGCCTGGCCGCTGCGAAATCGCCCGAGCAGACATGGCAGGAAAGCCAGTTCCTCACGTTCGCGGGGTATCGCAAGGTGGCGACCACCGGGCAGAAGGCTGTGGTCGATCTAGGCGTTCCGGCGGTCGAGTTCGGTACCAGCTACTTCCCCTACTCCACGATGTGTGAGAACTTCGACTTCGTGCGCACCCCGACCCTCGACCGGGAGGGCTGGTGGCCGTTTGCGCCCACAATGTGGGAGAACTGGCGCGATCTCGCCCCGCAGATGCGTACCGACCTGCGGATCATCAGGGCGATGGGGTTCGATTGGGTGCGCATGCACCACCTGGAGCTGCTTGGCAAGATGGACCCCAAGAACGCGATCGCTTTCATGGACTTCTACATGAGGGAGGCCCGTGGATTGGGCCTCAAGGTGCTGATCGACACCTCGGGCACGCCCGATTGGTTTGCGAAACTGGCAGGGCGCTATAAGGACGTCGTGAAGAGGATCGAGATCGAAAACGAGGTGCTGATCCCCGGAATCAGGCCCGGCGCGCCGGAGCGATGGACGGCCTGCTACAATGCCGCGAAGTCAGCCGCGCCGTATACGGACGTTTTCCTGACGGGCAACTGCAACGTGGCCATTTTCGACAGGCTGGACGCGCTCGAAGTGCCTTACGACCGCCTCGGCTATCACGCCTATAAGCATCATGCGGACGGCAAGGAGACGCTCTCGTCGCTTGCCGCCGGTATGGCGGGAGTGGCTGCGGCGAAGGGCAAGACGCCCGTGCTCGGGGAGTTCAACTGGAAGTTCCTGACGCGGCTGTCTCCCGAGGGCAGGGCGCGCGAATACGCGGGGATATTCGGGGAGTTGCTCGAACCGCGGCAGGTGCCGGAACTGCTCCAGTTCCACTGGCAGGAAACGCTTTGCGTGAACCCGCGCCTCACCCGCCAGGGCCTGCGGCACTACGAAACGATCTACCTCGATCGCCGGCCGAAAGCCGAGGCGTTCGAGCTGATGAAGCTAATCCGCCGCTATACCAGCCCGGCGGCTCCGATACGCGAACTGCCGATCCAGGTCACCAACGCCGTATTCGCCAATGGAAAGGCGAAGGCGCAGTTCACCGTCACGAACAACACGAAGAAAACGGTCACGGTGAAGCTCACCGCGGAATGCTTCGGCGATGCCGCCGCCAGCCTGACCTCCGCGCCGACGATCACGATCAAGCCCGGTAAGTCAGCGAAGGGCGCTGTCCAGGTTACGCTGAAGCCCAACGCGCTCCCCGGCGTCTATCACTTCTTCATCCGCGCCCAGTACCGTCATACTGAGCCCAATTCTGCTTCCTACGGCTGGGGGTACGCGTGCAACCACGGCGTTCCGACGCTGGACGGGAAGCCGGTGCTAGCCGATCTGGTCGAGTATCCGACGGGCCTGCATCTGCTGGACAGGATCGATTGGACGAAGCCCGTCTGCGTCGCGTTCGGGCCGGATGCGCCGGTTTTGGAGCTTGAGATGGCGTATATCATAGCCAACACGCTGCAGTCCGCGACTGGCAGATCTATCCGCCTCTGCAGCACTTCGGACATACCTATGGGCACGCTCGTAAACGGCAGCTTGATCCTCGTGGGCACGCCGCAATCGAACCCGCTCATCCGCGCGCAGGCAGGCTCGCTGTTGCTGACGGAGGGCAAGGGCTCGGTGGTCTTCCTGGCTCACAAAGATGCCAGGCCGGCGGCGTGCCTGATAGTGACCGGCGATAAGCCCGAATCCGTCCAGGCCGCCGCGACCGATTTCGTCCTGCGCTACTGGCAGCAGGCCAAGGACTCCACCTGCCGCCTCACGGGACTGGAGCCCGGCGCGGCGATGGGCAACAAGGCAGCCCCCGGTCAGGTGAACCCGCCATAGGGAATCGTAGGCAACACAGAATCAGGAAGTGCACACCATGAGCACCGACAAGAAGACCTACTCGAGAAGAGAGTTCGTCAGGGACTCCGCGGTTGCGCTGGGGGGAGTCGCGTTGGCTCCCCGGCTGCTGGCCGCGCAGGAGACTAGTTCTATGAAAACCGACAAGAAGATACGTATCGGCGTCGTGGGCGGCGGTTTCGGCACTCAGTTCTACTGGAACGAGCACCCGAACTGCATCGTGGAGGCGGTGAGCGATCTGCGCGAGGACCGTCGCAACGCCCTGAAGCAGGTCTACAAGTGCGACAAGGCCTACAACTCGCTGGAGGAGCTGATCAAGGACAAGAATATCGACGCGGTGGCGGTCTTCACGGGCGCTCCCGATCACGTCCCTCACACGGTCGCCTGCATGACGGAGGGCAAGCACGTAATATCGGCCGTGCCCGCCGCGATGAGCATGGAGCAGGCCGAGGAGCTTCACGACATCGTGCGCAAGACCGGCCTGCAGTATATGATGGCGGAAACGAGCTACTACGAGCAGTACATGATCTCCGCCAGGAAGTTCTGGGCCGAGAAGCAGTTCGGGGACATCTACTACAGCGAGTCCGAGTATCACCACGGCGGGATGGAGTTTTCGCTGTGGTTCGAGAAGGACGGGAAGCCGACCTGGCGATGGGGCCTGCCTCCGATGCTGTATCCCACCCATTGCACGTCGTTTATCGTCGGCCTCACAGGCGAGCGGCTCACTGAAGTAATGTGCACGGGCTGGAAGGACGACGACCCGATCATCAAGGGCAACACCTACAACAACCCGTTCTGGAACGAGGCCGCGTTCTTCACGACCGACAAGGGCAACTCGCACAGGGTCTCGGTGTTCTGGCGGGGCGCGTTCCGCGGCACGGTCGGTGCGCGCTGGTATGGCAGCAAGATGAGCTTCTTCTCATCGAACCCCAACGGCATAGGGCCTGTGATCGTCAGGCACGACACCAAAGCCACCAAGGACGACGCCGGGTTCTACATGCAGGAAGCGAAGCTAGAGCAGTATGAGCAGCCGCTCTACTGGCAGACCGACATGCTCCCCGAACCGATGAGGCACGACTCCGGCCACCAGGGCTCGCACACCTTCATCGCGCACGAGTTCATCGACGCGCTCGTCACAGGCCGCCGGCCCGAGATCGACATCAACGAAGCCCTGGCCTACACCGTCCCCGGCATCATAGCCCACCAATCCGCGCTATCCGGCGGAAAGCCGATGAAGATACCGACGTTTGATCGCATCTAGCGATCATGGCTGCGGATTCCTACCCCCTCCCTCCTGCCACGGGTGGAGGGGGTGAAGGCGCCGGCCGTCATTCCGAGCGTCTGCTTTTTCGGCAGCCAAGCTTGACAACAAGCAGGCTTGGTAGTATAACGTGAGCGAGCCCGTAGTAGTTTTGTCGGATTACTGCGGGCTCGCTCGTTTTCTGGCTCAAGCCGAGATCACGTCTGTAGAGGGAGGTCCTGTTATGCGTTTTGTCATCACAGCGATTGCATTGGCTGCACTACTACTGCTCGCCGGCGGGTGCAACAAAGACGATCAGGCAAGCTCTCTTCTTGCCCCTGCGGCACAGGAGGTCGAGCCCCTGATTCGGCAGTATTCCGATCCTGACGCTCCGGTTGAGAACTTCTCCACGTTCACGGTGTTGCCGTACAATATAGCGGTCGACTCGTCCCAGCCACCGCAGTTCGGCAATGATCTTCTTGAGAAGCAGATGCTGTTTTCCATAAGAAACAGGATAGAGGCAGCGGGATACATGTATGTAGCCAACATTGAGGAGGCCGATCTGGTCTTCACGCTTAGCGGCTCCAACGAATACAAAACCATTGATGTCCCGCCCTCATCGATCACAGTGCCGAACTACGTTCCTAGTAGGACGATTATCACCAATTCAAGTAGCCACGGGAATGTCAGCGCCTATGGGACCTACGGCAGCGCGTATGGCACGTACTCCGGACACGGTACGGCTACAACGACCGTGCCAGGCTATTGGACAACAAGGTCTTACACAAGACCCGGGTATACAAAGTGGACTGTACCCAGTAAAACGGACACTTTGTTAAGCTGCTTTGGCGGCGGCCTCGAACTCGACAGGGCTTAGGTAGCCCAGATACGAGTGCATCCGCTGCCGGTTATAGAAGACTTCGATGAACTC
>JBPOHN010000021.1:0-6012 GCA_052035525.1 Armatimonadota bacterium
TGTCATACTAGAGAGATTGGAGCATTAGCTGAGGTGGGTCAGTTTTCGACGCCGATCATGCCCTCAGATGGGTCATTATTGCATGCCGATTCACACCGAAGCTCGACGAGGCCAACTTCCTGGTCAGTCGAGCGATCACCGGCCACGAAGCGCTGCACGTGCTCTACAGCGATCCTGCAGTCGTTATGGCGGCATCTGCGAATGCCAACTTGAAGATGGTTCTGAATCTTCTTGAGGACGCGAGGATCGAGAAGATCGGCTCCGGAATGAGCCGCGTCTCAAAGACCCTCTTCGGATTCGTGAACAAGATTGCCGGGAGTCAGTTGCCAAAGTATACCGATCTGACTCTCGAAGACGCTTTCTCCGTACTGAGCTTGCTTCTCCGGTGGAGGCTTGGCGCGAACATCCCACCGTTGGATGGTCAGGCGATAGCCAAATGGATCAAGATTCTGCGCATCGCCCAGAAAGCTCTCAATGCAGCGGACTGCGATGAAGTGCTCCTCCTGGCACGCAAGATCGTCAAGATCGCTGGGCTCGATAAGGCCAAGCAGCAGGATTCATCGGCACTCAAAGAGACCGAGGATGTGATGAGCCGGATGCAGTCCGGGATGTCCGGCTCTGATGGACACCAGCCGTTGCCCAGTCCATTGACGCCTGAGGATGAACCAGGCCTGCAACCCAAGAGCAATGATACGGGTGATAACGATTCTGACGCTAACAAAGGCGCTGGCTGCTCTCAAGAAATAGAAACCGGCCCCGCTGATGATGACAGTGGGGAAAGTGGACAGGCAGAGCGCGATATGTCAGACGATCCAGTCAGTGATTCTGATGCCGATCCACCGAGTACTGGCAAAGATGGTGCGGACGACAGTGACTGCGAGATAGCCCGCTCACCCTTGACCGCCGACGACGTTGAGCAGTTGATTGACAAAACCGCAGCGCAGGTTTCCGAAGACCTAAGCACTCTGGTACCTAGTGGCTCTGATGACGGCACCACCATAGCCAAGGCAAAGCCCCATCGCGGCAGGTGCTATTCCGATATCATCGTCTCGCCCTACATTTATTATCTTCCGACGGCCGCTCCCATAGCCGCAGAGATCATTCGAGATCTCAAGGCAGAGAATCCTCGCGCTGTCTCAGGACCCAGCCAGTATCCGGGCAGGTTCAAGGCCCGGTACTTCGTCAGGGATTCCGCAAAACCCTTTGCTGCTCAGCACTTCAGGGGTATCGCCACTCCCAAGATGGCGCTGACTCTGATCATCGACAGCTCCGGCTCAATGGAGGATGTACAGGAAGAGCTGAGAGTAATGTCGATGGCGATCACGATGGCTTGCGAGACACTGCAGATCCCTCTTTCGATATGGGCTCTGGAGGGCCAGGTGCACATCAAGTCATTCGATGAGCACGGCCCGCAGGTGCTGGCCAAGCTTGCGGGAATCAGGGCGGAGACCCTTACCCGCGTGATGCCCACCATCCACGACGCAGCCAATGAACTATCGGCAAGGCCGGAGAGCCTGAGACAGATCGTGATGATCCACGATGGGATGCCGTCGGACCGAACTGACTTCATCGAGTGGCGCACTGCCTTGCGAGACATCGGCATGTTCTGCATGTTCATAATGCAGCAGGCCGACTACGAGGCCTACCATCAGGCCCCCGAGCAGCTTCGGGAGAACATGGAAAGCCTCATCGGCCCCCGCTGCTACGCCATCGCCCCCGTCTCCGACATTGCCAAGCACTGGTGTTCGTTCGTCCGAAACTTGAGAGATAGGCGTTCTTTGGTGGTCGCTTAGCCCGCGCCACTCGCCATGACTTGCGCCCTAGTGGCTGATAGGCAGAAACACCTTGTGGACTCCCCGTTGCTGCTGTACAGCCCAAGGTACACCGATGTGCCTATACATCTGCTGTAGGGCGGCATTCCATTCAGCCTCGCAGGTCGGGCAGCTTCGGCCCTCCATCCTGTCTTCACCAGTGAAATAGATGAAGAGCAGCCGTGCAGGGATATGGTTCGCTATTAGGAAATGCTGCACCGACAGGCGATTGCAGTACTGATAGTAGGGCGCGGTCCAATCTGCATCTACAGGTGCGCCGAAGGTTGTCTTGGCGTCATCCAGTGACCTGGTTATGACTGACAAGCCGCCAGCGGCTTTCGCGCCGCATCTAGACTCTAATTCGCCAGTGTGGCACTTGGCTTCCACGAGCAACAGCTCAACGACGCTGCCGTTCTTCAGCCAACCGACAGCGTCCCAGTTCATAGCGTTGCCGGTCTGCGGCCAGAACGCTTTCCACTTCTGAGCAAGGCCGTCTGATGAACCGTTGAGAGGAAACTCCAAGCCCTTATGCTCTCCCAAGTGGAAGTGCGCCCAGTCTCCGAATGGGAAGTCGAGCCAGTCGAGTACCTGTCCCCCGGTCGCCAACCCGATCTCATGGTTGAGCTCGTGACGGTGACGCCCGAGGTATCTCGTGAGATGCCATTCGCTACCGTAGCCATATCCTATCTTGCCCATAGTCGGGTCTCCTGTGTCTGATGTCCCCTATCACTTAGCTTCGGAGTCCAGCGATTCATCCTTTCGCTGGCTCAGTCGAATGCTGTGGATTCCCTGGAAAGCGCATACACCTAAGGAGGTAAACACAATGAAAGCGGCACTGGCTCCCAGGCCCTTTGCTGACATCGGCCAGCACATCAGCTACTCCCAAGTCAACATGTTCGACCGCTGCCAGTTGGCCTGGTATCTCAAGTACGTGAAGGGCGTCGCAAAGAAGCCCACGGTTCAGATGCTTCTCGGTCAGTGCTACCACAAGGCGCTGGCGCTCAACTTCGAGGAGAAGCGCGTCACCGGCATTGATCTGCCAGCCAATGACGTTGTGCTGCATTTCACCACCACGTTTGACGAGGCGGTCGCTCGGGGCGAGATCGACTCCGCGCCGGGGCTAGGCTTCGATTCGTATCGCGATCCGGTCGCCAGGCTTCTGCGCCATTACTACGAGGAGTACGTGGTGGACAAGATGGAGCCGGTCCTGGCCGAGCACGAGTACGTAGCCACGATCCCCGACTGTGACCGCGTGTTCGCCGGGATCATCGACGTGCAGCTATCCGACGGCACAATGATCGACTTCAAGGTCACGAGCCGCCGGTGGCCGGACTCTGAAGTGAGTGAGAACAAGCAGGCCACCGCCTATGCCATGCTCTCCGGCAGAGATGTAGACTTCGAATTCCACATCGGGCTGAGGGCGAACGCCAAGCCAGCCGTGCAGATCGTGAAGATGCGCCGCACGCAGGATGGAGTGGACGCCTACGTGCAACACCTCCAGTGCGCCGTCTCGCAGATGAAAGACATCGAGTCCGGCACCGCCGATCCGTTCCCGCGCACCGGCTTTTGCAACGAGAAGATGTGCCAGTACTACCAGGAGTGCCAGGAGTGGAAGTACGGAGGGCTGGCGTGATGAAGCAGACGAAGACGATCAAGGTCGGGGTCTACGGCGGCATGGTGCAGTGGGTCGAGGATGTCCCCGAGGGAATTGAGGTTCAGGTACTGGACTATGACACCGACGGAGTGGAAGACGAACTGCTCAGCCGGGACGCCAATGGCCATCCTTGCGTCGTTGCGGTCTACGCCGGTACCGACGAGCCGGAGATGCTGCGCCAGGCCTCGGAGCTTCCCTCAGAAAAGGGGGAGCAGTGACAGTCTCCATTGCCAATCTCGATGCCGCGCAACAAGCCGCAGTGAAGGATCTCATTGGTCCCGTTCTCATTCAGGCCAGCGCTGGGTCAGGGAAGACCGCCGTGATCGCCGCCAGAGTGGCCCGACTGCTGGAGCAGGGCGTGCCCCAAAACAGGATTCTGTGTATCACGTTCACGAACAAGGCCGCCGACGAAATGCGCAGTCGGATTGAGAGCTACTCCAGCGTACCAACAGACGGAATGTGGATCGGCACGTTCCATTCGATCTGTGCGAGTTTGCTGAAGCTGCATGGTAATGCCATCGGTCTTGATCCCGGTTTCAGCATCTGCTCCGACAAGGAAGCCAGATCTCTGCTGCGTGAGATCATCCGGCAAGGGAATCTCGGCCCCAAGGTGATTCCTCGCAGAGTGCAAGCGGAGATATCGAGGGCAAAGCACCGAGGCGCTGCTGGCGACGACCACGCAACGAAAGACTCCGACAACGATGCGGGAATCACGGTATTCACGCCCCTGCTGCACCAAGCCTACCAGACCGAGCTACGGCAGCGTGGAGCATTGGATTTCGATGACCTGATCGTACAGGCGGCTCGATTGCTGGCCGATGACAATGCGCGGCAGAGCATCGCTTCCCAGTTCGAGTATGCTCTCGTGGACGAGTTTCAGGACACGACACCAGTCGAGGCTGAGATAGTCAAGGCGCTGGCATCAGTGCACGGCAACGTGTGTGCGGTAGGTGACGTCAAGCAATCCATCTATGGCTTCAGGATGGCAGACTACAGACTGATGAAGCGGTTTGCCGACGCAGTCCCCGACTGTCGCATTCACAATCTCAATACCAACTATCGCTCGGCTAGACGCATCATTGCTGCATCTGAACGACTCATCGCCCAGAGCAAGGTCACACCCTGCAACGGCACACGAGCTCACAGGTCGGACGCCGGCATTGTGCGCATCGGGCGATATGAGAGCGATGATGAGGAATCGGCTGCGGTCGCCGTCGAGATAGAGCGCCTCACCGTCTCCGGGATCTCCGGTTACGCTGGTATCGCCGTGCTATTTCGGCAGCACTGGGTCGGAGAAACGCTCAAGCAAGCACTGAAGACTGCGTCGCTTCCATTCCACGTGGTGAACTCAGAAGCGGACCAGACATACGACATCATCCTCGAATGCCTGCGGCTGATCGCGCGGGCAGAAACGGACTGCGGGGAGACTTCGGCGTCGGATTGGGTGCTTGCCCACAGAGAGGTGATCTCCAGCCTGCGCGGAATGGTTGCGTGCGGTCTATCGCTCTCGAACCTTATCAGGCAGATCGTCGACCACGTCTGCGGGTCCGACTGGGACTCCCATCCTCCGCAGCTTAGCTCGCTATGGGAAGCGGCAAACCAGCACGAGGGTCCGGCGGAGGCGATGCTGGGATATGTTTTCGCTCAGCTTGATAGCCAGAGCACCCGACCCACCGATGCAGTGCAGCTTATGACGATCCACCAGAGCAAAGGGCTGGAGTTCCCCGTTGTGTTTCTGATCGGACTGGAAGAAGGGGTTCTGCCTTGCTGGCAATCGCTTGACGACGAGAATGCTCTGGAGGAAGAACGCAGACTCTGTTACGTCGCAATGACCCGCGCGATGGACCGGCTGTATCTTTCCTCGTGCCGCCAACGCCGCGTGAACGGGCGCGGGAGACCGTTCTACGAGTCGCGGTTCCTGCACTCTCCGGAATCGATCTCGCGCTTAGCTGTGTCCCAATCCCTCATGTCCGTGTTTCAATCCCCTGATTCCTCTCAACGAAAGGAGGTGCCGGTAAATGCAAGGCCCGAGCACCATTACATTCCAAGAAGCCCGAGACGCCTTTCTGCAGTACTGCCGGATCAAGAACCTGTCGCCGGCAACGCTCACACACTACAGTAAGAGAATCAACGGAATGATAGCATTCCTTGAGGCTACATATCCTGGACTCACACTCAGCGGAGTGGATACGAAGCACCTCAGAGAACGCGCCGCGGCAATGATGGACGCCGAGGCGGATATTACGTCCATCAACCATTTCGTGACTGTGGCCAAGACCTTCTTCGGTTTCCTGACCGATGAGAGTTACATACAATCGAATCCAGCGCTGCGCCTCCAAAAACTGAAGGACGAGAAGGTGCTCATCAAGACCTTTACCCAGGCGCAAATCCAGGCTCTTCTTGCTCAGCCCAACAAGCTGCGTGCGGATTTCGCTGAAGCCGAGCAGTTGTTTCGTTTGAAAGCGATCAGTCGTTTCGGCGATGGCGATCACCCTAATCGGAGCGGAGCTACGCTGGCCGGTAGTATAATAGATCAGCTTGCTTGTT
>JBPOHN010000075.1:0-39457 GCA_052035525.1 Armatimonadota bacterium
TCCGCGTGACCAGGGCAGTCCACGTGAGCATAGTGACGGTTCTCAGTCTCATACTCAGCATGGAAAATGTTGATCGTAACCCCACGCTCCCTCTCTTCAGGAGCACAGTCGATCTGGTCGTAAGGCGTATACTTCGCCAAACCCTTCGTCGCCAACGCCGCCGTGATAGCCGCGGTCAACGTCGTCTTGCCGTGGTCCACGTGACCAATAGTGCCACTGTTTACGTGCGGCTTCGTTCTCTCAAACCGCTGCTTAGCCATCTTAGTGCCTCCGAGTCTTAGCGCTTGAAGCGAACCATTACAAAACAAATGGAGCCCACGATGGGATTCGGACCCATGACCTCCTCTTTACCAAAGAGGTGCGCTACCCCTGCGCCACGTGGGCAAAACAGTCCGTCCGTCTTTCGATGTGATGGGGCGGGATCAGACCTCCCGCCCCATCGAAAGAGACCGGACTACGTAGAACCGCTGGTGGGGAGAACTGGATTCGAACCAGTGTAGCCGTTCGGCAACAGATTTACAGTCTGCCCCCTTTAACCACTCGGGCATCTCCCCATACAGAGGGACACACCCTCCAATGGAACTTCGCTTTTTGCTCTGGAGCCGACGATGGGACTCGAACCCGCAACCTGAGGTTTACAAAACCCCTGCTCTGCCAATTGAGCTACGTCGGCCAGCATGACCGTTCTCTTCTTAAGCGAAACAAAGGCTGCGCTCGCGCACAACCGCTATATTATATTGGCCAGGCCACCGGCTGTCAATAGCTCTGATCTAATCAGAAGCAACCGCAGGTGACCCTCCAACAGCAATGACAGCGTTATGCGGCGCGTACCTGGATCGATAGGCATCCACTACTTCCTTGCCGTCCTGACCGATCATCTTGCGATATAACACAGTACTGCCGCCGCTGATACCTTTCTCGACCGTCTTCCTGGCGCCGGGCGCAAGTGCAGCATCGGTAATGGTGACGACACCAGCTGGCACGCGCTTGATGCTGCCCGTATACACCTTCACTTCCTTCTTGTCTTCAGCGGCTCCGTAGACTTGCACGGTCAAACGCGAGCCCTTGACAATAGCGATGATAGCAACAGGCGAGGAGCTGTTGTTCCTGAAACGGAAGTCCTTGAACCCCCATGCGACTGTTGCATCGCGCCCGGGAGCAACGTACGGAACGGTCTCCGGATGAGGATGACGCTCCACAACCTTTAGCCCTGCCAGCAGCACCGCATTGAACAGGGTGCTAGATACCTGGCACACGCCGCCGCCGATCCCGTCAACGAGTTGTCCCTTGATGAACACCTGCGCCATCCGATAGCCCCTGCCGGCGAGTCTGGGGCCCACAGTCGCGTTCACCGAGAACTCTTGCCCGGGCTTGATAACACGCCCGTTGATCGCGCGTGCGGCAAGCGTGAGATTGTGGGTACGTCCGCGAGTGGCAGGGTTGAACGTCGTTGTAAAGCTGGAGAGCCGGGTGTTGATTTTGGCGCAGTCTTCGGCGGTAACGTCAGGTGGATCCACGACGATCGGCAGTTGGACAACGTTACGCGCGGTGCCCGCAGCCTTGGTCACTACTCTCGCCGCAGCTTCCTGGTCAAGCTTGATTCCGCTCGCGTCCTGCTGCACTTTGAGGCGGTCGTCCACTACTGCCAACCGCGCATCGGTATGGGGACGGTTGACAGCCGATGCCACCTTGCGGAGCGTCTTACCGAGACGATCAGCGTCAACAAGAGGCGCGGCCGTAATGCTCTTACCCTTGCCGCGTGAGGAGAGCACACATACGGCTCGCTGGACAATGTTCCCCTCTCGCCCTACTGCACACGCCTTGTCGATAGCCGCCGGCCAATCGATCCGCAGTCCAAGGCTGGCGAGGTTACCAGTCCAGCGCCGATCCAAAGCTGTCAGCGTGAGGTTCCGGCTCACGCGGTCCTGCGCCCATTCCCTCACGACGCGCGCCGCTTCGTCTTTCGACATCCCGCCGACCGGGACTCCCGATACAGTGATGCCAGGGCAAAGCCTATCAGTGTGAGCGAAGCGCAAAGTGATCGTCAGCACGACCAACACACTGACCACAACGATCCCTAACGAGACCGCCAACAACTTGCCCAACTTGCCTGTCAACATCCCTGACTGACCACTAATCTGCCCGGCGCCACAGCGTTCCCGACGGCGTATCCTCCAGCGCAATCCCTTGATCGCTCAACTGCTTTCTAATCTCATCGGCCCTCGCCCAATTCTTAGCAGCCCGGGCCTCTTCTCGTTCCTTGATCAGTGCCTCAATCGCGTCATCCACACTCGTTGCACGCTCGGCAGACTCCCGCAGCTTCAGACCGAGGACTCTGTCAAAATCGTACAGCGCATCGAGCACCCCGTACTCACCGCGCCTGTCAGCCTCTCGGATAAGCTCATTCACGGCTGCCATCGCCTGCGGCATGTTCAGGTCATCGGCGATGGCGTCCCGGAACTTCGCCCTGTGCTCAGCCACCCACGGTTGTTCCTCTCCGCCTATCTGCTTGGCGCGCGCTACGAAGTCCTGAAGGTTCTTGTACCCGGCGGCTGCCGCGTCCATAGCGTCCCACGTGAACTTCAGCTTAGCGCGGTAGTGCGCTGAGAAGCACATGAATCTATACGCAAGAGGATCGTATCCGTTATCAATTAACGTCTGAAGCCGCAAAAAGTTGCCCTCGGACTTCCCCATTCTTTTGTCTTCGTCCGAGTCGTCCTTGGAAAGCTTGCCCACCACAAGGAATGCTCCGTGCATCCAGTACCTGACGAACTTCTGCCCGGTCGCTCCCTCGCTCTGAGCGATCTCATTAGGATGGTGCACCCATATGTGGTCTTCCCCGCCGGTGTGGATATCCAGCGTCTCCCCAAGGTACTTCATGGACATGGCCGAACACTCAACGTGCCATCCGGGGAAGCCGACACCCCATGGAGAGTCCCAGCGCATTATGTGGTTTTCGAACCTGCCGACAGCCTTGAACCAGAGCGCGAAATCAGCCGGGCTGCGCTTGTCGGGGTCTTCCTGCACCTCATCACGCGCCCCTGTCAGCTTATCTTCCAGTGACTGCCGCGAAAGCTCCGTGTATGATGGAAAAGTCGCCACATCGAAGTACACGGCCTGCGCAGTCTCGTATGCGTGACCGCGCTCGAAGAGTCTCTCGATAAGCGCAATCATCTCCGGCACATGTTCCGTCGCACGGCACTTCACGACCGGAGGCTTGATGTTCAGGCGCTCGATGTCTTCAAAGAAGACCTGCTCGAAGTAGCGAGCGATCTCCCAGATATCGCGGCCTTCCTTGCAGGCTTCGAGTTCCATCTTGTCCTCGCCCGCATCGACGTCGCCCGTCAGATGACCGACGTCGGTGACGTTCATGACCTGAGGCACTTCGTAGCCGAAGTATTCCAAAGTGCGGCGGGCGATGTCTGCGAAGACGTACGAACGCAGGTTCCCGATGTGGGCATAGTTGTAGACCGTCGGCCCGCACGTATACATCCTGACCTTTCCCGGCTCAAGCGAAGTGAACTCCTCCTTGCGCCGCGTCAGGGTATTGTAGAAACTAAGCGCCATCCCCTCCCACCTTCTCCGTTCTCGCGGGCCTTTCGATCTTCTTGATTCTCTTCTCCAGGTCTTCTATCTTAGCCAGCATGCACTGGATCATTTCCATCTCGGGGTCCAGGCCGCGCCCGTGGGTAAGCGGTGGAACCTGCTCTACTCGCTTGCCATCCTGTTGAACCACCCTACCCGGTATGCCCACCACGACTGAGTTCGGCGGCACGTCCTTCAGTACCACAGCATTTGCCCCTACCTGCACGTTGTCTCCCAGTTTGATGTCACCCAGGATTTTTGCCCCGGCACCGATCACAACGTTGTTTCCCAAGGTCGGGTGCCTCTTTTTCTTCTCGAGGCTGACCCCTCCGAGGGTGACGCCGTGATACAACAAGCAGTTGTCCCCGACCTCGGCGGTTTCTCCTATCACGACGCCCATTCCGTGATCGATGAAGAAACCCTTACCAATCTTGGCACCTGGATGGATTTCGATCCCCGTCCAGAAGCGGTTCGCTTGAGAGATGAGCCTGGCCAGAAACTTCCAGTTGTGCCGCCAGAAGAAGTGCGCCACGCGATGCCAGAATATCGCGTGCAAGCCGGCGTAAGTCAGCACTTCCCACGCGTTTCTCGCCGCGGGATCATTCTTGAAAACCGCTCTCCAGTCCGATCGAAGATTGCTGGCCATAACTCACCAAGTATACCACGCGCGAATCGCGACCCACAAGATTGCACGCTTGCCTGCACGGGCCAGATTCGGCATTAGTCGGGATCTCTGAGCTTGCTCGGTTGTCTCGACTTGCTGCTGAGATGGTGATACAATACCCAGAGTTCTCTATAACCTATACCGTGCGCGGAGGCATATCGTTTGGGCCCGCTCTCTCGCGGGAGCGTCTAGACGAAGAGAAGCAAACCGATGGGTGCATTGGAGTTCACTCGCAACCAGAAACTGGCACTGATCGCCCTGGTTGGCCTGATAGCGATAGGCGTCTCCATCAAGCTGGCCAGGAACGCATCTTCGCCTGTCTACAAGGGCGTGACAGTGACTGAGCCCGGACGAGGGGACGGGGTAAGCGTATCCGCCACGGACTCGGACTCGCCGGGGCTGGACCAAAGCGCGGGGACCGTGACATTCCAGGTTGCGGGCGCGGTTGTGGCTCCCAATGTCTACACCTTGCCTCGAGGAAGCAGGATCATCGACGCGATACGAACCGCAGGCGGGACCAGGCCAGGAGCCAACACGGAGTCGCTGAACCTGGCTGCGAAGATCGAGGATGGCTGCAAGATCTTCATCCCATCGACACACGACCCGGCACAGCAGGCTACCGTGACAACAGGCCTCGCCGCCCCTCAGACAACACCCGCACCCGCCGCGAACGACCACGTGAAGATCAACATCATTCCCTCGAAGTCCGCCTCCACCTCGTCATCATCCGGAAGCAAGCTGCGCAATCCCGGCGAGGGCACGGTTCGCATCAACACGGCTGACGCGACTGAGCTTCAGAGACTGCCCGGGGTCGGGCCTTCGACAGCCGAGAAGATCCTGGAGTACCGCAGCAAAGTCGGCAGGTTCACGAGCGTGGACCAACTCGATGACGTAAAGGGTATCGGCCCGGCTAAGTTGGAGAAGATGCGGCCGTTCGTCGCGCTGTAAGTGCGTCGTCTCCCTACAGGGAATGCCGCCCTATCTCACAACGGGTGCGGTTATCGCTTGCGCCTTCTCGGGCATGGTCACTTCATCGGCGGTCTTGTAGATATCCCCACATATCATCTTGAACGTGACCGGCGCTTCGTTGCCCTCGGCATGGTATGAGATCACGTACTCCGCGACGTCCTTCACCGATTGGCTGAAAGCAATCACCTGGTTGCCTTTCTGGGCGGCAGCATACGCGGCGCCCTTCGTGGCGAGAGCAGCCTTCAGGGCCTCCCATTGCGTATCGTTAAGTGAGGACGCGTCAAGCTTCGCCTCGCTCATCTGCTTAAGCTGATTGCTATCCAGACTCCCGTAGAAGCGCAGTATCTGCCGGTTCCGAGCAGCCTCGCCCGCTCCGGAACGTACGAGCGTGGAATCGGTCATGATGGTATGATCTATCTGGACATCCCTCAGGTTGGCGATTTGGACGAGATCGTCAAGGAACAAGCCGCTGTTGATCTTGGCTCTGTCGGTCCAGTACTTCATCCACACCTCAGGAACCGCCCAGGTACGCTTGATGAACCAGTCCTTGTCCCTGAACAGGACCACTTTGCCGCTCTTGGTCCAGTTCGCTCCGTACGCGCGCCGAATGGCCTCGAGCTGTTCCCCGGCGCTCTTCTCGCCACCGCCAATCGCTCTCACGGGACCGGGGAAGTAGTCCGAGATGACGTTGAGCTTAGACCCGGCCGCAAACGACTTGAGAGCGAGAGGCAGGATAACACTGGCGTCCTTTTCGCTAAGCTTGAGCTTGGCACGCAGATCAGGGTCCGAACTGATGTCTCTTGCAACAGACAAGGAAGGCTCAGCGGCCTCTTGCGCGGCCATCATATCAGCCTCAAGCTGTTTTCCAACCTCCTCTTTCGACGCTCCACCCTTGAGCGCGATAATCGCCTTGCCCAGCGCTCTGCCGACCGCGCTTGCCGGATCGAAGAGAGGAATATCGAACGAGTCAGTTCCGCTGCCGATGGTGATCTGGCCCAGGATGCTTTTCGCCAGCAGTGATTCGCCGCCAGGAGTGGACGTCCTCCTGTTGATGGTGATCTGCGCCCGGTCGAACCTTGCCAGCAGATCTGAGTGATCCTCGGAGGCGCCTATGCTCTTGGTAAGGGAGTCGTATGACTGCGCTATTCGCTTCACGGTCTCCTGCATAGCCGGACTGAGGCTGATGACAGGGAAACTTGCTTCGGTACCCTGCACGAAAGCCGCACGTGCTTCCGGTAGATTGCTCATCAAAGCCGCCACATCTCGGCCAAGAGGCTCGGTCGCCAGGAAATACCGCCACGGATCATTGGCCTTCAGCTTATCCGCGTCAGACTGGCCTAACGAACCCAGGTTGGCCATATCGGCGATGGCGTTTTCCCTTTTGTCCCTCGCCGCCTGAGATTGGGAGGTATCAACCTGCGTGCGCAAAGATTCCTCTTCAGCAAGTTCCTGTTTGTCCTGCCAGAGCTTGTATGTGGCTTTGCCGTCAGTCGTACCCTTACTCCAGTGGAAACGCAGGATTGCCGCGAGGTGCTGCATCAACTCGGAGAGCTTCATATCGGTCACGTGAACGATGACCTTCCGGTCTTGCACGAACCAATCCTTACTGTTGATTCCCGCGGTCATAGCTACGCCCGTCGATGCGGTAAGTTGGGCGAGAACCGATGCTATCGTGTCCCCATCCGAGTGGAACGTTACCTTCTGGTCCAGACGAGGGTCCCCACTGAACACGGCACTGTCGCCAATGGCGGGAGAGAGGACAACGCAGAGGGAAACGATAGCAAGTGCACAGCTCGTGAAGAATCGCCGAGACGTCATGAAGCCAAGTCCATCCTGTACTATGGTTATGCTTACTTCCGATTACGCGGCGGCGGTCACCGATGTTCCGGCAACCCCCTCTCAACAGGCCGCAGCGGTCTCATAGTCGACCAGAACAACGCCGCGCCGATGAGAATTCTCACTACTCCGCTCAACCCCAAAACCGCCGACTGAGTGGCAGGCGATGCATCGAGCAGCAGAGCATTGGACAGGCCGATCAACCGGCCAGGCGCCACAATCAACGCTATGCCGATCAAGATCACGTAAGTGCCCAGGATCAGAGCGAAAGTAGTTAGCCCGATCGCACGGTTCAGGGCGGCAGCAATAAGAATCAGGCCCAGAACCAACTCCACAATACCCAGTATACGCAGAGCTGTCGGGCGCATAAGCGCATCCGTAGCCTCGATCAACCGGTCGGGAAAGATCAGCTCCGTCAGCCCGACCAGCATAACGAGTATGCCTATCGCGGCAACAATAGCTCGCAGTACCATGGCTCCACCAGAAGCTCTATAAGGCCAGCGCGCTCCAGACGGAATCATCGGCGATACGTTCGGCTACATTGACACCGTAGAAGTCGCACACAGGCTGCAGGGCTTCGGGATATCGGTCCCATACCCGTCTCACGGCATCCCGAACTATCGCCACGCCCGCCATAGTCATTCTACCCAATGGCCGCCTGCAGTATCCGGCAGGCATGCCCAGCCCGGCCATCAGGGTCTTCACGGCCACCGGATTTCGATACCGATCGTTCACCATAACCGTCTGCCCACCCGGCAATACCCTCGGATTGTCCACCTTAACGGTAACCGCGCTCAAGAGAGGGCTTATGCCATCGCGGATTTTCTGGGCTTCAGATAGATCTCCGCCGTTGACTGCCGCCACCATCTTCGCAATAGCACCAGGAACGATGTTCGACATCACCGATATCACGCCGTTGGCACGAATCGACTGATCAGTCAGCATCGCATACGTGATATCGTCGTCACCGCTCATGATAGAGAAGTCATCCCCAAGCAGACTCCGAGTCTTGGCCATGCGCTGCAGATCACCAGTCGCTTCCTTGACTACTGAAACGTTGGGGTACTTGTCGTAGAGAAGCGCCAAATCCTCAACTGCGAGAGAGGTACCGGACCTGCCCGGAATGACGTACGGCACTACCGTTACTTCCGGAAACTCCGCTGCAACCACAGCATAATACTGATCTCGCAGTTCCTGAGAGGACGGTCCGTTATAGTAACAATCAACCATCAAAACGGCCTCGGCGCCTGCGGAAACCGCGAGTCTGGTATTCTCGATCGACTCGGCTGTTGAATTGCTGCCGGTTCCAGCCAGCACACCACATCGGTCTTTGCACTGTTTCAGGACTCGGTTCACAAGCTCGTTGTGCTCAGCCCAAGTGAGCGTCGGGGATTCGCCCGTGGTCCCGGCAGGCACGACACCGGATATACCCTGGGATATTTGGAACTCGACATTCTTCTCCAGCCCCGCAATATCCAGGCCAAAATCCGCCTTCGTCGGGCTAACCAGCGCGGTCCAGACTCCCTCGATCTTCATTCAACTCCTCCTGAAAACAGCGTATAGCCTTTATATTCTAGAGGACAACAGAAGGTTTGGCAACGCAGAGGCGTTTTCGGATCAAGCCACGCTCTGATGCACAGGATTGGACGCCGGCGACGGCTCGAATACACACGCCAGCCAATCAATCAGGTCCTGGATCACGCGGTTACGAGCTTCGTGAAGGTCATGGCTCGCACCGGGGTAGACGATCAGCCTACGCGGACCATCGCACTTGGACACCATGCGCTTGATCTGATCTACCGGTGTGATCCTGTCCTTTTCGCCGTGAAGCAGGAGAAGAGGCTTGGAACGCAGCCGACGGCAGCAGCTCTCCGTGGCCTCGCGGGCCGATATCGCCGCCACAGCACGCACGTTCCTCGCTACTGAGCCCGCGGCGGCAGCTACTGACGCACCGAATGACCAGCCGACCAGGGCGATGTCCCTGACGCCCTCGTCATCCAGGTACTGGCAGACAAGCAGGGCGTCAATCGCGCATTGGGCACAGTCGCCCGGACATCTGCATTCGAGCAGCACGGCTCCTATGTCCCTTGTCGCAAGATCACGATCGAGGGCTTCATAGATGGGCTCGCATCCCGTTTCCTGGAGGCTGCCGCCCAAGAGGATGACTGCCTGCTTCATCCCTTTGCGAATACGTGCGCGGGCGCGTAATTCACCTCTGGTGGTGAGGAATGTGATTTGGGTACTCTCGGTCGAGGCCGGCTGCTCTTGGACTCCAATGAGATAGAGCCGGTCGGCGTTTCCGGAAGTCAACATAGCCCAGCCGTCCATGAAATCAGGCGTTCGTAGTGTCAGGGGAGAGAATACCCCCACTAATATGACGACGAAACTACTCCCACAAGGTTCCCAACGCGCTGGTAACAGGCCTGAGGAATTGCCAGATTCGAGGAGGACGCAACAGCCTAAAGCCGGTCACTTGCCAAACGATCCTTAAGCTGCCCCACGACCTCGTAACCCACCGTAACGCAACCGACGGTGGTGGTCTTTCCGCCGGGAAAGCAGTGTGCATCTGAACCGCCCGTAGCGATCAGGCCCTGCTCTGCGGCGAACTTCTCGTAGTAGCGCACACCAACGCTGGGATGATCCGGATGATACACCTCAATCCCCATCATCCCCTCACGGGCTAGCTCTAGCAGAAGGTCATCGCGGTTCAGCTTCGCTACGTGAGCACAGCAGGCTATCCCACCGGCCTCGCGGATGATGCGCACGCCCTCCGCAGGCTCGACCTTGAACCTGGGGACGAACGCGGGAGCACCCTCCACCAGGTACTTGCCGAACGCCGAGTCGATCGTGCTCGCCGCCCCGACCTCGAGAATCGCCCTTGCTACATGCGGCCTGCCTATGGCTCCGCCCTGTGCTATCTCCACTACCCGATCCAGACCCACCTTGACTCCAATGTTGTTGAGCGCCTCGACCATCTTCCGGCCCCGATCGAAGCGTGACTCCCGGAGCTTCCTCAGCAGCTCATCCAGAGGTGGATACTGCCGGTCCAGAAAGTAGCCGAGCACATGGACTTCCACGCCGCCCGGCCCGATGGTGCTTATCTCTATTCCTGGGATAACCTCTATCCCAACCTCGTCGCCTGCCTGCAGTGCCTCCGCGACGCCTTCCATTGTGTCATGGTCGGTAATTGCTACCGCTGCCAGGTCCGCATCCGCTGCAGAACGCACCAGTTCAGCCGGGGATAGTGCTCCATCGGAGGCATTGGAATGAGTGTGAAGATCAGCGAGAGCTTGCATAGTCTCCACTTCATCGGACTATCAACTGACTCCTGCGCAGGAATCCGATGGCACGCCGCAGAAATGGAATGCGGCTATGATACCTACTGAACGCTTCGCGTTGCTGTTGATGCTCTCGGGGTTGATGATCGGCTTTTCTGGATGGCTGGGGCTGTTGATGCCTGCCGGGGTCGCTCTGGCCGCGGCCACTGCAGCGCTGGCTGCGGCGGACTGGCACAGGCTTCGCAGTCTCGCTCCACCGGAGATAACGCGCACTGTGGATGATAAGCTCTCACTCGGCGCAGCCAATCAGGTGACCCTGCACGTGCGCAACTCCTCGCCGGTTCCGCTGTCCGGCTTCGTTCGTGATGAGTATCCCGAGGATTTCACCGCAACCGGCAATGTGATGCCCCTGGACCTCGGCCCTCGCGCCGAAACAGAGCTCGCCTATCATACGACGCCGCCACACCGCGGCGACTTCCACTTCGGCGACGTCTACCTCCGAGTACGGGGCAGGCTCGGGCTGATGGTTCGGCAGATGAAGCACCCGATGCATAGGCCTGTTAAGGTTTATCCCAACATCCTTGACATGCGACGCTACGAAATCGGCCTCAGGCGGCAGACGGTAGCACAGGGGCACCGAATCACGCATATCCACGGTCGCGGCACGGATTTCGAGTCGCTGCGAGAGTACCTGCCTGACGACGAATTCCGCTCTATCGACTGGAAGGCAAGCGCTCGCCGCAGTAAGCTCATTTCCCGGCAGTATCAGGAGGAGAAATCGCAGAACGTGCTGGTAGTTCTCGATTGCGGTCGTGTCATGGGGCCTGAGATCAACGGACTCAGCAGGCTCGACTGGAGCGTCAATGCCGCAATGATGCTTGCTCACGTTGCGGCCCTAAAGGGTGACAGAGTTGGACTAATGGCGTTCGGAGAGGAAGTGCACGGTTTCGCTCCGCCAAAGGCGGGAAAGAGCCAGGTCCTGAACCTGCTTCGCATGACCTACAACCTGAGTCACGCATCAGGCGACTCCGACTACTATCGAGCGTTTCCGTTTCTCACGCGCAAGTGGACCCGCCGGAGCCTTGTTGTGGTGTTTACGGAACTGACCGCTCCTGACGCATCCAGCCCGCTCATCTCACAGTTGCTCGGCCTGACGAAGAAGCACCTGTGCATGTGCGTAGCGATGGCTGATCCAGCGGTGGTCGAGGCAGCGCATTCGACTCCTGCAACGCCGGAGGATGCCTTCCGCGCAGCGGCAGCAAAGCAAGTCCTGCACGATCGCAAGCTCGCGGCTGTGCAACTGGCACGTGCGGGAGCGATTGTGATAGACGTGCTGCCGGACCAGTTCACTCCGGCGGTAATTGACAATTACCTGCGCATCAAGAGCGCCGGCCGCCTGTGATTCCGATGCCTGCCAGACCGAAGTAAGCCAAAAGACCGATTCCCGTCAGGCCGGCGAACGCCAGTTTTGACCACTCCGGCAGCGGAGCAGGCGTAACGAACCCCTCAATGATCGCTGCGATCACGAACATCATGACGGCTCCGGCAAACAGCCTCAGAGCATCGCCGCCTGCAATCCTAACGGAATCCACCCGCCGCATATTCCCTGGCGCGATAATCGAAGCCCCGAGAAGCAGCCCCGCTCCACCGCAAATGAAAATGGCCATCAGCTCGATGACACCGTGTGGCAGAATAAGCGACCAGAACTGAAGTGGCCCTATCACAGGAGCAGCCTTCGTCGCGACCGCCCCGATCACGAGCCCATTATGTGCAAGCTGATAAGCCGTGTACACCCCGGCCGTAACGCCACCAGCGAAGGCGTGAATCCCCACCTTGATGTTATTCGTCATTATGAAGCCCGAGAGCAGCGATGGATCGATGCCAAACAGGGGATTGCCCGCTTTCTCCGATTTTGCAGGCTTTGGAATCTGCGACGGAAACGCCATATCGCGGACTTCGGGGCTTGTCGCAGACATCGCCCACCCGAGCCCGAAGATCAGCGCCGCCACCAGCGTGTAGTTGATCGTCGCGCGGAACATGATGGGGAAATCCCGAAAGATGAACGAAACCATGCCTTTCAGCCTGGCGCCCCGGGACACGTACACCACCCCATGCGCTCGCCCGGCAAGTTCATTCAGGTACGTGATGAGACCCTCACTTGCGTGCTGTGTACGCGCGAATGACAGATCCGACACCAACGAGCGATACCGTTGGCCGATGGTGCGCAGTTGATCACGCGTCAAACGCTTCGCTCCACCGGCTCGTGCCTCGTCGAGTGCCTGGGCCAGTTGTTCCCACTGCGCCTTTTTCTGTTCCACGAACGCTCTCTCGTCCACGCGCCGATTATACCAGACCATTTGCAGGATAGTCGATAGCCGACCGTCGAACAATTGTACAGAACCGACTCAGAGGAGACTTCGTTTGCCGAGACATCTGACAGCTGTTACGCCTGAGAATGTGAGAATCCAATACGAGCTTGCCGGCTTCGCTTCCCGCTGCGGCGCTGCCGCGCTGGACACGTTGATACAAGTCGGGGCGCTTGTCGTGATGGTCCTGGTCTACCTATTGCTGGTAAGGGTACTTCATTTCTCAGTCGCTGGATGGCCCACAACCATGCTTATCGTTGCCGGCTTCATCCTCTGGTACGGTTACTATGTGTATTTCGAGACTGTACGCAACGGTCAGACTCCTGGCAAGAAAGCGCTGCGTCTGCGCGTGGTCAAGTATGGGGGCACGCCAATCGACCTGCCCTGCGCGGCCACCCGTGGTCTTATCAGGGTGATCGACATGACGCTTGTCGGACTGATCGCGCTACTCGTTACCCCGAACAACCAGCGGCTCGGTGATTTCGCTGCCGGCACGCTGGTGGTGAAGGAACGCGCTGAATGGCAGGGGGATATCCAGCAGCCGAAGACTCTGCCACAGGGAAGCTATCCCGAGTCCGAACTCGTGCGAAACATCGAGTTGCTCACACCGGAGCAGTTCGAGATGGCGAAGCGATTCGCCGAGCGTGTTGCGGAACTCTCACCTGAATCGAAAGAACAGGTTGCGGCACGAGTGGCGCTTCCGCTTATGCAGCATCTCGGCATAGAAGACAGACCGGGAATCGTATACTCCAATCTCGTCCTGTGTATCTACGACGACTGCGTAAGGCAAAGAGGAATGCAGTGATAGTGAAAGCAGTCGATGTAGACCTGGACGAGCACTACTTCCACTGGCTTCACTCCCGTGGAGAAAGGTCGAGCTACTCTGAGGTAGTGATGATCCTGCCCCGGCCCGGCGACAGAGTCTTGACGCTGACCAAATCCTTCTACCCCGAGGGAACTTACAACCTGCCCAGCGGCGGTATAGAGCCTGGAGAAACGCCTGAGCTTGCGTTCGCCCGGGAAGTGTCCGAGGAGACTGGTCTGAGCGTGAACCTGGTCGGCCAGATCGGGCGTATCGAGCATCATTGTCTGTTCGATCAGTCGTCCCTTGATTTCGTGAGTCACGTTATGCTGGGGACACAAACGCAAGAGCCCGCACACGCGGCCGATCCTGATGAATCGATCAGCGGCTACATAGACGCATCCGCGTCGGATTTGGCGCGGTTTTCGGCGCATATGAGGCGGATGACGGGCAGATGGGCAGGTTTCGGCAAGTTCCGGGCGACTGCACTGGATTTCGCTGCCGATTGGCTGGAGCGAAGACTCGGCGAACGCCCATGATTTGTGCTGCCAGGACGGCATTATGAGCGCTCCATCGAGCCCGTCCGTGGAACAATTCATTGGACTTGCAGATGGTAACGTTATTATCTCAGCTTTTCGGGGTATCATAGTGCCTGGCGGGCAGGATGCCCGGGAGGGACGAGCCATCACTTGAGGATTCACTCTGCGCGGGCCGAGGTCCGGACTGGGTCACGCGTGGATGAGGTGTCGCCCTAGACAATGCCGCTAACATCGTCGAACGTATCCGCGCTGATGAAGATCGCGGAGCTAGCCGGCTCATCAGGACCGGCGGACCAGAGGCTGACGCAGGTGCTCTCGGCAGCCCGTGAGGCGCTGCGGTTGGATGCCCTATCCGTCATCGTTGCCGGCGGCGGGAACGATGATCTGCAGTCATGGCACTCCACGACCGACAAGCCTATCTCCGATCCCTCCGCAGTTGAGAAGGCCGCCATAGATGCCATTTCCCACACTTCCAGGCGCAGGCCGACCAAAGGACGTGTGGTAGTTCCTATTCCGGCAGTCAACGGCTTCCGTGGGGCCATAGTAGGACAGGGACCTGATTGCGCGGAAGCCGAGATCGCGCTCCTTGAAGTCGTTTCGACGTATGTCTCACTCCTGATTGAGAACCTCAAGCTCGCATCGTCAGTCGAGGCAGCGAACAACCTGCACCGCAAGCGATTGGAAGAGACGGCAGCCCTGTATGAGATTGGGCAGGCCATCGAGACCAAGGGCGATGCGCGGCTCCTTGATCTCATCGTCGCCAAAGCTGCCGCGGTGATGGACGGCCAGACTTGTTCGCTCATGTTGCGCAATCAGGTTGACGGCGCTCTGATCATCGAAGCAAGCTACGGCCTCAGCGACGACATCGTGAAAGGTACCCGAATCGGGATTGGCGAAGGCATCGCGGGGCGCGTCGCCGCCACCGGCGAACCTGCGCTCATACAGGATGTCAGCGTCGACCCGCGATTCGCCAACGAGGTGCAGGCTCGGACGGACGTCAGCGGCTCCATGTGCGTTCCTCTGAGGGCCCAGGATGGCAGCGTGACGGGCGTACTAAGCATTCGGCGACACCACCCGAAGCCTCCGTTCGACGAAGATGATCTGAAGCTGTTCGGCGTTTTCGCCACCCACGCGGCGCTCGCGCTCTCCAACAGCGAGCTCTACATCCGGCTCAACCAAAAGATTCAGGAAATGTCCACCATCTCGGACGTCCTTCACGCGATCAACTCCACGCTCGACCTTGAGCACGTGCTGGACCACATCATCAGCAGCATCACCACCATTGTGGGCTTCGATCGCTGCTGCGTCTATCTTCTTGACGAGCGCACCGAGGAGTTCGTCATGCACGCTTCCAAGGGCTATGGCACGAAGAACGGCATGCCCGCTCGGATCGGGCAGAACGAGGGTGTCGTCGGATTGGCCGCCAAGGAACGCATACCGATCTTCTGCGACGGCGCTCCTTCGGAGTTCCGCGTTCCGCACAAGGGTGAGTTTCTTGTCGCTCCTATCGTCGTCCGAGACGCCTGCATAGGCGTCGTTGTTGTGGACAACTGCCTTCTCAACCGTCCCATTGACTCTCAATACGTTGATCTGCTCGCCACTTTCGTGAATCAGGCAGGCATTGCGGTGGAGAACGCGCGGCTCTACGAGGCGATGGAAGAGAAATACGCCGAGATGAACGTGTTATACGAGCAGAGCAAGAGCATAAGCGCAGCCAGCGGCCTGGACAGCGTCGCGGACACCCTGGTGGCCACGGCATCCAGGGTTGTGGCGTGCGATGGTACCGGCCTGCTTCTGCTGGACACGAAACGAGGAAGGCTCAAGCTCCAATCAACGAGCGGCGGCCTCACGCGTCATGCGGCAGCCATAGAGAAAGCAATCGACGACGAAGACTGCGTTGAGTTCATCCGCAACCATCGCAATGCGACCCTGATGCCCGCCGATGATAAGGCTCGAACCTCCGGTCCTGTCGCCGGCCTCCTGAACGCCCTCGCGCCCGCGGGCGGCAACCTGATGCTGGTCCCACTCGTCACTGAGGATACGACCATTGGCGTTCTGGCTCTGAATCGCGCTAAAGCTAAAGCGTTCCTGCCCTCCGAGTTCAAGCTTGTCTCGATTGTCGCGTCACACGCAGCGACAGTGCTCAAGAACGCGATAGCTTATGAACTCAAGATGCAGCAGCGAGTGCTGGAACTCACCGCTCTGTATGAGTTCTCCAAGAAGATCAGCTCCGCGGGCAACTTGGAGCAGGCCCTCGACTCCATTCTGGCGATAGTGGCTGATCTGGTGGATTACGACGAGTCCTTCATCTACGCTATTGACCACGAGACGGAACTGGCCTCCGTCAAAGCGTGGCGCTTCCGGGGCAAGGACAGCCCTGTTCCCGGCCCGGAGAGTCTTGAGGGTGCGGGCGTCACCAGTTGGGTGATCAAGGAGCGCAAGGCGCTCGTGTCGCCCGATATCAGCAAGGACGCTAGATTCGACGAATTCAACACTGGAGATCGACCCGTCAGATCGCTCATGTCCATCCCGCTCATAGTCCAGGATGAGGTCGTGGGTGTGCTGAATGTCCACAGCTACAATCCGAATCAATACACGGAGGATAATGTCCGTGTTCTCTCGATCATAGCCAGTCAGGGCGCAGCTATCTACAAGGAACTGGAAGCGCTCACCGCACTTACCAGCTACACCGACAACATCCTGAGCAGCATCGCCGCGGGCGTCGTCACGCTTGATTCCGAGGGCACGGTCCTCACATGGAACGCGGCCGCGGAGCGCATCGTGCGACTCAAGGCAGACCGCGTCGAGGGCCTCTCCTATGAACAGGTCCTCAACCTTCTAAGGATATCGCCCGCCGACCGGGAATCTATCCGTCGAGCCATACGCAGCGTTCTCGACACTGGCGTCACGTATCAGGGCTACAAGCTGCGATTCCAGCCGGAACAGCGCGACGAGATCTACATGAACCTGAGCATCTCCCAGCTATTGAACAGCGCGGGAGAGCAACTGGGTCTGGTCCTGATCTTCGAGGACACTACTCGTGAGATCAAGATGGAAAACGAATTCCACAGGATGGGAGAGCTTGCGGCCATCGGCCAACTGGCAGCGAGCATCGCCCACGAACTGCGGAATCCTCTAAGCTCCATCAAGGGAGCTGCGCAGTTCCTCCAAAAGGAATATGAGGACCATAGCGCTATCGTCGAGTTCTTGGGGATCATCATCGACGAGGTCAATGGCCTGAACAAACTCACCACGGAGTTCCTGGACTTCGCCAGGCCAATGCAGTTGGAGGTTGCCCCGACCTCCGTCAACACAATCGTGGACAAGACCCTTCAGTTCATGAGTGTTCAGATCACCGACAACAACGTAGTAGTCAAGGAGAACCTTGACTCGACCGTTCCGGATATACAAGCCGACGAGGGCCAGTTGGAGCAGGTGATGCGCAACATAGTCATCAATGCTCTTCAAGCGATGCCCGAGGGCGGTGCGCTTACCGTAACAACAGGCCGCGCGCCATCCGGCGGTGTGTTTATATCGGTCGCGGACACTGGCACCGGGATTCCCGCCGACAAGCTCGACCGCATCTTCCTGCCGTTCTTCACGACGAAGACAAAAGGCACGGGCCTAGGGCTGAGCGTGGTGCGCAAGATCGTGGAGAACCACGGGGGTCGAATCGAGGTGAAGAGCGAGGTAGGAGTCGGCACTACGTTCACGATCATACTCTATCAGAACGGCCTTCCGCTTACGCTTGCGAGCGAGGTCGATCAGACCATGGAGCGCCGCATCTCCGGCCAGCTCAAGTCGTCCGACAGGCCCTCCAGCCCTTAGCCCGGCCCTTGTGTTGAGCGTGCGAACGTCTTGACACAAGCACGGCCATCCCTTCACTACAGCAGCCCATGTATGGTATTATCTGAATATGAGCAAGAAGACCGGCAACATCCTCGTCGTCGATGACGAGCCGAATATCAGGCGAGTTCTGGAAGCGGTTCTGTCCAAGGAAGGCCACACGCTCTTTACGGCTGAAAACGGAAGAAGAGCTCAAGAGATCCTTCAAAGCAACAAGTCCATCGATATACTTATCACGGACCTCATAATGCCCGATATCAACGGCGTCGAACTCCTGCAGGCCGCCAAGGAAATGAACCCCAGCCTGTCCGTGCTCATGATCACCGCCCATGGAACAATCAAGAGCGCTGTTGACGCTATGAAATACGGCGCCCTTGACTATGTCACCAAGCCGTTCGACCTCGATGAAATCAAGCTCGTGGTGAAAAACGCCCTGGAACGGCGCAACTACAACGAGTCACAGCGTGCTGCTCCCAGTCGCGCCCAATCGTCTTCAGCGGCGCACTTCGACAACATGGTCGGACAGAGCAGCGCTATGCTTGAAGTATTCAGCATGGTGGACCGCATCAAGGACAGCCGTGCCTCGGTCCTCATTCGTGGTGAAAGTGGAACCGGCAAGGAAGGCGTGGCGAGAGCGCTGCACTTCAGCTCGATCCGGGCCGATAAGCCTTTCGTCCCAGTCGCCTGCGTCGCACTGTCGGAGCAGCTTCTGCAGAGTGAACTATTTGGGCACGAGAAAGGGTCTTTCACTGGCGCAGTCAGTCAGAAACGAGGCCGCTTCGAGCTTGCCAATCACGGTACTCTGTTCCTTGACGAGATCGGCGACATCCCGCCGACCGTTCAAATGATGCTCCTTCGCGTCCTGCAGGAGCGCGAATTCGAGCGCGTCGGAGGCAACGAGACCATCAAGGTTGACGTCAGGATGGTAACAGCGACGAACCAGTGCCTGGAGAAGCTGGTTGAGGAAGGAAAGTTCCGCGAGGACCTGTTCTACCGGCTGCAGGTGGTCACGGTCAACATGCCGCCACTTCGGGAGCGCATCGATGACATCCCCCTGCTCGTTGAGCACTTCATCGGCATGTACGCGCCCGACAACGGGAAGCAAATCGAGTTCGCCAGTCCTGAAACGCTGGAGTTGTTCACGAAATACCGCTGGCCGGGCAATGTGAGGGAACTTGAAAACACCGTGGAGCGCGCGATTGTCCTGGCCGACCCAACCACCAAGCTCATCACGCCCGATCTGCTGCCACCCGAGATACGAAACGGCGCCTAGCGGTCCCTAACCCGGCAAGTCCCGCACTGCCCAGGAGAAGGACTAACCGTTCGTCTACCTCCGGGACTGCGTAACCGTCCACTCTTACGCTTAGAGGCAGCACACAACGCGACCACGTTTCGCCGTAGTCACCCGTGCTGAGCCCGTAGTAGGCGCCTTGCTTGTAAGACCACGACACCGTGCCCATGAAGTTCTGCGAATTTGGCACGAGTGTTAGGTAGTAGACCTTGCCGCCATCGAGCAGCACCGGCAAGCTAAGATCTACGTACCGGTATGTGCACGTAACGCCTGATGGTATGATCGTTCCCGAAGCAATCACGGGCGTAGACGCGGGGTACAGGCCTTCGGTGAGGTAAATGTGAAAGCCCATCTCAGGAGTCCCGAAACCGCGCCCTACAGCCGCTCCGAAACTCGTGACCCAGCTATCTTGCGCCAGAGCAAAAGGCTCACACACCCAGACTGTGCTGCTACCTTCCATCACAACCGGTCCGGACGGAGTCGGCTCCCCGCCGTCATATAGCCAGGCGCGACACGGCGCACCCAGAATGGCAGCAGCCAACAACGAGAACAGTGAAGCCTTGAGGAAACGAAGCAGAAGCATACTCAACCCAATCGTACCACCAGGATCGGCCCTGGCTGACGCATTAGCAGCGTGATGCACAAACCGTGCCAAACGTAGCTCACCCGCAGATCTGCCTGATCAGTTCTATGAACCGCGAGTAGTTCTCGAACGGTACATCCGGCGGTACCAGATGATCAACCGAGGGGATATACCCGCCCGTCTCCATCAGCTTAGGCACCTTGCTCATCACCTCGCGCTCTACCGCATCCAGGTCCTTCGCCAACTCCCGCTTATCGATGCCTCCCCACATCACGAGCTTGTCCCCATACTTCTCGCGTATCGGCACCGGGTCCATTCCCGCCGCGATCTCAAAGGGCATGAAGAAGTTCACGCCAGACTCGATGAACATGTCCATGATCGGACGGTTGTCCCCGTCTGAATCGACCATTATCGCCTTCATCCCGAGTGACTTCAGGTGGCTGATAAGCTCCGTGTAGTACGGCAGCACGAACTCCCGAAACAGCGCGGGCGAGATAAGCGGCCCGTTCTTGAACGCCATGTCCTCCCAGATGTAGACGTAGTCCAGATGGACGTGCTCGAGCACGTTTGAGAAGAGACGGCAGTAGAAGCCAGTCCAGTGGCGCTGGATTTCGTGCACCAGCTCGGGGTAGTCGTAGTAAGCGTAAGCGAGGTGCTCTTCGCCGAATAGATTCCTTGGAGTGCCATATGCCCCGCAAATGAACATCGCTAGCGGAACCTGGCTCGCCTCCGCATTCGGCACTATCTCGTCCCAGTTCGGATACCGTTCGGGCGTGTCCGGATCGAGCCTCCACTTGATGTCCTCCCAGTCCTTCGGCTCCTTCACCGGAAACTCCAGGAACTGAGACATCGATGCTCCGAACTCGGGCTTGATGTCTCGCTTCACGATACCGCCCGCATCGCGGAACACAATGGATTCGCCTTCATCGGCAAGCACTTCATGCTCGAATGCCGGCCTCAGCGGCACATGGCAGAAACCTGAGTCTACGGGCAGGTACCAAGCCGATTCCTGACCGAAGTACGTCTGCGGGTCAACACCCTCGGGCAGCCCCTCCGTGCGCCACCTCTCAACCGTCTGTCCCCAAAAGCCCAGCGTGTCCCAGTGCGGCGGCGCAACCTTATCGAAGTTCATCGTCCCTAGAAATCTATCGCGAACGTTAATGACGGTAGCCCCCTGATCTATCTATATCCACGAGCATCACTAGAGGTAGTTTAGCACAAGCTCAGGAGGGATTCCAATCAGAAATGCTCAACCGTAAGACCCTTGTACGCACTGAGAGCCTGCAGAGAGGAATCCGCAGGCTCCCAGGCAGGATGACTTGGGCGAGTCTGACTCTACTATACCCCTGCTCGCTTGGGGCTAAACAACCAGGCAAACATTTTTTTGGTTATTTTTTTGGCCGCTTCTCCGGTCACAGAACGGCCGACCCGAGTTGCCCGGCTAGTGCCGGCATCCACCCACGCACCCCGCGCCCATAACTTCGCCTGTTAGGCTGATTGTAACAACCTCGACAGGGATCTGCTTGCCGCTCGCTGCCACGGCGTGCTCAGCCAGTCTTGCCATTCCCGAGCAGCATGGCACTTCCATCTGCAGGACGGTGATGCTCCTCACGTTGTTGCGGCTCAGTATCTGAGTCAACTTGTCCGCATACAACTGGACGTCATCGAACTTCGGGCAGCCAGTTACCAGGGTCTTGCCGCGCAGGAAGTCAGGATGCATGCCCCCATAAGCAAACGGCACGCAGTCAGCAGCAATCAAGAGATCCGCGTTCTCGAAATAGGATGCGCTTGGGTTGACCAGATACAACTTCACCGGCCACTGCCTCAGTTCGCTCTGAACCTTGCCCTGTGCCGACGGCGCAGACGCAGCTTGTTCTCTGCGGTCGATCGTCTTCGCGGATGGGCAGACGAATCCTCCGCCGTGTCCGTGGCCGTGCCCTGCGGGCGCGCGGTGATCGTGCGCTCCCTTAGCGTGCTCGGCCATGTGGTCCAAATGAGCCTGCACCGAGCGCCCACTTTCCTTCAGGTGCTCGATGGTTGCCGCTTCATCGAAGTCCTCGGCTTCCCTAGTCTCGAAGGAGATCGCGCCCTGCGGGCACTCTCCGAGGCAAGCGCCCAACCCGTCACAGTATCTTTCCTGGACCAGCCTGGCCTTGCCGTCCACAATCTGCAGCGCGCCTTCCGCGCACGCCGGAACGCACAGGCCGCAGCCATTGCACTTCTCTTCGTCAATCTTGATGATCTGTCTTGCTACCTTTGCCATTGGTGTTCAGCCTCCTCTAGCGAACTCTAACAATGGCATTCTACCGGGAAGATACAAGGGTTTCTTTGACCCACGTCAAGTGACCAAAAAAACAGCCTCGAACCTGCCCTAAACGCCAAAAAGGGCAGGAGAGCATGCCTCCCCTGCCCTTCGGTATCACTCAGTTACCCTGAGGCTCAGGCCGTGACGGCCTCTTTCTCCTCCTCAGGGAGTGTCGGAGGGTTTGCGCCGCCCTCCTCTGCTTCTATTCCACCGCGCTTGCTCCACATGGTAGCGCCCACGAGAGCCAGCACCGCGATCACAACGATAACAGTTCGCGCCGTAACCGACAGCGGCTGAATCGCTATCGGCGCTACCAGAATGGCCACGAGGTTCATAACCTTGATCAGCGGGTTCAACGCCGGGCCGGCGGTGTCCTTGAACGGATCACCGACTGTGTCACCAACAACGGCAGCCTTGTGCTCGGGAGTACCCTTCCCGCCGAACATACCGTCCTCGATCTTCTTCTTCGCGTTGTCCCACAAACCACCCGCGTTAGAAAGCAGAACCGCCATCAACTGGCCGGAGAGAATCGCGCCCGCGAGGAATCCACCCAGTGCGGCAGCGCCGTTCATTCCGCCGTAGCCAAGACCGAAGCCGACCAGGACAGGAGCGCTAACAGCCAGAACCGCCGGGCTCAGAAGTTCCTTCTGAGCAGCACCAGTCGATATCTCGACGCACTTCTGATAGTCCGGCTTGCCCTTGTCGGAACCGGAGCGAGGATCGTAGTCCATAATGCCCACTATCTGGCGGAACTGCCGGCGGACTTCCTCAACCAACTGGAATGCCGCGCGGCTGACCGCGTTTATCGCAAACGAGCAGAACAGGAACGGCACGGCGCCACCGATCAGCAGACCGATGAACACTTCCGTCCAGTCGATCCGGATACCGATCTCGAGCAGGTCAACGTCAGCCATATACGACCTGAACAGAGCAGTCGCCGCGATAACGGCCGTGGCAATCGCAAGACCCTTGGTGAGAGCCTTGGTCGTGTTGCCGACCGCGTCCAGCTTGGCAACTATCTTGTTCGCGTTGCTGTCCTCGCCAGCATCCTTCAGCGCGCCGGACATCTCGAAGATGCCGTTTGCGTTGTCGGAGATCGGGCCGTAGGTGTCCATCGCCAGCATAAAGCCGGTGGTAGAAAGCAGACCGAGACCAGCCAACGCCACGCCGTAAGCAGCCATCGCAGCGTTGCCCGGGAAGAGAAGCATAGCGCCGAGGATGGCAGCGCAAATGGCGACAACCGACCACACGCTCGACTCAAGACCAGAAGCAAAACCGCTCAAGATGATCGTAGCAGGACCGGTCTTAGCGGACTTAGCGCACTCCGTAACCGGAGCGCCCTCAACAGCGGTGTAGTGCTCGGTCAGCTTCTCGATAACCAGAGCCAGAACGATACCCATCAGGTTGGCAGCAGCGAATCTCCACCAATCGAACCCGCCAATGCCTTCCTTGAAGATGAAATGCGACAGGACAAAGAAACCGATGGTCGCCAGAATGGCAGAAACCCAGAAACCAAAGTTGATGGGCTGCATCGGGTTCATGCCCATATCGTCGGTGCCCTTCACAGCATATATGCCGATGATCGATGCGATAACGCCAATAGCTCTGATGAGCAGCGGATAGACAACCAGAAGCAGACCGGCAGCGCCGAGGCCCATAGTGGTCGAAACGGCAGCACCAAGGATGATGGCAGCCACGAGGGTAACTTCATAGCTCTCGAAAACGTCCGCGGCCATACCGGCGCAGTCGCCCACGTTGTCACCGACGTTATCAGCGATAGTGGCAGCATTGCGGGGATCGTCTTCAGGAATGTCCTGCTCGACCTTACCGACCAGGTCAGCGCCCACGTCAGCGGCCTTCGTGTAGATACCACCGCCGATTCTCATAAACAGAGCGGCGAGACATCCACCGAAACCGAAACCTATGAGGACCTTCATCGACTCATTGCCGAAGAGGATGAACATCAGACAAGCGCCGACAAGGCCGAGGCCGACTGTCGCCATACCGGAGACGCCGCCGGCGCGGAACGCTACATACAGGGCCTTTTTGAAGCTGGTAAGAGCGGCATTGGCCACACGGACGTTGGCACGCACCGCCATCATCATTCCGATATAGCCCGCCATGTAGGAAGCAGCGACGCCGCACACGAACGCGATTGCAACGCCAACATAGATCGGGATGACACCCCAGCGATCGGTGGCGTCAAACCCCTCAACGTCCTTATACATGAAGATGAGGCCAACACCGATGACGAGGACGAACCATATCATCGTCTTGACCTGGCGCTTGAGGTAAGCCAGCGCACCTTCCTCGACGGCCTTTGACACCGCCACCATACCACGGGAACCGGCGTCCTCCTTCGAGATTGCGGCGAACCAAGCCAGGCCGAAAAGCAGCCCAATGATGGCGCACCCGAGCACGATGTAGACCGAAGGCCACATCATCGGCAGGTCTTCGAACTTCTGAAGCGTGATCGCTTCACTGGCAAACGCCGCACCCGGGATCAGGCCCATAGCGCTGACCACCGCAAATGCGAGCAGGTAGCTGGCACGCTTGCCGATTCCCATTCGCTCACCTTGCATCCTGTAAAGTTCCCCTTTCAACAGAAGATAAGACAAACAAATAGCCGCGTCCCACAAGTGAGATCTGCGGCGGTCGCTGTCTCTCCAGAAACCTTGATGATTATATGGCAATACCCCAGCCGTGTCAAGGAATCAAGCTTCGCCTCAAGAGCATCACTTGCGCCCACCATCCGATCACCTGGAGCATCCTGAGCTTAGTCGAAGGGCGCTCCGGGGTGCGCCTCCTCAAGCACTGGAACAACAAAGGCCCGGATCACTGATCCGGGCCAACCATCAAACCATCAGACTATCAAACCATCACGCTACTCAATGGCGTTGTCATCGTTGTAGCCAAGATGGCAGCGGTCAATGAGGTCATCCACATCTGCGAAGCCAAGGCAGATGCACGTATCCGCAGCGCCATAGTAGATTCTCAGCCTGCCGCCATCCTCCAGAATGGCGCCGCAGGAAAACACCACGTTTCCGATGTCGCCGACGCGCTCGTAATACTCCCTGGGCATAAGGATCGGCACCGCGCTCCGGCAGATGACTTTCGCCGGGTTATCGAGGTCGAGCAGCACGGCTCCCATCCTATAGAGCGGCCCTGCCGATGTGTTTTTCACGCCGTGATATATATGCAGCCATCCCTGCTCGGTCTCGATGGGAGGAGCGCATGCCCCGATACGATCCTGGTCCCAGTAGCCACCGCGAGTGGTCATCACCACCTCGGAGTCGCCCCAGTGCAGCAGGTCGTCCGAATATGAGAGCCAGATATTCCCGGTGCCGCCGCCGTACGGACGATCCAAACGGACATAGCGCCCGTTGATCTTCCGCGGGAACAGGCAGCCATCCTTGTTTTCGGGCTGTGAGATAAGCCCCAGCCTTATGTAGTTCTTGAAATCGTTGGTCTTAGCGAGGGCAAGTCGGGCGCCGTATCGGGAGTAGGCGGTGTACATTATGTAGTACTCGCCCTCCAAGACGGTGATTCGCGGGTCCTCGATACCTCTGCGCTCGTAGGAGCGGAAAGGCTCGTCCTTCGAGGGCTCCATAGCGGGCTCAGGATCGACGGAGAAATGATAGCCATCGTTACTCCGTGCCAGAGCGAATACGCTGCGCCCGGACAGATCCTCTACTCTGAGAAGCAGGATATACTCGTCGCCAAACTTTGTGCACCCGGCATTGAACACCGTATTGCACGGGAAAGGCACGCTATCAAGTGTGATGATGGGGTTCTTGTGCCAGCGCTCGACAGCGTCTCTTCCGAGTTTCTTAAACATTCATTCCCTCCAGCTAGAATGCCAGCCTGGTACCACAGTGGGAAAAACATGCCTGAAGTTCGGAGCGAGGGGGATGCCCCTGGGCCGCAGTGCTCGAAACTTCCCTGTTTCCCGGATGCCACTCGCAGATGCCTTCTCCGAAGGACAGTTCCCTGCGGGTATCTAATAATTCACTTTACAGGCGCGGGGATAATACGTCAAGCATCCTCTGTAAAGAGCATGTTCCCTTTTTGCCGTTCACATCCCAATGATATTTGCCGTGCGCCGGCAGTCCACCAGGATCGGATCTCTATGACCACAAGACGCATGAAGCTTATACCCTTCTTAGCAGCGGGAGCAATTCTGTTTCTCTCCGGTTGCGCCGGCGGCCACGCGGGCGGCGCAGAGATCGGACGCGTGCTGCTCGCCTTGCTCGTGGCGCTCGTTGGAGCCAAGCTCGGAGGCGAGCTCTTTGTCCGGATAGGCCAGCCGGCAGTGCTCGGTGAACTCGTCCTGGGCATTCTGGTCGGCAACCTCGTGTTGTTCGGATACGATGGGCTCTCGTTTATCGGCAAGGACACGTCGGTTGAGACACTGGCTGAGCTGGGAGTGATACTGCTTCTGTTCCAGGTGGGACTTGAATCAGACCTCGGCCAGACGATGCGCGTGGGCGTCTCAGCGGCTCTTGTTGCGGCGCTGGGTGTGATCGCGCCGATGTTCCTCGGTTGGGGTGCTGCCACTCTAATGATGCCGCAAGCAAGCATCTATGCCCACCTGTTCGTTGGTGCGACTCTGTGTGCTACCAGCATAGCCATCACCGCGCGAGTACTACGCGATCTCGGCAAGACACAGACCTCGGAGGGGCGCATCATACTCGGCGCAGCTGTGGTAGACGACGTACTGGGTCTCATCATCCTCGCCGCGTTGCAGGGCGCCATTACGGCCGCATCTTCGGGGGGATCTATGTCACCCTGGGAGCTTCCGCTCGTCATCCTCAAAGCACTCGTGTTTCTGGTTGCAACACCTATCGTGGGCCACAAGCTCGCTCCGGCGCTCTTCCGCTTCGTCGCCAGGTTCCGCACAGACAACCTTCTTCTCATAACCGCTCTAGCCATTTGTTTCGGATTCGCCTACGTGGCGGACCTGATCGGCCTTGCTCCTATTGTGGGAGCGTTCGCCGCGGGATTGGTACTGGAGGAAGGCCACTGGCGGCGATTTCAGGAGCGGGGCGAGCATTCCCTTGATCAGTTGCTCTTGCCACTGGTTGGCTTCCTTGCCCCCGTGTTCTTCTTCAGAATGGGTACTGCGGTATCGCTGAAGGAGCTTATGGCGCCATCGGCACTCGTTCTCGCCGGCGCTCTGACTGTGGCCGCGCTTCTTGGCAAGCAGCTCTGCGGCTTGGGCGCCATCGGCAGAGGACTCGACAGGCTATCTATAGGCATAGGCATGATACCGAGAGGGGAAGTAGGTCTGATCTTCGCCGCTATAGGCAGCCAGCTAGTTCTCGGCGGACACCCCGTCATTGAGCCCCACGTATTCTCCGCGTTGGTGATAACGATCATACTGACTACCGTGGTCACGCCACCTCTGCTCAAGTGGAGCCTGTCCAGACCACGTGCAAGAGATAACGCTGCTCGTCCACTCTAAGCGGTTGCCTCTAGGCTTCCTATTCGGCTATCTCTATGCTATACTTACAACTGTCCGCGCGCCTGTAGCTCAGTGGATTAGAGCATCTGACTTCGGATCAGAGGGTCGGGGGTTCGAGTCCCTCCAGGCGCGCCATTTGATGTACGGGCGGAGCCTATGCGCACCTCATACCATGTTCACACCTGCATCTCTGACGGCAAGTGCGAGGTAATCGATCATGTGAAGGCGGCCCTCGCCGCCAGCCTCGATGAGTTGGGCATTTCCGATCACTACACGCCTATGCCCGGCAAAGATATCTCCTGGAGCATGCCCTTAACGGCAGTTGCGGAGTATGTCGCGGCGGTCGAAGCGGCACGCAAGGAGGCCGGCAGCGCGCTGACCATCCGCCTCGGTATCGAAGTAGACTACATCCCCGAGAGCGCGGAGACGATTTTCGAGATGCTCGCCGCCTACCCCTTCGACTATGCCATCGGCTCCGTGCACTTTGTGAAAGACTTCCCTATCGACGCCACGCCCGAAGACTGGGATGCTATCGACCGGGACAGGCGCAACGAGATCATCCGGCAATACTGGGCGCTCGTGAAGCAGATGGCGGATTCCCGGCTGTTTGATATCGCGGGCCATCTTGATCTCTACAAGAAGTTCGGCCACGCTCCCACGGTTGATGTCTCAACCGAGCTAGACGCCGCGCTGGATGCAATCGCCGCGGCCGACATGGCAGTCGAAGTGAATGCGTCCGGCCTGTTCAAGGTCTGCGCCGAGCCCTACCCGTCCCTCTCCATCTTGAAGAAGTGCCGCCAGCGCGGCATTCCGTCTCTCGTCACCACCGATGCCCATCGGGCCGAGGACTTGCTTCGAGGGTATGAGGCCGGCGTGCAGCAGTTGCGCGATGCCGGATATACGATGCAGTCGCTGTTCAATGGTCGTAGAAGTACGCTGGTCCCTCTGTAGGCTCCCTTTGTGAAGGTCACGTGCCGGCGACTCTCTAACTCGTAGTTGTCCAGCATACAGGAGTCAGCCATGTCCGAATCAACCAGCACACCCGTCACCGGTCCTGCAGCGCCTACCGGCCTACTGTGCGAACTGCTGAGCCATCCGGAGGCGACACTCATCACGAGTCCGAAGCCGTCTTTCGGATGGATAGTCAGCAATCCCGGGCCCCGGGCGTCTCAGACCGCATATCAGATTATTGTAGCTGCGAGCAAGCCGGCTGCAGCTGATCATGAACCCGACATCTGGGATTCCGGCAAGGTCATCTCGGCCGATTCCATCAATGTCCCCTACACCGGCCCGGCGCTCAAACCCGGCTCTTACTACTGGGCTGTTCGAACGTGGGATGGCAGCGACAAACCCAGCCCCTGGAGCGAGCCACAGCGGATCAATATTAGCCCTGCCTCGCCAGGCGAACCATTCTACCCCGACGAATGGACTGAGTTCCCCGGTCCTTCAGACCTTGTTCGCGTAAACAGGCATCCGTTGAATGTCCACAGGATCGCGGCCGCTAGCATCCTCGAGAAGGCCCCCGGTCACTACTTCCTGGACTTCGGCCGCGCCGCGTTCGGAACCCTGGAACTCACCCTCACAAGCGCAACCGACCATCATGAAGTTGAGATCCGCCTTGGCGAAAGACCCGGCCCGGACAACACCGTAGACACGAACCCCGGCGGCTCCGTCGTCTATGCGCGGGAGACTCTCCCTCTCAAGAAAGGCAAGCACACCTACAGACTCCAATTCCCGCCATGGCCTCGCGGCGTCAAGATGCCGCCCCATATCGGCGAGGTCATGCCCTTCAGATACTGCGAGATCATCAACAGCTCGAGCCCCATCGATTCCGCAACAGCCGCACAGCTCGCCGTCTTCTACCACTTCGATGACACCGCTGCATCGTTCACCTCCTCGGATTCGACGCTGAACGAGGTATGGGACCTGTGCAAATACTCCATCAAGGCGACCAGCTTCCTCGGCATCTACGTCGATGGCCAACGCGAGCGGCTTCCCTACGAAGCTGATGCCTACATCAACCAACTCGGGCACTACTGCGTAGACCGTGAATATGCGATGGCGCGCTATAGCCACGAACACCTCATCCACCATCCCACCTGGCCTACGGAGTGGATTCTCTTCTCGGTGCTCATGGCCTGGGAGGACTACCTCTACACGGGAAACGCCGATTCCCTGAGAAGATGCTATCAGGACGTAGTGGCTAAGACTCTGCTCCCGCTCGCACGAGAGGACGGGCTGATCAGCACCCGCACCGGACTGATGACACGCGAGGTCCTCGACTCCGTCCACTACCACGGTAAGGAACTACGCGATATCGTCGATTGGCCGCAGCCGTCGGAAACGGATGGCTACGTCTTCACAACCATCAACACCGTCGTGAACGCGTTCCACTACCGCGCGCTTACGCTAATGGGCCGCATCTCTGACGCGCTCGGCAAGACGGCCGACGCAGAAACATTCCGCAAGCATGCCGACCGGGTGTACTCAGCGTTCAACGAAAAGCTCTTCCACTCCGTGAGAGGCGTCTACCGCGACGGAGAGGACACGGATCATGCTTCTCTCCACGCCAACATGTTCGCACTCGCGTTCGGGCTGGTAGACGATAAGCGCAAGCCGGCCGTCGTGGAGTTCATCAAGAGCCGCGGGATGGCATGCAGCGTCTACGGGGCCCAGTTCCTGCTGGAGGCCCTGTATGAGGCGGACGAAGAAGACGCCGCGCTTTCGCTGATGACCAATGACAGTGATAGAAGCTGGCCCCATATGATCCGCAATATCGGCAGCACTATCACGCTCGAAGCCTGGGACCCGAAGTACAAGCCTAACCTGGACTGGAACCACGCCTGGGGCGCCGCACCCGCAAACATCATCCCACGGTTCCTGGTTGGCGTTATGCCGCTAGAGCCGGGATTCGCCAGAGTGCGTATCAAGCCAAGAATCGCGTCTCTGAGCGACGTCAGCGCGACTGTCCCGACCATTCGGGGTCCCATCTCTGTGGACATACGAAGAGATGAGGGGCATTATCACCTGAACTGCACCATTCCGGCAAACATGATCGCGGAACTGCACCTGCCCACGGCCAACCCGGCGCAAGTCCTTGAAGCCGGCCGGCCTGCAGCAGCGTCTATCGGCGTCACGTTCCTGCGAAGCGATGGCGCCAGGTCAGTGTACACGGTGCGCTCGGGCTCGTATGAGTTCTCCATCAAACAGCCACAGCCTTAGAGCAGCTATGGCAACAGGGGCAGCAGATCCTCGAGCGACGTGATGATAGGAAAGCGCGAAGGCTCCGACGTGCCGTAGCGGTCTATTCGTATCGGTTTCAGCCCCGTATCCGCCGCCACAATGAGGTTCGGCTCCAGATCGTCGATGAACAGGGCCTGTTTTGGTTCGATGTTGAGCTCGTTCAGGGCGATTTCGAAGATAGCCGGCTGCGCCTTGGTGACGCCGTGGACTGCCGACATCACGAAGGTGGAGAAGTAATCCCGCATGTTCTGCGCGATGAAAGTCGGCTCCAGCGACGGCCAGGTGTCTGACACGATACCCAGGGTATAGCGCGTCTTGAGCCGCTCCATCATGGGCGCCACGTCATCGAACCAGATGAACCTGTCGCGGTCGTAGACTATCTCCCTGGCGAGCACATCGATGTGAGACTGGTCCGGAACCTGGCATCCGCAGTCGGCGTAGAGCATCGAGTAGAACACGCGGAACTGCTCGTATTCCTCGGCTTCGGTTCGAACGTAGTGATTGTCGCTCAGATACTGCCAGCCGCGCTGGATACCGCGCTCAAACAGCTCCGGCTGCTGCTGTGTTATGCGCAGCATTTCCTCTCCGAGCAACTCCGCGTAACGCGTCGGCAGAATCCAGTTGCCGGACTTCGGCTTGAACAACGTGTGCCCGGCGTCGAACAATATGGATGTTATACTAGGATAGTCAGTCATTCTATATAGTCCTTGGCTTTCTGCCGCTGCAACTCCTTCGCCTCGCAAGCTGCCGCTTCCGGAGGTCCGAGTACCTGCGTAATATTGCTATTTGGAGTGTTCAATGCCAAGCTTTAAGGCCCGCCTGCTAACATTTGTGCTGAGAAACCGTCATGTTCTCAAAGGCCAGTTCTGGAAGCCGAAGCCGGTGGATTGGATGGCTTACGAGTCCATCATCAAGTTCCGTGAGGAAGTCGAAAAGGGCGCTGCCAGGTTCGGCAAGATCCCCGAAGGGATCGAGACCGAGCGCGTCCAGATAGGCGATATGCCGGCGGAATGGATTCGTCCGTCTGGGGCCACTGATGATGCCACCATTCTCTACTTCCACGGCGGTGGCTACGTTTCTGGCACGATATCTGCTCACAGAGCGATAGTCGCCAAGTTTGTGGATGGCAGCAAGGTTCGTGCGCTGTTGTTCGAATACCGGCTTGCTCCTGAGCACCCGTTCCCCGCGGCTCTCGACGATGCTATCGCTGCCTACCAGTGGCTTCTGGACCAGGGCATTGCGCCGGGAAAAATCGCATTCGTGGGCGATTCCGGGGGCGCTGGCCTCATCCTGGCAACCTTGCTCAAGCTGAGGGATCAGGGTGCCGCACTTCCTACTTCAGCCGCGGTAATATCGCCTGTGACGGACTTCACCTGCAGCGGGAAGTCCTACGTCACCAACGCCAGGCTCTGCCTGTCGCCCGAGGGCATGGGACCTGCTTGCGGAAAGCACTATGCGGGCGGCGCCGACCTGACGAATCCCTACATATCGCCCCTCTTCGGCGACCTCCACGGGCTGCCACCACTTCTCATATACGTGGGCGGCAATGAGACTCTGCGGGACGACTCAACCCGGTTCGCAAGCAAGGCCAAAGAGGCTGGAGTAGACACTACGCTCCACGTCGGCGAAGGCCTATTCCATTGCTACCCGGCGGTCTCCCCGCTGATCCCTGAGGCCAAGGAAGCAATGGATGATATCTGCCGCTTCGTGAGGACTCACGCCGGCCTCTAATATGCCCGCGCTCAGACATCTGGCCCTCCCCACGCATTTAGCCCTTCGGACTGGGCCCGTGCACCCGGCGGCTCTGGCGGCCCTGCTGACCCTAAGCCTCCAGGTGGGTAAACTTATAGTGACCTCATTGGAGCGTTTTCTAAGGAGGCACGCGATGGAACAGATCGAGAAAACCCACAAGACATCCGTCACGCCTTCTCTTGTTGTGAAAGACAGCGCGCAGGCGATCGAGTTCTACAAGAAAGCATTCGGCGCTGAGGAGATATTCCGGATGCCAGGACCCGACGGGAAGGGCATCATGCATGCGGAGATCAAGATCGGTGACTCCACCATATTCCTCGGTGACGAGCACCCCGGATGCGTCACGAAGTCGCCAGAGAGCCTCGGTGGCGCCGTCACTTCGACGTTCTACATTTCCGTGCCTGACGTCGATTCCACCTACAAGCAAGCGCTTGAAGCAGGCGCCAAGGAAGAGATGGCGATCGAGGATATGTTCTGGGGAGATCGCATGGGAACTGTGATCGACCCGTTTGGCCATCATTGGGGGATAGCAACGCACGTCAAAGACGTCACCCCCGAGGAACTGCGCGCGGGCGCTGAGGAGTTCCTCAAGCGGATGGCTGAGGAGAAGGAAAAGCCGGTAGAAGCCTCGGTTTAGCGCCCGACGGATAGTCCCATCATTCCGGGGCGGATTAGCCGCCCCGGATTTCATATGCCACAGGTCCTCACAGGTGCTGAGTGTGCCCCACCATCCGATGGGCTGAGTAGGACGGGAACAACTGACTGAATATGCGATAGTACATCAGCTCTTCCTTGCTTCTCAACACGCTGCCATCTCCAAGCTCCCGGCAGCGCTCGAATGCTCCGTCAGTTATGTCGTTCTCAGCCACCGCCGCAAGAGCCATGCTGGATCCGCAGCCCTCGCTGAACTTCGCTTTCCGTCGCAAAACAATCTCCTGAGGCAAGCGCTCCTTGAATGCCTCGCGCAATATCCACTTTTCGGTCCGGTTCGGCCCCAGTTTGTACTCGTTGGGCAGTTGGAAAGCGAAACGGACCAACTCCACATCGAGGAATGGGACCCGTGCCTCCAACCCGTGAGCCATCGACATGCGGTCGCATCTTTGCAGGCTGCTGTGGTGAAGCTCGCCAGTGATGCGAATCAGCTCATCGTAGAGATCCTCGTCGCCCAGTTCCTTGAGGTAGTGGTAACCGCTGAACAGCTCGTCAGCGCCTTCGCCGCACAACGCCACTTTCACGTGCTCTGAAGCGAGCTGTGCGAGGAAGTAGTTGGGAATGGCGCTCCTGACCAGAGCAGCATCGTAGGATTCGAGGTGGTAGATCACCTTGGGCAGCACGGCAAGCATATCGTCCAAGGTGTACGTGCGCTCGTAGTGCCGGGCGCCAAGGAAACTGGCGCACATACGCGCATGTTCCCTGTCCTCGCTTTCCTCCGTTCCCACCGTAAAGGTTTTCAAGTCAGGAATGTGCCTGCTAGCAACCGCGGCGATGATACTGCTATCGAGCCCACCGCTCAAGAAGACACCAAGTGGAACATCCGACATTAACCGCTTGACTACAGCCCTCTCCACGAGGAGCCTGAGCTGCTCTGCTTCTCTGCCGCCACTCTCTTCGAAAGGCACTTGATCTGACACGCTGAAGTATCTGCACAGGCCGACGTCGGAGTGGTAGTAGTGGCCCGCGGGAAACTCCTCGAAGTCGTCCACCACGCCCTCGAATGCCTTGATCTCAGAAGCAAAATACACGCAGTCCCCTTGCCAGCTTGTGTAGAGCGGCTTGATCCCGAGAGGGTCCCTCGCAAGGAACAGGCCGGCGTTTGCATCCGAGATAGCGAACGCGAACATACCATCGAGCAGCGCAAGGCACTTCTCGCCAAGTTCCTCGTAGAGGTGCAGAATGACCTCGGTGTCGACTTCTGTTGTGAAAGCGTGCAAAGGCTGCAGAAACGTCCTCAGCGCCTGGTAGTTGTATATCTCGCCGTTGAACACGATGCAGATGGACTTGTCCTCGTTGTAGAGCGGTTGGTTGCCTCCGTCAACGTCGATGATAGAGAGCCTTCTCTGTCCGTACTTCCCGCCGTTGTGGCAGCACCCGCCCCTATCGTCGGGGCCGCGGTGCTCCAGCCGTGATAGCATGGCGTCCAGGTCACCTTGATGAAGCGGTCTTCCAACTATTCCTGCTATGCCGCACATGCCGTTATCTACCTCCAATCGACGTCGTGAGGCAGGGTTGTCTCAAGAGCTTCTCCAGCCTCTCTTGCTCGGACAGGACTTGCCCCGTCACGGGGTCGATGCAGTAGACGGCCCCGTTTACCAGACGAGTACGCATACTGCCCAGCGCGTGCGCGTTGCCCCTGAGATGGGGAGCATCCAGAATGCCCAGCCGGATGGCTTTGGCGATGACTCGCGGACTGCAGAACGGGTCCTCGTCGGCTTCCCTCAGATCGGCTATTGCCTTCAGAAGCTGCTCAGCCTCCTGAAGGAGCTGCCGCCGCCGTCTGTAGACATCGGAGCTTCCGACCAGATTGGGCATCGAACCCTGGCAGTTTCTGAGCACGCCGTTTACGATCTCGCAGCTCTCGATCACCTCGTCCGCCGAGGCGGCATGGTCGCCCTCGCAATAGCCGACCACGTGGATTATGTGTGGGGCGACAGCCAGAGCCAGCATTGCGGATGCCGCCAACTGGCCCTTGGCCTTCAGCAGATGCGGTGATAGGTGAAGCAACCCGGCCCTTACCTGCCGCAGAGAGAAGAACTCGCCGCCATGAAGGCTTTCGACCATCTCGATCTGCGCCTCGATCTTCGCAAGGTCCATCTCCGGCGAGATCCCCGGCGGCGTGTTGAACATATACTGAGCGACGTAGTGCCGCACGCCCATCCGCTTGGCGTTGTATGCCGCAAGGAAGGCCATGACGACCGACGTCACGTCGTGAGAGTCGCGCAGAGCCCAGTGATGGGGCTCGTTTACCTCAACCGGAATCCCCCGCAGGGCGTGCCACTCCATAGCGGCCTGGTTCTCCCGAATGGCTTGCTCCGGACTCCGTGAAGAGCGTCCGTCGAGGGCGCTGTACCAGCACAGCGGGATGGCCGCCCATGCGTTGTCGATAGACCGGTGAGCCATCTTGGCCCACGAGATGAGGTCGCGCGTGCCGCTGTAGACTCTGAGCAAGGGATAGTTCCCGCAGCGCGTGGCTTCGTAGATCGCCGTCAGGTCTGCCTCTGTGCGAACGGGCACACCACCAGCTCCATCCAGCGCGCGGTTCATTTCCCGGGGTCTGAAGAAGGACTCCTGAGCATTCTGATCGGGAGCGATGGATATCACGTCCAGCACGCGGGACTCCGCGATCTTCCTGGCCCCCTCGATAGTCTCCCGAAGATCCGGCAGGCCAAAATGGTGCCTGAGCAGCGGGTAAGGGTGCTTTCGGTCGAGTCGCTCCAACAGCCCGCCGCCGAAGTCCTCGCGCTTGCCGGCAACGGATTCGCCCCGCAGATACGCCCACACTTCCTCTGGGTTCTCAAGCCCATCGAAGCACCGTTCGAACAGGCCGGACTCCCGCGCTATCTCGCACATTGGAGGAGTTCCACCGAAGACCAGGCGAGTACCCGAAACGCCCGCCTTGCGCAGTTCCTCAGCGAAGTCCTCGATGAGCGTCTTTCCTACCTCGGGGGTGAGGCGGTAGCTCACGCCTGCTATAGAGGGGCGGCGCTTTGCAATCTCTTCCACGAACTTCTCGACCGGCACCGCAGCGCCAAGGAAGACAGTCTCATAGCCCAGCTGCTCAGCGACATGCAGAAAACCAGCAACTCCCGCCACGTGTACGCAGTTACCTAGCGCGCCGGCAACGATGGTTCCTCGCATTTATCTCCCTCCTTTGCAGTTTCCTCGCCGTCCAAAATGAAGCGCCTGATCTCTTTCAACGATTTCCCGGCCAATCCCAGGCTTTCGGCCGTCCTGCCTATGGCCCGGTAGTCTGTGCCGTGCAGGATCGAGCCCAGGAGTATGATAGAGTCGATAGTAGGAGTCGGCACGTTGACGAGCTGTCCCAGAGACGCTATCGGGACCAGGCTCATGGGGATGTCTTCCGTGATGTATCTGGTGTAGACAGTCTTTGGGGCCCTGATCCCGTCGTAGCCTCTGTTTGCGCGCATGGCTTCATGAAGGGTGCGACCTGCCGCGTCATAGGCGATATAGAGCCATTCCCGCGCGGACATCGCCCTGAAGCCGAGAGCCTCCGCCACCTGCACGCGCTCCTTGTCCATCGCCTCAAGGATCAGAGCGACGGACGGAGTGATGCCCTCGGTGTAGTAGTCGAACTCGCCGTAGGTGCTCTCGATGCGAGCGGCGTTAAGGACAGTCACGGCAGGATGGAAAATCGCGCCGATGTTGTCGAGGCTGGTCTTCATCACGTTGTCGCCAGGCACGAACTGAGGAAATGCCGTTCTGAGAGCATTCACGACCTCAGGCGTGCGATGGGCAGGCAGCGCGGCTATTGGAATGCTGTTCTTCAGCCGGAATACCCTGGTCTGCGCGGGGTTCACGGAGCGGCTGGCGTAGAGGAAGGTCTGCGCTTCGGCAACGACGATATCCGCCCGGCATCCGAAGTCCCTGATCGTCTTAAGCGTTTCCAGGGCCCCGCCGGTGCGACCGGGGTTCAGCACCACTATCTGGCCGTCCACCAGGTGAGGCGCGATCTTCTCGGCGATGGTCTTGTGGGCGGTAGCCGGCACGACCACCATCAGAATCTGCCTGCCCTCGATGGCTTCCCCCGCGTCCGTGGTGACTATGTCCAACTCCGCGAAGCCGTGGGGCATGGAGTCAACACACTCGGTGAGGATTTCGATTCCGCCGGCGGACTTGATTGGACGCAGCCGGTCCTCGCTGCGGTTGAAAAGGGAGGCATCGAAGCCCATCAGCGACAGGTGACCGGCCATAGCAGTGCCGCCATGCCCCGCGCCTAGAACGCAGAACTTCGGAACGTCTTTGCTTTGCATTGCGCTGCTCCTTTCGCGCTTTCCCGGACAAGAGGGTCCGCGAAATGGATCGCCGAAAGGAGCGGATTCGAAGAGGAACGGCGAACAAACTCGAAAGCGGTTCGCCGGATAGTGGGCAGGCAGTCGCCTGGCCGCGAGCGGCGGCTCTTCCATCCGCGCCTGCGAGGTTAGCTGACGGGCTAGGATCGGAAGAGCGACCCCTCTGCAGCTTTGGCTGAGATTAGCCCCTGTTGCTGGTTCCCCCGCTCCCGATAAACGGGACTCGGCGTCTGATTGTAAGGCGAACCCGAATGCTCGCCACTAGCAAATACGCTAGAACTGAGCTTATTGTGCCATAAGTTACCCAAAAAGTCGAGTGCGCAAGAGCAAATCTCCTGAAGGCAGGCCACTATAGGCTCACGACACCGCCGCCGACGACATCACTAACCCGGGGGGTTGCGACAGATGGCGGACAGCACAAGGGCTGGTGGAGCTTCGGGGCGAAACACGAGCCCGAAGCAGACAAACGAGTTCAGCATGACGTGTTGCTCGTTCGTGTGGATGCTGAAACGAGTTCAGCATGACGGGTTCGGTCCGCCGCCGCCAGCGGGGTAATCTTGTCTTGCGGCAGGTGAGGGGATGGTGGTTGTTGTCATTCCGAGCGTATTCAGACCCTCTCGCTGTGCGCGGGTCTCCTGACCCCGCACGCGATGCGACCGGAGGTCTCCAATCACTTCTTGCGGAATGATCTGATATGGAGCGCTACAGGATTACCAGAGACAACTCAGTCTACTACGTCACGTTCACGGTCATAGACTGGCTCCCGTTGTTTGTTCGAGAAGAGACCTGCAGGATCGTAGCTGACAGCCTGAATTTCTGCGTCAGGAACAAGGGATTGCTCGTCGGCGCCTATGTTGTCATGCCCACCTCGCTGTGCGCGGGTCTCCTGACCCCGCACGCGATGCGACCGGAGGTCTCCAATCACTTCTTGCGGAATGATCTGATATGGAGCGCTACAGGATCACCGGAGACAACTCAGTCTACTACGTCACGTGCGGTGTATCGGGAACTTCATTCCCGATACGACGGTAGCTCAGATGGTTTCGGGAACAAGATTCCCGAAACACCAAGAAATCTTGGCTTGAGAATGAGTGGGCCGCTCAGGGGTGGAAAGGATAGTTGTATGAACGATGAACAGCCGACCAGGCTAACATCATACTTGCCGTGGCTAATAGCTGGGCAGATGGTGGCGGGCTTCATCTTGGTAATCGCCTTCCTGGCGACGAAAGGGGTCATCGCCGATTCTTCCAGAAAATGGTTGGTAATGTGGGTGCCTGTATGTTGGCTAATGGTCCCTCTCACGATCGGGTTCTATTGGGATATCACACCCGCTCGTACGCGAGTCGCTTGGCTGCTTATTGGCGCTGCGCTGCTGGGGAATGCCGTAGTCTCTTTGGTCAAGGCGGGCTTCTCCGTTGGCGCATGGCAAGGCGGCTTAAGGCGGGCAGTAGTAGAGCTGCTGGTCATTGGTTGCTTCTGTGCCGCACGGGCCGTACGAAGACTACGCAAGCCCTGACGGCCTGAGGTGTTTCGGGATTTGAGTGAAGCGGAGGCGAAACGGAAATCCCGAAAACAGACGGGCCAAGCCGCATACTCCGTCGGAGACTATTACCTACGGCTATGGTCTCAACGGGCGGATGTCGAGCGTGAGCTCCGCTGTGTCAAGGTTTCCTGACCTGACACGTCAGGTGCGGGGTCCGGAGACCCACGCACAGCGGGGGTGAGGGGATGGTGGTTGTTGTCATTCCGAGCGTATTCAGACCCTCGTCATTCCGAGCGAAGTCGAGGAATCTGCTTTTGACGTGCTTGTTGATAAGCGGATTTCTCGACTCCGCTATGCTCCGCTCGAAATGACGTTGTTGTGCTGCTGTTCTCCACGCCACACCGACAGACGACATTAACCTATA
>JBPOHN010000126.1:0-21253 GCA_052035525.1 Armatimonadota bacterium
TTCAATGCCATGTGGCTCAGTCTGATCACGGCTCTTCTTGCTTACGCTTTTGGTAGCAAGGTGCTGCCAAACAAGCCTACAGACGAATAGAATACACTGCTGTCCCGGGTCTTTTCTTCCCTTTCAGCCCGGATCTAAACGCTATCCAGGCCCTTCTTCTTAGCTCAAGGCTAGGAGGGAGGGCTTTCTTTACGTACGAAGCAGGCGCGCAACTTGTTTCGCAGCTCTTCACCTTCGCGCAAAATTGCGCTAAGGTTCTCCAGGTTCTGCACCCAGCCCTCTTGAGCCCAGGTAGGGGCTAACTCCGGTGGTGGTAAAAACAACTGCTACATGTTGTGAAGTGGTATACTACTTGTATAAGGTACACAACTTTCCGAAGGGCTCATTCTAATGAAAGTTCAGCACCGAAGGAACCATTCCACGAGGGAGTTCTCAGCAGGGGGAGATCGCTTCGTTGACACCGAAGAGGCCATTGGTTCAAATCCAATACCGCCCACCATATCGAAGCTTTCAGGTAAGGCCGCTCGTATCAGATGAGCGGCCTTACGCATGATTGGCAGCCGGAAGCTGCTGTCGGACCGGACATGGTCACAGGAGATTGCAAAGATGGCCGAGATCAGCATAATGCCCTGTCTCGATATGCAGAACGGGCGTGTTGTTAAGGGAGTTCATTTCGTAGGCATACGCGATGCCGGGGACCCGGTTGAGTGCGCGCGGGCTTATTGCGCTGCAGGCGCGGATGAGCTGGCGCTACTGGATATCACGGCCACTGTCGAGGGGCGGGGGACGATGCTGGAGGTCGTGAGGCGTGTTGCGGATGCCGCCACGGTGCCGTTCACGGTTGGCGGCGGGATCAGCAGCGTCGAGTCCGCGGAAGCCGTTCTGAAAGCGGGCGCCGACAAGGTTTCCACAAGCAGCTCGGCGTTTCGTAAGCCGGATGTGATCGCGGAAATGGTGCGCGAGTTCGGCTCGGAAAAGGTCACGGTTGCGATAGACGTTGATGTGAACCCGGAGATGCCGTCAGGATACGAGGTCTACATCGATGGAGGCCGGACAGCTACAGGCAAGGACGCCGTAGAATGGGCGAAGCAGGCGGATGGGTATGGGGTCGGCTGCATTCTGCCGACCAGCAAGGCCGGCGATGGGGCTAGAACGGGCTATGACCTGCCGATTATCCGCAAGATAAAGGAAGTCGTAAGCTGCCCTGTAGTCGCATCAGGCGGCGCCGGTGAGATGGCGCACTTCCTTGAGGCTGTGGAGGCGGGCGCGACGATACTGCTGGCGGCTTCCGTGTTCCACTTCGGCACGATTTCGATACCTGAACTGAAGCAATATCTAAGCTCGAATGGGGTAGCTGTTAGGTAAGCTCCTATCCTGGCACCTGCGTTTGCGAGCCTCTCCGCTTACGGCAAACGCATCTTCCGGCAAAGGGACCGACTTTACACGGAATCAGGGAGAAACAGGAACCACTGAAGGGAATTCCTGCAGTTCTCCGTGCTTCAGTGATTCCGTGGTTCTGTGTTAGTTCTTGATGCGCTCGCCCTGCCTGTTTGCGTTGACCGGCAGAGGGGGATCGTGGTATACTTTGTGCGGTAAATGAGCGTGGCCGATTAGCTCAATGGATAGAGCGCCGCCGTCCTAAGGCGGGCGTTGGGGGTTCGATTCCCTCATCGGCCACCACGTTTTCCGTCGGGAGTTGCCGTCGAGCGCATCTCTCGATTGTGGTGTCTAGCGCGGAGAGGTGCTGGAGTGGTTGATCGGGGCGGTCTCGAAAACCGTTGTGGCGCAAGTCACCGTGGGTTCGAATCCCACCCTCTCCGCCATTTTCCTCGTTTTCCTTAGAGCCCAGCCTAACCCGCGGTCAACGCCAACCACGCAAGTGCAACTCCTGCTGCCGTCAGCACCCCGTAGACCATCCGTTTGAAGGCGAGTTCGTTCATACGGTAGTGGACATGGTCCCCAATGAACAAGCCGGTGAGCGTGAAGGGAAGACACATCGCGGCAAGGTAGACGTGGCGGATTGTGATCACGTCCTGTGCTGTCCATACAGATATCACCGCGGCGTTGATGAGTATAAACGACATCGCCAGAGTCACACGGAACACGCTTTTGTCGGCAAGTGCTCTCGTGGCGTAAATGACCACCAGCGGCCCGCCGGAACCGAACGCCCCGTGGATGATGCCCCCTATGGGTAGGAAACCACTCGCCAGCAGCCGCGTGCGCCGGCTTGCCTTGACGAACTTGCCGCTGCCTAGGGTGAGTAAACCCTGGATTCCTATGGCGATCATGAATGCGCCCAGGATCAGCTTGAGCCACTCCTCTGGCAGTGCCTTCGCCATCCACACGCCCGCCGGCAGGCCAACAGCCACCAGCGCGAGGATGATTGCGAACTCCTTCCATACAACATCCTTGCGGCCGAGCAGAGCGATCCCTACGTTTAGGACTAGCGCAAGCATTACCAGCACCGGCTTCGCTTCGTCTACTCCGCCGAGCAGCATGATCGCAAACGGCAGGGCAAGTACGGTGCAGCCGAAGCCGGTGACGGCCTCCTGAAAGTACGTGACGAGGACTAGCAGGCAAAGCAGAGCACAGGTAAGAAAGTCGGGCAATAGTCTACCTTTCGCAAGCGGGTCTATGCGCATTCCCCAGACCACTTCAGCGGCGAACGAGGGAATCCCTGCTCGTTGCCTAAACCCGTGCGTTCTGGTACCATGTAAGCAGTCAAAGCACCATGTCCATCACTCACCGCAAGTTCATCATATTCACCTGGGGCTGCCAGATGAACGAGGACGACTCAGAACAGATTGCCAGCCTGCTAATGCAGATGGGCTACGAGCCTACTGACACAGCGGAAGAAGCGGATCTGGCAGTGCTCGTCACCTGCAGCGTTCGCGCGAAACCGGAACAGAAGGCCAAGAGCAAGCTGGGGGAACTCCGCTTGCTCAAGGAGTCGAAGTCAGATATGCTGATCGGTGTCTGCGGGTGCATGGCCCAGAAGGAAGGGGAAGCGCTAAAGAAGGGCAGGCCCTACCTCGATTTCGTCGTGGGTACCAACAGCATCTGGCGAATACCGGAGTTGGTCTGCGAAGCTCAGGCCAAACGCAGGTTCCAGTCGGCGCTAGATATGCCGACGAAGACCTCGGACGAGCTGACGCTTCCTCCGCGCACCGAAAGGCAGACTCAGACGCTCAAGAGCTTCCTGCCCGTGATGTATGGCTGCGACAACTTCTGTGCGTATTGCGTTGTGCCGCACGTGCGCGGCAGAGAGCGCAGCAGGCCTGTCGAGGAAATCGTTAAGGAAGCGAAGGAACTGGCGGCGAATGGACGAAAAGAGCTGACGCTGCTCGGGCAGAACGTCAACTCCTACGGCGCAACACTTGCCGAGAAGGTGGATTTCGCCGATCTGCTCCGGAGAGTGAGTGAGGTAAGCGGGATCGAGCGAATCAGGTTCACGACCTCGCACCCGAAGGACCTCTCCGATCGGTTGATAGAAGCGATGCGCGATCTGCCGAAGGTGTGCGAGCATATACATCTCGCGGTGCAGTCCGGCGACGATGAAGTGCTCTCGCGGATGAATAGGAAGTATGACACTGAACACGTCAGAGAGCGGATATCCAAGCTGCGGAGCGCGGTCCCGGATATCGCCATCACAACGGACTTCCTGGTCGGCTTCCCGGGCGAAACCGATGAGCAGTTCGAGAACACGATGCGGTTTGCCGAGGAGATACGTTTCGACGCTGCCTTTATGTTTGCCTACAATCCCATACCTCGCACTGCCGCCGCGGCGATGGATGATCAGATACCGGCCGCAAGGAAGAACGAGCGGCTGCGGCAGCTGATCAAGCTGCAGAACGCAATTACGTGCGAGATAAACGCGGGAAGCAGCGGGCGCGCTTATGAGGTGCTGGTCGAGGGAGCTAGCCCTAAGGACCCTCGAAAGGTAACCGGGCTGACCAGGCAGAACAAGACAGTGAACTTCGTGGGAAGTCAGAGCCTTGCAGGAAGACTCATGCAGGTGCGGGTGACTGAGGGGCATTTATACGGATTCGTGGGCGAGGCGGTAGAGTAGTCTCGTCGGGTGGGAGTTGCAAGTGGATGCCAGGAAAGTAACGCCGATGGTCGCGCAGTATCAGGCTATCAAGGAGCAGTATCCTGATGTGATACTGATGTTCCGCCTCGGCGATTTCTACGAGATGTTCGGCGATGACGCCGTCACGGCGTCCCGCGAGCTTGAGATCGTGCTCACCTCACGATCACAGGGCTACGCAGCGGATGTGCCGATGTGCGGAGTACCGTATCACGCTGTTGATAGATACATAGCCAGGCTGATCTCCAAGGGCTATCGAGTCGCCATTTGCGATCAGCTGGAGGATCCCAAGAAGACGAAGAAGATCGTGAAGCGCGGCGTTACCCGCGTCGTTACCCCCGGTACTGTGCTAGAAGATGGGATGCTGGAGGCCAAGGCGAACAACTACCTCGTGGCTATCTCCAGCGAGCCGGATGTGTTTGGTGTCGCTGTGGTCGATATCTCCACGGGTGAGTTCGCGGTAACTGAGATCACGGGCAAGCAAGCATCGAGCAAGCTTCTTGAGGAGCTTGGCCGGCTGGCCCCCGCCGAGGTGCTTCTGAAGGAGATAGACGTCGATCTGACGGACCCGATCCGGCGCACGACCGGTGCGACCGTCACACGCTACGAGAACACCTCCATCTACCGCAAGCCCGCGAAGGAGATGCTTATCGAGCACTTCCACACGGACTCACTTCGCGGCTTCGGCGCTGAAGATATGCACGCGGGGCTGGAATCGGCTGCGATGGTGCTCGATTACCTGCGCCAGACGAACGCCAATGCGCTGCAGTCGGTCACAAGCCTCTCGACCTACTCCACGAGCGGTTTCATGGTCTTGGATGCGGCGGCTCGGCGCAATCTGGAACTGACTCACTCGATGTCCACGGACACTCGCGGAGCGAGCCTGCTTTCGATCATCGACAAGACCAGGACACCGATGGGCGCGCGATTACTGCGGAAATGGCTCGATCAGCCGCTGCTTGATGTGAAGCGAATCAACCGCCGTCTGGACGCGGTGGAGGAGCTATTCGACGATGCGCTGATGCGCGGGGAGATTCGCGAGATACTGAACGGCTTCGTTGACCTGGAGCGGGTGATGACGCGAATCGTGAGCGAGAGCGCGAACGCACGTGACCTCGTTGGCCTCGCGCAGTCGCTCAAGAAGCTGCCGGAGCTTAGCAAGGCTATCGCCGGTGTCGGAAGCGAGCGGCTCAAGACGCTGGATGCGGCGATCGAGTTTCTCGATCCTCTTGTCGAACTGGTCGAGCAAGCGATAGTTAAGGACCCGCCGATTCTTCTGCGTGAAGGCGGGATCATCGCCGAGGGTTACAACGCGGAACTCGATGAGCTTCGGAAAGCCTCGAAAGATGGCAAGTCGTGGATAGCTGACTTGGAGGCTCAGGAGCGAGAACGTACCGCTATCAAGAACCTCAAAGTAGGCTTCAACTCGGTGTTCGGCTACTATCTTGAGGTCACGAAGGCGAATCTGGAAGCGGTGCCTGAGGACTACATTCGCAAGCAGACTACCGCGAACGCTGAGCGCTTCATCACGCCCGCACTCAAGGAGATGGAGGCGAAGGTCCTGGGCGCGGACGATAAGGCGAAAGAACTCGAGTATCAGATATTCTGCGAGGTGCGCGGGAAAGTTGCCGACGAGGCAGTGAAAGTCGCCAAAGTTGCGAAGGCGGTCTCCGAGTTGGACGTTCTGGCGGGTCTAGCCGAAACCGCTGCCGCCAAGGGTTTCACGAGGCCGACGGTAAATGATGGTGAGGAGATCCGGATCAAGAACGGCCGGCATCCTGTTGTCGAACACTTCATCGCCGAGCAGTTCGTGCCGAACGACGCGCTGATCAACTGCGAGACGGATCAGTTGCTGATCATCACCGGGCCGAATATGGCGGGTAAGTCCACGTATCTGCGGCAGGTGGCGCTGATCGTGCTGCTCGCGCAGATGGGCAGCTTCGTGCCTGCTGATGAAGCCGTGATCGGCGTGGTTGACCGCATCTTCACCCGCGTCGGCGCACACGACGAGCTTGCCAGCGGCCAGAGCACGTTTATGGTGGAGATGAACGAGACCGCGAACATCCTCAACAACGCCACCCGCAGCAGCTTGATCGTGCTCGATGAGATCGGGCGCGGCACTTCCACCTACGACGGGCTCTCGATAGCCTGGGCGGTTGCTGAAGAAATCAACCGGCTCGGCGCGAAGACGCTATTTGCGACGCACTACCACCACCTGAATGATCTGGAAGAGAAGCTCAAGGGCGTGAAGAACTACCGGATCGCCGTGCGCGAGGAGAAGGACCGGATCGTGTGGCTGCGCAAGATCATGCCCGGCGGGACCGATCGAAGCTACGGCGTTGAGGTTGCGAGGCTTGCTGGCCTGCCGGCCGAAGTGATCGACCGTGCGAGTGAGATTCTGAAGGAACTTGAATCCAACGGTACGGGCAGCAAGGCTGTTGGCAAAGGCGCGAAGATCAAGGCAAAGACCGAGACGCTGCAGATGGCGCTATTCGAGGCCGAGAAGCACCCTGTGATCGAGGAGCTTGAGAGACTGGATACATCGGTAATGTCACCCATCGAGGCAATGAACAAGCTGTACGAGTTGCAGAAGAAGGTGAAGAAGTGATCTGGGCGGGATGCGAGGGTAATCGATGCTGGAGAGGTGTGATGAGTTCCCCTCGACAAAACTGAGGAGCAGATAGCGGCTTTCGAGCGAGAGCTGGGGAACAGGCTACCGGAGCAGTATAGGCAGTTCCTGCTCTACAACGGCGGGCGGTTTCAGCAGGACGTGTTCGCTATACCCGGACACGGCGAGGATTGTGCCAACTTCTTCTACGGCGTACTGGGCGATGACTGCTATGATCTGGCCTGCAACCGCAACATCTTTCATGGATGTATACCGGATGGGCTATTGCCCATAGCTGATGACCCGTTTGGCAATCAGATATGCATTTCGCTTTCGCTGGCTGACGCGGGAAGCATACACTTCTGGGACCATGAACTGGAGTTTGCTCCAGAGCAAGCCGTTGACCCGTCTGTCGGATGGCTTCGACGAGTTCATAGCCAGCCTGCAGGAAGACACTGCAGATTAGAGTACACTACCAATGACGAAAGCAACGGAGTCCTCAAACCGAATAGCCCTTCTCGACGAGCACACAGCCAACCGTATCGCGGCGGGGGAGGTTATCGAACGCCCGGCTTCCGTTGTGAAGGAGCTTGTCGAGAACTCCATAGACGCGGGATCGTCCGCGATTACGGTGACTCTCGAAGAGGGTGGCAAGGAACTCATCAAGGTCACCGACAACGGCTGCGGGATGACGCGCGAAGACGCGGTGCTATCACTCCAGCGCCATGCAACCTCCAAGATAAGAGAAGCAGAGGACCTGGACGCAATCGCAACGCTCGGATTTCGAGGAGAAGCGCTGCCCAGTATCGCGTCCGTTTCCGTTCTCGAACTGGTCACGAAACATGAGTCCGAAGACGGTGTCCGATTAGAGGTGGAAGCCGGGACGATCACCAACCTCGAAACCGTCGGCGCTCCGCAGGGGACTAGCATCTCGATCAGAAAGCTCTTCTTCAATACTCCCGCGCGGCTAAAGTTTCTGAAGAGTTCTCAAACAGAGTTGGGCCACATAACGGACCTCGTGGGCAAGTTCGCAATGGCTTACCCGTCCATCCACTTCCGTCTTATGCACAATTCGCGGGAGGTGCTAAGCTCGCCAGCCACGGGTAAGTCGATCAACTCGATCACGCAAGTGATGGGCAAGGATGCCGCCAAACAGCTCGCTCCTATCTCTTTCGAGACCCCGGCCATGCGCGTGACCGGATACGTCTCCAACCCCTCGCTCACGCGCATCAACCGGTCCAGCCAGGTGTTCTTCGTCAACGGCCGGCCTGTGCGCAGCAAGACAATGACTCACGCGCTCGATGTCGCCTACCGCGGACTGCTTATGCCCGGACGGTATGCAGTATGCGTGATCTTCGTCGAAATGGCGCCCGACCTCGTTGACGTGAACGTGCATCCCACGAAGGCCGAGGTGAAGTTTTCGAGCGAGCACGAGGTACACAGCGCCATACACAAAGCCGTGAATGCGGCCCTGATGGAGGGCGCCGCAGCACCGACGATTACCGATTCCACGCCGCGCCCCTCTCAGCCGCTGAGGCTAACGCCTGACCAACGGGTGCCGCGCCAGGGCGTGCTGGTCGATAGACCGGCGGTAACGGACCTTACAGCCTTCCAGGAGGCACTCAGGAGGCGGCGCGATGAGGCGCTTGCTGATCCGGGAACTGCGGATCCGTTCGTCTGGCAGCCAGGGGTGGGTGTCCCTGTGGAAGAGTCTCCCGTTCCCGAAGCTGACTTCGACGCGGTCCGGACAGTCGCTCTGCGGTCGGTCAAGGTGATCGGCCAGGCGCGCAATACCTACATCGTCGCGCAGTGCGAGGATGGGGTGCTGATCATCGATCAGCACGTTGCGCACGAGCGAGTCCTCTTCGACCGAATGATCGAGCAGCAGGAGGGGCGGTCAGCTGTGCAGGGGCTGGTGATTCCGGTCTCTCTGTCGCTCAGTCCGAAAGAGGCCGCTATCGTTTCGCAGAGACTTGAGCAGCTCAGGCAGGTAGGATTCGAGTTGGAGCCGTTCGGAGGCGATGCATACGTGATGAGGGGCGCTCCGGCGTCACTGAAACCGGCCGACTGCGAGGCTGTGCTGCGCGACGTGATCACGGAACTGGTCGATTTGAGCGTGGCAAAGCATCTGTTGGTCAAGGCCGAGCAGGTCCTGATTACCGCTTCGTGCAAAATGGCGATCAAGGCCGGTGATCCGCTGTCGATGGAGGAGATGGAGCGGCTCGTCGAGGACCTGCTGCAGTGCAAGAACCCGTTCGTGTGCCCGCACGGCCGCCCGGTGATCGTGAGCCTCTCGAACTGGGAGCTTGATCGCAAGTTCCGCAGAGCGTGATCGCCAGTATCGGATGCTGAATCGAGCTAACCATGGCGGCAAGGCTTGTTTGACACCCACCAGCCAATCCCTCTACAATATGGCGTGCTTCAGACAGGGAGTAGTTTCGAGTGATTCTGACCGTCACACCTAACACATCCATAGACCGGACTTATGTGATCGAGGGCTTCGGCATCGACCGGATTCACCGCCCCACCGAGATGAAGTTCGCGCCCGGTGGCAAGGGAATCAATGTGCTCCGGGTGTTTCAGGAGCTTGGCGGGTCGGGGATGGCAACCGGATTCGTCGGCGGACGGGTAGGGGAGAGCATCGCGGAGGGCCTGAAGCGAGAGGGAATAGCTCACGATTTCGTTCGTACGCTTGAGGAGTCACGGCTATGCATCAAGATAGTCGATCCAAAGAGCGGCACTCAGACGGAGATCAATGAACCGGGCCCGCGGATATCGGGTGACGAGGTCGGCCGGCTACTCCAGAAGATCGACAAGCTGCTGGACGGCATAGAGTATATCGTTCTGTGCGGTAACGTTCCTCCGGGAGTTCCCGTCACATTTTACGGTGACGTTATCAGATTGGCGAATTCGAAGGGCGTGAAGTCCGTGCTGGATGCGAGTGGCGATCACCTCCGTGAGGGCATCAAGGCCGGGCCATACATCGTCAAACCTAACGTTGCCGAACTCTCGGAACTGGCCGAGCACGAGCTATTCACGCTGGAAGAGATTTCCGGGGCAGCGAAAAGCCTGAAGCAGTATGGAGTAAGCGTCTCGGCGGTAACGATGGGTCGAAGCGGAGCCGTAGTAACCGATGGCGTCCGCACGTGGCAGGCGGTTCCACCCGAGATCACGTTTGCGAGCGCAGTGGGATCGGGCGACTCATTCATTGCTGCCTTCCTGCATTCCCTGGAGACAGGAGGGTCGCTGGCTGACGCCCTGGTGATGGGTACCGCAGCCGGCGCCGCAAATGCCATGACCTATGGCGCGGGTTTTTGCTCGAAACGTAGTATAATGGAGGTGGTTCAGGGCGTTACCCTGAGCGAGATTGGCTGATGCGGGAGTTCTCGCCCCTATGTTGAGCATACCCAATGGCCCGGAGCTTGTGTTTGTCGTCGCACTGGCTCTGATAGTCTTCGGGCCAAAAAAGCTGCCCGAGATCGGAAGAACGATCGGCCAGGGAATTCGTGAACTCCGCAAGGCTTCGAGAGAGCTAACCGACGCGTTTGATTTGTCCGGTATCACATCGGACCTGCCAAAGGCTAGCGATCTGCTGTCGGACGACGGTGGTGAGCCTGATCGCTCATCGGCTTTCGAGCCAGAGCCCGAATTGGATACCGTGTCGGATTTCGAGCCGGACCGCTGGGATGACAAATCCGATGCAGCCGTAGAAGACGAAAAGGAGAATGATCAAGATGTTGCCGATAGCATGGGTGCCGAATGGACCGGAACTGTGGGTAGTCCTTGCGATAGTGATTCTGCTCTTCGGAGTGAAGAAGCTGCCGGAGATCGGCAAGTCGATGGCTGAAGGTATCCACGAGTTCAAGAAGGCTGCCCGGAAGGCCGCCGAGGAAGACAACAAGGACGAAAAGCCAGACACCACCAGCGGCGCGAGCTAGGGCGTCGGTTCTGGGAGTTTTTCTGCTGCGCCCTATGCCGTTGACGCAATCGTGCCGATCTGGTACAATTGTAGGGTCGCCATAGGCGCGAGTCACAGGAGCGTTTCGTAGATGCTGAATACGTTTTTCATGGTTCTGCAGTTGATCAGCGCGCTTGCTTTGATCGCAATAGTGATGTCGCAAGCCACCAAGAGCGAAGGGCTATCGGGAACGATTGGCGGAAAGGCCGAATCTGCGTTTCAGGGCAAGCCCGGGTTTGAGGATAGACTGTCCGAGATTACCAAGTGGGCAGCGATTTTCTTCATGGTGACCAGCGCGATCGTAACCTACGTTGTAAGCGGGTAATCGGCGAGGACAGAGGCATTGCAGCTCGTGATTCCTTTGAATTACGGGCTGTTTGTGTGTACCAGGGGACTAATGTCGCTCAGGCAGCTATCTCTTTAGCGGCGGGTTCTCGGTAGGGGCACTCCGTACACTCAGGCAGCTTACACTCCACGCACTCGGCTGCAGGGGCCTCGCGAGCCGTAGCGTAGAGGTAGATGTAAAGCGATATGCTCCCAAGGATCCATCCAAGCGCAAATGCATACCACATGGCACAAACCTCCACCCCGCATTATCGGATTCCAGCCGCTGGTTCTTGAGCTGGTTGCGTAATCCTAAGAGACGAATACGGGCCGGCCACACTTGCTTAAGGATGCGTTCGGGGATATAATGAGGCTGTTGAGCTGTTAGCAAACGTTCATGTAGGGAGGCCCTGCTATGGAGCAACGGCAGTTTTTGTTGAGTCAAAAAGACATTCCGACTGAGTGGTACAACGTGGCTGCGGACCTGGGCGAGCCGCCTCCTCCTCCGCTTCACCCGGCTACGATGCAGCCGTGCGGGCCCGAGGACCTGGCCCCCATCTTCCCGATGGCGATTCTCGAGCAGGAGATGAGCGCTGAGAGATGGATCAAGATCCCGGAGCCGGTGTTGGAGAAGCTTGCTCTATGGCGGCCCAGTCCTCTCTACAGGGCGGTGGCTTTGGAGAAGGCGCTTGGCACGCCTGCGAAGATCTACTACAAGTACGAAGGCTCCAGCCCTGCTGGCAGTCACAAGCTGAATACCGCTATCGCCCAGGCATACTACAATATGCTCGAGGGCACAAAGCGGATAGCTACGGAGACAGGGGCCGGCCAGTGGGGCAGCGCTCTATCTATGGCATGCAGCTTCTTCGGGCTTGGCTGTACCGTATACATGGTGAAGTGCAGCTTCTACCAGAAGCCGTATCGAAAATCCCTGATGCACACCTACGGCGCGGAAGTCTTTGCCAGCCCCAGCGACAAGACCGCGTTCGGCAGGCAGATACTGGCCAAGGATCCTGAATGCCCGGGGAGTCTTGGCATGGCCATCAGCGAAGCGCTTGAAGACACCGTTGCACACGATGACGTCAAGTACTCGCTTGGCAGCGTTTTGAACCATGTCGTGCTTCACCAGACCGTTATCGGGCTGGAGACTAAGAAGCAGATGGAGATGGCGGGTGTCTACCCGGATGTTGTTGTTGGCTGCGTGGGCGGCGGAAGCAACTTCGGCGGGATCATCATGCCGTTCATGGCCGACAAGTTCGCTGGGAAGGACGTTCGCGCGGTCGCGGTGGAGCCCAAGTCCTGCCCGACTCTGACCAGCGGTGAGTACAAGTATGACTTCGGCGATACGGCGCAAATGACTCCGCTCCTGAAAATGCACACGCTCGGCGCGGACTTCATCCCGCCTTCTATCCATGCGGGTGGTCTGCGATACCACGGCATGGCTCCGCTCGTGAGCCTCCTCGTCGATCAGGGTATGGTTGAGGCAGTAGCCGTTGACCAGAGCGACATCTTCAAGTCGGCGGTTATGTTCGCTAGAAACGAAGGCATAGTGCCTGCCCCGGAGTCATCACATGCGATATGCCAGGCGATCAACGAAGCCAATCGAGCGAAGGAGGAGGGCAAGGAGAGGGTGATCCTGTTCAACCTCAGCGGACACGGATTCCTCGATCTGGGCGCCTATGACTCCTACTTCGCCGGAGATAGCGGCATGGCCTGGAGTAAGGTGTAGCTGCTGGCAGGTTATTCGCTTGCTGAAGTCGAAAACCTAATACAGGGTTGATCGTGGGCCCGTCTCCAGAGAAGGAAGCGGGCCTTTCCGCAGGTGGGTGCTCGATGAAGTTCGCGATCTGCAACGAGATGTTCGAGGGATGGGAGTTCGCAAAGATCTGCGCGGCCGCGAGCGAGGCTGGATACTCAGGCGTTGAGTTGGCTCCTTTCACCCTTGGAAAGCCTGCCAGTCGCGTTACTGATTCCGAAAGAAGGGCTCTGTGCAATGCCGCAACCGGCGCGGGCGTAGAGATATCCTCCGCGCACTGGCTTCTGGCGCACACGAGCGGCCTGCACGTCAGTTCACCAGACGCCGGCGTGCGGAAGCGCACCGTCGAGTATCTCACCGATTTGATCCACCTTTCCGCCGACGTTGGCGCGCGGGTGATGGTCTTCGGCTCCCCCAAGCAGAGATCCGTCTGTGATGGAGTAACGGAGGAGGAGGCGTGGATGCTCGCTGCGGATACCTTCAGTGCGCTGATCCCGGTTCTAGAGGAGCGGCAAGTGGTCTTCTGTCTGGAGCCTCTTGCCCCTTCCGAAACGGACTTCCTGAACAGCGCCTCCGACGCGGCAACAATGATCCGGCAGCTTGGTTCTGCTAATATCCAGCTCATTCTGGATGTCAAAGCAATGTCCTCCGAATCCAGGCCGATTCCTGAGATCATACGTGAGAACAGCTCGATACTGCGGCATTTCCACGCGAACGACGCGAACATGCGCGGCCCCGGGTTTGGGAACACTGACTTCAAGCCCATTGGAGCCGCGCTGAAGGATATCGGCTATTCAGGCTGGGTATCGGTTGAGGTCTTCGATTACAGCCCTGACCCCGTGACAATCGCGGTGAGGTCAATGGAGCATCTCAAATGCGCTTTTTCTTGAGAAAGGAACGCAGGATGAACGTTACGGTTACCGCCGGGCCACACTTCTACAGGAATTGCCCACTCAGAGCCAGAATCGACGTGAAGGACCTGGGCTATGGCGAAGCATCTCTCGTAGACGGGGAGGGCAAGCGAATCGCGTGCCAGGTGTTTCAGGAGAACGGGTCAGACTATGTGGCATGGATTGAGCCTGATCTGCAGCCTAGCATCTGCAAGAGCTATCGTCTGGAAACCGCGCCTGTGGGGGGCGTGGCGGGAGTCGAGATCGAGGACACCGGGGACGAGAAGCTTGAGGTGCGTGTTGGCGGGAAGCTCTTCACCCGCTATCACTACGGTGAGCAATGGGCAAGGCCGTTTCTTTATCCGTTTCTCGGACCCCATGATGTGCCCGTGACTCGCTCCTACCCAATGCGGGACGACGTGCCTGGCGAAAAGCATGATCATCCGCATCATAGATCGGTTTGGGTAGCCTACGGCGAGGTCAACGGCACCGACAACTGGAGCGAGCAGCCCGGCCACGCATTCATCCGCCATCGCGCATTCGAGGAGGTTTCCGGCGGGACGATATTTGGCCGGATTAGGGCCAGAAACGCGTGGGTGAGCGCGAACGGCGCCAGACAGATGCACGACGTGCGCGAGTTCACGTTCTACAACCTCGACGCGGAACGGATAGTCGATGTGAAGATCACGTTCCTCGCTACGGACGGCGACGTTGAGTTGGGCGACACAAAAGAAGGCGGCATCCTGTCACTGAGGGTGGCCGGCTCAATGGACGGCGATAGGGGCGGCACGATCACGAACTCGTTCAGTGGTACTACTGAAGCGGAGACCTGGGGCAAGCCTGCTCACTGGGTTGATTATTGTGGGCCTGCCGATGGCAGAACGATGGGTATCGCCGTGATGGATCACCCACTCAGCTTCCGCCATCCGACGCGCTGGCACGTGCGCGACTACGGTCTGTTTGCGGCTAATCCATTCGCGCTGAAGTCCTACGAGCCGGACAGCGGCCAGAGTGGCGAGTACACGATCAGGAACGGCGAGAAGCTGTGCTTCCACTATCGCATCTATGTACACGAGGGGAACACGGAGGAAGCCGATGTGGCGCAGAGGTACTTGAGCTTTGCGCTGCCGCCGAAAGTGGAAGTCCGGTAGCCTGATCAGTCGTTCTTTCGCACGATCGCGTCGGTCATCTTTGCGACCCGGGCCATCTCTTTGACATCATGGACGCGTATGATGTCTGCGCCGCCCGCGATGGCCAGCGCTACGGTTGCTGCTGTTCCCTCGAGCCTTTCCTCGGGCGGCAGACCGCCGAGTACGGCGCCTATGGTCGATTTCCGCGATGTGCCGACCAGCACAGGACGGCCGATGGACTTCAACTCGGACAGCCGCCGCAGAATCTCGATGTTGTGTTCGACTGTCTTGCCGAAACCGATGCCCGGGTCCACGATCAGCCCGCGTTCGTCCACGCCCGCCTCCACAAGGCACTCGATCCGCTCGCGCAGCCAGCGGCATATCTCGCCCATCAGGTCTGCGTACTGGGGGTCGGTCTGCATGTCCTTTGGAGTCCCGAGAATGTGCATCAGTACCGCTGGGCAGCCTCTGCGAGCGATCAACGCCGGCATCGCGGGGTCGAATGTAGCTCCGCTGATGTCATTCACAATCGCTGCTCCGGCATCCAGCGCAGCCTCAGCCACCTCAGAATGATAAGTGTCGACCGATATCGGTATCGCTAGCTCTTTGGCGAGTCTTTCGATCACGGGGAGCACGCGCGCCTTCTCTGCTTCGGCACCTGGAGGAGTCGCTCCCGGCCTTGTGGATTGTCCACCTACGTCGACGATATCCGCTCCATCGCTTGCCATCTGCAGCGCGTGCGCGACGGCGGCAGGTACATCCGTAAACTTGCCGCCATCGCTGAACGAATCAGGCGTGACGTTCAGAATGCCCATCACTAAGGTCTTGCAGCCGACCTCAGCAAACAACTTGCCGACGCGTGGATCGGAATCGCCCTCGAAGCTTGGCACGTTTGGCGTTCCGTCCGAATGGCGGATCGCCGCTTCAACCTCGACTGCCAACTCGGAACAGCCGAAGCCCTGCTCCCGCAGCGCCATAAGGGCGCGCTGGAAGTGCTTGCGGGTGCCCATAAGGACCACGTCGCAATGATCTACTTTCGCAGTTATGATGTCGCGGCTGACGACCGCGTCACCGCCGTTGGACAGGAAGGTCTCTTTGAGAATATGTGCTATGGGGCGCCTTACGTGCTCCAGCTTCACCAGGTAGTGGCGCGCCTTTGGCAGCATGTGGCGGATTCCTGCGTCCTCGGCATTGACCCGCTGCATCTCCGACACTATCTCTTGGTCCGTTGCCAAACGCAGTACGCGTGGGTTATGATGCATCTGAGCCTCCCATAGTGTCGTATTCCTTCTGGAGCAGTTCGTCTGCGTATGCGATCTGCTCCGGATATCGCCCACGAGCCAGCGCGAGGAAATCCCGAAGCTCAGGCTCTGCCTCGGCTGTCTGACCAGCCTTACGCAGTGCTATGGCGAGGTTGAAGCGCGTCTGCGCGTCCTTCGGGTCCAGGTTCGCGGCCAATCTAAACTCCGCCGCTGCTTCCGTCCACTGCTTCTCCACGGCATACAGGCACCCAAGGTTGTAGTGGGCCGTTGCGTCGTCGGTTGCCAGGCTGAGTGCAGTCCGAAGACGATCGTGGGCGCCCGCGGTGTCGCCCACTGAATGGAGGGCCAGACTAAGGTTGAGGTGGGCATCCGCGTTGCTGGAGTCAGATTCGAGGACATGCTCATATGCCTCTCTCGCCTCCTGATGCCGCCCCGCAAGGTCAAGCGCCAGGGCAAGATTGAACCGAGCAGCCAGGTCTTCGGGATCGAGTTCCGCCGCGCGCCGAAAACTCTCAGCCGCTCGCTCGTAGCGCCCTAGCGAACCGAGGTGGACGCCCCAATCCAGGTGGTCAATCTGGGGCTTCTCGTTGTCTTCGTCTGGAGTCTGCTGCTCATCGGTCTCTGCGTCTTTCCTGCACCGAAACGGCCAGGCGCAAATGATTGCAACAGACGTTAGGAGGAGCAGATCTACAGACCACCCGTGATAGCCCAACATATCTGCCTATTCCTCCCTTGGGAGCAGGAATCCTGCTATTTGTGGCAGGCAGCGTGGCACGTACCTTGCACTATTCCGGAGTGGGAGGAATTCGATGCCACATACGCCAGTGAGAGTAACCATCAGAGTTACCAGAGAACCGAACCAACAGCGCAAGCCACGCACTCACACGTGGGTTGGACACGAGCGGAAGCTGGCGCTGCTCTGGGAGAGCGGCTACTTCATATAACCAGCCTGCAATCGCTGCCACACCCGCAGTCGCCGCCTTCGGAGAGGCTCTCTATCGCCTTGCGGACAATCGCCTGCAGTTGTACTGCCGCGTCCGCCATTGCTTGTCCGACTTCCGAGTGGTCTAGTGGAGTAGGGGATATCCCACAGGCAAGGTTGGTCACGACGGCGAGCGCTCCGTAGCAAAGACCTGCTTCTCGAGCCAGCACCACCTCAGGTAAGTTCGTCATCCCGATCACGTCACCGCCCCAGGACGCATACAGCCCTATTTCCGCAGGGCTTTCGTATCTCGGTCCTTCCACACCGACGTAGGTAGCGGATGGGCTAAACGCCGCGGCGGTGTCTGCGCACGCCTTGGACAGGGCAGCAGAAACGCGGGGGCAGTAGGGGATCGTGAAGTCGGTGTGGACGACGGGGCCGCTGTCGGAGTCGAAGAACGTATCAGCACGGTGCCTCGTCAAATCGATGAAGTCCGACAGGACCGCAAATGATCCGGGCAGCAAGTCTGCCCTGAGGGAACCAACCGCGCACACTGAGACGACTGCATCGACCTCAAGCTCCTTCAATCCTGCAATCTGCGCCCGATAGTTGATCGCGCCAGGCGGAGTCAGATGATCGGCCCCGTGCCTGGGCAGGAACACGACTTGTACGGCATCTGAGCAGCTCTCAATAACGGCGGCCGATCCCCAACGAGTAGTAACCACGCGCGGGGTGCCGTGAGCGAACCATTCCATCTCATCAATACCAGTCCCGCCAATGACTCCTACGCGCACAATGCTTGCCTCCTCTGTTGACAAATGCCTCTTACCGTTGCTAAACTCCTTCATGTTTTCCCGTGGTTCGGGACAGCGGACTAACTGGTAAACGCCCGGTATGAGCGTGTGCTTCCGTAGTTAGTGACACTATCCCGCTGATGAGTTACCCCTACCGACAATATGGCATCTAGTCGACGGACTCGCCATAACGAGCGATTATCTTGCCTGCAGCGATCCCATCAAGCAGGTGAGAGGCCGTTCTGAGCCGAAGAAGTTATGGTCACACGGCTGAAACAAGGAGAAGTGGGCAATGGAAATGGATTTGGTTATCAGCGTGCGCAACGACGGACACACCCCCATAATAGACCTGTCGGGTGAAGTGGACGCATATACGTCGGCTCGATTCCGGGAGGCGATGGTGGACCTGATAGACAATGGTGCGGCTAGTCTGATCGTCAGCATGATGAATGTGGAGTACATCGATAGCTCTGGCCTCGGCGCACTTGTCGGTGGTCTGAAGAGGTCGACGGAGCGCGGGGGCAAGATACTCATTGTCTGTGACAACCCGCAGATCAGGAAAGTCTTCGAGATCACCGGTCTTGAGAAGGTATTCCCCATATTCGCGGCGGAGGCCGACGCGGTCGAGGTGCTCGCGGGCAAATAGCAAGGCGAGAAGGAGGATCGCCTTTCCGCCGGGGGAGGCGTTGGATTGAATGAGTGATACGCAAGCAGCGGCGAGTCAGGAAATCATAACCGTACCGGAGGAGTTCGCACTCCGGGATGAGGTAAGGTGGCTTAAGAGCGAAGACAGGGACTTATTCAGCTTCATTCGGGAGTCAATGAACAAGATCGAGCCCGTCTACGTTTCCACGTATCCCCCCAGCGAGTGTGGAATCGCCACTTTCTGCAGGGATGTCGCTACATCCGTGGCCAAATACACGCCGTTCTCTAAGCCTACCATCATCGCCGTCAAGCGCGAGCACGAGATTGAATCCTACGAAAGGGTAGTCAGATACCAGATACTGAAGGAAGATCGGCAGTCCTATCTGGACGCGGCGAAATTCATCAATGAGTCTTCGCTCGATATCGTCAGCATTCAGCACGAGTACGGAATCTATGGCGGTCCGGACGGCGAGTATATCCTTGACCTGGTGGAAGCGCTGGAGAAGCCGTCTGTTGCTACGTTGCATACCGTTCTGCAGCGCCCGAGCCCTAACCAGAAGCGCATCGTTCAGGAAATGGGCAAGATGTGCGATATCCTGCAGGTAATGGTCAAGACTGGCCGCAATATCCTTCTAGACGTATATGACGTTGACCCCGCGAAAATCACCATCATTCCGCACGGTGTTCCGAACGTCCACCGTATCTCTGCTTCCAAGGTGAAGCGGGCGCTCGGCATAGCGGATCGGTCGATAGTATCTACATTCGGGCTGATCAACCGGGGCAAGGGTATCGAGCACGTTATTCAGGCGATGCCCCGGATTCTTGAGAAACACCCTAATGCGCTTTATCTTGTGCTCGGCGAGACCCATCCTGGTGTTCGGAAGCACGAGGGTGAGACGTATCGCAACTTCCTGACCGAGATCATTAGCGATCTAGGCATTGAAGACAACGTCTGGTTCAACAACAGGTTTCTATCGCTTAACGAACTCGTGCGCTATCTCTGCGCGACGGACGTATACATAACGCCATACTTGAACAAGGATCAGATCAGCAGTGGTACGCTTGCCTATGCCCTCGGCTGTGGTAAGGCGGTTCTAAGCACCCCATATCTGTATGCGGAAGAAGTCCTGGCCGACGGCAGAGGCATGCTGATCGACTTTGAATCGCCGGACAGTATCGCAGATCACGTCATACGCATTCTGGATGACAGGTCCCTGAAGGAGAGCTTGGAGAGCGAAGCTTACGCATACGGCCGCCGTGCTGCGTGGTTTAACGTTGCGATAAGTTACCTGGATCTGTTCGACAGGCTTCTCAGGCGTTCGGGGAAGGTCAAAGAAGAGCCTGCGACGTAGGTCTCATCCTCCGCGGTTCGGGCCGTGGAGGACTTAGCCGAGAGGAGAAGAAGCCATATATCCACCAATCGTATTTGAGCACCTGGAAACACTCACGGATTCCACCGGCGTTATCCAACACGCCATTTTCTCGATCCCGAATCGCAGGACCGGATACACCACCGATGACAACGCGAGGGCGCTAATTGCTGCGATCATGGAGTATGAGCGCACCCACTCGCGGCAGGTCCTGCAGTTGGTCAGTACCTATCTGAGCTTCCTGCACTATGCTCAGACACCGACGGGCCGGTTCCACAACTTCATGTCCTATGACCAGGTCTGGCTCGATGACATGGGTAGTGACGACTGCTTCGGCCGGGTGTTGTGGGCGTGTGGATATGCGCTAAGCGCTGACCTGCATCCCAACGTCAAGAAGGTCGCCAAGCAGCTATTCGACGCCGGTATGCGCTGGATTCCGTTCACTCAGAGCCTGCGTTCCCGAGCGTATATGATTATGGGCTGCTACTACCATCTTCAGTTCGAGCCGGAGAATGTGAAGGTCAAGCAGACTATGGAGAGCCTGGCGGATGGCCTGTGTAAGGAGTTCCAGCTCGACCACACGCCTGACTGGGAATGGTTCGAGCCCGTGCTGACGTATTCGAATGGCATGTTGCCCAGGTCGTTGTTCATGGCCTACATGATCTCCAGGAAGAGCGAGTATCTGGAGACGGCGACCAGGAGTCTCGAGTTCTTGACTTCGGTTGTCATTGTCGATGGCGTTCTACAGCCGATCGGGTGCAATGGCTGGTACATTAAGGGTGACGAGAGAGCCTGGTGGGATCAGCAGCCGGTCGATCCATTGGGTCACACGCTTTCGTATCTTGCGGCGTACGAGGCTACCGGGGAGCGCCGGTATCTCGACCTTGCCAAGATATGTTTCGACTGGTTCTTCGGTCACAACGCTGTTGGCGAGCCGCTTCACGATCCGGTCACGGGTGGATGCTATGACGCCCTAACGGAGGAGGGACCCAACTACAATCAGGGTTCCGAGTCCACGATTGCCTGCCTTCTTGCGCAGCTCTCTATGCAGCCTTACCTGGACAGACTCTAGTTCCCCTCATATAGTGCGGAGGATTTGAGTATGAAGAAGCTTCTGGCGCGCAAACCGCTGGGCATGTTGCTTGAGGAGATGGAGGGCGAAAACCGCCTGCGGCGTGTCCTGGGGCCGGTAGCTCTTACCAGTCTCGGTATCGGATGCATCATAGGGACAGGGATCTTCGTGCTGACGGGAATCGCCGCGCATGATAAGGCTGGTCCCGCCCTCACGGTGTCCTATCTGCTTGCGGGCACTGCTTGTATATTCGCCGCGCTGTGCTATGCTGAGTTTGCTTCCATGGTCCCGGTGGCGGGATCGGCATTCACGTATTGGACTGTACCCAGTAAAACGGACACTTTGTTAAGCTGCTTTGGCGGCGGCCTCGAACTCGACAGGGCTTAGGTAGCCCAGATACGAGTGCATCCGCTGCCGGTTATAGAAGACTTCGAT